>JBJTCD010000001.1:0-2949 GCA_046091665.1 Hyphomicrobiales bacterium
TACTGGCGAATGCTGGGATTGATCTAGCCGCGAATAAGATTGCGCCAACACAAGCGATCAAACCTATTCCAGCCACTGAACCTACCAAGCCCGCCTCTTCAGTGGACGCGCGGAGGCTCACGCCATGATCGTCAACATCTTCGACATGCGTGCGGATCACATGGCCGTTGATCCAATCGACGCCGTCATCGTGGGATATGATAGCAGGGTGGATCGCAACGGCGTGACCGTGGTGGATGTGGTCTGGGAAGAGCCCGTGATTAGAAAGGATGTCTCATTCACAGACGCTCTAGCATGGGCCACAGCCTTGCCAGATCAATATACTCTCATGATCTATGATGCGGCGAGCAGATCTTCTTATCTCGCTGAACTGCGCATGAACATCCAAGGTGCGGCAGAGCGCGTGATCTTGAGGACGGCGATCAGGCGGCCGCCAGCTGGTATATCACTCTACACGATCAACGATACGGAACCGCAGGCTGCTGTGGAGCAACGAGCAAGCGCGTAAGCGGCACCGCATATAAACGGCCCTACGCATGCTGCGCGAACTCAAGTCGCTACTCGTGCGTAGGACGGTCCCAGCACCCGCTGCGGGGCGGTCTAATCGCGTTTAAGACATGGCGCTATTAGTAGCATAGGACCGATAAGCCATGGCACTACATTTTGTGTCGGTATTTTTGACCAAAATATGTCAGCAATTTTGGTTGCCCATAATTTCTGTCGTGGTTAGCTTTTATTCAGTCACATAGATTAGCCTGTTCCAGAAATATCCGCCATGCCAATCGTCACGATCATTTCATCACGTAAATACGGGTCTTCTGCACGGTCGTGGAACGAATATCTGTGCCTTGCCAAAGGAAAGAAAAAGCGTCATCAAATATTCACAGGCTCATATGAGCTCCTAGATCTATCGAAGAATTATCTCAATCAAGAAAGCGGTCGATATGATGTGCCGCAAACGATTGGGGGTAAGACCGTCACTGACGTGATTGGTGACTGGGTGGTCGGCGGTAATATCACCTTCCAAGACCTACATGACCAATATGAATTTGATAACCTGCAAGACGAGCATTTACTCGCATGGATCCTCGAACAAAATTGGTCCGTAGATTATGAAAAAGTGGTGGGAATTCTTATCTGAATTCTCCTGGTCTGCAGGAACCACGATCTCTGACTGTAGCATACGCTACCAACACTATTAGTTGATCGTTTGATCGCGAGAGCAACCAGATTTTCAGGGATTTTTCCAGAAAATCAGTGGATTTTTTGGTTGTCCAAGCTGAGTTTTGACCGCACAGTATGAGAGTAGCAAATATGCTACTACTCAAAATCGTGGCTTAAGTTCAAGGCCCGACGGCAGAGCCGAAACAAGCAGATTTTCATAGAAAAATTTCATACTGATCAGGCTTCTTTTCGGTAGGAATGCCCGCGCAGTGACTGCAGCGTGTTGGGAGCGCAACGCCAACACAAGGAGATTACAATGAGCGCGCTTAAGAGTTTGAACTTCGTCGCGGTCCCTAAGCAAGCAGGCAATGATCCCGTGCAAGCAAGACGGGCTAAATTGATCACACAGTTAGAACAGCAGCGCGAGCTGTCGCTTGATGAGCATTATGTGGTCAAGCGCCAGAAATGGGTCAAGCAAGAGGATGGCAGCAAGGCGCTGGTTGATCGTCCCAAGCGTGTCAAGCGCTGGTGGAGAACGGATGGCTCAGGCAACTGCTTCCTGATCTTGCGCTATGGCAATAAGGTGCTCAGTCCAACACCTGACAAGGGTGCGATAGCCGTGGGTGACAAGGCCAAGCTGCCCGAGGTCCTTGAAGCAGTCATCAGCGCAGTTAGGGCAGGTGAGCTTGATACAGCGATGGTCGCGGCAAAGGCCATTGACCCAGCCCGTGGGGTTAAGAAGAAGATAGGTTGAGAGTCAATTTTGACATGCCTCGAAATAGTTGAGCATAGAATCAACAACTCCGTATCGGATGTTCAAGTCGTGCGAACTATTCAACCAACGACTTGAACACAGCATCGGCAGCGTCTTTGTAAAACTCGATGCTAATCTTTGTCCAAAGATCGTCGGGTAGATCGTTTAGCTGTCGGCGCGCAGAGACAGGCATCAGCAACGTCTGGGCCTGCTTGTCGATTGCGAGTTCGGCGATACGCACGGCATTTGGAATCATCTCTATCGATCCCCCTAAATTAAGTTCGCCCGCTACGATCGTGCCCCCTCGTGAATTGCGTCCCAACAATCCTCCGCACAAAGCAACTAGGACAGGCACCCCAAGCCCTGCACCAGATTTATCAGCATCCATTGGTCTCATTTGGATCGAAAATTCCTCTTCGCGGGGATTGCGGTCACCAACTAACTCCTTCGACCTAGTATATAGATTTTGCTCACCTACCCGCACGCTTTCCCTAAACGCCGGCGGCGTGGGCTGGTTGAGAATCTTTACGCCTCCGCCAGGTCCACAGGTTATCTCAATCCTATATAACCCGGGCCCAGTTTCAGCAGTTCCGAGGCTGACGCCCCAAACTTGACCGGGTGGCAGCGGATCACTTTCGATAGCTTCGTCGCTGTGCTGTTCTGGTGTCGCGACGAATTGTTCGACGCCGTCCGCACCCAGGATGTAGCTGTGTCCGGCGTCAGGGTTAATGAGACAAACTGGCTGAGTTGAGGAAGAGAGGATTTTTGGCTCATCGTAGCTCTAAGGAGAAGCGCAGATGAGACAAAAATCCGAGACACGAACACGGTCGACCGAGCAGGTTGTGAAGGACATCCGCCGGGCGACCCGCAAACACCATTCAGCGCAAGAGAAGATCCGGATCGTGCTGGAAGGCCTTCGTGGCGAATACAGTATTGCCGAGCTCTGTCGACGTGAAGGGATAGCCGAGAGCCTGTATTACAGCTGGTCGAAGGAATTCCTTGAAGCAGGCAAGCGGCGGTTAGCGGGGGAT
>JBJTCD010000002.1:0-14360 GCA_046091665.1 Hyphomicrobiales bacterium
TCGGTCGTCTGGGCCGTCTATAGTGTCTATGCGAAGAAATGGGCCTATGACCCATGGTTGTTGACACGGTTTCTCTGTCTTGCTTCGGCGATTGTGTATTTGCCGCTTTACCTCCTCTTTGCGCCGAAAGGGGTCATGGACGTGTCATGGTCGATGATCCTTCTGCAGGGTCTTTATCAGGGTATCGGGCCGACGATTCTGGCGATGCTCTTTTTCTTGCGCGCCGTTGAACGTCTGGGCGCTGAACGGACAGGCGTAATGATTGGCCTCGTGCCAATCATCTCCGGCCTTGCCGCCGTGCCTCTGCTCGGCGAGCCTCTCACAGTACCGCTGATCATCGGTATGATCCTCGTCTCCGCCGGTACTTATTTTGCCGCACGCCCACCGCGCAACGAGGCCTGATACGCCGCTCGCTTTCGATGATGCGAGGAGCAGCTTGCATCGCGGCAATCCGCAGCGCTTCCAAAGACAAGGGCTGGGCCCTATATCAAGGCAAAATCATTCCCGTAACTTTTGAGGGACCGCGCCATGTCCATCCGCCCCGTTCGCCATATCTCCGGAACAACCCCGCATCTTGAAGGTGCGGGGGTGAGCTTGCAGCGCGTCTTCGGCTTTGGGGATCCAAGCCTCACAGATCCGTTTCTGATGATGGATGATTTCCGCAATGACCGGCCGGAAAATTATGTGCGCGGATTCCCTTGGCATCCGCATCGCGGCATTGAGACGATCACTTATGTGCTCGCCGGTGAAGTCGAGCATGGCGACAGCCTCGGCAATCGCGGCACGCTCGGCGCAGGTGATGTGCAATGGATGACGGCCGGCTCTGGCATTCTCCATCAGGAAATGCCGAAAGGTGACAGCAAAGGCCGCATGCATGGGTTCCAGCTTTGGGCCAATCTGCCTTCGCATTTGAAAATGACGAGTCCGCGTTATCAAGATGTGAAATCAAAAGAGATCCCCGAAATCGTCGATGATGACGGCACAGCGGTGCGCGTAGTCGTCGGTGAATTCTGGGGCAAGAAAGGCCCGGTTGATGGGATCGCGGCTGATCCGCAATATCTCGATGTGTTTGTGCCGCCGGGCAAACGCAAAGTGTTGCCGGTTGATACGTATCGCTCCGCTTTTGCCTATATTTTCGAAGGCTCGGCCACCTTCCGTGATGCATCAAAACCCTTTGGTGTATTGGTTGAAAAAGAAGTCGACGGCGAAGAAGTGCATGTGCGCGATATGAGCGGCAATCGTACACTTGTTGTGTTTGGCGCGGGCGATGAGATCGTCGTGCAAACCGGTGAACACAGCGTGCGATTCTTGCTTGTTTCAGGCGCACCGATCCGCGAACCGGTGGCTTGGCACGGACCGATTGTGATGAACACGCGCGAGGAATTGATGACCGCCGTGCGTGAACTCCAAAACGGCACCTTCATTAAAGAAGGCGTGATGCGCTAAAGCATCATCCCGCCAAGTGGGTACCGGTTGGCGGACAAAGATGATTCTCAATCAAGCACTCGGAACGCTTTCCAAGCGAAAAGAGGAAGAGCCCTTAATGTAAACGAAACTCGTGCCCGACGAGCCGCAATTCCGCAGGCCTGATCAGTTTCTCATGAGCGACCCGCACCGAATGAATCGCGCCTTCAATTGAATGCGACCAAAAATCGAGAAATTTTTTAAGCTCGGGAAATTCCGGCGCGAGATCATAAGTCTGCCAAACAAAATTTTGTAAAATTTTCGGATGATCCGGCAGACGATAAAGAATGTCGGCGGTTGCCAGACCATAGCCTTCAAGCTGTTTCAAAAACGCGTCATCCACCACGGCAAACTCCTTTCCCGTTTGTTGTGCCGATGAGGCGAAGCGTAACGCAGAGTCGCAAAATCACAATAGAAAAATCAATTAAATCAATATGTTAGCAGCAAAATGGCGCGAGTGCTGATAGATCCCCTGCCCCACAATCCGTCGCAAGAGAAGGGGGTAGGAAATCAGCGAAAATTCATGTAAAGAGCGCCCCATTGCCGCTTTAGCTCAGTTGGTAGAGCACAGCTTTCGTAAAGCTGGGGTCGCGTGTTCGAGTCACGCAAGCGGCACCACGGCTTTAATCGAGTGATCTCACGCGTGATGCTTTGCCTCTCCCGTTCGACCGCAAAACAGCTCCTCTCGCTTCTGACAATAACTAGTCTTTACGGTTGTACGGGTTTTGCGCGTGCCGATGAAATCGCCATTCGTGATGCCAGCCATTGCGCGGAAATCGCAAAAGAGGCGGTTGAGACGCGGCTTGTCGAAGAGAAAGTGATTTATAGTCTCGTCGGCGGTTCAGTGCTTGGCAACAAACACAAAATCTATTTTTCAGCAGCCGATGAAAAATGTTTTGTCGATATGGAATTTCATATCGTTCAACATGGTACGACCATCATCAATCGCTATGTAACAGATCCCGCTTCGCGCGTGATCTATGCCGCACTCACTCAATCGCATGGCAAGAAAAATCCGGAAAGCGATGAAGCCAAATTTGTTTGCAATTATGGCCGCGCTTATGACGAAGCCAAGACTTGCAGCAATGCGAAAGAATTTGAATCAGCCGTTAAAGAACTGACGCAGAATTAAAGTGCGCGCTGACGCCGCGCTTCCGCCCATTCGGTTGAGAGCAGTGCGAGAAATCCAAAACCACCGAAGCCGATCACGAGTGGCGTGACGGTTCCGTTGAATGCCTGACCAATCAGGCTACCGCCGGCAAAAGACATGAGCGAATAAAGAAAGCCAGATACGGAAGACGCCATTCCGGCAATATGGCCCATGGGCTCAAGCGCCAAAGCGTTGTAATTGCCAAACATCAATCCGTTGCAGAAGAAAATCACGAAGCAATAGAGACCGAGCAAAGGAAGCGGGGGTAAACCATTTGTGAAATAGACCGGTACCAGCATCAATAAAGACACAACAAGAGAAAGCCGAATTGCGAATTTTGTGATGCGACGCATGCCGATTTTCATTACAAAACGGCCATTCAAAATCATCGCAATCGCAATTGCGGACGCAAACAACGCAAACCAGAAGGCGAAGAGTGGGCCTTGTTGATAGAGCTCGGCGAAAATCTGCTGTGACGTACCGAGATAGCCAATCAATGCCGCAAAAATAAAGCCGCTCGCAAGCGTATAACCCATCGTGACGGGATGCCGGCAGGATTCAACACCGGCCTGATAAAGCGCGCTGATCGAGAAGGGTCTGCGCTTTTCTTTAGGCAGCGTTTCTTCCTGCCGCCAAGCAAACCAAATACCCGCGATCACGGTCATGCCGAGAAGACCGGCAAAGATCACGCGCCAATTAAAGGCAAATAAAACGATTTGACCGATTGAAGGGGCAATGATCGGCACAATCATAAAGACGGTCATGACAAAGCTCATCACACGCGCCATGGATGAACCGGCTAATCCATCGCGAACAAGGGCCATGGAAACAATTCGCGGTGACGCGGCGCCAAAGCCCGCGATGAACCGGCCGATCAACATTGCTGAAAATCCAGTAGCGCCAAAGCAAAGAAATGACCCGACGATGTAAATCAGAATCCCGGCATAGATGGCAGGTTTTCGTCCAATCGAATCGGAGAGCGGTCCAAATATCAAAGTGCCAAAAGTCATTCCGCCAAAGAACGCCGTGATGATGAATTGACGATGATTGGGATCGGCAACACCAAGATCATTGGCAATTGCGCCAACAGCCGGCAACATTGTATCAATCGACATCGCGGTGATGGCATTGAGCAAAGCAACAAGAATGATAAACTCAACGTTACGCGACGATGTCATGAGAGGAGATATCCGATATTTTTAAGTGAGGAGCGGCAAAACGGCTTTATGAACCGCTGCACCAATGGCGTGATGAGTAGCCTCATCGAAATGAATGCCATCAATCGGCGACACTTTAGCGACGGACGCGAGATCAAGGAATGCGACTTGTCGCTGAGCTGCCATGCGCGCGATGGATGCGCCAAGCGCTTCGGATTTGACTTGCCCGCCCGCAAACATTTCAGCGAGCCATCCGGCTTCGAGAATCGGCGGCGGTGCGATGACAAGAATTTTTGGCATTGGCTTTCCACGCATCGGTGTCGCGCGCACAAGATCAACCAGTGTACCGATGCTCGAAGCGATATCAAAGGCGCTCACACCATGGCGAAATTTCAAATCATTGGTACCGAGCGAAATGATGACAAGATCAAGCGGCCAATGACTTTCAAGTATGGCGCGCAAATGCGAGCGTCCATTTTTATGCGCGCCTTCAACCGGATCATCATGAACCGTTGTACGACCCGGATGACCTTCTTCGACAATCTCAAAACCTGCGCCGAGTGCTGAACGCAATATCCCTGGCCATCTCGTATGCGCATCGAAACGCACAACATCATTATCATCGCGCATGGGCGCGGTGCCATGCGTATTTGAATCGCCATAGCAAAGAATTCTTTTCATAATCGTCTGTCCTCTTCGCGTTACAGATTAACCGCAGCCATCGCCGCCGCCGGGTAGCGATCGCCTTTGGCAATGCCTATCGGAAAGGCTTGATCGAGCCTATCCCGCTCGGCTTGAGAAAGTGAAATCGAAAACGCTCCCAAATTATCGTCAAGATAAGGCAGGCGCTTGGTTCCCGGGATCGGCACGATGTCCTCGCACTGAGAGAGGACCCATTGCAAGGCAATTTGCGCGGGTGTTGCATTTTTGCTTTTCGCAAGGTCTTCGACCACGTGAACGAGTTTACGGTTCAGTTCAAAATTTTCTTGCGAGAAGCGCGGTGATATTTTTCTGAAATCACCATCGGATAAATCACTCGTTGACGCAAAGCGTCCCGTCAAAAAGCCGCGCCCCAAAGGAGAATAGGGAACAAAGCCAATTCCCAATTCACGAAGAAGAGGTAGAATTTCTGTTTCGGGCTCGCGACTCCAAAGCGAATATTCTGTTTGAAGCGCGGCGATCTTATGTGTTTCATGTGCACGTCTGATCGTGGCGGGTGCGGCCTCCGAGAGGCCAAGATAACGAATCTTCCCTGCTTTCACGAGATCGGCCATTGCACCGACCGTATCCTCAATCGGCGTCGTCGGATCGACACGATGCTGATAGTAAAGATCAATGACATCGACCCCGAGACGCTTCAAGCTCGCGTCGCAGGCGCTTTTGACATAGTCCGGCTTTCCCGAAATGCCGAGGCGTTCGCCATTAGGCCCACGAACATTGCCGAATTTCGTTGCGATGATCAGCCCATCACGGCAGCCTTTGATGGCGCGCCCAAGCAGCACTTCATTATGTCCAACACCATACATATCCGCCGTATCAAAAAATGTAACACCGGCATCCATGGCGCGATGGATCACTTTAATCGACGTGTCATCATCATAAGCGCCGTAAAATTCCGACATGCCCATGCATCCGAGGCCAAGCGCTGATACGCGCAAGCCACTTTTACCAAGCTCCCGCTGGTCCATAACGAAAGTTTCCTTTTTCGTAGGAAAAATGACAGTAAAACTAAATCTACTGAATGAAGACTCTTTTACAAAGGCTGAATTCGTCAATCCTGTATAATCATATCCGCAGGGCCACTTTCCGAAAGAACAACCCGTGCATTCGCAAGATCATTGCCGTGCGCTTTAGCGCGTGCTTCATCAGGGGCATAACCATGATCGAGCCAGCGTTGGATCAAGCGGGTCTCGATCACATCAATCGACGGGCGAAGCATGACCGTCAAATCAAAAAGCACGCTCACGTCGCGCCAGAGCGGGCGATCAAGCAAGAGATAATTGCCTTCAATAACCAAGAGGCGATGATGGGGCTCGATCATGCGCGCAGAGGCGCGCGACAAATCCATCTTGCGATCAAAGACGGGAATGGCAATGGGCTCGTCGGCATTTCTCAAGCGCTGCACCATGGCGAGAAAGCCTGAGGCGTCAAAAGTCTCAGGCGCACCTTTTCGTGCGCGCAACGCTTTCGCATCAAGAATGAGATTATCATAGTGAAAGCCGTCCATGGGCACGGCTACCGCAGGCGCTTCGTCCAATTCCTTATTCAATAAATCAACCAAAGCCTCAGCAAGAGTTGATTTCCCAGCGCCCGGAGGTCCAGCAATCGCTATCAGAGCGCGTCCGGAGAAAGATCTCGAAACGATCTCTTTGGCGAGCGAGGCAGCACGTTCAGACGGCGACGGCACGAGAACTCAAGCGGCCAATGCGTCTTGGGCTGGGTCTTTTGCACCCGTCATAATGGCCACGGCATCCGACATCGAAATCTTTTTCGGATCCACCACAGCATGACGTTTACCGAGACGATGAATATGAATCCGATCGGCAACTTCAAAAACATGCGGCATATTGTGCGAGATCAAAACGATGGGCAACCCGCGGCTTTTCAAAAGCTTCATGAGCTCAAGCACGCGACGGCTTTCTTTCACGCCAAGAGCCGCTGTTGGCTCATCCATGATGATTACTTTTGAACCGAATGCTGCAGCGCGGGCAACCGCAACGCCCTGACGTTGGCCGCCTGACAGGGTTTCAACGGCTTGACCAATATTCTGAATCGTCATCAAGCCGAGCTCGGATAATTTTTCGCGCGCCTTCTTTTGCATGCCGGCGCGGTCAAGCATTCTAAACCATTGGCCGAGAATGCCGGGCTTTCGCATTTCACGTCCCATGAAAAGATTATCGACGATCGAGAGCGCCGGCGAAAGCGCGAGATTTTGAAAGACGGTTTCAATACCCGCTTCACGCGCGTCAAGCGGCGTGCGGAAATTGACAATTTTTCCATCAAATTTGATCTCGCCACTATCGGGCGTCACAGCGCCCACAATGGTTTTAATCAGTGTTGATTTTCCTGCGCCATTGTCGCCGATCAATCCGAGAATTTCACCAGGATACAAATCAAAATCAGCGCCATCCAGTGCAACAACGCGACCATAGCGCTTGATCAATCCTCTCGCTTGCAGAATGGGAGCCGGTGACGATGTCATTGGGAAACCTTTCTGATCCATTGGTCGACAGCGACAGCGCCGATGATCAATACGCCGATGAGAAGATAGGTCCATTGCGGATCAGTGCCATAAAGACGCAAGCCAAGTGAATAGACGCCCACGATCAAAGCGCCGAAGATCATTCCCAGCACCGAACCACGACCACCGAAGAGCGAAATACCGCCAATCACAACGGCGGTAATTGATTCAATATTCGCATATTCGCCAGCGGTTGGAGACACCGAACCGATACGCCCAATCAAGACCCAACCCGCAAAGGCGCATATCAATCCGGAGAGCGTATAAACTTGCAGAAGCATTCTTTTGACAGGGACGCCTGCAAGATCGGCAGCATCGGGGTCATCGCCGACGGCGTAAACGCGCCTCCCCCATGCGGTATAATTCAACACATACCAAAGAATACACACCAAGACGACCATCGACATCACACCCGCTGTGATGATTGCTCCATAAATATTCACTTTGGCACCGAAGAGTTGCAACAACGGCGCTTGGGTTTCGATGTCTTGCGTGCGGATCGTTTCATTGGCTGAATAGATAAATTTTGCCGCATTATAAATTTGCCAGCTGCCAAGCGTGACAATAAAGGGCGGCAATTTTACATGCGCAACGAGCCAGCCATTTATAAAACCACAGAGGCCGCCACAGATAAATCCACTGAGAATTGATAATTCCACCGGAACGCCATAACGGAAAAAGAATTGTCCCATCACGACCGAAGACAAAACCATGATCGCGCCGACCGAGAGATCAATCCCGGCAGTTAAAATCACAAGTGTCTGCGCGGCACCCACAATACCGGTAATCGCCACCTGCTGAAGAATGAGCGACATGGCAAATGTCGAAAAGAATTTTTGACCAACAAGAACCGCAAAAATCGCAATAGACGCAACAAGGACGATGAGCGAAACAGCGGCCTGATTGCTGTGGAGTATATGCTGAAATTTTTCTAACCAACTCCGCTCGCGCTGATCAAAAGCCGCAACGGCTTGTTCGCTTGAAGCCAATGCTGCTTCAAAATCTTGCGACGCCATGAGTGGTGCCTCCCCACAATTATTTTAAGATCAACCACGTCCTCATTATGAAAGGATCATGGACCTTCACGCGTGTTAGGTAAACCAATCAATCAGATGAGGGGCGAGCCCGAAAGCCGCCCCTCATTATATTGCGTATGGATCAAGACACCAAAGGCATTAGCCCCAGCACTTCTCGAGACCTTCTTTCACGCTGATTGACGGTACGCCATTAACCGGATTGTCCGTGATGAGCGCAACGCCTGTATCAAAGAAGTTTTTGCCTTCTGTATTCTTCGGCTTTTCCTTCTTTTCAGCCCAGGTCTTGATCGCCTGAACGCCAAGGGCTGCCATCAAAAGCGGATATTGCTGTGATGTTCCGCCGATTTTGCCCGCCTGAACGTCTTTCACGCCCGGGCAGCCCCCATCGACCGACATGATCAACACTTGCTTTTCTTTGCCAACCGCTTTGAGCGCCTCATAGGCACCTGCAGCAGCCGGTTCGTTGATCGTGTGAATCACATTGATGTTTGGATCCTTCTGGAGAAGGTTCTCCATCGCCTTACGGCCCCCTTCAGGATTACCATTCGTATAGTCATGGCCAACAATGCGCTTGTCATCTTCATCGCCAATCACATTCGGATTCTTGATGTCGATGCCGAAGCCCTTCATGAAGCCTTGGTCACGCAACACGTCAACGGTCACTTGCTTGGTGTTGATGTCAAGGAAACCAATACGAGCGTCTTTCGCTTTGTCGCCGAGCTTGGCTTTCGCATAGGCACCAATCAAGAAGCCAGCCTGGAAATTGTCGGTGGCAAAGGTGGAGTCAGCTGCTTCAATCGGCTCAAGCGGCGTATCGAGAGCGATCACGAGGATGCCCGCGTCACGTGCCTTTTTGATTGTCGGTACAATCGCTTTTGTGTCTGAAGGCGTAATCAAGATGCCCTTGGCACCATCGGCGATGCAGGTTTCAACAGCGGCCACTTGGCCTTCATTGTCACCATCGTCTTTACCGGCATAGGTTTTGAGATCTACGCCGAGTTCACCAGCCTTTGCTTTCGCACCTTCACGCATTTTCACGAAGAAGGGATTTGTATCTGTTTTCGTGATCAAGCAGGCGCCGATGCCCGCAGCATTCGCGGGAGCGGCCATCACAATGCCCAACGCAGCCGCGCCAAGCAAAGACGTAACAAGGGTCTTTTTCATTAAATTACCTCCCATTTTTATAGGTAGCCCGGGTTTGCCCCTGAGCCAGCAGCGAGACCGGAGCCCCGCATGCACGATGCATAGTTGCCCCTTCTCATTCGCAAGGCAACAGGGATTTTGAACGCTTGTCAATAACTAAATCAACTTGATTTACTTATTAAGATTTGCTTGCCTTGCAATCAATAGAAGCGTTGATGGGTAAAAAGGGATTGGGGTTTGGTGTGAGTTATATCACTGAGATGGGTATCAGGAGGACATCGCCCTCATCGGGTCCGCGGCGAGGAACCAATCAGTCTGACATCCGTGCCCATAATGAACGTCTCGTTCTCTCGCTCCTTCGCCGTCGCTCTGGTCTCACAAAAGCGGAAATCGCCCGCCTGTCTGGGCTTTCTGCACAAGCCGTCTCCGTGATCATGCGCAAGCTTGAGGATGACGGATTGCTCGGTCGCGGGTCGATTACGCGCGGCCGGATCGGGCAGCCCTCAACGCCGATGACATTGAGAACCGACGGCGCTTTTTCAATAGGGGTTAAAATTGGCCGGCGAAGCGTCGAGATGGTTTTGATTGATTTCGTTGGTAACGTAATTGCGTCCCTCAAAGAGACTTATCGATGGCCCATGCCTGACGCGGTAACACGGTTCATCGAAGACGGCGTGAAGACGATCACAAGCACTCTCTCAGATCAGGAAAAAAGGCGCATCGCGGGACTCGGTATCGCTTCGCCCTTCGAACTTTGGTTATGGGAAGAAAATGTTGGCGCTCCCCAAGGAGCCATGGATCAATGGCGCACCACCGATCTGATCAAAGATCTTGGAGGACATTTTCCGTTTCCGCTCTTCATACAAAATGACGCTACCGCTGCGTGCGGTGCTGAATTTGTGTTTGGCCAGGGACAGAATTTCCAAAGCTATCTTTATCTCTTCATCGGTTTTTTCATTGGCGGTGGCGTTGTGCTGAACGGCTCGCTTCTGTCCGGAACAACTGGGAATGCGGGAGCAATTGGTTCCTTTCCTGTGCGGGGGAGAGATGGTCATCGTCATCAATTGATTGATGTGGCGTCCGCCTCAACATTAGAAACGCATTTACAACGCAACAATATTGATCCCTCCCCCTTATGGAATCTTGCGGAAGGATGGTCTGTTTTTCCTGACGCGGTTGAAGAATGGATCGACACGATCGCGCCCCCGATTGCAGAAGCGATTGTGGGCGCATGTTCCATCATTGATTTTCCTGCTGTGATTATTGATGGCGGCTTTCCGGCCATGATCCGCGCGCGCATTGTTGAAAAGACAAATGACGAAATAGTCCGTCTCAATACAAAAGGAATTATACGTCCACAAATCATCGAAGGCGTTGTGGGCGCGCAAGCGCGTGCGATTGGCGGAGCGTGCTTGCCTTACTTCGACAAATATATTCTCGCTTCAACACCGTTGATTCAAGAGTAAATTTGATGGCTGTTTTTTAAATTCAAACGCCAAAAATATCTTCAACCGTTTTACGCATGACAGCGGCATCAACATCAATGCCTGTCCAATATTTAATGCTGATCACACCCTGATTGACGAGCATTCCCAGCCCGTCAATCACCTCGCAGCCTCGTGCTGTGGCTTCTTCGACAAAGCGCGTGCGTGGCGGATTCGGAATAATGTCGGCAACAACGAGGGAGGGTCTTAAACTTTCTTGCTTGACCGCAACGCGCGCTTGGATGTCAGGAAAAAGGCCGATCGACGTTGCATTGACAACAATATCAATATCCTTGGGAATGGAATATTCGCTATCCCAATTTTGATAGTGCGCTTTCGTTTTTGTTTTTGAATTTATCAAGTCAACGAGAACTTGACCACGTTGGGGATCGCGATTGACAACACGTATCGAAGAAAGACCCGACAAAGCCATTTCAACCGAACAGGCGCGTGCGGCGCCTCCGGCGCCGAAGACAACGGCCGATTTTCCTGCCGGATTGATTTTGGTAAGAAGCGATTGCAGGAAGCCTTTTCCATCGGTGTTCTCGCCGATATAGACGCCATTACGACGAACGGCACAATTGACGGCGCCGATCACTTTTGCAGATTCACCAAGTCCATCCAGATGTTCAATGACCGCAACTTTATGCGGCAAAGAACAGTTGAACCCTGCCCATCCCATAGCACGAGCGCCCGCCACCGCATTGGCCAAATCCTTAGGGGCGACTTCGCAATTGATGTAACGCCACTCTAACTTATGGTGACGATAGGCCGATTCAATCATAGCGACCGTGGGATTTTCCCGGGCCGGCATGGCAAAAGAGCCCGTAAGCTCGCTTAAAAAATTGATGGACATGGACCGCTCCCCAAAGATCAGACGCCATCGATCTTGTTTTCTCGGCGCCATGATTTTTATCAGACAACCATAAAAGACACTTGTATGGAATGATTTTATTGGCCAGTGTGAGGCAAAACTGGGAGGGCCTCATGTATCGTTTAGACCAAAAACTCGCGCGCATCCGTTCTGGCAAATATAAGAAATCGGACTTCATTATTGCAGATGCGAAGGACGGCGATATGGGGCCAAGCCTCACATCTTCCGCACCGAAAAGAGCGAAAGACGGGTCTTGGACACGCTATCATACACGCGAGGAATTTCTCGACAACATCCAAGCCATTATTGAGCAAGATATTGTCGACATCATGCTTGTGTCTGCCTCCAATCTCGAAAAACTCACAGATCGTGGCGTTTTCAAAAAAAGTAAGGTGAAGCCGGCCATTCGCGCAAATGATACGACCGATATTTGGGTGATGCGTGGGGCAACCTATTCGTCGTCGGCCTCAAAGCCATTCCGCTCTGCTTCGCTCGCGCATGTGATGACTGCGGGCGGTGGACGGCGCGGAGGAAAGCCGCTCACCAATCTCGGTCTTTATTCGATCACCTTCAACAATCATCTTGAAGCGGATCACGCCTCACTCGAAGCTTTTCGTGATTTTCGCAATGATTGCCAAGACAATGATTTCACCTATTTTCTTGAAGTCTTCAATCCGAACATAAAGAACGCCGTCGCCCCAGACGTGATGCCGCATTATGTTAATGATTGTATTTTGCGTTGCCTTGCCGGTCTCACAAAAGCCGAGCGTCCGGAATTTTTGAAGATTGCCTATAATGGTCCGAAGGCGCTTGAAGAATTGGCAAGCTTTGATCCGAGTTTGACTGTGGGCGTACTGGGCGGCGGCGCCGGCACAACACGAGATTGTTTTGAGCTGATTTATCAAGCCGAAAAATATGGCGCACGCGTTGCGCTTTTCGGCCGTAAAATCAATCTGGCTGAATCGCCCCTTGCAATGGTCAAATTCATGCGCGCCGTCGCGAACGGCGAAGTGAAGCCCGAAGAGGCTGTGCGTGCCTATCATGCGCTGTTGAAAAAAGAGAAAATCACGTCAACACGTTCACTAGAAGATGATTTGTTGATCACCGAGGCCACGTTGAAAGGTTAGGGATGGATCACGGATCCGAGTCGATGAGCCCATAAAGGAGGCGGTTGACTATGAGTGAACGACGCGGCGTGATTACGGGAGGATCTTTTTGCGTTGATTTCAACAAGATCATCCCGCATTGGCCCGAAGAAGAGTCGGCAACACCAATCCTTGATGTTCAACAAGGCGGAGGTGGACCCGTTTGGAATCTCGCTTGTGATGTGAAGCGACTTGATCCGGCGATGCCTGTTGAAGCCATCGCACTGTTGGGTCGTGATCCTTATGGCGATTATTTAATCAATGAACTTGATCGCTATCACATCGGAAAAGAACAAGTTAAACAGATCGAAGGCGGTTCGACTTCTTTTACCGATGCGCTTTGTGTTAGCAAAACCGGAAAGCGCACGCATTTTTTCAGCGAAGGTGTCAACGGTGAAATCTGTCCCGATCATTTCGATTTCTCGAAAACATCCGTGAAGATTTTTCATACTGGCCTACCGGGGATTCATAAAAGACTTGATGCCGCGTGGGCCGATTGTGCCAATGGGTGGCAGGCTGTTTTGAAAAAAGCCAAGGCAGCTGGGCTTCTTACCAATTTTGAATTAATCACGATTGAGGCGGATCGATTGGCTGCCATCATCTTGCCTTGTCTTCCTTACCTCGATTTGCTTGTTCTTAATGATTATGAGGTTGGCGCTCTTGCGGGAATGACCACAACGCGTCTCGGCGGCGACACAGATATCGACGCTGTAAAAATGGCAGCCCAAAAGGTGATTGCCAAAGGTACGATGCAGCATCTTGTCATTCACTTTCCCCGTGCAGCCTTCGTTGTTTCACGAGATGGATCTGAATGCCTCATTCCTTCGGTCAATATTCCGCAATCGGAAATCAAAGGCGCTAATGGTGCGGGTGATGCTTTCGCAGCAGGCTTTCTCTACGGCTTCCATGAATTATGGCCGATTGAAAAAAGCGTGCGCTTGGCTCATGCAAGTGCGGCCGCGTCTTTGCGCGATGTCTCAACCGTCCTTGGGGTTGAGGATTGGAAAACCTGTCTCACGCTTGCCGATGAATGGGGATGGCGCAGCGCTGTCACATAACCCTAATTTTAGAGCGCTTGTGATATTGTCTTCATATGAAACGACTATTCGTGAGAAGACACTCGTTCCGTTGTGATGTAATGAAGCTCCATGAGAATCTTGTTTTTGTGAGCAGGGCTTAGTTTGTGAATAATCAGAGTGCGGAAATCATCATCATCGGTGGCGGTCATAATGGCCTTGTCTGCGCCTTTTATTTGGCGCGCGCGGGGCACAAGGTTCGGATCTTTGAGCGCCGCGCTCTTGTGGGTGGCGCCGCGGTCACGGAAGAATTCCATCCCGGATTTCGAAACTCGGTTGCCTCTTATACGGTTAGTCTTTTGAATCCGCGCGTCATCGCCGATATGGCGCTCAAAGATCATGGACTGCGTATTGTCGAACGTCGCGCTTCGAATTTCTTCCCACATCCCGATGGCCGCTATCTTTTAACGGGCGAGGGAAGAACCAAAGGAGAAATTGCGAAATTCAGCGCGCATGATGCGCAACGCTATGATGCCTATTCCGATGAAATCGAGATGATTGCGAATATTTTGCGCGATCTCGTGTTGGAGACGCCGCCAAATCGGGTCGAGTCACTCATCGGTGGCATTCCCGAACTTTTAAAACTTGG
>JBJTCD010000003.1:0-7072 GCA_046091665.1 Hyphomicrobiales bacterium
CACGCGGTTGAAAATCTTGTCGATGGGGTGTTTTTTAATTCCGGACAATCATGTTGCGGCATTGAGCGCATTTATGTGCATGAAAGCCTCTATGATCGTTTTGTTGAAGGATTTGTGGCGCTCACAAAAACCTACAAAATGGGCAACCCTCTCGATGAGAGCGTGACTCTCGGACCGCTCGCTACAGCAAAGGGCGCCGATCTTGTGCGCGCGCAAGTGAAAGAAGCGCTTTCGAAAGGTGCGAAAGCACATATCGATGCGTCTCTCTTTCCGCTCGATAAAGGCACGGGTCCCTACCTTATGCCGCAAGTCTTGACGAATGTTGATCATTCAATGGCGCTCATGCGGGAGGAAAATTTTGGTCCTGTGGTCGGTATCATGAAAGTCAAAGATGATTACGAGGCGTTGAAGCTGATGAATGATAGCCCCTATGGGCTGACGGCCGCAATTTGGACTCAAGATGAAGCGGCGGCGCAGCGTCTTGGACGTGATATTGAAACCGGTACGGTCTTCATGAATCGGTGTGATTATCTTGATCCCGCACTCGCATGGACGGGTGTGAGAGATACGGGCCGCGGTGTCAGTCTTTCAGCCATCGGTTATGACACGCTGACACGAGTGAAGAGCTATCACCTCCGCACAATTTGATTTTTCTCGAAAACGAATAAGGCTGATCCTATGACCAATTCTCCTACCGCCAATTGGAACTATCCGACCGCTGTCAAATTTGGTGCCGGACGCATCAAGGATTTGCCTCAGCTTTGCAAAGATCACGGATTCAAAAACCCTTTGCTCGTGACCGATCCTTTTCTTGCGACGCAGCCGATGGTTCATGAGGCGGTGAAGGCATTGAACGCAGCAGGTCTCGGTGTGGCTGTGTTGTCAGAGATCAAACCCAATCCGGTTGATTCAAATATCGAAGCGGGGTTGAAGGTCTATCGCGCTGGTAAACATGACAGTGTGATTGCCTTTGGCGGCGGCTCAGGTCTTGATGCCGGTAAAGTGATCGCGTTCATGGCCGGACAAACACGTCCGATGTGGGATTTCGAAGATATCGGTGATTGGTGGACGCGCGCGGACCCCAAAGGCATCGCGCCCGTGATCGCAGTTCCAACAACGGCGGGCACAGGGTCTGAAGTCGGTCGTGCGGGCGTCATCACGCAAGAATCAACGCATACGAAAAAAGTGATCTTTCATCCCGGCATGATGCCGAAAGTGACGATCTGTGATCCAGAACTCACCGTCGGCATGCCGCCGAAAATCACAGCGGGAACGGGCATGGATGCGCTCGCGCATTGTTTGGAAGCCTATTCGTCGCCTTTCTATCATCCGATGGGTGAGGGCATTGCCGTTGAAGGCATTCGTCTTGTGAAAGAGGCGCTGCCGCGCGCCTACAAAGATGGCAAAGATCTTGAAGCACGCGCGCATATGATGTCGGCTGCGGCAATGGGCGCAACCGCCTTTCAAAAAGGTCTTGGTGCGGTTCATGCGCTTTCGCATCCGGTCGGTGCGCTGCATGACACACATCACGGCATGACGAATGCGGTCTTCATGCCTTATGTGTTGCAATTCAATCGCAAAGCGATTGAAACGAAAATCAAAAGACTGTCTGCCTATATTGGCTTAGCGCCTGACTTTGATGCGTTTCTAAAATGGGTACTTGATCTACGTGCTGAGCTTCATGTGCCGCACACGCTGAAAGATTTTGGCGTTGGCAAAGAAAATTTCACCTTGATGGCGAAAATGGCGCCTGATGATCCGACTGCCGGAGGTAATCCTGTGCCTCTGACTGAAAAAGACGCGCATGATCTTTTTGAGAAAGCCTATTCAGGCATACTCTGATTATAATTGACAAGAACTTGGATCACGCTTCCGATCATAAATCGGAGGCGTGATTTTGACATCATTGAGTTGATAGAGCGAAAAAGTTTCGATCACGGTATCGTTAAATTTTCGTGAGATTGTCCCGATCTTTTCAGCGTGACCGATACACGCAGCGAGATTTTTCAAATCACCTTCAGCCGCATGATCCCACATGATGAACAGCGCCGGTTGGGCGGTTAGTGTTGGATCAGGAGGCGGCATGAAGCCATAGCGAATGCGTTCATTGATTTGAATAACGCTCATTTTGCCATGAAGCGCAAAGCCCAATCCGCCCGTATGTTCGTAGCTTGCGGTGGCAATCCAGCTCAGTTCTTTTTCTTTTGCGATGGTTTCAAGCTCTTTGCCCAACTCAACCCACCCTCGGGTCAGCATCGCCGGATTGCGATCGGGAGGGATAGGTAAGAAGGGATGAATGATTTCAAGAAAAATAAGACCAATGAGTGCGTAACTAATCGCAAAAGCAAATCGCTTTAAAAAGTGTGATTTCATTTTTTCGAGCGTGATCGCCGCAAGCACGGCGAATGCCGGCATAAGAGGCGCTGGCCAATTGGCATTCACGCGATCATGGAGAGCATGAAGCAAAAGATAAATCGCGAATGGTAAAGACGTTGCAACAAGTAATATTGTCGGACTGCTTCGGGCAGGCGTGAGCGTGCGAAGATTTTTTACAAATGAATAAAGCGCAAAAGCACCTATAACGGGCGTCATCAAAAGCCACTGCGCACCAATCAATTCAAATATAAAACGTGGTTCAAAACTCTCACCTTGTGTGCGTGATAATTGCTTGGCGAAGGACACATAATCATGTGTCGCATTCCAATAGAGCACAGGTGCGAACAAGAGAATCGCGAGAAAAGCGCTGACATAGGGGAGTGGATGTGCGAACCAATGTCTCTGCTCTCGGTCAATGATCAGCCATAGCAAAATGCCGAGCCCAAGGAAGACACCCGAATATTTTGAAAGCAGATCAAGCCCAATCAGCGCACCGATGATGAGCCACCAAATTGCTTTTTGCGAGGCGCGCAACTCGGCGAGCGCCCATAAAGTTAAGCCCCAGAAAAACACGCTCGGCACATCGGGGGTCATGATGCTGCTGCCTACGGAGGGCAGGAGCATGGCGTTAAAGGCGAGAACCGAAAGCGCGGCGATCGATCGGTCAAAAAGAAGAAATGCCGTTCGCCATAAAAGAAGCGAGCCGATCAGGGCCGAAAGCGGTCCGAGGAGCCTGGTGCCGAGAGCCGTGTCGCCGGCGAGGATCTGTCCAAGTGTCACCCACCAGGCAACCATGGGCGCGTGGTCGAAATAGCCCCAACCGGGAAAGAGCCCCCAAAGCCGGTAATAGGCTTCATCAAAAACAAGCCCTGTGCCCGCAGCAATCGAGAGCCGGATGGCTGTTAAAGCCACGAGGAGAAGCAGAATTGCGCCTGAAGGGCGAATATTTGAAGGATATAGGGCCATTTTGTGCTTTTGGAGGATTTCTCGAATCGCGCTGCACCTTGGCACTCGCCCCCGCCGCCGTCCATCCGGTTCGGCATTTTACCGAGCGTGAAACTCTTGCCAGTTCAATTCTACTATGAGACGATGGAAATTGAGGGAGATGGTGATCGTGAACCCCATTAATTTTTGGGGCGGAACGCCGTTTTTCTCTTGTCCGTTTTAGTGTGTTCTTGAGGAAGGCGGGAGCCGCCCCTATGGCCAATCGTTCCAATTCCGGGGGTGTGCCGGCCATTATGGGCGCGGAGGAAAATCGCCCCGCACCTTTCGAGACCATCACGAACGAAAATCATTATGATTATGATGGCTCGAATGATGCCGAGTTTGCACGCGAGCCGCCGATCGAAATCGTCATCAATCCGAGCGAACTCAAAGAAAAGATACTTGATTATCTGGGCGCGGTTCTCGCGCGTTGTTGGATTGATCGCTCGCTTCTTGGTGAAATCGAACGAGATGCGCATCGCACATTGCGCCATCTTGGCATTCTGCTTCCGCCGGAAATCGAAATCAAAGTTGAACGTCCCGGTCGAGATCGTCCGCGCCTCGTCATTTTTGAATGGGACGAGAATCGCCGCTTCAAGCGCCGCGTTTGTTATCTTCAGCTCTTGATGATGGCTGGCAAATAGGTTTGTGGACTGACGGCTTCATGCGCACTGGTTCTGTCAGCCGCGCACAGCCGAATTACGCTCACGAAAAGAAAATCAAAAAAGGTGAGCGATGATCCTGCCTGAATTTATGCTCGCGGCTTCGCCCTTCGCACTGGCTGTGATGTTCATTGGCCTTTTTATCGCATCGCTTGCGCGCGGTTATTCCGGCTTTGGGTTCTCCGCAGTTCTCGTATCAAGTTGGTCGCTTGTCGGTGTCCCCGCGCGTGCGATTGGCGTGGCCCTCCTTCTCGAAGTGATTGCTAGTTGTGTCCAGGCTTTTTCTGTATGGCGCGATATTCCTTGGCGTCGCGTTGTGTTCCTTCTTATGGGTGCAGCGATTGGCACGGGCCCGGGCGTTCTGTTGCTCTCAAGCATTCCCGCTGATCAGCTCAAACTCGGTCTCTCGATCTTCGTATTGGGTGCGGCGTTTTTATTGTTACGCGGATGGAAGCTCAGAAAGAAAGCCAATGACAAAGGCGCGCTTTCAGTTGGCATCGCCTCCGGTGTTGCAAATGGTGCTGTCGGCATGGGCGGGTTGCCAGTCGCACTCTTTCTGACCGCTGATGGCGACTCGCCTGCAAAAATTCGCGCGGCGGTTACAGCCTATTTTTTCTTGCTTGATATTATGGGTTTGGTATTTCTTTTTAACGCGGGATTGGTTGATCACGACACTTTGAAAACAGTCGCGCTTGCATTTCCTGTCTTGTTGATCGGCATGACTCTCGGCACACGACATTTTCTGGGTGCAACCGCTGAAGGCTTCCGCCGCATCACTTTGTTTATGCTGATCTTCATTGCACTTGCCGGAATCATCCGTAGTTTGTTTTCTTAAAAACGGAGATCTCATTCATGCGTGATCTACATTTACCAGGTCGCTCCGTTGCCTATGGCCGTCATGGTGCGGCGGCGACCTCGCAACAATTGTCAACCCTGATCGCGCTTGAAACTCTGCGCCATGGTGGCAATGCGATGGATGCGGCACTCACCGCATCAGCCGTTCAATGTGTGATCGAACCGCATAATACGGGCATCGGTGGCGATTGCTTTGCATTATATTGGCGTGCTGATCAAAAGAAGCTTTATGCGCTGAATGGCTCTGGATGGGCACCTGCAGGCCTCACAGAAAAATTATTGCGTGATCAAGGAATGAACGCGATCGCGACGGATTCAATTCATGCGGTAACAATTCCCGGTGCGATTGATGCGTGGTCGCGATTGCTTGACGATCATGGCACCAAATCTTTTTCCGATATTCTCGCACCTGCTATCGAACTCGCTGAAAAGGGATTCATTCTTCATGAGCGCGCGGCAGCCGACTGGACCGAAGAAGAGGATAAACTGAAAAATGATGAAGGTGCGCGCACGCAACTTTTAAAGGGCGGGCGTGCGCCGCGTGCGGGTGAAAAGATTATCTTTCCTGAATTGGCAAAGACCTTGCGCGTTCTCGCAAATGAAGGACGCGATGCTTTCTATAAGGGCTCGATTGCCAAATTGCTTGTTGAATTTGCACAAAAACAAGGCGGTACACATACGTCGGCAGATTTTTCAGATTTCACGACGCATTATGTTGATCCGATCAAAGCGAATTATCGCGGTGTTGATCTCTATCAAATTCCGCCAAGCGGGCAGGGGCTTACCGCACTTGTTCTCTTAAATATTCTTGAAGGCTATCAAACAAAAGCGATGGATCCTTTGAGTGCGGATCGCTTCCATTTACAAATTGAAGCTACGCAATTGGCCTATTCGGTTCGCGATGCTTTTGTGGCTGATCCTGCTTTTGCCGATATTCCGGTTGATCGGCTTTTGTCAAAATCTTTCGCCGATGAGTTGCGTGCGAAAATCAATATGAAAAAAGCCGGTCATGCACCGTCGCATAAATCTTCAACCTATCAACGTGATACAATCTATCTCACGGTGGCTGATCGCTTCGGCAATATGTGTTCTTTTATCAATTCACTATATTTCTCGTTTGGTACAGGCAAAGTTGATCCCGCAACCGGTATTGCTTTGCAAAATCGTGGCGCATGTTTTCGTGTTGAAGCCGGCCATCCGAATAATGTCGCGCCGCGCAAGAGACCCCTTCATACGATCATTCCTGCAATGGCGTTGAAAGACGGAAAGCCCTGGCTTTCTTATGGCGTGATGGGCGGCGCTTACCAGCCGGTTGGCCAAGCGCATGTTCTACAAAATCTCATCGATTACGAGATGAACATTCAAGAAGCCTTTGATTATCCGCGCGGCTTTCGTCGTCTTGATGTGTTCGAAGGCGAAAGGGGAATTCCTGACTCCGTCATGCGTGAGCTCGCTGATCGCGGTCATCCAGTCACGCGGCCCACAATGCCGCTTGGTGGCGGGCAGGGCATTCTCGTGACGACTGAAGGCGATTATGCTGCGGGCACGGACCCGCGCAAAGACGGTGTCGCGCTCGCTTATTGAGGGCGCTTCATCAATCGCAAGCGACTAATTTATTTTGCCAGCAGCGGGACGCCAAGTCATCAGCTTCCGCGCGCCCGGAAGGGCCAACGAGTCTTGATAATTGATCGCGTGCGATCGCTGCGTCATGGGCAATTTTTTTTAGGTGAGTGTTGTTTCCGGTAATCGCACTTGCAGCGAGACTCATCCACATCAAAGCTTTGATGTTGCTTTGTTCAACGCCATAGCCATAGCGATAAAGTTCACCCAAACCATATTGTGATTCAAGATCTCCACGCTGCGCACCCATGCGATAGAAATGCAAAGACCAGGTGAAATCTTGCGAAACGGCTTTTCCTTCGCGATAGAGCTGCCCGAGTTGTCTTTGCGCTTGAACAATGCCTTGTCCGGCCGCATCGCGTAACAAGGCTACCGCTTCATCAGGTTGATACATCACATTGCGGGGATCGAGCTTCAGATCGGCGAGATCAATAAGCGCCGGCGGATAATGCCGCTCCGCGGCCAGTGACAACCATTTCAAACCCAATTCAAGATCGCGCGCGACACCATTGCCGGAGAGATAGGCCTGCGAGAGACGATATTGCGCTTCGGCACTGCCTTGCGTGGCAGGCGGT
>JBJTCD010000004.1:0-15170 GCA_046091665.1 Hyphomicrobiales bacterium
AATTCATCATTCTAAAGTTGTAGATCAGCCTCTGTGGAGGGCGCGATCCGCCGCCGTTTCGGGGATCCACCACTCAAATCCCCGCTTGGTTTGATGATAGCGGGGCCAGGGATGCTCAAGCGGCGGATCATAATCGCACCAGGGCACCTCCCACTTTGCGCCGCCAATCCCGCCGCCGGTGCGCTCTTCAAATTCTTTGCGGGCCGATTTCCTAAATTCCGGATCGGCAATGATGTCGAACAAAGTGAGTCCGATGGTCTTGGCGGCCTTGTTCATCATCGGATCAATGGTTGCGTTGATCCCGCCAAGCGCATTCATCACCCAATCGGGATAGGTAAATCCAGCCGGAGCCTTCAAAGCCGGGCGACCGATATAAAGCCTCACGGTGGGCGCGTGCCACGTCATGTCGGTATAATCATCGGATGTGTAATGCGTTTGCCATGCCGGAATTTCTGCCCGGATCTTTTTCTCGGCCTCTTCAGGATCGATCAAACGCTCGATTTCATCGATGAAGGGCTTATCGATTGGCGAGAGTCCAAGTTCTTTTTGAATCTCATGGGCCGCTTTGATGGCTGCCTCATCAAAATGCGGTGCGCCCACGCGTTTCAAATTTTCAAAAGTGCGTCGCGCCATTGCGTGATTGGCTAAGCCTTGTCGCGATTTTGAAACCCAATGTTTTTTTACCGTGCAATGCGCGGCAAGCGCTGCGGCTTCAGCGGTGCGATCAAGCACGGCCAAAATTTTATCAAGCATCGCACGCGAAGGTGCACGGATCGCATACATAATCTGCGCCATCTGCGCGGGCAGATTATCTGCGGTCGCTTGGCCCGAAGCGAGGATTGTTTCATTCACCGTCCAAGTGCCAGAATGCGGCAACATGTGATCCCGCGCCGTTTTTGCGAGTGTGAACATCGTGGTTACAGCATCATTGGCACCCGGAGCGCGCGCCATCGTATGCGCCGCCGGAATCGGATTACCTGACTGCGAGTGATTGATGTCTTCTAACCATGTCTCGGGAGTTTCGCATAAAAACTCGTAGATGACGCCATAGTAAGGACCGCAATGCGTGTCCCATCGACATGTGTTTGCATAAGGCAACATGTAAAAGGGATGAAAAGAAACGATGCCATCAAGCCCGTCATAATAGCCTTTCGCCGCATGGATCGGTTTTGAGCCGCGCACTTTTTCAGCGGGCTCTCCCATGAAGCGCAGCGTGCCTGTGATGCCGTGTTTTTCCATCGCGGCTTTCGCAGCAAGAAGCCCGCCTAAAGCACTCATGCCGAGCGCGGAATGCGGATCCGTATGCCCACCGGCAAATCGTGACAGCCCATCTCTTGGTGCTCGATAGGGCGCAGCCTTTTGGCAATTGCCGGGCACGGCATCATATTCTGCATAGGTCATGGCGGCTGGGCCCGGCCCATTCGACCAGCGCGCGGAGAAGGCTGTCGGCATGCCCCCCGAGCCTTCCTCAACGGCAAAACCTTCCGCGCGGAGCCGCTCGACATACCAAGCGGCAGAGCGTTCTTCGCGCCAGGCCGTCTCGCCAAACTCGAAAATTGTCCGGTTCCAGGCCGATAATTCGCTCATCCGCGCGTCCACCGCATCGATGACGGACTGACCTCGGCTGGGCTTCATCGATTCGGACATGGCACCACTCTCCCACGCAATTTTTATAACTATGCCCAGCGCGCGCCGGGCTTCTCAAGAGCCACAAACAAGATTAGCAATGGAGCCAACAAGAAAATCCGTTTCGGGGAATGATGCGATGTCCGCTCTTGATGCCTGCCTGACGATTGCCGAATTGAAAGATCTGGCGCGTTGCCGCGTGCCGAAAATGTTTTTCGACTATGCAGATTCCGGCAGCTGGACTGAGAGCACCTATCGCGCGAACGAAAGCGATTTTGCCAAAATTCTTCTGCGCCAACGCGTCGCCGTGAATATGGAAGGACGCACACTCGCAACCGATATGCTTGGTGAAAAAATTTCAATGCCGGTCGCGCTCGCGCCAACGGGTTTGACAGGCATGCAACATGCCGATGGTGAAATCAAAGCCGCGCGCGCCGCTGAAAAATTTGGTGTGCCCTTTACGCTTTCAACCATGAGCATTTGTTCGATTGAAGATATAGCCGAGAACACATCAAAGCCTTTTTGGTTTCAGCTTTATGTGATGAGAGATCGTAAATTTATTGAGCGTTTGATTGATCGCACCAAGGCGGCAAAATGTTCCGCACTTGTCTTGACGATGGATCTACAAATCTTAGGCCAACGTCATAAAGATTTGCGTAATGGTCTTTCAGCACCGCCGAAATTCACGCCGAAACATATTTGGCAAATGGCGACACGCCCTCGCTGGTGTTTGGGTATGCTGGGCACTCATCGTCGTACCTTCCGCAATCTTGTCGGCCATGTCGATAATCTTGTTGATTTGAGTTCGCTCTCAGCGTGGACCGCGCAGCAATTTGATCCGACTTTGAGTTGGAATGATGTCGGCTGGATCAAAGATCGTTTTGGCGGCAAAGTGATTGTGAAGGGCGTCCTTGATCCTGAAGATGCGCGGCTTGCCGTTTCGCATGGCGCGGATGGGATCATCGTCTCCAATCATGGTGGACGTCAGCTTGATGGTGCACCGTCATCCATACGC
The DNA here is from genome assembly GCA_046091665.1 of Hyphomicrobiales bacterium. Taxonomy (GTDB): domain Bacteria; phylum Pseudomonadota; class Alphaproteobacteria; order Rhizobiales; family Beijerinckiaceae; genus CAIUPE01. The sequence continues at coordinate 2,642 of JBJTCD010000004.1, forward strand.
ATTCTGCCTGAAATTGTTGAAGCGGTCGGCGGCAAGACAGAAATCTATCTCGATGGCGGCATTCGCTCGGGCCAAGATGTTCTGAAAGCTCTGGCGCTTGGTGCAAAATCAACCTTTATTGGCCGACCCTTTTTATATGGATTGGGTGCAGGCGGAGAGGCGGGTGTGACACGTTCTCTCGAAATCATTCGCAAAGAGATGGACATCACGATGGCGCTCTGCGGTGAACGCGATATAAAAAATATCGGCGCGCACAATATTTATCAGAATGGGTTGGCGCGGTAAAAATTCGTTTCTTATTTTTTAACTTGCTTCATTCCGCATCCTGAGGAGCCGTCTTTTTCTCCCCTCATCCTGAGCCGTCGCGTAGCGACGAGTCGAAGGACGTTTCACTCGCCCTTCAAAAACGCTTCGACCTTGCCTTTGAGTTTGATTGTCATCTGTTTGCCGAAGCGGTCTTTGGCCGCGCCTGCCGCCACGCGCACCCAGCCCTCGCTTAGGCAATATTCCTCGACATTCGTCTTCTCGACGCCGTTGAAACGGATGCCGATCCCTTTTGCGAGCAGCGCCTCGTTATGAAATGGGCTGTCGGGGTCGACCGAGAGGCGGTCGGGCAGGGCGGCGTCGGGGTTCGTCATCGGGCTGTTACTCCAAAAAGATCGGTGCCAGAATATGGCAGTCAGTGATGAAAATTTGTCTCTGGCGCGCCTTTTAACCCGTTGATGGACAAGCGTAAATTGAAAATCTGCCCTTGTAGGCTGCGGGTTGTCCTTACTTTGACACCGACATCCATTAAAATAATTCCGACATCATGACAATTTATCCACCGGAATATTGCGTCTTTTCGCATTCGGGGTTAGCGTAAACGACCGTCAATGGGTGGCGGAGACTTTGAGGACGTAATGGCGACAGGAACTGTTAAGTGGTTTAACGCGACCAAGGGATATGGATTCATTCAGCCGGATGGCGGTGGTCCAGATGTGTTTGTTCACATTTCTGCGGTCCAACAGGCCGGGCTTTCCGATCTGCAAGAAAAGCAGAAGATCAGCTATGAGCTGGTTATGGATCCCCGTAAGAATAAGACCAGCGCAGGCAATCTGAAACTGGTTTGATGCGGGTACGCATCGCGAAAGCGGTGTTCGGCGGCTTGTGATCAGGCCTATCGACTGTCGTCTTTCCATCTGAAAAGGCGCCCTTTGGGTGCCTTTTTTGTTTTTAGAGTCTTTTCGTTTTTCTCTCTCTTTGCGCAGTTAGAAATTGACTGCGTTTCCGCCTTTCAAAGACAGAAGGGCGCGCGCTTCATCAGGCGTCGCCACGCTTAATCCCAATCCTTCGATGAGTGTGCGAGCGATACGGACTTGTTCGGCGTTTGAAGTCGCGAGCTTTCCCGGGCCCGCCCAAATCGAATCTTCCAATCCGACACGCACATTGCCACCGACTGCTGCAGCGGTTGCTGCGATGGGCATCTGATTGCGACCCGCGCCCAACACCGACCATACATACTCATCGCCGAATAAGCGATCCGCTGTCCGCTTCATATGCATCACATCGTCAGGATGCGGACCAATGCCTCCCAAGATTCCGAAAACGGTTTGCACAAAGAGGGGCGGAGTTACGAGTTTGCGGTCAAGAAAATGCGCGAGATTATAAAGATGCGCGGTATCATAACATTCATATTCAAAACGTGTGCCCGCATCTTTCAAAGTCGAGAGCACAAACTCAATGTCTTTGAATGTGTTACGAAAGACGAGATCGCGTGAATTTTCAAGGACAATCGGTTCCCATTCATGTTTGAATTCACGAAAGCGTCCGAGCATCGGAAACAAACCGAAATTCATCGAGCCCATATTGAGTGAAGCGAGCTCCGGTTTGAAATGTGCAGCCGGTTGCACGCGTTCCGCCACCGTCATGGAGGGCGCGCCACCCGTTGTTAAATTGATCACAACATTTGAACGCGCGCGAATGGTTGAGAGAAATTTTCCAAAGGCTTCGGGGGATTGATCGGGTCGTCCATTGTCCGGATTGCGCGCATGAAGATGCACAATCGCAGCACCTGCCTCTGCCGCTTCAATCGCTGACTGCGCAATCTCGTCAGGCGTAACCGGCAAATGTGGCGACATTGACGGCGTGTGAATCGCACCCGTGATGGCACAAGTGATGATGGTTTTTCGTTTCAAAGACATTTGACGCCTTTACATGTTGCTTCACAAAGTTTCGACATTGCCATCGACGCCGAGCGATTGGCCGGAAATATGACGTCCCGCGCGCGAGAGCAAAAATAGAATCGTGCCCGCAACATCGTCAGCCGTCACCATGCGCCGCATCGACACGCGATCAAGATAGGTTTTTTCCATGTCTTTATAGGACACACCCGTTTGTTCAGCGCGCACCTTGATGACATTGGTCATGCGTGGCCCTTCAACAATGCCCGGTAGAATCGCATTCACGCGAATATTGTCGGGCCCCAATTCTTTTGCGAGCGATTGCGTAAATCCAATCACGCCCCATTTTGCCGCCGCATAAGGTGTTCTGAAGGCATAACCAAAACGTCCGGCGGCAGACGACATATTGACGATGGAGCCGCCGCCAGCGGCTTTGATCAAAGGCACTGCCTTACGCGCGCATAAAAATTGCCCGGTGAGACAAATATCAATCGTGCGGTTCCACTCCGCAGGCGACAAGTCCTCAACTTTTCCGGTGGGTCCCGCAATGCCGGCATTGTTGATCAAGGCATCAAGACCACCAAGCGTCTTTGCAGCGTCAGCAAACAAGGTTTCGACATCCGCTTCTTTTGAAACATCGGCTTTGGTTGCGCCATGTGCAGGATGGGCCTTTTTAAACGCGGCTAAAGCCGTCTCATCAATATCGCAAATATGCACGCGGGCCTTTTGTGCAATCAATAGATCCGCAATCGAGCGGCCGATGCCTGAAGCGCCAGCGGTTATGATCACGCGTGTCCCCTCGGCCAGTAAAAAAGGGTTGGTACTCATGGGTCTTGGTCTCCACGCTTGCGATATCAATCAGGCGCGGTATCGTATTCATGGGCGGTGATCTGGCGCAAGAGCCCGTGCCGCAAAGGACAACGGGCTGGAGGTGGATGATGAGTAACGCACTACGTTTTGATGACCCTGAATGGTGCGAGACGGAGTATAATCCGCGCTTACGCGTGAGCGATGCGGCCACCTATCAGCCGAAATGGGGTGATTGGGCTGCGGCTGCCCGCCAAGCTCATCCACCGCTTGCGGATCTTCGCTATGGCGATCATCCGCGTGAAGTGCTTGACATTTTCCGTGCGCCGAACGCTAGGGGTGCATGTCTTTTTATTCATGGTGGCTATTGGCGCAGCTTTTCAAAAAATGAATTCTCATGGGTTGTTGAAGCCTTGTTGAAAGAAGGCATCACGGTTGCGGTTGTGAATTATCCGCTTTGCCCTGAAGTGACGATTGCTGATATCGTTAAGTCTCTGCGCAAAGCTGTTGTCGCTTTGGCAAAGACACATTTAACACAAGAAGAAAAAGCGAAGTGGATTGTTACTGGTCATTCGGCAGGCGGTTATTTGGCCGCTGCGATGAGTGCCACGAATTGGAGAGCGCATGGTCTCGACGGTCAAGTCTTTTGCGGTGTGGTTCCGGTCTCAGGTGTCTTTGATGTGCGGCCTTTAATTCATACATCCATCAATGAGCAATTGCGCCTCACGAAAGAGAGCGCAGAAGCGCTCACGCTCTTTGATCAAAAACCTCATGATCCGATTCCGATGGTGCCGATTTATGGCGCGGATGAGTCGTCGGAATTTTGTCGTCATAGTATCGATTTAGCTAAACTATGGTTGCGCTCAGAGCCTGCGATTGGTATTGAAGGGCGCAATCACTTCAATGTGATTGAAGGGATCAAAGATCCACATTCAATTCTCTTTAAAACGCTGATGCGGCTCTTGGGCCTTAGCCAGTAACCGGATCGCAAAGGCAAAAAATAAAAAATCCGGCGGAGTGACCCGCCGGATCTGAATCAGTTCAGTTTCTGATCAGAAAGTGAAGATCAGAAAATCTTGACTTGCTCGGCGAGTGCACGGCGCGGCTTACGCGGCCAATTGCCAGGAGCGGCGCGACCAACAGCCACGAGGATTACCGGAATTTCATTCTCGCCGAGGCCGGCAACTTTTGAAACAGCAGCCGGATCAAAGCCGCTCATTGGGCCCGAGACATAACCCTTGGCTTGCGCGGCAAGCATCAAGGTCATCGCAGCAAGCGAAGCCGAGCGGAAGGCTTCATCATGTTGAAGCTGCGGATTGTTCTCATGCGAACCAACCGTCATGCCGACCCAGCCATCATAGGCGGCTTTGTCGATTGCGCCTGCATCGAGAAGCGGCTTCGCAAGACGTGCGATTTCTTTGTAACCATCCTTGATGCCGGTGATGACGAAAGTCACAACCGCATCAGCAACTTTTTGCTGGCCATAAGCGGCAGCCTTCAGCGCTTCCTTTTGGGCCTTCGAGGAGAAGGCGAGGGCGCGCCAATTTTGAAGATTGAAAGCGGTCGGCGCATGTTGCGCATAGGAGACCAATTCTTCGATCTCGGCAGGGGTCAACACATGCGTCGTGTCGAAATTATTCGCAGAGGTACGAGCCTTGATGGTGGAGAGCGTATCAGTCATGGTTTTATCCAGATTTTAGTGGGTGCCCCGCAAGGCGGGTTTAAATGCGGAGACTCTCTATAGACCTCTGCGCTTGAAAAGGCATTTGCATAGGAGCAAACAAGTGCTTGCACAGGTCTCATCTGGTGCGCGCCAAAGCAAAATCGGGAAGGTCGAACCATGCGGTTTGTGAAGGATATTGAAGCCGATATCGTTGTTTTTGACGCCTATGGCACGGTCTTTGACGTTCATTCGGCTGTGATGCGTGCGGGGCAAGCCTTGGGCCCGCAAGCGCAAGCCGTGTCCGATTTGTGGCGGCAAAAGCAGCTCGAATATACATGGGTGCGAACGCTGATGGGGCGCTATGAGTCGTTTTGGGCGCTGACCGAAGAGTCGCTTGATTATGCGCTCGCAACCTTGACGCCCGCGCATAAGAATTTGCGCGCCGCGCTTCTCGAATCCTATCGACATCTTACCGCTTATGACGATGTCCGGCCGGTGCTTGAACGCATAAGGGAGAAGGGTGCGAAAACAACCATTCTCTCAAATGGCGACGGCACAATGCTCGAAGATGCGGTGAAAGCCGCGAGCCTTGAAGCGCTTTTTGACGGGCTCATTTCGATTGAAGAAATCGGTATTTATAAAACCGCGCCCGATGCCTATCGGCTCGTCAAAGGCGCTTTCGGAATTGAACCGAACCGCACTTTGTTTATCTCGTCCAATCGGTGGGATGTGGCGGGCGCGCGGCTGGCTGGCTTTCATCCTTTATGGATCAACCGCGCCGGACGTAGCGATGAATATCGCGACTGTCCCCCCGATGCAATTTTGAAAAATCTCGGCGAGATTTTTTGAGGGGGTTAAATGCTTACCGCTCTCGTGTTATCAATTGCCCCAGCGAATGGGCGATCAAGGCGGCCATCACAATCGCGCCGCCGATGATCGTGCGTATACTCGGCACTTCGCCATGAATGAGCCACACCCAGATGCCACCGAGAACTGGTTCTGCTGTGCCGATCAATGACGCGATCGACGCAGGGATCAAACGCGCGCCCGCAACGAACATCGCAAGCCCGCCGCCGAGATTGATCGCGCCGAAGAGAAACAACACGAAACCATCGGTCATGCTGATGTTCATATCGCCAGCATGAAAGAAGGCATTCACGCCGGCGATGATGACGCCGAGTGTTACGGCCGGCACCATTTCGACATGTGAATAGTGACGCGTGATCACGGTGGCCAGCGCGAAAGCGAGCGAGATCACAATCGCCAACGCACCGCCAATCGGTGACATATCGCCATCAAGCGATTCAGATTCCATGACCGCGATGCCAAAGATCACGCTCGCAATCGCAATCCATGTTCCAAGCGACACGCGTTCACGAAATAAAACATAAGCGAGCGAGGCCGCAATCAAGGGGCCACCCGCTTGAACAAGCAGAATATTCGCAACACTCGTATATTGCAGGCCGACAACGAAACTCGTCGATGCGGCGGCAAAACAAATAGCGACGCCAATGCCCGGGAGGCCCATGCGAATAACATGACGAAGGGCGCCGCTCGGTCCATCACGCAACAACATAAAGCCGATCAAAAACAGCGCTGCAAAACCCGAGCGCCACATCACCATGGTCCATGGATCACTGATTGTGATGAAACGCGCCAAGGCGCCGCCAAAACTCCATGTCAGCGCCGATCCCAAAACGAGCGCCATGCCGAGGCGTCGATGCGCGTGGTTTATTCCTGTCATGGCTGACACGGTCATTGCGGGCGCTTCCTCCGATTCGAAACATTTTTCTGACGAATATACTTGTCAGGACGCACCCGCAGGGTAAAGAACGGCATTATGTCGTCTGTTTCCGTCGCCGCCTTTTATCGCTTTGCTCCGATTGCCGATCCTGAAGGACTTCGGGCGCGGTTGTTTGAGATTTGCCGTGCTTTTTCGGCAAAAGGCATTCTTCTTGTCGCGTCCGAAGGCATTAACGGAACAATTGCGACAAACGCTCACCGCATGGCTGATCTGCTTGAGGCGATCCGCGAAGCGACCGGGTTTCGTGATCTTCGCCCACGTCTCTCTGAAGATGATCTGATGCCGTTCTTGCGTTTGAAAGTAAGGCTCAAAAAAGAAATCGTCACATTGGGGCGCGCGGAAGCGGATCCGTTGAAGCAAGTCGGAACTTACGTGCCGCCGTCAGAATGGAATGCGCTGATCAGTGATCCGAACACGATCGTCGTCGATACGCGTAATGATTATGAATTCCGGCTTGGTACATTTGATCTCGCGCTTGATCCGGCTACGCCGACCTTTCGTGATTTTCCCGACTATGTCGAAAAAAATCTCGCCGCGCATAAGGATCGTCCGATTGCGATGTTTTGCACGGGCGGTATTCGCTGTGAGAAAGCGACAAGCTATCTCGTCGCTGAAGGTTTCAAGAATGTTTATCATCTTGAAGGCGGCATTTTGAATTATCTCGAAACCATTCCGGAAGAGGAAAGTCTCTGGCGCGGCGGTTGTTTTGTTTTTGATCGCCGTGTTGCGCTCGGGCATGGCTTAAAGCCCTTGCCGATGCGGCTTTGTTATGGATGTCTCGCCCCGCTTGATGAGGCTGATTTTTCTTCACCCGATTATGAAGAAGGTGTATCTTGCCCGCATTGCGCGCCACTATTGACGAAAGACAAACGCGCTTCACTTCGTGAGCGTCATAGGCAGACTCTTTTGGCTCAAAAGCAAGGACGCTCCCATCTTGGTCCTTTCATCGATGATGAGAGCGCCGAATGAAGAGCCTTCGCGCGATGATCCCGAATCCGAACCGGCTGCGGGTCTGGTTTCGTTTTCACATCGCTGAATTCTCAACTTTTGCGGCGGCAATTTCCTATCAGTTAATGATTGTGTTTTTTCCCGGTATTTTGCTGATCAAAGCGTTGAAAGATATTTTTGGTATTCCTAATGTCGCGCGTTATCAACCTGTCTATGCTGAAATTGATATGCCGGGCTCCATCGTCACTTTGGTCAAAGGTTTTTTGCGCAGTGCAAAAGGCCTAACGGGTTTTGATAAATCGCTTGCGACCCTTTTTTTGATCGCGCTTGTTGTGCTGGGGCTTAGTCGACTTTTTGCCGAATATTACAAAGCGTCGTTGAAACTCTTTGAACGGGATCGTCGCTTGTTTCGCGAGCGCCTTATTGGGGGAATTGCGGCGGTGGCCTTCGTGAGTGTGGCGATTTTATTATTCTTGGCTCTGAATGGAACGATCTTTTCCTTTCAGCCGCATATCTTGCGCGATTATGGTTTATTGATCGAAATCATTAGCGCTCTGATCTCCTTTGCTCTTCTCGTCGCAAGTGTTGCGGGCTTGATAAGGCTCGTCTCTCATGGCGCGCTCAGCGCTCAAGCGATTTGGGGCGGCGCGATGGTGACGGTTGGCGGATGGATTTTGGCCTCGCTTCTTTTTTTGCAGCTTGATACGTATTTCGCGCTTCAACAAAAATTTTATGGCGCAGGCGCAGCAATCATCGCCATGCTCATTTGGTTTTATCTCACTGCAAGCCTGTTGTTGGCCGGGCTCGGTTTTGCAGCCATTGTGATTGATAAACGCGTGCCTTTATCGTCCGATTCTCAAGCGGCTCGAGAATAATCTTTGAGCGGCGCCACGACCGGAGCAAGCGGATGCGCTTGTTCGAAAGCCGTGATGTAATCACGCATGATCGGAACCGCATCGCCCCTTTTTGCGAGTTGAATTTGAAATACCATCTGCCCTTGATGGCGAAATGATAATTCACTCGTGATCAAATAGAATTCCCACATCCGGCAAAAGCGCTCATCATAGAGCGCGCGGATCTTTGCACGATTTTGTTCAAAGCGTTCGCGCCACAGACGAAGCGTCTCAGCATAATGCAAGCGGAGAATCTCAATATCGGTGATGATCAATCCCGCTCTTTCGATGGACGGGAGCACTTCGGAAAGCGAGGGGCAATAGCCGCCGGGAAAGATATATTTTGTGATCCAGGGATTGGTATGGCCCGGACCATAGGCGCGGCCAATGGCATGAATAAGTGCCACGCCATCCTCTTTCAAACACCGCGCGACCATTTGGAAATAGTCATCAAAATGCGTGACGCCCACATGTTCAAACATCCCGACTGAAATGATGCGGTCATAGAGGCCTTGCTCTGCGCGGTAGTCTTGCAGTTTGAACCTTACGCGATCAGACAGCCCCGCAGCCGCGACCCGTTCCTGTGACACTCTGAGCTGTTCGGTTGAAAGAGTGAGGCCTGTGACAGAACCCGATCCGATCTTGGCGAGATAGAGCCCCAAGCCGCCCCAACCCGATCCGATATCGAGAATGGATTGGCCCGGGTTCAACAGGAGTTTTGCCGCGAGGTGCCGCTTCTTCTGCGCTTGGGCGGTTTCGATCGTATCTGACGGATCCATGACATAGGCGCAGGAATATTGACGGTCCCCGTCGAGGAAGAGGTCATAAAGTGTGTCGGACAAATCATAATGATGGGCGACATTTTTCCGTGACCGCCCAGCGGGGTTGAATTGAGCCAGACGGCGGAACCCTGTTCTCAGCCTCTCTGTCACGCCGCTCAAAGGGTATTTTAGGGGATTAAGCCCCAGATTCCTGAAGACGAGGTCGATGACATCGTAAATTGTCCCCACCTCAACCGTGAGGGTGCCATCCATATAGGCCTCGCCGACGGCCAATTGGGGGTCAAACAGGATTTTGAGCGCCGTTTTTGTATTATGAATTCGGACCGTGAGAGGGTAGCCGCTCCCTTCTCCATAAGCGGTAGAGCGGCCTTTTGGGTCGATCACCGTTAAGGATCCATAGCGAATGGTCTCGTTTAAGAGTGAATCGAGCAGTGCCATGATCGTTTCATCCTGACTGTCATTATTCTCGGTCGGGCGGTTCATGATCTACCCGCTCTTTCGACAATCAATTTTCGCCGGATTTAGGGTCATTCGTCAACTTACGGATAGTAGAGTGGCACATAGTTTGCTTCCCTAGGTTGTGATCCGCGCCAATGGGGGCAGCGGCTCAAAAAATGGGGGGTAAAGCCGTCATGAAAGAACCGACATTTGATCGTGTTGCAGATCTCAAATTGCATCAGGCAGAACGTCGTGCGGCTGAATTATTGCGCTGGGCGCGCCTTCGGAAGCGTCTGACCAGTGCCATTCGCCGAGAGATCGTCCTTGCCCAGGATGCGGGCGGGTTGTCACAGAAGGCAATTTACTAATTTAAATCAATGGCTTGGTAAAAAACTTCAGAAAAAACAATTTTTTTTGAATTCTGGGCTAAAATCCTCAAGCCACCGACCGTCTTATGGTTTGTAGACGTGTAACCCTAGTCTTCGACGTACGCGTTGGAGGTGTGAGATGATTGACCCAATTGGAAATAAAGCTGTTCTTGCTGATCCGTCGGTCCGAAAGGCGCCGAAAGCGGACGCTAAGGCGTCGGCTCAGGCGGCTGTGAAGATTGCGGACGCTTCGGTCTCGGCGAAAGCCGACGCACCGCAGGTGGAAGTGACGATCACCAAGGGCAATGGACTTTCTGAACCCCCGTTCGATTATGCGAAGGTCATCGCGCTCAAGCAGCAGATCGCCAATGGCGAATACAAAGTTGATTACAACAAGCTTGCGCAATCGATGATCGATTCAGACATCCTCGGTGGTGGAAAGAAATAACTCGGCGCGCCGCGTGTCGGCTTTAGCCCGCCTTGAGAAAGGCTCTCGCGAGGTCGACCCAGTAGGCCGCGCCCGTGAGAAGTATTGAGTCATTGAAGTCGTAGCCGGGGTGATGCAACGGCTGCGACCGTTCGTTTTTTGCCCCGAGCACGAGATAGCTGCCAGGCTTTTTCTCAAGCATATAAGAAAAATCTTCGGACCCTGTGTAAGAGCGTTGCAGATCGATAACGCGATCAGCGCCGACGGTATCGAGGGCAATTTTTTTTGCGAATTTTGTCATTGCTGGATCATTCACCAAAACCGGATAGCCGGTCATTTCGGAGATCGTCGCTTCGATCCCAAAACTTTCGGCTTGAAGGCGGATCACTTCAGGAATCCGCTTTTTCAAAAGGGCAGCCACCTCTCTTGTGAAGGCGCGCGCATCAACCGTAAGCGTTGCGGTTTGCGGGATCGCATTCGACGCACGTCCCGCTTGAAACACACCGACCGTAACAACACCGGCTTCCATCGGATCGAGATTACGCGAAACGAGGGTTTGCAACGCAAGCACGATGCTCGCCCCGGCCACGATGGGATCGCGCGTGACTTCTGGCGTTGAGGCGTGGCCGCCTACACCCGTCAGCGTCACATTAAAGCCATCGGCATTGGCGAAAAGCGTACCCTCTTTGAAGCCAAAAACACCTTCCTCAAGATCGGGCATATTATGCATGCCGAATACTGCATCACAGGGGAAGCGTTCGAAAAGTCCGTCTTCAACCATCAATTTCGCGCCGCCATAATTCTCTTCGGCGGGCTGAAAAAGGAGATGTACTGTGCCGTCAAAATCACCGGTCTCGGCGAGATGTTTGGCGGTAGCGAGCAAGATCGCCGTATGACCATCATGACCACAAGCATGCATGAGGCCTGGGGATTTTGACGAATAGGGGAGGTTGGTTTCTTCATCAATCGGCAAAGCGTCAAAATCGGCGCGAATACCAATCGCGCGTCGACCGGTACCTTTCGACAACGTGCCCACAACGCCGGTCTGGCCAACACCCGTTGTGACCGACCAGCCCCATTCAGCAAGACGACTGGCCACGAAGGCACTGGTCTTGTATTCCTCAAGTCCAAGTTCGGGATGTTCGTGGAGATGACGTCTGATGGCGATCATCTCGTCTTTCATCGCGCGCATCTGGTCTTCGGTACGCATCTGCAACCTCACTTAACGAATTCGAGAGCCTTCTCATGTCTGCCCCCGCTGTTTTCGCCTTTAACAATGCACTGGTCCGCACGCCCTGTCACGCCATCGTCGATGGATTGCGCGCGGTTGATATCGGTGCGCCATCCTATCAAAAGGTTCTTGCCGAACATAAGGCCTATGTCGAGGCGCTTGAAGCCGCAGCTGTATCTATTGAAATTTTGCCGGCGCTTGATGCCTATCCGGATTCGATGTTTGTCGAAGATCCGGCACTTGTGTTCACCGAAGGCGCGATTGTCATGCGGCCTGGTGCACAAAGCCGTTTCGGCGAAGCGCAAGAGATGGCTCCTGTTTTACGGCGGCGTTTTTCACGTGTCATCGATTTATCCGGCCCGGGCTTTGCTGATGGCGGCGATATTCTCGTTTTAAATAATCGCGTGATGATTGGGTTGTCAGATCGTACCAATGAAACCGGCGCTCACGCTTTGGCGGATGCTTTGCGCGCGCTCGGCAAAAATCCGGAGATTGTAAAAACACCTGCGAATGTTTTGCATTTCAAGTCGGATTGTTCGCTTCTTGATGAGACAACAATTCTTTCAACAAAGCGGCTCGCAAAATCGGGTGTGTTTGACGGATTAAATGTAATCTTGACGCCGGAAGGTGAAGAGGGCGCAGCGAATGCGCTGCGCATTAATGATCGCGTGTTTTTAGGCTCGGCCTTCCCAAAAACACGCACGCGTCTTGAAGATGCGGGCTATCAAGTCATTCCGCTTGCGACAAGCGAAATTGCGAAAGTGGATGCAGGACTCTCTTGTATGTCGCTTCGCTGGTGGGGATAAGGTTTGATAAGAGCGGGCCTTTGCTTTTCCGTCATTGCGAGCGTGAGCAAAGCAATCCAGTTGATGGTATTTTTTATTACTGTGAAACGATTGCACCCTATTCAGAATCTCCACCTGGATTGCTTCGCTCACGCACTCAATGACGGAAAAGCAAATTCCCGCTCTTATCAAACCAGATCACCACCAGCGAAGCGACATAC
>JBJTCD010000005.1:0-4597 GCA_046091665.1 Hyphomicrobiales bacterium
TGCGGGTGAAGCGGTTTGTGTTCCGGAAGACATGTGCGGTCCTTCTTAACAATATCAATCAATGGAGCCGGAGCGAGCGACGCGATAAAGCCGCTCGATCAATTCATCCATCGAGATTTCTGATTTGCGATAAATGCCGGCAACGCGACCGCGGTCGAGCACATAGAGGCGATCCACCACCGGATATACATGGAAAATATTATGATCGATGAAGATCGCCGATTTGCCGGCCTTCTTGATTCCTTCAACGAAGTCGAGTGTCTTCTTCGTTTCGGACAATGAAAGCCCCATTGTGGGCTCATCGAGAATGACAAGCTTCGCATCGAAATATAGCGCACGTGTAATCGCTACACCTTGTTTCTCGCCGCCTGACATTGTGGTGACGACATTGTCCGGATGAACAGCGGCTGAGGTGAAGCCCATATGTTGGCTCATCAAGCGCGCCGCTTCCGAGCGCATTTTATGCACATCGAGAAGGCTCCATTTCGTTACAGGCTCGCGACCCATAAACATATTGCGCCAGATCGGTTGCTTTTCGCAGAGCGCGCGTTCCTGATAGACGGTCTCGATACCGAGCTTGCGCGCGCGTGCGGTTGACCAATCATCAATGCGCTCACCTTCGAAATAGATTTCGCCGCCTTGATCCGGGCTATGATATCCCATCACGGTTTTGACGAGCGTTGATTTGCCTGCGCCATTGTCGCCGAGCAATCCGACGATCTCGCCGGGAAAAACAGAAAAATTCACATCCGCGAGCGAGCGGACTTCGCCGAATGTTTTCGACACATTGCGTAACTCGATTACAGGTGTTCGTGCTGCTCCTGACATCGTGTCCTCCTCCTTACATTCAGCCGGTCATCAGTTTGATTTTCGAAAAGGAGAGGGGCCAAAAGGTCCCTCTCCTGATTATTTGGGTGTTAGCCAACTCTTAGCGGATTTCAACCGCAGCGAGCGGAGCCACAGCCGCGACATTCGACTTATCAACGAATGCGCCTGCTGTGTTAATATCAAGACCCGAGAAGCCGAACTTCTTGGTGAGGCAGATATTCAGGATTGGAATATAGCCCTGCAAGAACGGCTGCTGGTCGATGACGAGATTTTGATATCCGTCTTCGATCGCTTTTGCAGTGTTCGGCGACATGTCGAAGCCAGCGAAGAGCACTTGGCCCGGCTTCAGCGAAGCGGCCTTCGCATAGACCGAAACGTTTGACGTCAAGCCGCCGTGATCGGTCACAACGATCTTAATGTCCGAGTCCTTCTTCATCACACCGACGAAGGTCGCAGTTCCCGCATTCGGATCAGCATTGGTCGCTGAGTCGATTTCTTGATAGATGACCTTTGCGCCTGCTTTTTCGAACGCATCGATCACACCGACTGTGCGTTGACCACGGTCACCGCCTTGGCCTTTAAGACCCCAGACGAAAACTTTCTCGCCTGATTTCAAGCCCGCGCGCTTCGCAGCTTCTGCACCCAAAGCGAAACCGGCCTTATAGTTCGGAGCACCGACATAACCGAAACCGCTTGCCGAATATTTTTCCTGCGATTTGAGCAGGGATGTATTCAAGCTTGTGAAGATCGTGCCTTGCTTATAGGCCTGATCAACGAGCGGACCGGTTGCGTCTTCACCACCGAAACCATAGGTCGCGATGCCATCAACTTTGGTGGCAATCGCTTGCTTGATCTGGGTCAGCATCTTGTTCGGATCCCAGTCCGAGAAATAATAGGTGACTGTGGGTCCGAGATCGAGTTCGGCTTGACGGAAACCATTATACACATTGTTTGCAAAGACGCCGCCTTGCGGACCACCAGGGAACGCTGCGATCTTCACGCCTTCACACCATTTCGCTTTCGGATCGGCGGCGAAGGCACCCGTCACACCCATGGCAACGGTTGCACCCAATGTCGCGATCAGAGCGATTTTTGTTTTTCTTGAGACCATAAAGAACCTCCCTTTCTCAGGATGATGAGTAAAGCGAGCCATCGCCAGCTCGCCAATTGCCCCGTTTAAGCGGGGATTAGGAACGGAGTTCACCATGAAGGTCCTCCGCTGCGATATCAAGAAGATGCAGCATTGCGGCGCGTGCCTCTTCATTTTGTCTTAGGCGAATGGCTTCGAGAATTTTGCGATGCGCTTCGAGTACTTCTTTGTCCATCAATTCCGATGTCACAAAGAAGGCCGCACGCAAGGCTGCCTCAATCGTGGAGGTTAATCCTTTAAGCACGATGTTATGGCTTGCGTGAATGACCGCGCGATGAAAACGCACATCGGCCTCGTTGCAACTCGCCATATCGTGCAGCATCGAATTCTGCATATCAAGATAGGCCGATTCAATCGCATAAAGATCCTGCGCGGTTGCGCGTTGCGCGGCAAGCTCGGCGGCAGCGGGTTCAATGATGCGGCGTGATTCAACAAGACTATCGATGAAGAGTTTATCTGCACGCAAATCCGGATGCCATGAGAGAAGATCGGGATCAAGCACACGCCATTCTTCATGCGCGCGCACGCGAATGCCCGTGCGTGTGCGACTTTCAACAAGGCCTTTGGCCGCGAGCACTTTGATCGCTTCGCGAATTGTGGTGCGGCTGACACCCAAAGAGAGCGCCAATTCCGCTTCACCGGGGAAAGCATCACCGGGGTTGAACTCGCCTCCAAGAATGCGCGCTCCTAATGTGCGCACAACCGACATATGCATCTTGCCTTTCGCCCCGGAGTCTGTCGCGGGTAAGGAAGATGTCAATTTCAATGCGGCCTGTGCGTTCATAAGCGTGATCCTAATCGTGATACATGACGGATTTACCGCCATCAATCACAATGGCTGTCGCATTGATAAAGGGGGCTTCGTCAGATGCAAGAAACACAGCGGTCATCGCCACTTCTTCGGGTTTGCCGATCCGCTTTGGTGGATGCATGTCATAGGTGCGTTGCCGTTCGGCATCGGGATCATCAAATGTGTTCCAATAATCAACGGCAATCTGTGTTTCAATATAGCCGGGTGAGATCGCATTCACACGAATACCATCTGCCGCATATTGAATGCCAAGCGAGCGCGTGAGGCCTAAGAGACCATGTTTTGCGACGGGATAGGGAAATGTATTCGGAATGATCGCAAAAGAATGAACCGAGGCGATGTTTACGACCGCGCCTTTTTTATGCGCCCGCATTCCGGGCAACACTGCGCGCGTACAGTGCCACACGCCTTCAAGATCAACCGCGAAACAGCGCTTCCATTCCTCTTCCGGCATTGAGAGAGGATCGTGAAACACATTGATACCGGCATTATTCACCAGCACATCAATACGACCGAAAATTTTGAGCGCGTCATCAACCATCGCGCGGCATTGCTCGGGCTTTGACACATCGGTCTTGATGAATTGAGCGCGATGACCTTGTGCGTTAAGGGAAGCGGCAACCGCCGTGCCTGTCTGTTCATTAAATTCAGCGATAATCACGGACGCGCCTTCAGCGGCAAAAGCACGGGCGGTCGCTTCACCAATGCCTTGTCCAGCGCCGGTGATGATCGCAACTTTATCTTTTAACCGGCCCGCCATCGCATTCACCAATCGACAATTGTGCCATCATCCAAGATGGCGTTTTGCGTGTGATAAATTTCAGGTGCGAAGGGATGCGCGGCGCAGACTTTTTCATCCACTTCAATGCCAAGGCCCGGAGCTTCTGGCACTTGCCAATGACCATCAATCATTTTGATGGGGCCTTTGACGACATCGAAATACCACGGCACCGCACCCACCATTTCTTCTTGAATGATATGGTTCGGCGTTGAGACCGCGAAATGCAAAGCGGCAACGCCTGCGATGGGGCCCAAAGGATTATGCGGGGCGACGCCAATAGATGCTGCCTCTGCCATGGAAGCGATTTTTTTCGCTTCAAGCAAGCCGCCGCAATGGCAAATATCAGGCTGTGCAATATCAACCGCACGAGATTGAAAGAGCTCGTTAAACTCGATGCGATCAACGAGACGCTCGCCCGTCGCTAAGGGCACATGCGTCTTGCCCGCAATTTCGATCAGGCCTTGCGTGTCTCCTGGTGGCAAGACCTCTTCGACAAACATCGGGCGATGAGGTGCCAGCGCATCAATATAGGCGAGTGCCGCAGCGGCCGACGCCGGGCGACCATGAAAATCAACCATGATCTCGATATTTGGCCCAACTGTTTTTCGAAGTGCCGCCATCAATCGGCCGACTTTTTCAACGTCGGGCAAGGGCGCATGATAATGTGTGTAGGGAATGAACACGGCTTTGAACGCGCGATAGCCTTTAGCGACAACGTCTTCAGCGCGCCGCACAAGCGGTTCTTCATCAAGCGATTCATAAACCGCGCGCATATCGCCCAAACCAAGATGCGTATAGACTTGCACCTTGTCGCGCACTTTGCCGCCGAGTAATCGCCAAACCGGTTGATTGAGCCATTTTCCCATAATGTCCCATAGCGCGATCTCAATTCCCGAAATCGCGCTCATACCGATGACGCCCAAGCGCCAGAAACTTTGCTTTTTGAGAATGCGCACAATCTGTTCGATATCGCGCGCGGTTGCCGGTGCGATTGATGATTTATCCCCTCTCATCATCGGCAAAGACC
>JBJTCD010000006.1:0-16940 GCA_046091665.1 Hyphomicrobiales bacterium
CGCTTTAGAGCCCGCAAGATATCCCGATCCGCCCGTGAAGATGATCTTAGCCTCGGGGTAACGCCGCGCGAGATCGGCCATGGCCAGAAGACGGTCCCCCGCCCCTCCCAGGACCAACCGATCTTTGACAACTGACGAGGCGAGATTGAGACCGCCTCCGAGAATGATCGCGCCTTTTATCGGGCGCTCATCATTCGTTGCGGGCGAGAAGCGATCCTCGAGCACCGAAGCCAGTTTTTCAGCAACGGGCGAAAATGAGAGGATCGCAAGGATCAAGAGTGCCGAGCCCCCCAGCGTGAAAGCCGCGCGCCGCTTGCCCCAGATGGCCAAAACGCAGGAAAAACAAAGGCACAAAACCAAAAAACTCGACGGCGCAAAAATCAGCCAGAGTGTTTTTGAAAAGAGAAAATACATAAGGCCTTCTATTTAACTATTTGTTTTTGTTGATCTTTGATATCATAAAACCAAAAGCCATACTGGCAAGATGGACGTTTTGAATTATCACAGAATTAAGCAAAACGCGGTAGGGGAAGACGGTATTTGTTTTTGTTTTGTTGCGTTGAGGATCCGTCATTATGTCCGCCCTAACCTCTGCCATTCTCATCCATGGGGCTGATGATCTGCGGATCAGCGACGTTGAGATATTTGATCCGGGACCGGGCGAAGTGGCCATCCGCGTGGCGCGCGGCGGCATCACAGAAGCCGACCTTCTTCTTTATCGGCAAGGACCTTCGAAGGACCCTCGGCAAAAACAGCCCCTTATTCCCGGATCAGAAATCTCTGGAACTGTCTTTGCCATCGGAAGCGGCGTCTCCCGCGTCCGCCCGGGCGACCGTGTCGCCATTAACCCGTCCCAAACCTGCGGTTATTGTTTCCAGTGTCGTTCGGGACGCCCGATTCATTGCAGCGAACGACGCTTTTTCGGAACTGCTGAACGTTTTCCTGCAACCCAAGGCGGTTTTCGCCAGACATTCATATGTACCGAGGGCCAAGCGGTGCCGACCGGACAAGAAACACCTTTTGACCGGACGGCTTTTGCCGCCTCTTTGGCACAAGCTCTTCACGCTGTTAGAGTCAGCGGAAAAGTCGCCGGGCAAAGCGTCCTTATATCGGGATGTGGACCGCTCGGGCTTTTGAGCCTTCTTGCCGCCCGCCATGCCGGCGCGCGCGAGATCATCGCCGCCGATCTCTCTTCGAAGCCCCTTCAATTGGCGTCGCGGCTCGGCGCTGACATGGTCGTCAATGTCAACGCGGAGACTGAGGTGTTAAAAGGCCTGCGCTCTGACGCGGGGATGGTGGACCTCGCTTTCGAAACGTCAGGCACCACTTTAGAAAGCGCATTCGCATTCTCGTGTGTAAAGCCAGGCGGCAGGGTCATTCAAATGGCTCAGGGCGTCGATATGATGATGTCTCCCGATCTTTTGATTTCAAAAGAAATTGAATATTGCGGTGCGTTCCGTTTCCACGAGGAATTCGAGTGGGCGGTGGATCTCCTGGCAAAGCGGGTCATAGATACCGCGCATCTATTGGGCGCCGCGATGCCGTTTCGGAATGCCCGCGCCGCTTTTGACCTCGCGGCAAACCGCGAGGAAGCGACCAAAGTCCAGCTCGTCTTCGAGTGAGTCTCGCGAGCGCCGCCAACTGACTTTGACCGTCCCCGCCCACCCTGTTTCGGCTTCCGAAATACGGCAGGAAATTTCCTCTTTACGACACCTCAGGGGCGGTAACGGGTGGAAACGACAAATTTCGCGTAAAAATACAATTCTTCGCTTGTGCAGAACCCAAGCTTCGGCAACGATAGGGCATCGGATCAGTGTCCTGGTCCGTTGGGAGGTCAACGCTGCATTGTCGGGCCCGCATGGCTTGCGAGCGGCGCTGGCGAGGACGAACCACGAAAGCGACCGCGAACGGACCTGACGTCCGAACCGCGGTGCAACCAAGAAGGGGATAGCCGTGGAAGAATACAACAAGCTGAAACATCTGTTCGACAAGGGCGCATTGTCCCGCCGCGACTTCATGGCAGGCGTTGCCATGATCGGTGCCGGCATGGCGGTTACGCCAACGCTTCTTTCGGGCACGGCGCAAGCCGCAGCGCCGAAGGTCGGCGGAAACTTCATCATCGGCATGGAAGGCGGCTCGGCCACCGACTCGCTCGACCCGCGCACCTATGCTGACTCGGTCATGATCGGCGCGTCGCTCGCCGTTTATAACTGCATGGTCGAATTCGACGCGAATGGTAACCCGACCGGCGAATTGCTCGAGAGCTGGGAAGCCAAGCCCGGTGCGAAAGAATGGATCTTCAACGTCCGCAAGGGTGTGAAGTTCTCGAACGGCAAAACGCTTGACGCAGATGACATCATCTACTCGATCGGCATCCACACCGGCGAAACAAAATCACCGGCGAAGGGCATCTTGAAGCAGATCACTGAAATCAAGAAGCTGAATGCCAATCAGATCCAGATGACACTCGAAGGCGGCAATGCTGACTTCCCTGTCATTCTCGGTGACTATCACTTGATCGTTGTTCCGAACGGTTTCACCGACTGGCAGAAGCCAATCGGCACCGGCGGTTACACGCTTGAGAAGTTCGAGCCAGGCGTTGGCTTGAAGTTCAAGCGTCGTGGCGATTACTGGAAGGCGGGTCGCGCGAATTTCGAAACCGTCGAAATCCGTAACATTCAGGATGTCGCCGCTCGTACAGCCGCGCTTCAATCGGGCCAGGTCCATGCGGTTAACCGTCTCGACCCACGCACCGTCAACCTTCTCATGAAGGACAAGAAGCTGAACGTTGTTCGCACAAAGGGCACGGGTAACCGTTTCTGCTTCGTGTCACGCGTGACTGATGCTCCGTTCGATAACAAGGATCTGCGTACAGCGCTGAAATATGGCATTGATCGTCAAAAGATCATTGACCAAATTTACAGCGGTTTCGCGACCCCTGGTAACGATCATACGCTCGATGCCGGCAATCCGTTCTACAACACATCATTGCCGCAGCGTAAATATGATCCGGATAAAGCCGCATTCCACTTCAAGAAGGCAGGCCTTGCCAATGCCAAGATTGAATTGCAGGCATCGGAAGGTGCTTGGGGTTCGGCCGTTGATTGCGCACAGCTCTATCAAGAGTCGCTCAAGAAAGCCGGCATCAATCTTGATGTGAAGAAGGTCTCGGCTGACGGTTACTGGGATAACGTATGGCTCAAGGTGCCGTTCTGCGCCGTGTATTGGGGCCGTCGTCTCTCGGCTGACCAAACCTTCACGCAGGTCTATAGCTCGGCGTCTGACTGGAACGACTCCAACTGGAAGCGTCCGGAATTCGACAAGCTCATCACCGAAGCTCGTGCTGAACTTGACGTGAAGAAGCGCAAGGAAATGTACTGGAAGGCCCAAGAGATGATCTCGGATGACGGCGGCATGATCTGCTTCGCCATCACCGACTACCTCGACGGCTACGCGAAGAACGTTGTGAATAATGAGCCGCATGCTCGTTATGACCTCAACGATCAACGTATCGCTGAAAAGGGCTCGTTCGCTTAATTAAGCGGGCAGTTAATACGATGAGAATAACGAGGGCGGTCCGATGCTGAAAACCATAGCGATCCGGGTCGCCCTCGGTGTTTTAACTCTATGGGCCGTTTCGATTTTGATTTTCGGAGCGACCGAAATTTTGCCCGGCGATGTGGCGAGCGCTGTGCTCGGCCAAGGTGCCACGCCAGAAACGCTTGCCGTCTTCCGTCATGAGCTCGGGCTCGATCGCCCCGCTTATGTTCGTTATCTTGAATGGTTCTTCAACGCGCTTCATGGCGATCTGGGTATCGCGATGACCAATAAGCGCGTGATTGTTGAAACCATCGCGCCGCGTCTTTCAAACACATTATTTCTTGCCGGTTATGCGGCCTTGATTGCGGTTCCGACCTCCGTGATCCTGGGTATTGTCGCGGCCATCAATGAAGGTAAATTTATTGATCGTTTCGTGAACATCATTTCACTGATGACGATTTCAGTTCCTGAATTTTTCATCGCCTATGTTCTTATTCTTTATCTTGCAGTGCAATTTGAAATCTTCCCTTCGCTCTCGACTGTCTTTCCAGAAATGGATTTCTCCGAGAAGATTTTTATCGCCGCCCTTCCCGCTTTCACGCTCACAATGCTTGTGATGGCGCATATGCTCAGAATGACACGCACCTCGGTGCTGTCGATCATGTCACAGCCCTATGTCGAGATGGCCTTCCTGAAAGGGCTGACAAGAACACAAGTGATTGTGCGCCATGCATTACCGAACGCAGCCGCGCCGATCATTTCCGTTATCGCGCTAAACCTTGCTTATCTGATTGTTGGCGTGGTGGTGATTGAAGTTGTGTTTGTTTATCCGGGTATCGGCCAATTCATGGTCGATGGCGTTGCCAAACGCGATCTACCCGTTGTGCAGGCTTGCGGTTTGATTTTCGCAGGCGCGTTTGTGGGATTAAACACCGTTGCAGATGTCTTGGCCATCATGGTTAATCCACGTTTGAGACACCCCCGCTAGGATCCTTATGAAACTCTTCGGCTATAAACCACCGCTCACGGCTTGGCTCGGACTCGCGATTATCGGCATCTTTATTTTTGTCGCTATTTTCGCCGATGTCATTGCTCCTTTTGGCGAAGCTGAATCCGTGGGCCAAACATGGGATGATCCGTCTTTCGCCAATTGGCTTGGCACCGATAATATTGGCCGTGATCTTCTCTCGCGTCTGATATTTGGTGCACGCATGACGATTGGCGTCGCGCTTGTCACGACAATCCTCTCCTTCTTTATCGGCATCACAACGGGATTCATGGCCGCTGTTGGTGGTCCTGTGATCGATCAAGTTCTCTCGCGTCTTGTTGATGTGATGTTGTCGATCCCGCTCTTGATTTTTGCATTGATCATTCTCTCGGTTTTCGGATCATCGATCACAACACTCGTGTTAACGCTGGCCATTCTTGACTCGACACGTGTGTTTCGCTTAGCGAGTGCGGTGGCGACCAATCTTGCGGTGATGGAATATGTTGAAGCCGCACGCCTTCGCGGTGAAGGTCTCTGGTGGATCATGCGCCGTGAAATTTTACCGAACGCCTTGCCGCCAATGATTTCCGAATTTGGTCTTCGTTTTTGTTTCAACTTTTTGTTCGTAGCCAGCCTTTCCTTTTTGGGTCTTGGCATTCAACCGCCATTTGCCGACTGGGGCGGCATGGTGCGTGACAATGGCAAAGCGATCAGCTTCGGCATTCCCGCGCCGCTGTGGCCAGCGCTCGCGATTGCGATCATGACGGTCGGCGTCAATCTCGTCGTCGATTGGATCCTCTCGATCAATTCACGCCCCTCCGGCGCATCGGCGGAGATGTGAGATGATCGCCTCAAATAAAACCATATTGAAACTCACCGATCTGCGCGTTGAAGCGCTGAGCGGCGCAGTTCTCGTTGATAATGTTTCGCTTGAATTAAAGCGCGGCGAAGTGGTTGGCCTCATCGGTGAGTCAGGCGCGGGCAAATCAACCATTGGTCTTGCCTCGATGGTCTATGCACGCGCGGGCTGCCGCATCACCGGTGGCAAAGTTGAAATTGATGGCGAGGATATCCGTTTGCTTGATGCCGATGGGCGTCGTGATCGACGCGGTCAACGCATCGCCTATATCGCACAAAGTGCCGCGGCTTCTTTTAATCCCGCCCATCGCTTGATGGATCAAGTGATTGAAATGCCGGTGAGCCATGGGCTCATGACGATCAGCGAAGCGAAAGCCTGGGCGCTTGAATTGTTCCGCGCGCTTGATTTGCCAAACCCCGAAACATTTGGCGATCGCTATCCGCATCAAGTCTCCGGCGGTCAATTGCAACGCGCGATGGCTGCGATGGCGATGTCATGCCGTCCGGATATTCTCGTGCTTGATGAGCCCACAACCGCGCTCGATGTGACAACACAAATCGAAGTGTTGGCACTGCTTAAGAAACTCATCCGCGATTATAATATGGCCGCGCTTTATATCACGCATGATCTCGCGGTGGTCGCGCAAGTCTCCGACCGCATTATGGTGCTGCGTCACGGCAAGATGGTCGAGCTCGGCGAGACCGCGCAAATTCTGCAAGCGCCGAAAATGGATTACACGCGCGCGCTTGTTGCTGAGCGTCAAGCCGCTGATAAGCTGGCCGTGATCTCCGCATCAAACCAAGCGCAGCCTGTCATTGAAGCGCATAATGTTGTCGGCATTTATGGCACGTTCACCGCAGTGAAAAATGTTTCTATCTCAGTCGCACGCGGCGAAACCGTTGCCGTTGTCGGTGAATCGGGTTCGGGTAAAAGTTCTCTCGCGCGTTTGATCGTTGGCCTGTTGCCGCGTCGCGCTGGTGATGTGAAAC
Source organism: Hyphomicrobiales bacterium (assembly GCA_046091665.1). GTDB lineage: Bacteria > Pseudomonadota > Alphaproteobacteria > Rhizobiales > Beijerinckiaceae > CAIUPE01. Next base: position 6,377 of record JBJTCD010000006.1, read on the forward strand.
TTCATGGCGCGATGCTGTCCGCGGATTTGAAGGGACGCACGCGTGACGAGTTAAGGAAAGTCCAACTCATCTATCAACAACCGGATGTCGCCTTAAATCCACGCCAAACCATTGGCGAGATCATTGGCCGTCCAATCGAATTCTATTTCAATCGTTCACCTGAAGAGGTGAAGGCGCGTGTCAATGAATTGCTGCGCCTTGTCGGATTGCCAGAAGATTATTCTGGCCGTCTTTCCACGGCCCTCTCGGGCGGACAGAAGCAGCGTGTCTGTATTGCCCGTGCGCTTGCGGCTGAACCCGATGTGATCATTTGTGATGAGCCGACAAGTGCGCTTGATCAACTTGTTGCTGAAGACATTCTGAAACTCTTGAAATCGCTTCAAGACAATCTTGGTGTAGGCTATCTCTTCATCACGCATGATTTGGGCATTGTGCGTCGCATCGCGCATCGCACCGCCGTGATGCTCAAGGGCGAAATCATCGCGCAGGGGCCAACCGCCGAGATCTTTTCTCCGCCCTTCCACCCCTATACGGAACGACTTCTGTCTTCGGTTCCGGAGATGCGGACCGATTGGCTCGATGATGTTTTGGCCAAAAGAGTACTCAAATCGGCCTAAACGCCGTTTATTTGACTTAAAACATCAAGAAACCCGATTTCGCTTTACTTATATGAGACAACCTGTCATAGGGGCCGTGGGTTTCTTTCGCTCTACCTAATGTTGGCTGCGTCAAGCAGCGTGCTCCGGCACAATACACGATCTCCTAAAAACTGATTTTGTCAGCGTTTGATTAGAGTTTCCCGAAAAAGTCCGAGACCGGACTTGGGAACGAGAACTCGCGTCTTTCATGGGAAAGACGACAACGCTTGATAAGTCTTAAGGAGACGACAATGGCGACTGGTAGCGTAAAATGGTTCAATTCCACTAAGGGTTTTGGCTTTATTCAACCTGATCAAGGCGGCGCGGATGTGTTCGTGCATATCTCGGCTGTTGAACGCGCAGGTTTGCGCGGCCTCAATGAAGGCCAAAAAGTGAGCTATGAGCTCGCAACTGAAAAAGGCAAGACCTCAGCTGTGAATCTGAAGCTCGCCTAAGGCGGAGCGATCCTGCTTTTTGCGGGGTCATTCTGATTTATTTCATCGCTGTTAATCTTTATCTGCGCTTGAAGTACGTCTTCAAGCGCAGTGAACTTTATTGGATGTTTCATGGATAATTTTGACGGGCTCTCCTTGCAGCCTGCGCTTCTTCACGCGCTTGCGGCAATGAATTTCAAAACGCCTACGCCCATTCAAGCGGCTGCGATTCCACCTGCCCTTGAAGGCCTAGATATTTTGGGCACCGCGCAAACCGGCACGGGCAAGACGGGTGCCTTCGGCATTCCGCTTATCGCGCATCTTCTGAATAACCCCGATGATCACGCGCTTGTGATGACGCCGACGCGCGAACTCGCCACGCAAGTGATGGCGACGATGCATCAACTCATCGGCAAAAAAACACGCATCAATTCGGCGCTTCTGATCGGCGGCGCATCGATGATGAATCAATTTGAACAATTGCGTAAATCGCCGCGTCTCATTGTCGGCACACCGGGCCGGATTACGGATCATCTCTTGCGCAAAAGCGTGTCGCTTTCCTCAACACGCTTTCTTGTACTTGATGAGACAGACCGTATGCTCGATATGGGTTTCGGCATTCAGATCGACCGGATTTTGTCTTTCATTCCCAAAGAACGTCAGACTTTGCTCTTCTCCGCAACGCTGCCTAAAAATATTCTGAAGCTCTCGGGTCAATATCTCACAAATCCTGTGCGTATTTCAACGGGCAGCACGAATGCGCCGGCAGCGCTTGTGAAGCAAGAAAAAATTGATGTGAGCGAGAGTGAAAAATATTCGCTCCTTCTCAAAGAGCTTGAAAAACGCGAAGGCACGATCATTGTTTTTGTGAAAACAAAATCGCGTGCAGATCGTCTTGCGAAAAAGCTGCGCACACAAAATCATAGCGCCGATGCGATTCACGGCGACCTTCGCCAGAACCAACGCGATCGCGCCATTAAGGCGTTCAAGAATTACGAGACACGGATTCTTGTGGCCACCGATATTGCCGCGCGCGGACTTGATATTCCGCATATCGAAACGGTGATCAATTATGATCTGCCGCAGGTCGCGGAAGATTACATTCACCGCATCGGCCGCACGGCGCGAAATGGTGCCGAAGGTGTTGCTGTGTCACTCGTTACGCATGAGGATGGAAAAAAATGGCATGCGATTCATCGTTTGCTCAATCCGCATGAAAAGTCCGAACGCGCTCCCGGTAAACCCGGTTTTACAAAAAGCAAATCACGTTCACGTGATCGCGATTATGGTCGCCCCGCGCGTTCAAGAAAAAATGCGGATCCTTTCGAGAAGAGCGCACAACCGCGCCCTCACGAAAAGCGTGAGAGCGTGAAAGAAACCTATGATCCGATTAACGCACCTGCGAAGAAACAATTTGCAGGAAAAAGAAGATTTGATCGTAACGATTCTGCACCCTCCTCTTTTAGACAGGATGCGCCCCGCCCGGCCCGCAAGGCTTTTTCATTTGATGACCGCAAGCCTTCATCATTCGAAGGACAGCCGTCCCGCGCGAAGAAAGATCGCTTTAACGATCAACGTGCGCCACAACGCAATGACCATCGTGATGCGCCCACGCAAGAGCGTGACGGATCGAGAAACTTCAAACCAAAGACCGGCAAAAAACCTTTTGGTGCAAAAGCCCGCCCGCCTCGCGCTGGTGACGTGCCTTCATCAACTGGCAAACCCTATCGTGCGCACAAAGCGAAATCATTTGGCGGGAAGAATAGTGGCAACCGCCGACCAAACGGATTGAAAGCGTCGGCTTAAGCGGGAAGCTGAAGGCTCACTTACTGCTTAAAGATATTCTGGCGATGCCAACTTAAAAAATGCGGATGCGGTCGGTCTATCGCTCGAAGCGGAGCGATTGCATGCCCATTTCTATTTATAAAACTACGCACACTTTCGTCATCATTTACGCAACGTGAAATAAGAATTTCGAACTGATCGCTCAAACTAATCAAACCGCGATCGAACATCCAATGTGCTGTTCCAGATAGCGCGATGCCATTACCGATAACATCGGGTCCCGAGTGTTCAACAGGCTTTATATGCGCAGCATCAACCTCGGCACGACCACCTCCATTAATCAACTTCAATCCGGTAAAAGAACATCTCTCATCATAAGCCTTAAGGACAATTTTACGAAAGACACGATCACGGATGACGCGTGATGTTAGCTGTAGAACACGCTCTCGTTCCTGTTCAAATACATATTCCGATTGCTTCTCGCTAAAACCATCGCTTAGCAGATCATCATCTCGCCTCGGTAACAGCGGGGTATCATCTTCTAAACCCATTGCGAGAATAGAGTTAAAATCGGATGGAGAAATCGGACGAACAGCAGATTGCGCACGGCCAGAAAGCTTACCGAACTCATTCAAGAGACCTTTTTCAATGGGTCTCCCGGAATCACTAAATTTAACCGGCTTAATAAAATCGAGACTTGGATTCACGCACGAAGTGCAACGCGGTTTGTTGATTGGATGAAAACTTCGTGTGGTGTTTTGAAGCCCAATCGTTTTCGTGGTCGATTATTGAGCAGGCTTTCGATTTTGGCAAGTTCTGCATGGCTTACGGTTGATAGCGGGCGAGATTTGGGAATGTATTGGCGGATAAGTCCGTTGAGGTTTTCGTTCGATCCACGCTGCCAGCTGGAATAGGGATCGGCGAAGTACGAGATTGATCCAAGGGCTTGGTCGATAGAAGCATGCTCAGCGAACTCTTTACCATTGTCATAGGTTAGGGTTCTGACCTTCTTCGATAATGGCTTGAGGCGACTGATGATCGCGTTAGAGACCAGATCAGCGGTTTTGTTTTTAACCTTCACCAGAACAGCATAACCGCTCTTGCGTTCAACCAATGAGACGATGGCTTGCTTGTGAGCCTTGCCAATCAGCGTATCGCCTTCCCAATGCCCGATCTGTCGACGCTCTTCAATATAGGCTGGTCGCTCGGAAATGGCTCTGCGACAGATGATTTGGCCTCTGCGGTCTCTTCCGCCTGCATAGCGTTTACGACGTCGTTTTTGGCATCGCAGATGCTGATAGAGATCCCCGCCGAGTGCCTTATCAGCATAGACATGACGATAGATCGTCTCGGGGCTGATAGGCACTTCGGCAGATATCTGTTCAGGGCTCCATTGGTCTTCCAAATAACTCTTTGCGCAGAGCCAGTCGGATGCTTCGATCTGACGGGCATTGCGGCTGTTCATGGATCTCTCTTCCGCCAGAATACTTGCTTGTCGGGGGCGATATCCTCGTAAACCAGAATTGCGGGCAATCTCCCGACTAATGGTCGACTTATCCCGTCCGAGATTGACTGCAATCTGCGACTGGGTCAGACCCTCTTTTAACAATGCGGAAATCTGGTATCGTTCTTCTCGGCTGAGATGGTAGTAGGTCATCGTGCTTCTTCGACTGCCAGGTCAAGGGAACCGAGAGCTTATCGCAATCTCAGCCACCTCAACAGGTTACAGGAAGTTGCACTTCGAATTTGAATCTAGGAATAAATAAAATCATGCGCGATCTAGTTATCGGAATAGATAGTTCAACGTCCTCGACTAAAGCCATTGCTTTTGACCGAAATGGTAAAGTGATTGCCGAAGGTCGGACTTCAATTTCAATTTCTAATCCGCGCCCATTATGGTTTGAACAAAAGGTTGAGGATTGGATTATTGCTTTAAATAAGTCGCTTAATCTAATTTTTAAAAAAATATCGTCCGAACGAATTGCAGCGATCGCAATCTCAAATCAACGCGAAACTTTTGCTCAGTTTGATATCAAAAATAAACCACTGAGACCGGGTTCACTTTGGCTTGACGAGCGATCCCATGCAGAGGTTACTCTTTTATCGCAAGAATTAGGCGAAAAAAAGATACATCAAATAACAGGAAAGCCACCAGATGTTACTCCGTGTCTTTACAGGTGTCGATGGTTTTCTGCAAACGAGCCAAATATGTGGGATAAAATGGCTCGAACAGCAGAAGTGCACGGTGTGCTTGTCCATTATTTAACGGATAATTGGAATACTTCGATAGCGTCGGCTGATCCAATGGGTCTTGTCGATATGAAACACTCTGATTGGTCGGATTTAATATTAGACGCTGCAAAACTTCGGCGTAGTCAGTTGCCCGAATTATTTCGTCCGGGCGAAGTACTCGGGGAAGTGACAGCACGCGCAGCAAAACTCACAGGTTTGCGTGCGGGGACCTTGGTAGTAGCTGGCGGCGGTGATGGCCAATGTGCTGGTACCGGTGCAAATATTTTCAAACCAGGGCGCGCCTATCTTAATCTGGGAACGGCGATTGTTTCGGGGAGTTACGGCGTCAAATATGCAATTGATCCCGCGTGGCGAACTGAAATGGCGGTTTCCGAGGAAGGTTACGTGTTCGAAACCGCTATCAGAACAGGCACATATCAAATCCATTGGATGGTTGAAAGGCTATTCAACGTTGATATTAAAAAGCAAAGAAAAATATTACAAATATTGGAGAAAGAGGCAGAAAAATCGCCTATAGGAGCTAAAGGTCTTATGCTTGTGCCTTATTGGTCAGGTTGCATGACTCCATATTGGGATACATCAGCACGGGGAATCATCGCAGGCTTATCAAGTTACCATACGCGCGGCGATGTTTATAGAGCATTACTCGAGGCTATGGCTTTAGAACAGACGATGATGACGAATTCCGTCGACGCGGTAACGAATAAGATCGCCCATTATGCTGTTGTAGGCGGCGGTTCAAGCTCAGACCTATGGTGCCAAATTATTGCTGATGCATCAGGGCGTGATGTGAAGCGTCTCGATACTGTTGAAGCATCAGCACTCGGTGCCGCTATGGCCGCAGCAAAAGGCGCAAAATGGTTTTCAAAAATTGCAGAAGCTTCGCAAGTAATGTCGGGCAAGCCCATTAAAACATTTCGACCAAGGAAAAAACAAAACCTACGTTATACAGAATTACTGAAAATCTATACAGATTTATGGCCTCATTTATCAGGATGGAATAAGCGACTAGTTAAATTTTCAAGAGATTCTGTAAGATGAAAGATTGGAATATTCTTTTATCTGACATTGTTGCCAAACGTTGGAAAGATCCATCTACTGGGAAGAGTGCTATTGTTCCATTTGAAACAATATATCTTTCTGAAAACCTTGATGGACAGGAGGCTGATCTTGTCTCACCTCTAAAATTAGGTAAACGCCTAGCAGTTGTATCAGATACAAATACGATAGACGCTATGGGTAGCAGAGTTGCGCGATCATTGCGATCAATCTCAACAGTTGATGAGATTGTACTCCCGGCTGAGGATTTAAGTTGTGATGAAATTACAATCGAAAATGTGCGAAAATTAACCCGGCATGATGATGGTGTTGTCGCAGTTGGCTCGGGCGTTGTCTCAGATCTTTGTAAACATGCGACATATCTAGATGGAAAACCATTTGTCACTTTTGGAACAGCAGCATCAATGAATGGATATGCGGCATCTACCGCATCAGTTACTCTTAAAAATGGTTTTAAAACATCTGTAACTTCTAACGCCCCTCGTGGAATTTTCCTCGATCTTTCGGTTTCCGCCGCGGCACCAAATTATCTGAGTGCTGCTGGATTAGGGGATTGTTTATGTCGTTCCACTGCGCAGATCGATTGGTGGGCTTCACATCGCTTATTTGATACTTTTTATTCCTCAACTCCATATATTTTACAAAAAGATGATGAAAATAATATGTTAGACTCAGCTGCGGGTCTAGCGAGTGGTGAAGTGAATGCCGTAGGTCATCTTCATCGAGTTTTAACCCTCTGTGGATTAGGCGTTTGTTTTACGGGTGTGTCAAACCATGGTTCGATGGGAGAGCATCAAGTATCTCATTGGATTGATATGTTTGCGGGGAAATTTCACCCTGGTTCGCTCCATGGACAACAGGTTGGAATTGCGTCAATCATAATTGCCCGATTACAGCAAAAAATATTGGCAATGGAAACATTACCAGAATTAAGACCGACGGGAATCGATGAGAGTGCCATTTTAAAAAGATACGGAAACGAAATAGGAAGATTTTGTATTACTGAATGTCAAAAGAAAGCACTCGACGCCGATGGCATTAAAAATTTAAATCAAAAATTGCACGAGCTCTGGCCGGCATTAAGATGCGAATTAAATAGTTTTGCTATTCATCCCGATAAAATGACCGAAGTATTAGCAGCCTCAGGCGGGCCAATCGACGCTGATGGCCTTGGGCTTGATCGAAAAATATTTCGTAATGCTGTAAAATACGCGCGTGAAATTCGCGGTAGATGGTCGTTTCTCGATTTGGCTGATGACTTAATGATTCTCGATCAATTTTTGGAAGAGGAGGGTCTATGAGGCCCCTCCATGAAATGTCGCATGCAATCCGGTCTCGGTTGGTTGGTTTATTCACCGATATAGATGATACAATTACTACGGATGGAAGGTTGCCGGCATCTTCTTATGCAGCGTTAGAAAGACTAAATCGGGCTGGTTTAATTACTGTTGCTATAACGGGTCGGCCAGCTGGATGGTGTGATATGATTGCCCGCTTCTGGCCCGTTTCGGCTGTTATTGGTGAAAATGGTGCATTCTATTTTCAATATGATCACCAAAATAGGCAAATGGTTAGAAGGTTTATTCAACCGATTGAAGAAAGGCGTGCAAGTCGGGAACGGTTGAAGCACGTAGAGGCTCGTATTCTTGCTGAAGTGAAGGGCGCTGCAGTTGCTTCAGATCAGATATATCGAGAGAGCGATTTAGCAATCGATTTTGCCGAGGATGTTCAAAAATTGCCTCGTGAAGCAATTGAAAAGATAGCAAATATATTTGCAGAAGAAGGTGCTACGGCTAAGATATCGTCAATTCATGTAAATGGCTGGTTTGGAAAATATGATAAACTTGCGATGACTCAAATTTTTGCAAATGAATTTATGAATATATCTTTAGATGATCATAAATCAGAATATGTTTATTGTGGCGACAGTCCTAATGATGCGCCTATGTTTAAATATTTTCCTATTAGTTGCGGAGTAGCAAACGTGATCGATTTTTTAGATCAAATTGAAGTTCTCCCAAATTATATTGCCACTAACCGCGGCGCTGCTGGTTTTGTAGAAATTGTGGATGCAATTCTCTCACCCTCCCACACAACGAATTTACTCTGAAATAGGGATAAACAAGATGGCACATGTAAAGATCAAGAATGCAAAGAAATTTTATGGTGACGTCGAAATCATTCACGGGCTTGATCTTGATATTGAGGATGGTACGTTTGTAGTTTTATTGGGTCCATCCGGTTGTGGTAAATCCACTTTACTGAGAATGATAGCAGGTCTTGAGACTGTTACATCAGGAGATATTTTCATAGGCGATCGACTTGTCAATAACGTTCATCCAAAAGATCGTGACATCGCGATGGTCTTCCAAAATTATGCTCTTTATGCGCATATGAACGTTTTTGATAATATGGCATTTTCTATGACTTTAAAGAAAATTCCAATTGAAGAAATTCGTAAAAAGGTAGAATGGGCAGCTTCTATTTTAAATTTAACTAAGCTGTTGGATCGTTTTCCGCGTCAACTTTCAGGGGGGCAACGTCAACGTGTTGCAATGGGCCGTGCAATTGTTCGCGATCCATCGGTGTTTTTATTTGATGAGCCCTTATCAAATCTTGATGCAAAACTACGTGTTCAGATGCGTACTGAGATCAAAGAGTTACACCAACGACTAAAAACAACAACGATATATGTTACCCATGATCAAATAGAAGCCATGACGATGGCCGATGTGATTGTTGTCATGCGAGACGGTGTCATACAGCAAAAGGGTAGTCCCTTAGAGATTTATGATCGTCCTGAAACTCGGGCTGTGGCTGAATTCGTTGGATCCCCAATGATAAATATTCTGAATTCGGAAGTCGTTAAAAATAATGAAAAATTAGAAGCAAAAATATTTGATGGAACATGTCTTTCTTTGCCGGAAAATATAAATTTAACTTCTGGAGCTTCTATATTGTTTGGAATACGACCAGAACACTTAAAAATGACAGCAAATGGTCGGATAAAGGCGCGTATAACTGCAATTGAGCCAACAGGACCTGAAACTCACATTTATTGCGATGTTGGCGGTCAAGAAGTTTGCTTTACTTTAAATGAAAGGCTTTCGATTACACGGGGAGAAACAGTTAACCTCGAGCCTGTTATCTCGTATGTACATATCTTTGAAGCGGCCTCAGGGAAACGTATTAACTAATTTAATTTCTCGATTTGGATTAATCACATGCCTAGAGTAGTCATTCTTGGTGCGGGAGTCATGGGTTCCGCAATGGCGATGCCCCTCAACTCAGTGGGCCAACAAGTGGACTTGGTGGGCACTCATCTTGATGAGATGATTATCCGTTCTATTCAGGGCAATGGTCACCATTCGAAGTTAAACATTAAACTTCCAGAAACTGTGAATGCTTATCAATTTTCGAATCTACGGGAACTTTCATTAAACACAGCTGATATGGTGATATTGGGAGTGTCGTCGGCAGGTGTTGATTGGGCAATCGATCGACTTGCAGAAAACTTAACTCGCCCTGTACCGATCGTCATGATTACTAAAGGCCTACGGGTTCAAGATGGAGAGATAAAAATTTTTCCGTCTATTGTCTCGGAAGTCCTTCAAAAAAGGCTTGGCTTTTCTGTACCGGTACTCGGAATCGGCGGGCCATGTATTGCAGGTGAGCTAGCTGCATTGCGTGATACAATGACAATTATCGCTGGAGGAGATACCAAATTAATTGAAAAAGCAATTAAACTTCTTAGCGCTTCTTACTATCATGCGCGACCATCTTTAGATGTAATAGGTGTTGAAGTTTGCGCCGCATTTAAAAATTTTTTCGCAATTGGTGTGGGATGGGCTCAAGGGCACTTTGAAAATTCCAGCAATACGGAAAACTTAGCAAAGATGCATAATCTTGCGGCCGGCTTATTTACTCAGTCGTTAAATGAACTAAAAGCCTTAACAGTAGCAATTGGGGGCCGCACAGAAACTGTTAATGGCTTGGCTGGAGTGGGAGATCTTTATGTTACCTGCCTAGCAGGACGAAATTCACGAATGGGTAGATTATTAGGCCTCGGCTTAACTTACGAGGAGGCAAAGGCAGGTCATATGGAAAAGGATACAATTGAAGGCGCTGAATTAGCAAAGGCAATAGGTCCCCAACTAGAATTAATGTGGTCGGATGGTCGGCTTTCTCGAAATGAAATGCCTTTATCGAATGCTATCGTCAAAGCAATTTGTTATAATGAAACTCTAAGAATGCCCTGGTCAAAATTTATGCATTAGATAAAAATCGTAATTTATCTCTTTATGGGTGATTTTTAAGCAAGCTATTTATTTGGCTGTAAATTTTTCAAAAAATTTGAAAGAATTTTTTATAGATTTAAACACCTCAATTTATGGA
>JBJTCD010000007.1:0-13390 GCA_046091665.1 Hyphomicrobiales bacterium
ATCCCGAGCATTATGACACCATCGTCATCACCAATCTCTGTGTGCCGACCGCTTCCGGTGTGCCGCTGCAGCTTCTGCCGAAAGAGATCAATGGTGTGCGCATCATTGGCATCGATGTACCCGGCTTCGGCGTGCCAACACATGCTGAAGCGAAAGACATTCTCTCCGGCGCGATGCTGAAATATGCGGCGAATGAAATTCGTCAGGGCCCAGTTGCCGCACCGCGCTCAGGCAAAACAAAATTACCAACCATCACTTTGCTCGGTGAAATGTTTCCGGCTGATCCCGTCGCGATCGGTCGTTTGCTTGAGCCGATGGGTTTGGCTGTGGGTCCCGTAGTACCGGTGCGTGAATGGCGCGAACTCTTTGCCGCATTTGATTGTGCTGCAGTGGCCGCCATCCATCCATTTTATACAGCTTCAATTCGCGAATTTGAATCCGCTGGTCGCAAAGTTGTGGGCTCCGCTCCCGTGGGTCACGATGGTACCGCCGAATGGCTCTCTGCGATTGGACAGGTTGCCGGTGTTTCATCTGAAAAAATCGCAGCTACACAGAATGCCATTCTTCCTGCCATTCTTAGTGCGCTTTCAGCAAAGCCCATCAAAGGCCGCATGACCGTTTCAGGCTATGAAGGTTCAGAATTGCTTGTCGCGCGTCTGCTCGTTGAGAGCGGAGCCGAAGTGCCTTATGTCGGTACGGCATGCCCGAAGACACAATGGTCTGATGCGGATCGTGATTGGCTCGAATCACGCGGTGTCGCAATCAATTATCGCGCGTCACTCGAAGATGACGTCGCCGCCGTTCTTCATTTCAAGCCAAATCTTGCGATTGGCACAACGCCTGTCGTGCAGAAAGCGAAAGAACTTTCCATTCCGTCACTCTATTTCACCAATTTGATTTCAGCGCGGCCTTTGATGGGTCCTGCGGGCGCGGGCTCGCTTGCTGAGGTCATCAATGCAGCGATCGGCAACAAGGCGCGCTTTGATCGCATGAGTGAATTTTTCGACGGCGTTGGTCGTGGACCGAATGCCGGCGTGTGGGAAGATGTGCCGCGCGATCATCCGGAATTCCGCGCGAAATATCAGGCGATGCTCGCAGCACGCGCCAAAGCGGAGGAGTCGACCGCGACATGACGGCTCCGCATTTCATTCACGCATCAAAGATCGGGAGGGCTGCATAATGCTGGTTCTCGATCATGATCGTGCAGGCGGCTATTGGGGCTCCGTCTATGTGTTCACCGCCATCAAAGGCTTGCAGGTGATCATTGATGGTCCTGTGGGTTGCGAAAATCTGCCGGTGACATCGGTGTTACATTACACAGATGCTTTACCGCCGCATGAATTGCCGATTGTTGTGACCGGTCTTGGCGAAGAGGAACTCGGCCAGCACGGCACCGAAGCGGCGATGAAACGCGCGCATAAGACGCTTGATCCCGGTTTGCCGAGCGTTGTTGTGACAGGTTCAATTGCCGAGATGATTGGCGGCGGTGTGACACCGCAAGGCACAGGCATTCAACGCTTTCTTCCCCGCACCATCGACGAAGATCAATGGCAGAGTGCAGATCGCGCGCTTGTGTGGCTCTGGACAGAATTTGGTGCGAAGAAAAAAGCCGTTCCGCCTGCACCAAAGCGCAAAGAAGGTGAAAAGCCACGCGTCAATTTGATTGGCACGATCTATGGCACATTCAATTCGCCTTCTGATCTCGCAGAGATCCGTCGTCTTGTTGAAGGCATCGGTGCGGAAGTAAATATGACCTTCCCGCTCGGCAGCCATTTGGCTGATGTGACAAAACTCACAAATGCCGAGGCCAATATCAATCTCTATCGCGAATTCGGCTCGAAGCTTTGCGAGAAGCTTGATCGTCCCTGGTTGCAAGCGCCGATTGGTCTGCACTCGACAACAAAATTCTTACGCGCGCTTGGTGAGATCTTGGGTCTTGATCCAGAACCCTTTATCGAGCGCGAAAAACACACAACCATCAAACCGCTTTGGGATTTGTGGCGTTCGGTGACGCAGGATTTCTTCGGCACGGCGAGTTTCGCGGTTGTGGCGAATGAGACCTATACACGCGGCCTCAAACATTTCCTTGAAGAGGAAATGGGATTGCCCTGCGCTTTCGCGGTTGCACGCAAAGCCGGTGGCAAAACCGACAATGAAGCGATCCGGCAGCTTGTGAAAGACAAAGCGCCGCTTGTGATCTTCGGAAGCTACAACGAAAACATGTATCTCGCGGAAGCGGGTGGTCGCGGTGTCTATATACCCGCATCATTCCCCGGTGCGATCATTCGTCGTCATACCGGCACGCCCTTCATGGGGTATTCGGGTGCGACCTATCTTATTCAGGAAATTTGCAACGCGCTCTTCAACGCGCTCTTCAACATCTTGCCGCTTGGCACCGATATGGACCGTGTTGAAGCGACACCGGTGAAAGATCGCGATGATCTCGTCTGGGATGATGAAGCGCATCAAGCGCTTGAAGCGATCGTTGAAAAAGAACCCGTTCTCATTCGCATCTCTGCCGCGAAGAGATTGCGCGATGGTGCAGAACGCCTCGCCCGCAAGAGTCAAAGCGGGCGCGTAGGCATCGAAGATGTTCAAAAAGCGCGGAAGGAGTTTGCCTGATGACCAACTCTTTCTCGCATCAATTCCGATTTCTCATGGGACAGGAAGGAGCCTGATCATGTCGATGACCAGAGCCGATAAAAACCAAACACGTCTTGAATATAATCTCGTGTTTTACGCGGTCTATCCGATCTTTCTGATCGCGGTTGCTTTCTCGCGTCTCATGCCCCGCGCTTCGCGTTGGTCGGTGAGCGCGCGCGATGAAGGAAAATCCATCTTCAAAGTTGCACGCATCGCAACACTGAATTCGATTCCGTTCGCCTTCATGTGAGGTGGACGTCCACTTATTCACCTTTGTCGCAAGGCAAAGATGAATATCCACCAAAAGATTTCGCAAGAAATCCAAGGGGGCCTGCGCCGCGAGGGTTGTCGCGGTAACGGGTTCCAGAAATGGGCCCTCAGCCGGAGATTCAGATATGGCTGATCACAAAAGCCCGCTCAATTCGAGCGGACTGACCGAGGCGGAAGCCAAGGAATATCACAGCATGTTCATGTCCAGCACCATTGCTTACGTGGTTGTGGCGATTATCGCTCACTTCCTCGTTTGGCAGTGGCGGCCGTGGTTCTGATAGGAGGTTACTAACATGTGGCGCATTTGGCTGATGTTCGACCCTCGCAGAACGCTCGTCGCGCTGACGGTGTTTCTTGCTGTTCTTGCTCTCCTCATCCACTTCATTCTTCTTTCAACGGCCAAGTACAATTGGATCGAAGGCAAGAAGGCTGCAGCTTTGGATGTGGCAGTGACCGAAATGATTGGCTAACCCCAATCCTTTCACACAATCGTGGACGGGATGGCACGTTATAAGCGTCTGTTCCGTCCACTTCTCACCTCATTTATTTTTCTTCCCATCGCAACGGCCACGGCCGAGACGGAGATTCCGGGATGGCAATGCTCAGCTTCGAAAAAAAGTATCGCGTCCGCGGCGGTACCTTAATCGGTGGTGACCTGTTCGATTTTTGGGTAGGTCCCTTTTACGTAGGCTTCTTTGGCGTGTTGACTATGTTATTCGCAACGCTAGGAACCGCCCTCATCATTTATGCGGCCTCACAAGGTTCGACATGGAATATCTGGCAGATCAATATTGCTCCGCCGGATCTCAAATATGGTCTCGCCCTCGCCCCTTTGAAAGAAGGTGGTTTCTGGCAGATCATCACAATTTGCGCGACCGGTGCCTTTGTTTCTTGGGCGCTGCGCGAAGTGGAAATCTGCCGCAAGCTCGGCATAGGCTATCATGTGCCTGTCGCTTTTGGCTTCGCTATTCTCGCTTATGTGACATTGGTGATCATTCGTCCGCTTCTTCTCGGCGCATGGGGACACGGCTTTCCTTACGGGATCATCTCGCATCTCGATTGGGTGTCGAATGTCGGCTACCAATATCTCCACTTCCATTATAATCCCGCACATATGATTGCGGTGTCTTTGTTTTTCACAACAACTCTTGCGCTCGCCTTGCATGGCGGTCTCGTTCTTTCCGCTACAAACCCGCCGAAAGGCCAAGCGGTTAAAACACCTGAGCATGAAGACACGTTTTTCCGCGATACGATTGGTTATTCCATCGGTACACTGGGTATCCATCGCTTGGGTTTCTTCCTCGCTATAGCCGCCGTATTCTGGAGCGCGATCTGTATTGTCATTAGTGGACCCTTCTGGACACGCGGTTGGCCGGAATGGTGGAACTGGTGGCTTGACCTTCCGATCTGGCGCTGAGCGGGGGAGACAGCACAATGATCCAATATCAAAATCTCTATAACCGCGTTCAGGTCCATGGACCGGCAGATATGGGCGTGCCGATGAACGAGACGGGTATGTTCGAGCGTCAAGGCACGCCGTTCACAAGCCGTCTCTTTGGTCTCATCGGTAACGCACAAATCGGTCCAATCTATTTGGGATGGCTCGGAACGATCTCACTCGTATGCGGCTTGATCGCGTTCGAAATCATCGGTCTCAATATGTGGGCGTCGGTGAATTGGGATCCGGTGCAATTTGTCCGTCAGCTCTTCTGGCTTTCGCTTGAACCGCCGCCGGCAAAATATGGTTTGCACTTCCCGCCTTTGCGTGAAGGTGGCTGGTGGTTAATCGCCGGTCTCTTTCTCACAACAAGCATTTTGTTGTGGTGGGTTCGTACCTATCGCCGTGCACGCGCGCTCGGCATGGGCACACATGTCGCTTGGGCATTCGCCGCTGCGATCTGGCTCTATCTCGTTCTCGGCTTCATCCGGCCGGTGCTGATGGGCAATTTCTCGGAAGCGGTTCCTTTCGGCATCTTCCCGCATCTTGATTGGACGGCAGCGTTCTCCATTCGCTACGGCAATCTTTTCTACAACCCCTTCCACATGATCTCGATCGCGTTCCTTTACGGTTCCGCTCTTCTCTTCGCGATGCATGGCGCAACGATCCTTGCGGTCTCGCATCTCGGCGGTGATCGCGAAATCGAACAGATCATTGATCGTGGTACAGCCTCAGAACGTGCGGCTTTGTTCTGGCGCTGGACGATGGGTTTCAACGCGACGATGGAATCGATCCATCGCTGGGCTTGGTGGTTTGCAGTGCTCTGCCCGCTTGCGGGTGGCATCGGCATTCTTCTGACCGGCACCGTCGTCGACAATTGGTATCTCTGGGCCGTCAAACACGGTGTGGCACCGACCTACGCTTACGATATGTGGGCGCCGGTTCTCGATCCCGCACTTAAAGGCCAGTGAGGGGGAGAGCGACGTCATGAAATACGCACTCGCATTTATCGGCATCATCGCGGGCACATTGCTCACAATTGCGATGATGCTCTCATGGGAGCGGCCCCCGATGGCCTCAACCCAGATCGGTCCACGGGGCGTGGGCATGGTGGAAATCAACAATCCGCGGATGGAGGCAAAACTCCAGAAGGCGAATGTTGCACCTGAAGCCGATCCGCCGGTGAAACTCTCGGGCGTAAAAGTGAAAGATTCAAAAGACTATCAAAACGTCAAAGTTCTTGGCGATCTTGATGTCGAAGAATTCAATCGCTTGATGGGCGCGATCACAAATTGGGTCGCACCTGAACAAGGCTGCACCTACTGCCATAATCCTGAAAACATGGCAGACGACAGCCTCTACACAAAGGTTGTGGCGCGTCGCATGTTGCAGATGACACGCGCGATCAACACGATGTGGACACCTCACGTCGCGCAGACAGGCGTCACCTGCTACACCTGCCATCGCGGCAATCCGGTTCCGGCGAATATCTGGTTTAAGAATGAAGGTTCGCCGCAAGCGGCCGGTATGGCGTCAAGCCGTCAAGGCCAGAACCTCGCGTCGAAAGTCGTCGGTACAACCTCTCTGACTTACGACCCGTTCACGCCGCTCTTGGCAAAAGGCGCCAATATCCGCGTGAATGCCACAACGGCTTTGCCTGAAGGCACAACCAAAGCCTCAATCCATGACACAGAAACCACTTATGCGCTGATGATGCATCTCTCGACAGCGCTCGGAGTGAACTGCACCTATTGCCACAACTCACGGCAATTCGCGTCATGGGCTGAAAGCCGTCCGCAACGTGTGACCGCATGGCATGGCATCCATATGGTCAGCGAAGTGAATGAAACCTATCTCAATTCGCTCCAAGGGGTCTTCCCGAAAGAGCGGCTTGGGCCTTCAGGCGATGTTGCAAAAGTGAACTGCGCAACCTGCCACCAAGGCGTGTACAAACCTCTTTATGGTGCGGCCATGGTCAAAGACTATGAGGAGCTGCGTCAACCCAATCCCTGAGCGGTTGTTCCACCCAGGCGACTTGAGCCGGAGCGAAAGCTCCGGCTTTTTTTTATTTGAAAATTTTATTGGCGAAAGCTCCGGCTTTTTTTGTTTGAAATTCTTGGAAGCGAAAGCGATGCGTCTCGAACCACGTCCTTCGACTCGCCGCTTCGCGGCGGCTCAGGATGAGGGATAGTAAAATATCCTCATGGTGAGCCGCGCCAAAGGCGCGTGTCGAACCACGAATTACATCTACCGCAAAGCGGCTTTCCGTAACGTGCGTAAGTCCTTTGAGCCTGTCGCGAAACACGCCAAGCGCAACGCGCGCGCAAAAAATTCAACATGCGCAATCACGGCTTCAGTCCCCTGCATCGCAGGCGCAAGTAACGCCGCCGCTTGGCCAACAAGATCTGCTCCCAAACGAATCGCTTTAGCCGCCTCAAGACCGTGGCGCACACCGCCTGAGGCAATGAGAGGCAAGTCAGGAAAGCGTCCCCGCAATGAAGCGAGAGACTCAACGGTTGGAATACCCCAATCACGAAAGAGTTCACCAAGATCATGTGTTGTTTGATCAGGCGCGCGACGACCTTCAACAGCAGCCCAACTTGTGCCCCCTGCGCCCGCCACATCAATCGCGGACACACCACATTCAAGCAAGCGCCGCGCGACATCAACGGAGATGCCAAAGCCCACTTCTTTGACAATTACCGGTGCAGAAAATTTTTCAACGAGATCAGCAATCGCCTTGGTCACACCGCGCCAATCGTAATCGCCGTCTTTTTGTAAAACTTCTTGGATGGGATTGAGATGCAAGATCAGAGCATCGGCTCCAATCTCTTCAACGGCTCGCCGCGCATGATCAATCCCCATACCATTCACAAGCTGCACAGCACCAAGATTGGCATAAATCGGAATTGTCGGTGCATGATCACGCAAGCGCCGATCAAGCCCATGCGATTTGCCACCCGCAAGCGCGATGCGTTGTGACCCCACACCCATCGCAAAGCCGCATTGTTCAGCGGCCTCCGCAAGCGCAAGATTGATACGATCAGAATCAGCGGGACCACCGGTCATGGATGACGCGAGATAAGGAAGCTTCAAGGTCTTGCCGAGAAACCGCGTCGAAAGGTCGATGTCGTTAAATGATAATTCGGGAAGCGCATTGTGCTCGAAGGCGATGCCGTCAAAGCCGGCAGACGCGCTGTGACGGGCCGCACCCGACAACACGATTTTAATATGGTCGCGTTTGCGTTGTTCGATATCACTCATGCGGCACCTCTGAATAAAGCGCCGCATGAAGTAAATTCAAAAATGCCGATTACGGCTTGGTCTTGAGATAGGCGATGACGTCGGCCACTTCTTGCGGGTTCTTCAAACCAGCGAACGCCATTTTGGTTCCCGGCACATAGGCCTTTGGATCGGGGAGATAAGCGGCGAGCGTCGCCTCGTCCCAAACGAGACCTCCGGCAGCCTTCGCCTTCGCGCCGTCGGAATAGGCATAGCCTTCGACCGAAGAGCCCTTGCGGCCAACGATACCCTTCAGCGTCGGGCCGATTTTGTTCACACCCTGCTCGTTCTCGTGGCAGGCTTTGCATTTGATGAAGACTTTTTCGCCAGCGGCGGCATCGCCATCCGCAAGCGCGGGCGTTGCGGCCATCACCATGGCGGCGAGTGACGAAATGATCAGAATTCTGGACATGCGCGATTTCCTTCCTGCAGTCGGCCTGAATGTCAGACGACATCATCTTACGCGCGCCCCTCATAGTCCGGATTAGTCGGCACGGAAACAATCTTAAGCGCCAACTCAATCAAATGAGCGACAAAGCTTAGGCCCATACACACCACAATCGCCATCAGACCGCCGCCGGTTAGCGCAACCCTCAACGCCAAGACTAAACCGGCCCCGGCGGCGAGCGCAGCCCAAAAGCCAAGAATATAGCGAGAAAGCCCGCGTTTCTTGAGGTAAACCCCCAAAAAAACCGCCTCAAGCGCCATAACTGCCAGAATGAGATCGGCGGCATGGCCACTCGCCACAAAGTCCTCAATCATGCTGCACCGCTCCAAAGGGACGATTGAGAACCACAATTTTCCAATTCAAAAGGCTCGCGATCCCGACCCAAAAAAGATAGGGCAAAAAATAGAGTGCCGCGAAAGGAGCATGGCTGCCAATCACGAGCATCACAGCCACAATTGAGAACCAGAAAATCACTACTTCGACAAAGGCCCAATCGGGGCGACGAAGCGCAAAGAAAATCGCGTTCCAGAGAATGTTCAAACCCGCATTGAGACCAAGCACCGCGACGCAAATCCAATAGGTCTGATCATCCGGCGCGGCCTGAAGGCCTATGGCGGCGCCCAAGGTGGCTGAGACAAGAACCAAAGTCCAAATCGGTCCAAAAGCCCAATCCGGCGGCTTCCATTGGGGAAATTTCATGGAGCGATACCAAGGCCCTGTATCGGTCATGAACCCGCCCGCACCCGCAACAACGATGGACGCCGCTGCCGAACCCGCAAGCGCCGACAAAAAGCCGGGTTCAAACTCAATCATGCGGGTTTCACCAACCCAAGAAGATGCGCCATGTCTTTGAAGAAGATCTTCACATGCGCGAGCGGATCGGCGCGAACGAGTTTCTTTTCCGTGTAAGCCTGCCATGTGAGACGCTGCACATCTTTATCCGCACACATCGATACGAAACGTTCACGCAATCCATCCGTGCGATACCAAAAGCGTTGCATGATGCCGAGGATGAAAAAGACGCGGCCATGATCCTTCATGAATTTCTTACGCGCCACTTTCAGCTCACGCGCATCATTGGTGACAAGACACGCTTCAACCGCTTCAGCGGCCAATCGTCCACCGAGCATCGCGTAATAAATCCCCTCGCCTGATGCCGGCGCAACAACACCCGCGGCATCACCGGCAAGCAACACGTCGCGGCCATTATCCCACCGCTTCAACGGCTTTAACGGAATGGGAGCGCCTTCTTTACGAATGGTTTCAAGCGAAGCGAAACCCGCATCACGACGCAATTCCGCAACTGACCCTTTCAAAGAGAATCCTTTATTCGCACTACCCGTACCAATGCTCATGGTTTTGCCATGCGGAAAAACCCAGGCATAAAAATCAGGTGACAGGGTTCCACGATAATACACATCACAACGCGCCGGTGCATGATCGACATCTTGCGTCTCAGGCGCTTTCACAATTTCATGATAGGCAAAGACATAAGGCATACGATCGCCACCACGAATCGTATCGCGCGCGACTTTCGACAAAGCACCATCGGCACCAATCACAAGCCGCGCAACAATCGACGCTTCTTTACCATCAGCATTTTTATAGATGATCCGCGGTGTACCATCGCCTTCGCGTTCAAAGCGCTCATAGGTTCCCGTAAAACGATGTGCCCCCGATAAAGCGGCACGTTCACGCAACCATTCATCAAATTCATCGCGATCAACCATGCCGACATAAGACCCTTCAACCGGCATATCAACGTGACGACCTGAGGGCGAAACAATCCGCGCGCAATCAACACGCGCGACAATCAATTCATCCGGAATTGAAAAATCACGAATGAGACGCGGCGGAATCGCACCGCCACAAGGTTTGATGCGTCCTGCGCGATCAAGCAGCGCCACTTTTCGTCCGGCACGCGCGAGATCATCCGCTGCTGTTGCCCCAGAAGGGCCACCGCCAATGACGATCACATCAAAATGGTCCGAGGCGCTTTGATTGCTCATTGTCATCTCAACCTCCCTCAACGCCAATCTCATGCCCAGCTGCAAGCACAAGCGGATTTTGATGTTCAGAATGCGCGCTGTTGCGACCAATCGATGTGGCGAGCCAGGCCGCGACAACAAATAGAAGCGCTTCAATGGCGAAAACGGATGCGTAGGCGATTTCGGGCGCATCCATAAAGATACGGAAAAAATCGGAAAGACCTGTTCCCGCAACACCGCCTAACCCAAAGGCCACAGCTTGCGCGGCACCGAAGAGTCCCATGCGAAGCCCTTCATGCTCAGAGCCTTCCGAGCGTGCGGATGTAAACATAGAACCGATGGCCGCGACGGCATAAACACCATTCGCGAAACCGAGCGCAAAGACCGATGCAGAGATCGGCCAAGGCGGCCCCATACGTGCCGCAACAACAAGACCGATCAAAGCCAAAGAGGAACCAAAACATCCAAGCATGACCCAGTTGCGCAATTCCATGAAGCGATAGCGATTAAACACGGTCGCAAGAACACCAACCAAAATCATTCCGAACAGAACACCACCATTTTGTGTGCCGGAAAGAGACGCTGTTTGTCCGGGCGTTAAGCCAAAACGAATTGCGGCAAAAGGTTCAAGGATGAGATCCTGCGCGCTGTAAGCGAGCATGGAGATGAAAACAAAAATGGCAAAGCGGCGCGCATCGGCCATACGCCACACATGTGCGAAGGCTTCACGAAAGTTAGGCTTTGCCGCGTCACGATTCGATTGAGTGTGCGATGTTTGTTTTTGCCGTGGTTCAAGACGATAAAGTGCAACAAGCGAAATCAAAAATGCAAAGGCGCAAATAGTCGATGCGAGCGTAACAAGACGAAGTGGCGTAAACGGATCGAGGAAATGGCCGACAAAAGCGGATGTCAGAATGAATCCGACAATCATCATAATCCAGACAATGGTGGCTGCTGCCGCGCGTCTCTCGCGTTCGACATGGCTTGCTAAGAAAATCAACAAGGATGTTCCTGAAGCGCCAACGCCGATGCCGATCAACGTAAAAGCAATGAAAGCAACGCTTAAACCGAGTAGGGTTGAAGACGCTGTCAACCCAACAGAAGCTGCCGCCAAAGCGCCACCCAAAGCCAGAACAAACATCCCACCAATGATCCATGGCGTACGGCGCGCACCACGATCAGATCCGTATCCCCATCTTGGTCTTAAAATCTGCAAGGCATAATGCCATGTCACAAGAAGGCCCGGCACAAGAGCCGGCAAAGCCAGCTCTACAATCATCAAACGATTGATGGTTGAGGTGGTGAGAACAACGATTCCCCCGAGAGCTGCCTGAACAAGGCCCACGCGAATAATGCCAAACCAGCTCAATTGATTTTCTGTCATCCTATCCTCCCGCCATGCCATGCACGGCAAAAGCCGAAACCAACATGCCAAGCACATAAAGCGTGGTGCCTGTCGCATTGTAGAAGGCGGCCTGTCCTTTCGGATCTTTCAAGAGACGCCGCATGAGAAAGGCTTGCGCGATCAAAAGCGCAACGACGCCAAGCGCGTGTAACGGGCTCTCCCATTGAAAGAGCAAAGCGATGACGATGAGTTGCGGGATCGCCATCACGGCGCAGGCTAAACGCGCAGCGCGATCAACACCGAGTTGTGCAGGCAAGGAGGCAATCCCCATTTTGAGATCGCCTTCGACCGATTTGAAATCATTGAGCGTCATGATGCCATGCGCACCAACGCTATAGAGCAAAGCGAGCAAAAGAATTGGCAGTGTCGGCACACCGCCTTGCAACGCCGCAGCGCCGGTGAACCAAGGCAGACCCTCATAGCAAAGACCAACGGCGGCATTGCCCCACCAGCCATTGCGCTTCAAACGAATAGGCGGCGCGCTATAGGCCCATGCGGCGGCAAGGCCGAAAACAGCGGCCCAAAACACCGCTTCGCCAAGAAGTGCTGCCACGACGAGCGACAATCCGCTCCAGATGATTCCGATGATCAAGCCCCAACGACCGGGGACACGTCCCGAAGGAATTGGGCGGTTCGGCTCATTCAACGCGTCGACATGGCGATCAAACCAGTCATTCACCGCCTGACTCGTGCCGCAAACGAGCGGACCCGACAAAGCAATGCCCAGAACCAACAGACCGAGATGATCGAGAACCGACACGCCGGAGGAAACAACGCCACAG
This sequence comes from Hyphomicrobiales bacterium, assembly GCA_046091665.1. Taxonomy (GTDB): domain Bacteria; phylum Pseudomonadota; class Alphaproteobacteria; order Rhizobiales; family Beijerinckiaceae; genus CAIUPE01. The sequence continues at coordinate 12,257 of JBJTCD010000007.1, forward strand.
CCAAAGGCCCACATTGGCGCGAACCAGGTGATCGGCTTCAAAAGTTCAAGAATGGCCGACGGCGCCGGCAGCGCGAGGGTCGAGCGCGTTGAGACCGAATTCGCCATGGCATGACGGTATGCCTGACAGTTTTTTATGTCAATTGAAGCTGACGATTAGATCAGTCCTTTTACGGACCGCCCTTTTCCTCAATGCCGTGGCGATGGAGCTTCACATAGAGGCTCTGACGGCTCAGACCCAGCATATCGGCCGAGCTCGCGCGGTTATTGTCATTGAGTTGCAGCGCCGCCTCGATGCAAAGTCGCTCGATAATATCGGTCGTCTCGCGGACGAGGTCTTTGAGCGGCACTTTGCCAACGAGCTTGGTCATCTCATCGACCGACCGCAGCAAGCTGCGTTTGCCCGGATCATCGGTTGCGGCACGCCGCGCGATGCGGCGGATCGTGAAGCCGATCACAGGAGGCTCAGAATCTTTGAGCGCCACGCCCGAGACTTCGACGTCTTCAACCGTACCAAATTGACCGCGCAATACGGTTGAGAATTGGCGAATGATTTTATGTTCGATCACGCTTGAATAAAGAAGGCCGGTATCAACACCGACACGGCCCATCCAGCGATCAAGCGGTTCACCGCGCGCCTGCTCTTCAGTGCCAAGCTGAATGATTTCAAGAAAGGCCGCATTGGTTGCAATAATGCGACGGTCCATATCGGTGAGAACAAACGCATCCGGCATCGCTTGAATGGCGGCAAGCGCTTGCGATTGCTGACGCGGCACCACAACGCCGCGCGCACCAACGGCAAGCGGGAACAAGCGGAACATATATAGCACCGCGTTGTTCTCGCGGAATACCGTCGCGCTTGTTACAGCCTGTTGTTCACCGCCAAGTGAAAGTGCGACATCATCAACGCGACCCACTGAACGCAGCGACGCCAACATCGCTGACACTTTATCAAGATCAGCGCCAGAGAACGCATCGGTAAAGGCGGAACCCACCAAACGACGCAATTGTTTATTGAGTAAATTCGCCGCTGCCGGATTGGCCTCAACAACGCGGCCCGAGCGACCATCAACAACAATCAGCGCTTCAGTCGCGACTTTGCATCGAGGCGGCGCTGCAACTCAATGACAATAAC
>JBJTCD010000008.1:0-10012 GCA_046091665.1 Hyphomicrobiales bacterium
AGCGCCGGCGGATAATGCCGCTCCGCGGCCAGTGACAACCATTTCAAACCCAATTCAAGATCGCGCGCGACACCATTGCCGGAGAGATAGGCCTGCGAGAGACGATATTGCGCTTCGGCACTGCCTTGCGTGGCAGGCGGTGTCCAGAGCTGAATGGCCGCCTCAATATGGCCTTGAAGATAGGCGCGATCGCCCTCTTCCACGGGTCCGGCTTTTGCGCTTTTTGTCGCAAGCGCCAACAGACCGACAATGATCAACCCTATAAAAACGGAACGTCCAAAAGATCCAACACGACTCATGGCGTCGCACTCCGTCTTCTCACAACTCACTCTTATTTCGAACTATAGCTGAGTTTCTTTCTCGCAGGAAAGGGCGTGGCTGCTCAACGCAAAATGCAGTCATGAATCTTTTGACAAATTGGTAAAATCGATAAATCTTGAGCGCAATAATAACAGGAAATATCAAATGTCGACTGTGCCTTTGACCCTCGAAGAGACAATCAAAAAAACCCGCTCCGGAGACGCTTCGGCCGAAGCGATGGTGATTGCGGCAATCAATCGCATCACACACGCGAATGATCGCTTAAAGGCCTTCGTTCATCTTGATCAAACGCGCGCTCTTGATGAGGCGCGGCATCTTGATCGACTCGCCGCACTCGGCACGCCGAGAGGGCCGCTTTTTGGAGTTCCTCTTGCGATCAAAGACATTATTCATGTTGCAGGTATGCCCACAGGCGGGGGCTCATTGACACGCAAAGGGGCTCGAGCGGAAGCACAAGACGCGGTCGTCGTTCAACGATTGAAAAATGCTGGCGCGATCATTATCGGCAAGGTCGCAACCGTTGAATATGCATTCGGCGGCTGGGGTTCTAATGAAACGCTTGGCGCGCCGGTTAACCCTTGGGATCAAAAACAACATCGCGTGCCCGGTGGGTCTTCAAATGGTTCGGGCGTTTCAGTCGCATCCGGTTTGGTGCCCGGAGCGCTCGGTACGGACACGGGGGGATCCATTCGGTTGCCGTCATCTTTCTCTGGTCTTGTGGGATTAAAAACAACGATAGGGTTGATTCCGACAACGGGGGTGCTGCCCCTTTCGGAATTGCTTGATACAATCGGTCCGATGACACGCACGGTGCGTGACGCTGCGCTCTTATTTGATGTTCTTACAGAACATCCTGAGGGAACGAGCGTGCCTTCTCCTGTAAATGATTCCAAAGCCTTTGAAGGTAAGCGGATTGGTATTCCCGTTGAGCTCGGCGTTACACTTCATCCGCATACAGAAAAAATTTGGCAAGAGACGATCAATCGGATCAAAGAGGCAGGCGCAACATGTGTGCCGATCCGATTTTCAAAAAGCCTTGCTGATTATGCAGCGCCTTGCGGTATGTTTCTTGCGATCGATGGCTATCGTCATTATCGCGATCTTGTCGATGAGGAACCCAATCGCATAGGTGAGTCTGTTAGACGCCGGATGCTGAGTGGCAAGTCTGTCACGGCGGTCGATTATCTCGAAAATATTGCAAACCGCGATCGAAACAAACCTGAAATCGCCAAAACCTTTGAGTCGGTCGATGCGATATTGACGCCGACAACAGCTTTTCCTGCGCCGGTTCTTGGTGAACATCCCGAACATGATACACCTGCGGTCTTCACGCGTTTTGCAAATTATTTTGAATTGGCAGCGATCAGTCTTCCAGCGGGAGTCACATCGGAAGGGTTGCCGGTCGGCATGCAATTCATCGTGCCCGGTTTTCAAGAAGCGCGTGCGTTGGATTTGGCCTATCGGTTGGAACGCAGTCTTGGCGGACCCATTCTATGTCCTCATCTCGCAAGCTGACAGATAGACGCTCATAAGCAACATCGCGAATGGTTTTCGTGCGCCCGATCCGATCATGATCAGCGATCAAAATCGGGAGGATGTGATGCCATATCGCAAGAATGAGGAATTACCGGATCGCGTGCGTCTTCATCTGCCGGTTCATGCGCAAACGATTTTCCGTGAAGCCTTCAACCACGCATTTGAGCGTTACGCTGACCCGAGCAAACGCCATTATGGCGGCGGACGTGACGCCGCAGCGCATCGGGTCGCTTGGGCGGCCGTAAAGCGCTCATATCGAAAAGATGGGGAACATTGGGTTCCGTTGAATGGCGGTTGAAACCCGGCGCACCCCCCTTGAAAACTTGACCCAGATCAAGTCGCCCTAACGCCCGCCCGCATATTTCGATGTATCGAAAGGCGGAATTCAACCTCATCACCAAGAGATAATATTACATATCCAAAATGTGATATTATAAAATTTACGTTGAATTCTGATAATTGGTTGATATAACAGTTTGGAAGGGTTTGACAAAATGTCGCACCCTGTCGAATAAGAGATCAGACGAAGCGGGCGGGCGGCTATGAGCGCATTTCAAGAAGAAACCGTGTTGAGTGTCCATCATTGGACGGACCGGCTCTTCAGCTTCACGACCACACGCAATCGCGGCTTCCGTTTTCGCAATGGCCAATTCTCGATGATCGGGTTGCCGATAGATGGTAAACCTTTGCTGCGCGCTTATTCGATTGCCAGTCCGAATTATGACGACAAGCTCGAATTTTTTTCGATCAAAGTGCCCGATGGTCCTTTGACGTCGCGTTTGTTGAATATCGTTCCGGGTGATAAAATCATTGTCGGACAAAAAGCGACCGGTACATTGTTGCTCGAAAATCTTTTGCCCGGAAAACATCTTTATCTTTTGGGAACAGGCACAGGTTTGGCGCCGTTCTTAAGTCTCATCCGCGATCCTGAAACTTACGAAAAATTTGAAAAGGTCGTACTCGTTCATGGCACACGCGAAGTGGCCGAACTCGCTTATAGTGACATGATTGAGAAGGAATTGCCCGAAGACGAGTTTTTGGGCGAGTTCGTACGCGATAAATTGATTTATTATCCAACCGTGACGCGTGAGCCTTTTAAAAATCGTGGTCGTATTACGGATCTGATCTCTGCCGACTTACTGACCAGTGATATTGGTTTACCCGCTTTGAATGCTAAAGATGATCGCATTATGATTTGCGGATCACAGGGCTTGAATATCGATCTCACAAACATTCTCAAAGCGCGTGGCTTTGAAGAAGGCTCAAGTGGTGAGCCTGCAAGCTATGTGGTTGAGAAAGCGTTTGTGGAAAGATGATTTCTGTGAGTAGCGAGTAGTGGAGAGCGAACGAGAAGTAACGTGACTCTGATCCCTATTCGCTACTCACTATTCGCTACTCACAATTCACTTCTTTCACTTCCCCAAACCACCCATCAGCATATATTTAATTTCGATATATTCTTCGACGCCATGAAGTGAACCTTCACGGCCGATGCCGGATTCTTTTACGCCACCAAAGGGTGCTTCAGCGGTGGAGATGATCCCTTCATTGATGCCAACAATGCCATATTCAAGCGCTTCGCCAACGCGCCACACACGACCAATATCGCGTGTATAGAAATAACAAGCGAGACCAAATTCTGTATCATTGGCCATGCGGATGGCTTCTTCTTCAGTTTTGAAACGGAAGAGTGGCGCAACCGGTCCGAATGTTTCTTCGCGTGCAATCAACATATCAGGTGTGACATCGCGAATAACGGTCGGCTCAAAGAAAGTACCCCCAAGCGCATGACGTTTGCCGCCGGTAATCACTTTGCCGCCCTTCTTCAAAGCGTCAGTCACATGTTCTTCAACTTTATCAACCGCTGCAGCATTGATGAGTGGTCCGGTCGTTATGCCATCACCAAAACCATCACCCACTTTCAGTGTTGTAACCGCTTTCGCAAGCTTATCTGCGAAAGCATCATAGACACCGTCTTGTACGAGTAAGCGATTGGCGCAGACACAAGTCTGACCGGCATTGCGATATTTCGAAGCCATCGCACCAGCAACCGCCGCATCAAGATCGGCATCATCAAAGACAATGAATGGCGCGTTGCCGCCAAGTTCAAGGCCAACTTTTTTCACAGTGGTTGCGCATTGTGCCATCAGCAATTTGCCGATCTCTGTGGAGCCTGTGAAAGAAAGCGCACGCACGATCGGGTTTGAGGTCATCTCGGCGCCGATCTCGCGCGCTGGACCTGTGATCACCGAGAACACACCTTTGGGAATGCCTGCGCGTTCTGCAAGTTCAGCGAGGGCCAGCGCTGAGAAAGGCGTCTCTGTTGCGGGTTTCACAACAAACGAACAACCCGCCGCAAGCGCCGGGCCGGCTTTGCGTGTGATCATCGCATTCGGAAAATTCCAAGGCGTGATGGCAGCGACGACACCCACGGGCTGCTTGATGGCAACAATGCGGGCATTCGGCCAGGGAGAGGGAATGGTTTCGCCATAGATGCGGCGCGCTTCTTCGGCGAAGAACTCGACAAAGCTCGCGCCATAGGCAACCTCACCTTTCGCTTCGGGAAGCGGCTTGCCTTGCTCAGCGGTCATGATGCGGCCGAGATCGTCTTGATTCTCCATCATCAATTCGAACCAGCGACGAAGAATTTGGCCGCGTTGTTTTGCAGGCGTGGCAGCCCATTGTTTTTGCGCCGCCTCGGCCGCTTTGATTGCGTCTGCGGCTTCAGCGCGGCCTAACGCGGGGATTGTACCGATCACTTGGCCATTGGCCGGATTGGTTACATCGATCTTCTTCGCCGATCCTGTCCAGCGACCGGCAATATAAGCCTCCTCACGAAAGAGGCTTTTGTCTTTCAACTGATCTTTGAACGAGGCGGTCATAGTTTAACTCCGTATTTTTGACGCGGACGCAATCATTCTTGCGCGTTCCTATAGTGGCTTTCGGGCTTTTACCAGAGGCCCAGATTTTCAAAATGAGAGGAACCAGATGAGAGTCTATTCGAGATTCGTATGGCGCGCGCGCATGGTCTCGGCCGTCTCACCAAGTCTATCGCGAAGCCGTAAAATAATGAGCTCGAACAAAATCGTCTCGGCGATTTCAAACATCGATCCCATGGGCAAAACCGAAGCCTTGGCGCTTTGATCATTCGCCATGGTTTGCGCCGGAATGATTGTGAGGACATCCGCCAATTTGGGAGTCGATAATGTCGGTTGCGATGTGATGACCGCAATGCGCGCGCCATCCTCTCGCGCCACTTTGATGAAGGCTTCACCAGAATTGAGATGACCTGTTCCCGCGCTCACAATCAACAAATCGCCTTTGCCGAAATGCGGCACCGTCATGTCACCTAAAACATGAACATCAAGACCCAAATGAAAGAGGCGCATGGCGAAGCCTTTGATCGCGAGGCCTTCGCGGCCACATCCATAAATCGCGATATGCCGCGCGGCGACAATGGCATCGATCAAAGAATCCGCCGCATCATCTTTTACATGCTTGAACACATCACCTAATTCATGAAGCGCTTGCTGGCCAAGTGATGCAAGTGATGAATTCATGAGAGTCCTTACGCTTTCATTTCACAAGATGACCAAACAAGGCTTTCTGAACGATTGCCATACTCTTGGCTGAATCTTGACGGTGAATGGCTTCAGCCAAATCGGTGTGGTCTGTCAGATATTTTGCAATTTTTTTCATCGATTCTGTTGCTGCGATATTGGTTTCGCATTCAGCGACTGGGTCAATCCCCGCCGTATCCGGAAATGTATCGAAGTAAAGAATACCATGATAGCCAATGTGATTGAGGGCTACGAGCAATTCTATGGTTTGGATAGGATGAACGGAACCCGCAATCAAACCGTCATCACGCTTTCCATAGCCATCATTCAGATGAACACCCAAAAGTCGAGAGTGACGCGCGACAAGAGACGCCGCATAAGCAGGCATTTCATCGGCATAAAGCACATGCGCAAAATCAAGCGTGACACCGAGATTCTTGCGCCCCACTTCTTTCACAGCCAAAAGCGTTGTGCCGATATCAGGCATGAGACTGAATGAGCGTGGTTCATTCGGCTTATACTCAATCGCAATGTCAATCTTTGGATTATGCGCGGTGACTTCGTTTAACGCCGCAATCGTATCATCCCACGCTTTGCGATAATCAATTTGAAAGGCGTAATCAAAACCATCTTGACCCATCCAGAGAGTCATCAAAGTGCCACCAGCAGCCGCAAGAGAATCAAGCCCGCGCTTGGTTAAATCAATCGCAGCACGACGCACAGTTGCATCAGGATGTGTGAAAGCGCCAAGCTTGAAACCAGGATCGGTATAATAACGCATCGCATAGCCATTGAGCCGGATGCCGGATTTGTTCAAACCTTCAACAATGTCTCGTTCCGAAAAACCCTCAAGATGATCAGGGTAATTCAGATCAACTGATGTAAGCCCTTTCACCGTCGCCGCGCGGTGAACAAGATCAAGCGTGTTGGGCTTACGGTTTAATCCGTGCCAATAATTATTCGTATCAATCTTGAAAGAGTTTAGACGAGCGGCATAGCCGGTGATTGCACTCACGTCAGATCACGCCTTTCCGAAAAATAAAACAACCATAAGGTCCGGGATCGGATGTTTGCACAATCGCGAATGAACGCGCGGCCGCATCATAAAAATCAAAACGCTCGTAAGCACCGATTTTAATCGGGCGCCCTTCGGCTTTATTGACGACGTCTTGCATTGTGTGATGGATCGGCACGAGCTCATTCGGATTGTCGACGACTTTCATGCGCATCACAGGTTCATCGACAAAAGTGTCAAGCGGAAAAAGCGACAACACGGCTTCAGCCGCGCGTTTCAAATCCGCACCAAACAGAGTGAGCAATTTCCCATGTGTGGTTTTTGCAGCCAGAGTCGAAGCCGGATGATTGCGGTCGCACAAAACGAGATCATCACCATGGCCCATCGCTTTGAGCACGTAGAGAAGGTCGGGGGTGAGGATCGGATCAAGCCCTTTGAGCATGGCATTGGCCTTCTTAAGTGGTGAGGACGCCAAAATCACAGAGTCGAGGGCGAAGCGCAATAACGGCGTTTGACGCCGGAAAACCCGATCCTTAGTGTCGCTTCCGGTTAGGTTCAAAAGACGCGTGTTTAAAAATGGCGCGATAGGGGGCGGAGTATGGCGCAAGGCGTTTCAATCCTCGGGATTTTCGTGGCGGATTTGGCCTTCCGGTCGGGGCGTATGCCGCAAGTCGGCGAAACGATTCTGGGGTCTGGCTTTGCGATGGGCCCGGGCGGCAAGGGCTCGAACCAGGCGGTGGCTGCCGCACGCGCCGGAGCCAAGACCAAATTCATTTCTCGCCTTGGCCAGGATTCCTTCGGCGACATCGCGATGGCGACTTGGGCTGCAGAGGGCATCGATACCAAAGTCACGCGCTCTCCCACTGCCCCCACAGGCGCGGCCTTTATCTATGTGAATGAGGTCAATGGCGAAAACGCCATCATCGTGGTGCCGGGCGCGGCGGGCGATATTTCTGTTGCCGATGTTGAAGCGGCAGGCGATGCGATCCGTTCCTCACGCGTCCTTGTGACTCAATTGGAGCAACCGGCGGAAGCCGCGCTTGCGGCGCTGAAAATCGCACGCGGGGCGAGCGTGATCACCGTGTTTAATCCCGCGCCGGCGGCACCTTTTGATCCGGCAATTTATCCGCTTGTTGATTACATCACGCCTAATGAGAGCGAGACTGCGGCGATGGTGGGCTTTCCGGTCGAAACGATTGAGGACGCTAAACGCGCGGGCGATGCGCTTTTGAGTAAAGGCGTTGGCGTTGCGCTCATTACGCTTGGTGAAAAGGGTGCGTTGTTTCATTCGAAAACCCGCTCTGAACTGATCCCGGCCTTTCATGTTGCGCCTGTTGTTGAGACGGCGGGGGCGGGCGATGCGTTTAATGGCGGCTTCGCTGCGGCTTTGGCGGAAGGACAGGATCCGCTTCAGGCCGCGCGCTTTGGCTGTGCGGTGGCGGGGATTGCGGTGACGCGTGCCGGAACCGCGCCCGCTATGCCCAAACGCGCTGAAGTCGATGCGCTGTTGGCACGCTGATGTGATTATTTTTTCAAGCTGGATCAAGGGCTGTGACGCGACGAACGCTTGCTCGGCGCGAGAAAAAATCGCAATCTATTGGGCGCTCGAAGAGTGTTGCGCGGTGTCATAAGACCGACGCGGAAATTGAACGGGGAGTAAACCGCCATGGCAGGATTGGCTTTGCGCAAAGTGCGCAAATCATTCGGCAATGTTGAAGTGATCCGCGGCGTGGATCTCGATATTGCCGATGGCGAATTCTGTGTGTTTGTCGGCCCCTCAGGCTGTGGCAAATCGACTTTGTTGCGCATGGTGGCGGGCCTTGAAGACATGTCAGGCGGCGTCATTGAAATTGGTGGCAAGGATGTATCGCCTTTGCCGCCTGCCAAGCGCGGTATCTCCATGGTTTTTCAATCCTACGCGCTTTATCCGCATATGACCGTGCGTGAAAACATCGCCTTCGGTTTGAAGATGGCGAAAACACCCAAAGCCGAGATTGATGCCCGTACGAACAAAGCGGCCGATCTTTTGCAATTGAAAGATTATCTTGATCGCCGTCCTGCACAGCTCTCAGGCGGACAACGTCAGCGCGTCGCCATCGGCCGTGCGATCGTGCGCGAGCCCGATGTGTTTCTGTTTGACGAGCCGTTGTCCAATCTCGATGCGGCACTACGCGTACAAATGCGCATCGAGATCGCGAAACTTCATAATGATCTTAAAGCGACGATGATCTATGTCACGCATGATCAGGTGGAAGCCATGACCATGGCCGACAAGATCGTTGTGTTGAACGCCGGAAAGATCGAGCAAGTGGGCAGCCCGCTTGAACTCTATCATCGACCAAATAATCTTTTTGTGGCGACCTTTATCGGAAGCCCCAAAATGAATCTTTTGCCGGGCGAAGTTACGGATGTCGCGAACAATGTCGCGAGTGTTCTGTTGCAAGGAGGCGCCACGATTTCCGTCGATACGCATGGAAAGACGCTACCGAAAGGCAAAGTTACTTTAGGCATTCGGCCAGAACATATCGAACTTGTTGCATCAGGTACGCAGAACTCAATTACGGGTAAGGTGACACTCTCCGAGCATCTCGGCGGCGAAACGATGCTCTATGTCGAGACTGGCGCGCTCGCGCAATGCGTGGTGAAAGCGGATGGTTTGGCGCGTCAGAAAATCGGTGAAACGGTCACGATCTCGTTGCCCGCAAATGTGTGTCATCTCTTCGATGCGGACGGTCGCGCGCTTGTGAACGGCTCGCTGATCTAAACGAGTGTGACCATCACCTATTTTTCGTAAAAATCGCGATCAAGATTGAATTTCGCATCGACTGATGTGATCGCGGCGGTGAGCAACGCGCTCAAGTGCACGAGATCATTTACATCGCACACTTCAAGTGACGAATGTGTGTAGCGGCAGGGGAAACCCATATCGATCACCGCGACACCCGAACCGATCAATTGCACATAAGATGATTCCGTCAGAGCGCCGATATGAGCGCTGCGTTGTAACGGCATTTTCAAAGTCTTCGCGGTGTTTTCCATCAGCGATACAATTGCGGGATGCGGCAACGTGCCATTGAGCGTACCGCGTCCGTGAAAACTATAAAGACCCATCGCCGGGCCACCACCGAGCTCCACATCGCCGCGTGAAGCCATATCGGGCGTGTCATTCGCAAGAATGAGATCAATCTGGATGGCAATATCGGGCATCAAAGCTTGTGCCGCGGTGACTGCGCCACGGAGATTGAATTCTTCCTGTACTGAAAAAACAATGTGAACGGTCGGGCGCTTTTTTGTCTCAAGCAAAGCGCGCGCAACTTCAAGCACCACCGCGCAGCCTGCACGATCATCAATCGATGTACCCGCGATGCGGTCATCTGCGAGCTTCACGCAATGAGGGCGATAGACCACCGGCGTACCAATATCGATTCTCGCTTTAAGCACATCATCTGCAGATGAAAAACCGGCATCAATATAAAGCTCCTGATAGGGGATAACTTTGTATTTTTCATCAGGCGTTGTCGCGTGATGACTTTTATTGGCGATGATACCTGGCACATCTTTGCCTTCACCAACGCAAAGC
>JBJTCD010000009.1:0-6431 GCA_046091665.1 Hyphomicrobiales bacterium
AACGCGATCCTATCGATACTCGATCATGCGCCGATCCGTATGATCGTCGGGGGCGGTGGATATAATCCTTGGAATGCGGTGAGACTCTGGGCTTCGCTTTGGGCGGTCCTCAATGCGTTTCCGATCCCCCATCCGCTTCCCGATGAGGTGCGCACCATTCTCGAAGGGCTCGAGGCCTCCCGGATTCCGAAAGAACGGGTGAGGCCCGAATGGCTGGAGAGGCTTGACGGCTAGCGTTGCGCCCGAGACAGATAAACCATGAGCCAACACAAGTTCGACATCATCGTTTGCGGCAGCCTACATCTCGACATCATGGTCGATGCGCCGCATCTCCCGCGCGTCGATGAAACGGCGGTCGGGACAAAATGGGCCTATAAATGCGGCGGCAAAGGCGGAAATCAGGCGGTGATGAGCGCGAAGCTCGGCGCGCGTACCGCAATGATCGGGCGCGTGGGACAAGATGATTTCGGCACCCGCCTCATCGCCCATCTCGATCGCGCCGGTGTTGATCGTTGCGAAGTGGGCACCGATCCGGCCGCGGGCTCCGGCATGAGCGTGGCGATTGTGGAAACAACAGGCGACTATGGCGCGGTCATCGTTTCCGGCTCAAATCTCGTGATCGATCCGGAAGATGCCGGAAAAGCTTTTGCGGGTCTTGGCGGCGCGCCGATCCTGATCCTGCAAAATGAAGTGCCGGAGGCGGTCAATCTCGCGGTGGCCCGCAAAGCCAAAGAGACAGGCGCACGGGTGATCCTCAACGCCGCGCCTGCCCGCGCATTATCCCAAAAACTTATTGAATTTATTGATCTTTTGGTCGTCAACCGGGTCGAAGCGGCGATGCTTTCGGATTGCCCCGTCGAAACGCCAGACGACGCGATGGGTGCTTTACCCGCGCTCGGTCAAGCGCATCGCGATGTCATCGTGACTTTGGGTGCGGGCGGTCTTGTGGTCGCCGCGCGGGGGTCCACGCCACACTTCATCCCGGCAACGCCCGTAAAGGTCATTTCAACGCATGGCGCGGGCGATTGTTTTATCGGCGCGCTCGCCCTCGCTTTGGCGCGCGGGGAAACACTTGGCTCAGCCGCCACGCAGGCGAGCCAGATCGCGGCGCGCTTTGTTTCCGTCTCTGAAGCGGAACGTGAAAAGCTCGATTTCAGGTCGTAAACCGACCTGTCGTTTCAACTCTCGCAAATTGTACCCATAAGTGACGCAGAAATCGGTGCTTCACGCCATTGACACTAGACTTTGGTCCGATAGCTTACCTTGCCGACGAGCGAGAACAGCGCGTCGAAACATAATGGGGAGAAACTCAATGAAGGTTGATCTATACAACCATATCTTCAGCACAAAGACCGACCGGCGCAGCCTCTTGAAAGGTGCTGCTGGTGTCGCGGCGCTGAGTGCTACAGGCGGACTTGGCGCGATGACTGTTCCCGCTCAGGCTGCTGGCAGCCTGCGTGCTGATATTTTGAAAATTCCGGGCGTTGGCAAAGGATCGCCGACGGATGCCGAATGGCAGAAGGTTGGTGAAATGTGCCTTGGCGCGACGAAAGAGGTCGTCAAACAAGGTGAATTCAAAGGCGTTGAATTGTCCTTTATGGGCCTCAACAACCAGAACCTCCACAATCTTCTCTTCCGCGGCTTCTTGAAGCCATGGGAAGCCTACACTGGCGCGAAGATTAACTGGATCGATCTTGCGCAAGCCGATTACAACGCGCGTCTGCAGCAATCGATTGCAACAGGCACCGTTGATTTCGACATCGTCGAAATGGGTGCACCCTTTGAAGGTGACGTTTGCGGCAAGGGCCTCGCATCCGTGATGCCTGATTGGGTCAAGAAGTCCATCGATATGGATGACTATGTCGGCTATCTCAAAGCGCCGGTTGGCACATGGGAAGGCAAGACCTATCGCATCTCGATCGATGGCGATTGCCACAACTTCAACTATCGTACCGATTACTTCACCGATGCCGACCTCGCAAAAGCGTGGAAAGCCGAAGGTCATAAAGGTGAGTGGGGCGTGCCGAAGACCTGGCAGCAGGTCAATGAAGTCACGAAGTTCCTCAAGGGCAAGAAGATCAAGGGCCAAGATGCTTATGGCTATCTCGATCCGACCAAGGGCTGGGGTGGTTTCGCGTTCTACTTCCTTGGTTCACGCGCAACAGCCTATGCCAAGCATCCTGATGACAAAGCATGGTTGTTTGATGCCGACACGATGAAGCCGCGCGTCAATAATCCGGCTTGGGTCCGCGCAATTCAGGACGTTGTCGATTGCTTGCCTTCAGAACCCGCCGACCAGCTCAATGCTGATCCGGGCACCACCGCGTTCCAGCAATTCCTCGCTGGCACCGGTTCGATGCTCGCATGGTGGGGTGACGTCGGTTCGATGGCGAAGACATCTGACTCGTCCGTTGTGGGTGATGTCACGGGCTTCTCGATCCTTCCGGGATCGGATGACGTGTATAACTCAAAGACCGGCAAGTGGGACAAGCTCGCGTCAGGCCCGAACTATGCGCCCAACATGGCCTATCTCGGTTGGGGCGTTTACGTTATGGCGCGTGTTGATGCTGACTCGAAGAAGCAGAAGGCTGCATGGTCGGCAGCGGCTCATCTTGGCGGCAAAGACATCTCGCTCTGGTGTGCGGCCTATCCGTCAGGCTTCCAGCCTTACCGCAACTCGCACTTCAATGTCGATGAGTGGGTCGGTGCTGGTTACGACAAGGCGTTCATCTCGTCTTACCTGAAGTCGGAAGCAGACAGCTACAATCACCCGAACGCAGCGATTGAGCCGCGTATCCCGGGCATCTTCCAATATTACAGCGTTGCGGAAGATGAACTCGCCAAGATCTATGCCGGTAAAACAACGGCACAGGCTGGCGCAGATGCGATTGCAGCAGCGTGGGAAAAGATCACGGATCAAATCGGTCGTGAAAAGCAGATCAAGCTTTATCGCGCTTCGCTCGGTCTCTGATCGACGCTGATTTATTCGTCATCGAGTAGATCATCATAAAGGCTGGCGGTGTTTAAAAATATCGCCAGCCTCTCACATCTCTTCTTCAGACTCTCCGGCCGAACGGGCCAGCCATTCAGAATAGGCCATGACCCAATCGTCTTCTGCTTCTCTTTCTTACGCCGCACCCGACTCGCGCCACACGCTTGGTCGCGGCCTTGTTATCATTGCGAGCGTTGCGCTCGGCATTGTTTTTATTCTTCAGTCGCTCAGCGCAGCCGGTGTTTTTGATCTCGGTTTTGAAGATTGGCGCCCTTCGCTTTACGCCTATACGCTTTGGGCAATCGCGATTGGTATTGGTCAAGTTTTAACGCGCGGTGAAGCGGGCTATAAAGCGCTCTTTCTATTGCCTGCGCTTCTCTTCACCATTGCGATGGTGATTTTTCCGACTGTGTTCGGTTTCTATATCGCTTTCACCGATTGGAATTTGAGTGCGTTTGAAGGGCAGAAATTCAACGGACTTGATAATTCGCGCGCATTGATTGCCGATCCCTATTTCTGGAACGCGCTGCGCAATATGGTATTCTATGTTGTCAGCGTATTGGGCCAATATGCGCTGGCTTTTGGTTTGGCGCTTTTGTTGAACGCCGATATTCGCGCACGACGTTTTTTCCGCATCGCATTTCTATTGCCCTTCATGCTCTCGCCCGTGGCCGTGAGCTGGATGATCGGCAAATCGCTGATGGAATTTCGCTTTGGCCCGCTCGCCGCTTTAATGCGTCACATCGGCTGGGACAATCCGGCCTTCTTCACCAATCCATGGACGGCGCGATTCTGGATTATGGCGCTTGATGCATGGGTCTGGATTCCGTTTATGATCATTTTGTTGCTTGCCGGTTTGCAGGCGATGCCCAAAGACATCCAAGAAGCCGCGCGCGTTGATGGCGCAACCGGATGGCGTGCCTTCTGGAACATCACATTTCCTTTGATGTTGCCCGTGAGCATCACAACGATTGTCTTGCGCATTATTTTTCAATTGAAACTCGCCGACATTGTGATCAACACCACATCGGGTGGTCCCGGCGGTGCAACTGATACCGTTTCCAGTTTTATTTTCCGTGAGTATCGCGACCGTTCGAATGTCGGCTACGGGACGATGATTGCGGAAGTCTATCTGATCATCATCATCATCTTCATCACACTTCTCCTGAACTTCGTCGGTAAATTTATGCGTCGGGAGCCTCAATCATGAGTGACGGGATGACAACAAGCCACGCGCGGCCCTGGACATGGAGTCGAACGACCACGCAAGTGTTGATTTATGCCGCTTTGATCACATGGGCTTTCATCTGTCTGTTTCCGATTTATTGGACTTTCACGACCTCGTTCAAAACGGCAGTGAATGTCACGCAAGGCCATATCATTCCTTTCACGGCGCAATTTCCGGGTGATTGGAAAGGGTGGCGCTCTTTGGGCCTATCCCCCGATACGATTTTTGAAATTTCGACAGTACGTGATGAATTTATGCGCCGGTTTTTGAACAGCGCCATTGCGTCGATTGGTGCGTCTTGCCTTGCAATTTTGATTGGTGCGCCCGCTGCCTATGGTCTTGCACGATTTCGTTATAAATTTGGCCCATGGCGCAATAAGGACATTTCATTCTTCTTCTTGTCGCAGCTTTTGTTGCCCCCTGTTGTGCTCGCGATGCCCTTCCTTGTGCTCTACAAACAATTGGCACTTCTCGATAATATGTTGGGGCTTATTCTTGTGTACACATTGATGGTGTTGCCGATTGTGATCTGGATCACGCGCGATCAATTCGAAACGATTCCGGTTGAACTTGAACAAGCAGCCCTTGTTGATGGCTGCACCGTGTGGAGCGCCTTTTTCCGCATCGTACTTCCCATCGCCTTGCCGGGTCTGGTCGCTGCTTTTATTCTCTCCATCGTGTTGTGTTGGAATGAATATTTCTTCGCGGCTTTGCTTACAGGCACCAATGCACGCACTTTGCCGGTCATGGTCGCAAGTCAAACCGGATCGCAAGGCATCAGCTGGTGGTCGATGGCGGCGCTCTCCTCTGCTGCAATTTTACCTCTGGTGCTCGTCGGTATTTTCTTTGAACGCTACATCGTCAAAGGGCTCACCGCTGGCGCCGTGAAGTGATTTATTTTTGTTCCGAGAGTAAGTGAGAATGACTGCGAAATTCCGTAAAGTGTTCGGCAACACAAAACCCGTGATCGCAATGGTTCATATCGGCGCGCTTCCGGGTTCGCCACTTTATGATGCCGAGGGCGGATTGGAACGTTTGATTTCTGACGCGCGCAAAGATCTCACGGCACTTCAAAATGCGGGCGTTGATGCCGTGATGTTCGGCAATGAAAATGATCGTCCTTACGAATTCAAAGTCGATACCGCTTCAACGGCGACGATGGCATTCATCATTGGCCGTTTGAAATCCGAGATCACCGTGCCCTTTGGTGTGAATGTGTTGTGGGATCCGATGAGTACGATTGCCTTGGCGGCAGCAACAGGCGCGGCATTTGTGCGTGAGATTTTCACCGGCACCTATGCCTCCGATATGGGGCCGTGGACTCCCGATGCGGGCGCGGCGATGCGCTATCGTGATCGGCTCAACCGCAAAGACCTCGCGATGCTTTACAATGTGTCAGCCGAATTTGCCGATTCACTTGATCGGCGCAGCCTGCCGGATCGCGCACGCAGTGCAGTATTCTCAAGCATTCCTGATGCGATTCTTGTTTCAGGCGCGATCACAGGCGAAGCAGCAGCGATGTCTGATCTTGAAGCTGTCAAAAAGGTTTTGCCGGAGACGCCGGTTCTCGCCAACACAGGCGTCAAACACGCAACCGTCGCTGATGTTTTGCGTGTGGCTGATGGCTGCATCGTCGGTTCATCATTGAAAATCGATGGCCACACATGGAATGCTGTCGATCCTGCGCGCGCTAAAGATTTCATGGATCGCGCCCGCGCCGCGCGCAAAGGCTAATCTTATGGCTAAAGCATCGAAGACTCTCTCGCCGAAAACACGCCTCGCGCACTCACTCGAACAATTGATGCTGATCCCGGGCCTATGCGGTCATGAAGGACGTGTACACCGTCACATCGCGCGTGAATTAAAAGCGCTCGGTGTTGAGTATTGGAGCGATCGACTCGGCAATCTCATCGCGACGATTGAAGGCACGAAAGGCGCGCCCGAGATCATGCTTTACGCACATATGGATCAGCTTGGCTTGATCGTGCGCAAAATCGAATCAAATGGTCTGATCCGCGTTGAGCGTGTCGGCGGTGTGCCGGAACGTGCCCTTGCCTCTCAAGAAGTTCTGCTTTGCGTTGGTGAAGGCAAAGATGTGCCAGGTATCATCGCCAATAAAAGTCATCACGCGACAACGCCTGATGAAAAATACAAAGTTATCCCCTATCAGGAGCTTTATATTGATGCCGGTTTTTCATCTGCAGATGATGT
>JBJTCD010000010.1:0-7732 GCA_046091665.1 Hyphomicrobiales bacterium
TGATGTTGTGTTTGATGCTTGGTCTGACCCAAAAAAAATAGCAGAATGGCTTTTACCCACGGGCACATCGATGGAATATTTCGAGGCCGATATCCGCGCGGGCGGAATATCGACCTATAAAATGGGAAATGATCAATTCACAATGTATGGACGCGCGGCCTATATCAAAGTCGAGCCGCCGCATCATTTGATTTATACGCAGCAATTTACCGACAAGGATGGCAATGTTTCACGTCATCCTTTCGCGCCGGTTTGGCCTGAAACCATGCTGACCCGTGTTGATTTCACAGCGCTTGATGATCACACAACGCTTGTATCCGTCACATGGGAAGCGACAGGCAATTACACTCCAGAAGAATTGGAATTCTTCATCAATGCACGCACCGGAATGACGATGGGGTGGACGGGTTCATTCGATAAATTCGACGCGTTTCTTCTTCAAAAATGAAGTGAGACGTTACCCTGCCCGACTTTCGGATCTTTCTCGGAGCGCCGAATAAATGCCCGCGCCTGCGATGATCGCTGAACCGAGATACGTCATATAACCCGGCCATGTGCCAAAGATCGCCATACCGAAGAGAGCCGCCCATACGATTTGAATATAAGTGAAGGGCGCCAGAATTGCTGGCTTCGCTCGTCCATAAGCCGTGATCTGGGTGAGATTGGCAAACGCGGCGCTGAGCCCCATGCCAAGCGCGAGAAGAAGATCATTTATTGTGGGTGTCACCCACACAAAGACCGTCATCACACTCAACACGACAAAACCGGACATGCCGGTGAAGAACATCGTCCGCATCGGGCCATCAGCCGACAATATCCGTGTAAGGATGATCATGGTGCTCGCGAAGAAAGCGGCGATCGCCGGAAAAAACGCTGCCCATTGAAACGCAGCCGTCCCAGGTTGCACGATCAACAACACGCCCATCAAACCGACAAAAGCGGCGATCCAGCGACGGATCCCCACTTTGTCTTTGAGCACCAAAGCGGCCATGCCCATGATGAGGAAGGGTGAAATAAATGCAATCGCCGTGGTCTCGGCAATCGGCACAAAAGTCAATCCATAGATAAAGCTTAACCCGGAGAGCGTGGAGCAGACGCCGCGAAGGATTTGCAAAGGCAGTGACATCGTGTTCCAAACGCCCTCAAGCGCGCCGCGATAGTATAGCGGTACAAACACCACATGAACGGCAAAGCGCATCCATGTGACTTCGATGACGGGCAGGCTCTCGCCCATCACTTTTGCAAAAGTATCGGAGGCGGCCCAAAAGGCAGCGCTGAGCACCGCCAAAAGTATGGCAATCAAAGTACGATGCGTGACCACCATTGGCGCGTTGACGGGCTGGTCTTGGGATTTGTCGGGCTCGTTAATTGTTGTCTCTCCCGACCATCAATCGAGGAGCCTCCCCTCGCATGGACCTAAACCACATAAAAGGCTTCACGCGCTGATAGGCGATTTTTGCGGAAGGCGCTATAAGCCTCGCCACCTAAACCGGAATGCCTGCCATGTCTTCTGCCGCCCCGCGAATTTCATTTGTCTCCCTTGGCTGCCCCAAGGCGCTCGTCGATAGCGAGCGCATCATCACGCGGCTGAGAGCCGAGGGCTATGAGCTCACCAAAAATCACGAGGGCGCGGATGCGGTGATCGTCAACACTTGCGGCTTTCTCGATAGTGCCAAAGCCGAGTCGCTTGATGCCATCGGCAAGGCGCTTTCAGAGAATGGCAAAGTCATCGTGACCGGCTGCATGGGTGCCGAGCCCGAGCAAATCCGTGAGGCCTATCCGGCGGTGGCGTCGATCACCGGCCCGCAGGCCTATGAAAGCGTCATGAAAGCGGTCCATGAAGCCGTGCCGCCGAAACATGATCCGTTTCTCGATCTCGTACCCGAGCAAGGCATCAGGCTCACGCCACGCCACTACGCTTATTTAAAGATTTCAGAGGGTTGCAACAATCGGTGCACCTTTTGCATTATCCCAAAATTGCGTGGTGATTTGGTTTCGCGGCCTGCGGGCGACGTGTTGCGCGAAGCGGAAAAACTCGTCGGCGCTGGCGTCAAGGAATTGCTCGTCATTTCGCAGGATACATCGGCCTACGGGGTCGATCTCAAATATGCGGAAAGCGCGTTCAAGGACAAAATGGTTCGTGCGAAATTCGTCGATCTTGCGCGCGATCTGGGTTCGCTCGGCGCGTGGGTCCGGCTCCATTATGTCTATCCCTACCCTCACGTGGACGACGTCATTCCGCTGATGGCGGAGGGTATCGTTCTCCCCTATCTCGACATCCCCTTCCAGCACGCCTCGCCATCCGTGCTCAAAGCCATGAAGCGCCCCGGCAATCAGGAAAAGACGCTCGACCGGATCAAGGTCTGGCGGCAAATTTGTCCCGACCTCACATTGCGCTCAACCTTTATCGTTGGTTTTCCGGGCGAGACCGAGGAGGATTTCGAATTTCTTCTCGATTGGCTCAAAGAAGCAAAACTCGACCGCGTGGGCGCCTTTAAATATGAACCCGTCAAAGGCGCGCCCTCAAATGATCTCGGCCTTTCGCAAGTTCCTGATGAGGTGAAGCAAGCCCGCTATGACCGCTTTATGGCGACCCAGCAGGCGATCAGCACGTCGAGGCTCAAGACCAAAGTAGGCCAACGGATCAAAGTGATCATTGATGAGCCGGGCCCCACCGTCTCGCGTGGCCGCTCGCAAGGGGATGCGCCGGAGATCGACGGCGCCGTGCATGTCGGCTCGCGCCGTCCGCTGCGCGCGGGCGATATCGTGACAGTCAAAATCGAACGCGCCGACGCTTATGATCTCTTCGGCATGGCGGTCTGAGAATTAAGGCCGATTAGGCTTTGTTGGCCCAGAAATCCGCCTGAAGCTGAGTCGCTTCATCCTCAAGCAACGGACCAACGACTTCCGTCGGGCGCTGTCCCGCCGCGAATACAATGTGACAAGGCAGATCGAGCGTCGGGTTTTCTTCGTGATCGCCCGTTTGTTCCTTGAGGCCCTTCTCCGTTTGGCCGAAGACGACACGGCCAATGCCGGCCCAGTAGATAGCACCTGCGCACATCGCACAGGGCTCAGCTGAGGTATAAAGCGTCATTTTCGCCAGTTTTTCGAGGGAATAGGCTTTTGCCGCGCGCGAAGCGAGCAAGCGTTCGGCATGGGCAGTGCGGTCACCCCCTTCGGCGGAATAGCCATTCCCCTGCTCCATCAAAAGCGCACCTGTTTCGTCGCTAATGACTGAACCAAAGGGGTGATCGCCGCCATCCCGCGCTTTTTTGGCAACTTCAAAGGATTTTCTGAGGAGATCGAGATCGTAAGGGCGGATGGCGCTCATGACGGGAGCCTTTCAAAGTGGAACACTGAGTTACCTAAACCTTAAACAGATAGACCCACCCGCCTCAAGATCGCGACCGGAACTGCCCCCTCAGCTTTGCGCACAGCCTCAGCGCCTGCCTCTTTTTTCCCCATAGAATGATGAGGGCTTGGGCACTCTCGATAGGCAGAGTGTTGCACGCCTCTGTCGGCTACTATACGTTTTTCCAAATACGGGCGGCCTTCGCCGCGTGAGAGTTGAGGAAAGAGGCCGGAAGTGACCACCAACGCCAGACCGCGTGACGGGCTCGCACGGCTTGAAATGCGGGGCATCACGAAAACATTCCCCGGCGTCATTGCGAATAGCGATGTTCATCTCTCGGTACGGCCCGGCGAAATTCACGCGCTCTTAGGCGAAAATGGCGCGGGCAAATCGACACTCGTAAAAATGATTTACGGCATCATGGCGCCTGATAGCGGCACGATGTTGTGGGAAGGCCAAGAGTTTCGCGCACCCAATCCGCGAGCGGCGCGCAAACAAGGCATCGGAATGGTGTTCCAACATTTCTCGCTCTTTGAAGCGATGGATGTTGTCGAAAACATTGCACTTGGTTTGGACAGTGCGATTTCACGCAGTGCGCTTGATCGCGAAATACGCGCCGTGATGGATAAATATGGATTGCGACTTGATCCGCGTCGCATCATCGCCACGCTCTCGGTGGGTGAACGGCAACGCATTGAAATCGTGCGTGCGCTTTTATTAAATCCGCGTTTGCTCATTATGGATGAGCCGACATCTGTTCTCACACCACAAGAGGTTGAAGATCTCTTTGTGACTTTGCGCCGCCTTGCCTCTGAAGGCTGCTCAATTCTTTATATCTCGCACAAGCTTCACGAGATCGTCGAACTCTGCGATCGTGCAACGATTCTGCGCGGTGGCAAAGTCGTCGCGACCTGTGACCCTCGTAAAGAAACGCCGCGCAGCATGGGCGAGATGATGATCGGTTCTGATTTTGCCGATCCCGCGCGCGGTGTTGCGAATACGCAAGGCGCTGTTCGTCTTTCCGTGCGCGATTTGTCGCTTCCCAAACCTGATGATTTCGGTGTCGCCCTGCAATCAATCTCTTTCGATGTTCATGCAGGGGAAATTTTCGGTATCGCCGGTGTGGCGGGCAATGGTCAAAATGAATTGCTTGATGCGCTCTCTGGTGAATCTTTGGCAGAACGTGAAGATGTGATCCGCATTGATAAAGATTCTATGGGGCGATTGGGTCCCACAAAAAGACGCGCGCTTGGTCTTTGCGCCGTACCTGAAGAACGTAACGGGCATGCTGCCATCGGTAATTTCACTCTCGCTGATAATGCATTTCTAAGCGCGCGTACACGTATGGGACTTGATCCGAATGGAATGATTGATCGCACAGCTGCGGAAGCCTATGCGCAATCGGTGATCAAGCGTTTCTCGGTTAAAGCGCTTGGCCCACGCGCGCTCGCAGGCTCCTTGTCAGGTGGTAATTTACAGAAATTCATTATGGGTCGCGAAATTTTGCAAAACCCGTCGGTGCTTGTCATATGCCAACCAACTTGGGGGGTTGATGCGGGATCAGCGGCCGCAATTCATCAGGCAATTATCGATCTTGCAAATGCGGGATCCGCAGTGATTGTCATCTCTCAGGATCTTGATGAATTGCTTCGTCTTTGTGATCGTCTTTCCGTCATCAATGGCGGAAAACTCTCTGCCTCGCGCGCAGTTAACGAAGTCAGTGTTGAGGAATTGGGCTTGCTGATGGGTGGCCATCATGATCAAGCGGTTCCAAGCGGAATGTCTCATGCGCCTCGTGCTTGAAAAACGCCTCGAGCAAAATCAATTGATGCTCATCATGACGCCGATTTTATCGGTCGTTGGTGTGATGATTATCGGCGTAATCCTTTTTGACGCTTTGGGCTTTGATGGTTTTGATGCCGTTTGGCAACTCTTCATCACGCCGGTGATTGATAGTTATAAATGGCGCGATGTTGCGACGAAGGCTGCGCCGCTCATTCTCATTGGTTTGGGTCTTTCTATTGGCAATCGTGCAAAGATTTGGAATATCGGCGCGGAGGGTCAATATATTGTTGGTGCGATTGCAGCGGCTGGTATTGCTGTCCTTACTCAAGATCTGACAGGGTTCTGGATTATTCCTTTAATGTTACTCGCGGGTATGGCGGGCGGTGCAGCCTATGCAGCGGTGCCTGCCGGTTTAAAAACACGCTTTGGCGTGAGCGAAGTGCTCTCAAGCCTCATGCTCGTTTATGTGTCGCTGCAACTTCTTTCCTATCTCATCACGGGTCCATGGAAAGATCCGAACGGAATGAATTTTCCGCAAACAGCGCAACTTACTGATGCGCAACTTTTGCCGCGTGAATTGGGTGATACGGGACTTCCTCCCGGCCTGCTTTTCGCGCTCGTTGCGATGATCATTTTTGCTGTCATTGTTGATCGCACCGTGTTTGGATTTTCAATCCGCGCGATTGGTGAAGCGCCGCAAGCCGCGCGCTTCGGCGGCTTTAACTCAAATCAGATCGTATGGTCCGCTTTGATGATCTCAGGCGCCATGGCCGGACTGGCGGGCACACTTGAAGTGATGCAGCTCACTCGTCTTAATCTCGGCTTTCCGTCTGGCTATGGCTTTACGGCAATCATCGTTTCACTGCTCGGACGGTCGCATCCGATTGGTGTTTTCATCGCCGGCATTGTGTTGGCGGTCACTTATGTCGGTGGTCAGGTCGCACAAACGGTCGTTCATGTGCCGAATGCCACAGCCGGACTTTTTCAAGCGCTCATTCTTTTCGCCATTCTCGCAAGTGATATTTTTGTGCGCTATAAAATAAAAATCAAAACAAATAAGACGGAGGTTCAGTCATGACATGGACCTTTTTGATTGACGCGCTTGTCACAGTGATCGGTATCACAACGCCCATTCTGCTTGCCGCGTCCGGCGAGCTTGTTGTTGAGAGAAGTGGTGTGATCAATTTGGGCATCGAAGGTATGATGCTTGTTGGTGCCATTACCGGTTTTGCGATTGCGTTTGAATTCAGTAATCCCTGGATCGGCATTGGTGCAGCCGCTCTAGCAGGCGTTGCGACGTCTATGATTTTTGCTGTCCTTGTTTTGTCGCTTGGCACCAATCAAGTAGCAACCGGACTGGCATTGACGATTTTTGGTATCGGCTTGTCATCACTTATTGGTACGAATTACACAGGCTTTGCAGCACTGCCTTTTGATCCGCCCTTCCCCGATGCTTTGGCGCAAGATCCGATCTGGCGTGTAATTTTCGGGCATAGTGTGTTTGTCTATTTCGCCTTCTTCTTGGTCTTTGCGATTGGATGGTTTTTATCATCAACACGCGCGGGCCTTGTCTTGCGTGCTGTTGGTGAAAATGATTTCTCCGCGCATTCGATTGGCTATCCCGTCGTTGCCATCCGATACGCTGCTATTGCCTTTGGTGGCGCGATAGCGGGTATTGCGGGTGCTAATTTCTCGATGGTGATCACACCCATGTGGGCAGAGCAAATGACTGCCGGACGCGGCTGGATCGCGCTTGCGCTCGTTGTGTTCGCGGGATGGCGCGCTGGACGCTTACTCGCAGGCGCATATTTCTTTGGGGTCTTGATGACATTGGAGCTCTACGCAAAGGCGTCGGGCTATGCGATCATGCCTTCACAATTTTGGGCAGCGATGCCCTATCTCATTGCGGTTGCTGTCTTAGCCTTCATCTCCTCCCGAGATGGGCGAAGCGGCAAGGAACCCGCATGTCTTGGCAAACCGTTTCTGCCGAATGGATGAGTCCCACCAACCGAGGAGAGTTATGATGGGTAATTTTACAAGACGTGATGTGATGAAGGCCGTTGCCGCTGCTTCAGCGCTGCCGCTTTTGGGTCAATCGGCATCCGCTGCCGATCCTTTGAAAATCGGTTTCATTTTCTTAGGCCCAGTTGGCGACTATGGTTGGACATGGGCTCATAACAAAGGCCGTCTTGAGCTTGAAAAAGCACTCGGCGACAAAGTGAAGACAACTTATGTCGAGAACGTCAAAGAAGATGCAAGTGCGATTCCGATCCTTCGCGATCTTGCCCGCCAAGGCAATAAACTGATCTTCGCAACCTCGTTCGGTTACATGGATCAGGTTCTCGAAGTCGCGAAAGAATTCCCAGATGTGAAGTTCGAACATTGCACCGGCTTCAAGCGCGCGCCGAATGTTGCAACCTATAATTCACGCTTCCATGAAGGCCGTGCCGTTACCGGTACAATTGCAGGCCACATGTCGAAGTCTGGTGTGATCGGTTATCTCGGTTCATTCAAGATTCCGGAGGTTGTCATGGGCGTGAATGCGTTCACTCTCGCTGCACAAGCCGTGAATCCGAAGATCCAAACCAAACTCGT
>JBJTCD010000011.1:0-14708 GCA_046091665.1 Hyphomicrobiales bacterium
ATGTTGTGCTCGGCGTAGACCACTATCATTTCGAGGACATTCTTGAATCAACCAAAGAGCGTAAAGGCTTCACGCTTGATACGGATCTTTCTGCCGATGAGTGGAAAGTGATTGTTGGCGAATACAAAAAGATCGTCGAACAAGAACTCGGAAAACCTTTCCCGCAAGATCCAAAAGAACAATTATGGGGCGCGATTGGTGCCGTGTTCGGTTCATGGATGAATGCGCGCGCCAATAAATATCGCGAGTTGCACAATATCCCCGCAAGCTGGGGCACGGCAGTCAATGTTCAAGCGATGGTGTTTGGCAATTTGGGCGAGACATCGGCGACGGGGGTTGCTTTCACGCGTAATCCCTCAACCGGTGAGAAAGCACTTTACGGCGAATTCCTGATCAATGCGCAAGGCGA
This sequence comes from Hyphomicrobiales bacterium, assembly GCA_046091665.1. GTDB lineage: Bacteria > Pseudomonadota > Alphaproteobacteria > Rhizobiales > Beijerinckiaceae > CAIUPE01. Next base: position 410 of record JBJTCD010000011.1, read on the forward strand.
AGATGTTGTTGCCGGCATTCGCACGCCGCAAGACATTACCGAAGCCGCTCGCATCGCTGCGGGGTCTGACAAGCCCTCGCTCGAAAAAGCGATGCCTGAAGCCTATGCCGAATTTATTCGCATATGCGGATTGCTTGAAGGTCATTATCGCGACGTGCAGGATGTCGAATTCACAATTGAGCGTGGCAAACTCTGGATGTTGCAAACGAGAAATGGCAAGCGCACGGCGAAGGCCGCATTGAAAATCGCCGTTGATCTTGCGCATGAAGGTTTGATCACTAAGGACGAGGCGATCGCTCGTATTGATCCGGCTTCGCTTGATCAATTACTGCATCCAACTATTGATCCAAAGGCCGAGCGTAAAGTAATGGCAACAGGCTTGCCTGCATCACCGGGTGCGGCATCCGGTGAAATCGTGCTTGATAGTGATGAAGCGGAAGCGGCAAAAGCGGCGGGCAAAAAAGTCATTCTCGTGCGCGTGGAAACGAGCCCAGAAGACATTCACGGTATGCATGCGGCGGAGGGAATTCTTACGGCGCGTGGTGGCATGACATCGCATGCCGCTGTTGTGGCGCGTGGTATGGGTAAACCTTGCGTTTCAGGCGCTGGCACTTTGAAAGTTGATCTTGCTGCTGGCACTGTGAGCGCGCTCGGAACCGTTCTCAAAAAAGGCGATCATATCACGATTGATGGATCAACCGGCCAAGTGTTGATCGGTCAAGTGAAGATGATTGAGCCGGAACTCTCAGGTGAATTCGGCATTCTGATGGGGTGGGCCGATGCGCATCGCCGCATGAAAGTGCGCACCAATGCGGAGACGCCGCTTGATGCAAAAACGGCGCGTGGCTTTGGTGCGGAAGGTATTGGCCTTTGCCGCACCGAACATATGTTCTTCGAGGGTGAGCGTATTGTGGCCGTGCGTGAAATGATTTTGGCCGATGATACAAAGGGCCGCCGCGCCGCGCTTGCGAAGCTTCTACCAATGCAGCGTAATGATTTCATCGAGCTCTTCACGATTATGTCGGGTCTTCCGGTGACGATCCGTTTACTCGATCCGCCTTTGCATGAATTCTTGCCGCATTCGGATGAAGAAATTGCCGAAGTGGCGAAGGCAATGAATGCGTCGCCGGAAAAACTTCGTGCGCGTGCGCTTGAGCTTCATGAATTTAATCCGATGCTCGGTTTTAGAGGATGTCGCCTTGCTGTGGCCTATCCGGAAATTGCCGAGATGCAGGCACGTGCAATTTTCGAAGCCGCTGTAGAGGCAGCAAAGAAAACAGGGCAAGCCGTTATTCCCGAAGTGATGGTGCCGCTTGTGATGGCGAAGCCCGAACTTGATTTCGTTAAAGCGCGCATTGATGCGATGGCAAATGAAGTGAAAAAAGAAACCGGTGCCGAATTCACCTATCAAGTCGGCACCATGATTGAACTCCCGCGCGCGGCGTTACGTGCGGCTGAGATCGCACAATCCGCTGAATTCTTTTCCTTCGGCACAAATGATTTAACGCAAACAACGCTCGGCATCAGCCGTGATGATGCCGCGTCATTCTTAGGGTCATATACGGCGGGTGGTCTTTTGCCGTCCGATCCTTTCGTGACGCTTGATCAAGATGGAGTGGGCGAGCTTGTGAAATTGGCCGCCGAACGCGGGCGTTCAACACGTGCGTCGATTAAGCTTGGTATTTGCGGTGAACATGGCGGCGATCCCGCGTCGATCACATTCTGCGAGGGCGCCGGCTTGGATTATGTTTCATGCTCGCCCTATCGCGTGCCGATTGCACGACTGGCTGCGGCACAAGCCGCGATTGGGGCAAAGGTCGCAAGCCAAGCGTAAGCGTTAACTTCAGGCTTGGCTCGCGCGCCTTTAACTGATTGCGATATCTAGCCCGAGATCGAGCACTTTTGCTGAATGTGTGAGCGCGCCGACGGAGATCATATCAACGCCGCTTTCGGCAATCGCGGTAACAGTTTCAAGCGTCACGCCGCCTGAGGCTTCGGTCAGCATCTTGCCCTTCACGCGCGCGACAGCGTCTTTCAAGTGCGCGGGAGTCATATTGTCGAGAAGCACAACATCGGCGCCTTCGCGGATCACTTCATCAAGTTGCTCAAGCGTGTCGACTTCGATTTCAATTTTCACAAGATGACCGGCAAAGGCTTTCGCGGCGCGTAACGCTTTTGTAACACCGCCGGCCACAGCTATGTGATTGTCTTTGATAAGAATAGCATCATCCAATCCGAAGCGATGATTAAATCCGCCACCACAGCGTACGGCGTGTTTTTCAAAAGCGCGAAGGCCGGGCGTGGTCTTCCGCGTGCAGACAATGCGTGCCTTTGTGTGTTTGATTTCTTCAACATAACGCGCGGTCAGAGAGGCGATTCCCGAGAGACGCCCCATGAAATTGAGCGCTGTACGTTCGGCTGATAAAATGGCGTGCGCGGGACCTTCAATTGCCAAAGCGACATCGCCTTTCGAAACGGATACTCCATCAGCCACATGAGTATCGAAACGAATGCTTTGATCAAGGCGCCGGAAGGCGGCAATCGCGAGATCGCTTCCTGCGATCACACCGCTTTCACGCGCGGCAATGACAGCACGGGCGCGCGCGGAAGCCGGAATGGTGGCAAGCGTTGTGATGTCGCCTGCACGACCAAGATCTTCATCGAGCGCCGATGCTACTGCTCGATCAATGATCATTGGATTTAAAGAGAGGGAAACCGTCGGAGAATGAGCCATAAGACGTTTTATAGCGCCAATTTATTTTTATGACAGAGCTTTATTTCGGCCAAAGCGTATCAAGGATCAAATCCGATGGAGGCGGGTTACAGTAAGCAGCTGGGCTGGGAGGACAAGAGAAAGGCCGATCATTATTCGCGGGCAGGCTCCGCCAACGGACGGAGACGAGCGGACCACCTTGAGTCTGGATGGCCGCTGATTGAAGTGCCACGAGAGGGTCAGACTCAAGCCCTGGAAGAACCGCAACCGGACTGGGTGAGATCGATTGAACAGGCGCGATCACAGGTACGGAATTTGTTGGCATAAGCGTTTCAGCATCAAGATCGATATGCTGACGCGGTTCATTATGGAATTGATAGGTGAGTCTTGAAACTGCACCATAATGCGAGAATGTCGAAAAATAGGGAAGAAAGGAAAGTGATCCTGAGCCTTTAATGTCAATCAGATTGGTAGATGTCGCAAGAAGCTTTGCAGTCCATTTTCCATCTTCATAGATTGATGCATAAATTCCGTTACGCAGTCCCAAATTTGTATTTGCGTAGCGGGTATAGAGAATAACGGGCTTTCTGGATGTGGTGAAGTCCACCTTCACACTATTCACAAGACCATTATTGAGACCGGGAACCGTAACGGATGGATTGATCTGTTCAAATGAAATTGGAAGCTTTAATTTTTTGCCAGCGGCATCAAACCATGTTATAAAATCCATCGTCTTCACATAAGACACGGCAAAATTTGTTGCGACATCGCCTGTCTGGCGCCAGTCAATCGCATAATGATAATAATTATCTTGTCCGCGAACCATGGGCGACGGGTAGGCACTCACGGGCGTTGATATAGCATTGACAAGTGCGTGGTCAGCAAAAATCGGGCGGTCAGTGAGCTTCGTCCAACTCTCATTAGCTTTCGATGTTGCGAGATGATCCTCAAGCTTGTTGATATAGGTTGAACCGCTACCGCTATAGCCATCACGATACATGAAATAGAGGTTTGAATTATTCATAAAAAATGTTGGATAAGTGACGCTTTTTTCATTCACGCCCGTCATAAGCGCCGCTGACAATGACTCAATATCAAAGGGCCGTTTGGCGCGATAATAGACAAGCGGAACATTATGCATATTGCCCGAAATATGAAGTATACGATGTTCGTCAAAAATCATCGAAATATAGTTATGGGTATCATAGCCGCCATATCTTGATGAGAGCGGTTTTCGTTCGACCATACAGTTGGCAAGATCGATTTTAGCCGCCGTGATATAACGGAACTGATTATAATAGGCGGCATAAACCGCATCTGAAGTCGAAATTACGGCGATGCGGGCGGGTGCACCGGACCAGACCTTGTCGATGACAATATTGGAGCAATTATAGGCTGATGCGGCGTCTACGGGTTTTGCAATGATTATGTTAAGCAGAATGAGAATTGGGGCGAACCGGAAAGCGGGGACCCATCTATTCATGGCCTTAAATCCCTGATCATTGCAAGGATAAAAATAACCTAACGTCAATTAAGCGTCAACTCTTTGAAAGTCTGTCAGATGAGTTTCTGCATTTGCGCTAATGGTCCGGTCTATTTTGTTATGGGTAATGACGACAATACTTCACGCCATGTGAGAAATGACCGCATGGCTTTTGTAGATGATATTTTCGGAAAATCTTCGCGATAGTGACCGCCGCGACTTTCCTCTCTTCGATGCGCCGCAACGGTAATGAAGAGTGCGGCCTCCGCCATTGATTTTAAATGAGCGGTTTCAGCATGGGCTGCGAGATCAGAGAGAGTCCAAAGGGCCGCTTCAAGACCGACTTTGTTGCGAATAACGCCGACATGATCGCTCATCGTCTCGCGCAATATGCCGAGCTGATCTTCGTCGATATCAGCAGGTGTTTGATCATCATGGCTCGCAGGCGATGCAACGGCGTCAAGCTCAGCAGGCAGCGCTTGCGCGACGCGCGCAGCAAACACAACCGCTTCAAGAAGGGAATTTGAAGCCAAGCGATTGGTGCCATGAACGCCGGTTGAAGCCACTTCACCCACGGCCCATAGGCCTTTTAGACTTGTGCGTCCTTCCGCATCGGTCATCACACCGCCCATGTGATAATGTTCTGCCGGTGCCACCGGAATGGGCGTCGTTGCCGGATCAATGCCGACTGATTGGCATGTCGCATAAACGGTTGGAAACATTTCAGCGAAACGCGCGCCAATCGCTTCGCGGCAATCAAGATAAGCGCCACGACCAGCGAGAAGTTCGCTGAATACGCCGCGTGCCACAAGATCGCGTGGCGCAAGCTCCGCATCCTTATGGAGCGCGGTCATGAAACGTTTGCCTGCTTTGTTGATCAGCGTTGCGCCTTCGCCGCGTAAGGCTTCGGTTGCCAGCGGTGCAGGATCACGACCAATTGCTATAGCGGTTGGATGAAATTGCACAAATTCCGCATCAGCAATCACAGCGCCTGCTTTGGCGGCCATCGCCAAACCGATACCGGATGATTCAACCGGATTGGTGGTCACCGCATAGAGATGACCAATGCCACCGGTTGCGAGTACAACGTCGCTTGCTTGATATTCGAGACGATGATGGTGTTCATCCCGCGCAACAACGCCGCAAATGCGACCGTCTTTCACGAGGAGCGACTCGCCGTGAATATGTTCATGCACGGTGATTGAAGGCGTTTTGCGCACGGCTTCAATCAAAGCGGCCATAATGGCGGCGCCCGCGCGATCGCCTTTCACACGCACGATGCGATGGGTTGAATGCGCGGCTTCGCGTGATTGTATCAAACGCCCTTCAAGATCGCGATCAAAAGGCACACCATAAGACAGAAGATCGCGCACGCGATCACCCGCTTCGCGCGCCATACCAAGCGCGATGGCTTCATCCACAAGACCAGCACCGGCAATGACCGTGTCATGTGTATGTTGTTCTGCAGTGTCGCCTTCGGCAATGGCTGCTGCAATTCCGCCTTGCGCCCATGCGGAAGAGGCACCCGCACCCAATCGCGCAGCTGCCAAAATTGTCACCGGACGTGGTGCCAATTTTAACGCGGTGAAGAGCCCTGCGAGTCCGCCGCCAACAATGATAACCGACGACGACACGGTATTGTTACCGCCCAAGCGCAATCATGCGTTCAACAGACAAACGCGCGCGATCCGCAATGGCGGGATCAATCACCACTTCTTCAGAGAGCGTGAGAAGATTATCAAGAATTTTAGGCAGCGTGATGCGCTTCATATGCGGACAAAGATTGCAGGGACGAATGAAGTCCACATGCGGCGCTTCGGAGGCGACATTCGAAGCCATCGAACATTCGGTCACCATCAGCACTTTGCGATGCGTGCCTTTTTTCACCCAGTCAATCATATGCGCTGTTGAGCCGGTGAAATCGGCTTCCGCAATCACATCGGGCGGACATTCGGGATGTGCGATGATTTCAATTGTCGGATCAGCTTCACGATAGGCGCGGAGTTCCTCGCCGGTGAAACGCTCATGCACTTCGCAGTGACCCTTCCAGAGAATGAGCTTCACCTTGGTTTTGGTCGCGACATATTTGCCGAGATATTCATCGGGCAAGAAAATCACACGATCAACGCCGAGGCTTTCAACGACTTGAACGGCATTTGAAGATGTGCAGCAGATATCGGTTTCCGCTTTCACATCGGCGGATGAATTCACATAAGTCACCACGGGCACGCCGGGATAACGCTCTTTCAACAAGCGAACATCCGCACCGGTGATTGATGCGGCAAGCGAGCAGCCGGCTTTTGAATCCGGAATGAGAACCGTCTTTTCAGGATTCAAAAGCTTTGACGTCTCCGCCATGAAATGCACGCCGCATTGCACGATGATATCGGCATCGACTTCGGTGGCTTTTTTTGCGAGCTGCAACGAGTCGCCGACAATATCGGCAACGCCGTGAAAAATTTCCGGCGTTTGATAATTATGGGCGAGAATAACCGCGTTGCGTTCTTTCTTCAGCCGATTGATTGCCGAAATATAAGGCGCGTGAAACGGCCATTCGACCGGCGGAATGACATGCTGCACGCGCGCATAAATCGACGCGGTCTCGCGCTCAATCGCGGGCGTCCATTCAAGAGTGGGGCGCGTGAGCGCCGTCTTCACGGTGCATAAACGCGCCGCGTTTGAAATCTCTTGTCCAACAGGGGCGGTGGCGAGGGCCATCGGACACTCCTTTATGCTCAAAAAGAGCATAATTTAAGACCAAAGAAACCGGTCGAAAGACCGGATAAATGCTCAATTTGAGCAAAAGCAGTATACCCTCAATGAAACGCGTTGACGAGTCAGAAGTGATGCAGATCGAGAAGGGCAGAGGCTGACTTTGTGACGAGCTCTCGGAGAGCGCTCAACCTGCGATCTTGTCGAAATCGGCAACCGTGCGCGTCGCATCGCGGAAGGCCGCAAGAAGCGCGAGGCGATTTTTGCGGAGTGCGGGATCTTCCGCATTTACGAGGATCGCTTCAAAAAACGCATCGACCGCCGGGCGTAATTGCGCGAGTTCCCGCATCGCTCCTGCAAAATCTTGTCGCAACACATGTTCAGCCGCGTGACGCGTCGCGACGCTCAAGATTTCACCGAGCACTTTTTCCTGCGGCTCTTTCAAGAGATGTGCGTCAAACGCACTTTCGTATGTAATGCCGTCTTTCTTCTCTTCAGCTTTCAAAATATTTGCCGCGCGGCGATAACCTGCGAGAAGATTTTTGCCGTCGTCCGTCGCAAGAAGCGCATCCAAGGCGTCAACGCGTTTCACCACAAGCAACAAATCATCATTGCCTGCATCAATGCCAAGCACAGCATCAATCAAATCATGCCGTGCGCCTTTATCGCGCAGATAGACCTTGAGGCGATCATGGAAGAAAGCGAGGAGATTAATTGATAGAAGCCCAATAGCAAATTCGGCTCGCTTTTCAAAAGATAGTGATGCATCCTTTGTCTTTGCTAATGCCATCCAAATGGAATTTTCGTTCGCGTTATCGCGCGTAACTTGATTGCGAAACGGTTCAACCGCTAATCTAATTAGAGGAATCAATGACAGACTTAAATCGTTTTCAATTTCGGTTTTCGAGAATCCAAAGGTCGCACGGCGTAACGCATAAGGATCCTTTGAGCCTGTCGGAATTTCATTAATTGCCCAAAAGCCAACAAGCGTATCGATCTTATCCGCAAGTGCTACAGCAATCGCAACAGGATCATTCGGAATACGATCTGAAGGGCCCTGTGGCTTGTAATGATCCTCCAGCGCAATCGCGACCGATGCATCTTCACCTTGGCGCGTGGCGTAATAACGACCCATCAAGCCTTGCACTTCCGGAAACTCGCCAACCATTTCGGACACCAAGTCCGCTTTGCATAACAGCGCAGCGCGTTCGGCTTTTTTCACGTCCGCTTTGACAAGTGGTGCGAGTTCTTTCGCTAATGCAATAATCCGCTCCACTCGCTCATACTGCGTGCCGAGTTTTGCATGGAAAGTGATCGACTTTAATTTTTCCAACCGATCTTCGAGCTTCACTTTCAGATCAGTTTCCCAGAAAAATTTTGCGTCAGAGAGCCGCGCGCGTACAACTTTCTCATTGCCGCTGATGATGGTCGCGCCATCATCTTTTGCGATCATATTCGAGGTGAGCAGAAATTTATTGGCGAGTGTTGTTTGGTTCGTGGTTCGACTCGTCCCTTCGGGACGGCTCACCATGAGGGTAGGGTTATACCGCTCACCGTGAGGTGTTGTATGTCCCTCATCCTGAGCCATCGCCGAAGGCGATGAGTCGAAGGACGGTTTCCTCAGCACAAAACATTTCTGATTGGCACGGATGGTGGCGCGGATCACTTCCGGCGGAATATCGAGAAATCGCTCTTCAAAAGACCCCATAAGCACTGTCGGCCATTCGACAAGTCCTGCGACTTCTTCAAGAAGGGCTTCATCTTCAACAAGCTCGAGTCCTTGCGCGAATGCGAGACTCTTTGCGTCATTCAAAATAATGTCCTTGCGGCGATCGGTCGAAAGAACCACTTTCGCCGCTTCAAGCTTTGAAACATAATCATCAAAGCGACGCACATGAAAAGGTTGAGGCGCAAGGAAGCGATGGCCGTAAGTCACGTCGCCCGATTTGATGCCATCCACTTCAAAATTAACAATTTCAGGCGTTTCCGTGTCGCTGCCAAAAGTGCATACAATCGAATGCAGCGGACGCACCCACCTGAGAGCGCCGCTTTCAGCCGATGCTTTGCCCCAGCGCATGCTTTTCGGCCAGGGAAATTCGCAGATGATTGTCGGCATAATTTCGGCAATCACATTTTGTGTCGGTTGGCCTTTGCGCTCAACAATCGCGATATAGAAATCGCCTTTTTTCGGATCGGATTGAATTGTCGCTTGCGACAAATCAGAGAGTCCTGCACCTTTCAAAAATCCGTCAATCGCTTGTTGCGGTGCGCCGACACGTGGGCCTTTTTTCTCTTCACGCGTATCGGGCTGATGCGCGGGCAAACCGACAATATGCAGAGCTAAGCGACGTGGTGTCGCGAAAGAAAGCGCAGCTTCATAAGTACAACCGCGCTCGACCAGAGCGTTGGTGAGTGCTGATTTTAAATCTTCGGCCGCGCGTCTTTGCATACGGGCGGGAATTTCTTCCGAGAAGAGTTCAAGCAGCAAATCAGGCATCGCGTAAGGTCTCGCGCGGTTATGGTTTATTGGATCTGTTTATCTCAGAGCGCTTTATGCGAGCCATCGCAAAGCGGAGCATTTTTCGAATGTTTGCAGGCGCAAAAAAACGCTTTCTTGTCTTCTTCCGCCGTCCATTTCATCGGCGAGAAGGATGAGCCCTTATGCGAGCCATCGCAGAAAGGTTGGTTCTTTGATTGGCCGCATGAACACCAGAAATAGGTTTCTCCGGCTTTCACTTCAACAGGCGAGGGGGCTTTGGCAGCGATATGAGGAGCGGTCATGTGTCTGTTTCCCTTTTTTGAAATCAATTTGTTTTCATCATACGCATGCGGCTCCTCAGGCGCCGCCGCCTTCCGTCTTCAACCATGCTTCGCCACAGGATTTGGCGAGTTCACGCACGCGGAAAATATAGCTTTGTCTTTCGGTCACTGAAATCACGCCGCGCGCATCTAGCAAATTGAACAGATGCGAGGCTTTGATACATTGATCATAAGCAGGCAAAACCATCAAATGGCGTTCGCCCTTCGCACCGAAATCGAGAAGCGCTTTGCATTCAGCTTCCGCATCTTTGAAATGTTCAGCGAGTTTTTCCGTATTCGCTGCTTCAAAATTATGGCGCGAATATTCTTGCTCGGCTTGCAGAAAGACATCGCCATAGGAAATGCGATCTTCGCCCTCAAGCCCGTTGAAATTCAAATCATAAACATTCTCGACGCCTTGCACATACATCGCAAGACGTTCAAGCCCATAGGTCAATTCACCAGAGACGGGCGAACATTCAATGCCTGCGACTTGTTGGAAGTAAGTGAATTGACTTACTTCCATCCCGTCGCACCAACATTCCCACCCTAAGCCCCATGCACCAAGCGTCGGGCTTTCCCAATCATCTTCAACGAAACGAATGTCATGCAATTCGGGATCAATTCCGATTGCATAAAGCGAATTGAGATAGAGATCCTGCAAATTCGCCGGCGATGGTTTCATGATCACTTGATATTGATAGTAATGCTGCAAGCGATTGGGGTTCTCGCCATAGCGTCCATCTTTCGGACGACGCGAAGGTTGCACATAGGCAGCGCGCCAATGTTTTGGACCGAGCGCGCGCAAAGTTGTTGCCGGATGAAAGGTGCCCGCGCCCACTTCCATGTCATAGGGTTGTAAAATCACGCAGCCTTGCTCCGCCCAAAAGCGATTGAGCGTTAAAATCAAGGCTTGAAAGGATTTTTTTGGATTCAAGGCGTCGGTCATGGCGTTCCGCAAAGTGATGAAAGCGCGCTCAGAAACAGGGGGTTCATAGGCGCGGGCACCGTATGGTCCGCGCCGCCAAGGGTCAAGACCGGGTATCCCCGCGTGGTTAAACGATCATCGAAAGAGCGTGGGTTTGATCCACCAGTCCGGATGCTCTCTTTTCAACTGGCGCGCGGCGGTTGCAGCGGCGCGGCAAGACGGAAAAAGACCAAAGACGGTGGCACCCGAACCCGACATGCGCGTCAATCGACAAGAGGGCAGCGACGCGATGGCTTTTTTTACATCACCAATGGCGGGTTGCAGGGCAATCGCCGCGGCTTCCATATCGTTGCGCCCCGCTTCCAGCACTGAGAAAAAACTGTCCTCGGACATTTTGTCGGTAAAGCGCGGATGCGGTGGCGCTTTATGCGTTTCACCGCGCGCCAAACCGATTTTAGCAAACACGTCCGGTGTGGCGCTCGTCTTTAACGGATTGACCACAAGCGCGAAGAGCTGCGGTAAAGCAATCGGCGCGTCTAGCGTTTCACCAATGCCGCGCATCATGCGTGATCGGCTTTCAAGGCATACAGGAACATCAGCGCCTGTTTCTAAAGCGGCTTCCCGCATACGCGGGTCATCAAGCGAAAGATGATTGAGTTTTGCGAGTAAGCGCAAGGCCGCTGCGGCATCGGCTGAACCGCCGCCCATACCCGAGGCAAGCGGTAAAGATTTCACAAGATGAAATTTGCCGATGCGCAAATTTTCAACGCGCGTTGCAAGTGCATGCGCGGCTTTGAGAATATGATTATCCGCGTCGCTTTTTAACGCAGAACTTTGCGGGCCCGAAAGTGAGAGGGATAAGTGAGAGCCTTCAACCAAAGTAAGCTCATCGCCGAAGGCAGCGAAAGTCACAAGACTTTCAAGATCGTGATAACCGTCGTCACGACAGCAGAGAATATGAAGGGTCAAATTGATCTTGGCACGCGCGCGCGCTTTACCGACCCATGCCATCCGCTTTTACCCGCCAGATCCCGATGTGAGGGGCGGAAGCCCCTTTTCGATCTTCTCAAGAATTTTTGGCAAGTCTTCCGGTTCGGGATTGAGATCGCGCGCATGGTTCCATTGAAAGCGCGCTTCTCTTTCGCGACCCAATCGCCAATAGACATCACCCAAATGATCATTGATGGTGGGATCAGCGGCTTTAAGATCAACCGCCTTCTCCATCAATTGCAGTGCCTTGTCATATTGACCCAAACGATAATAGGCCCAACCAAGACTATCAACGATATAACCATCGGTCGGTTGTTGTTCGACCGCGCGACGAAGCATTTTGAACGCTTCATCAAGATTGGTGTTTTGCTCAACCCAAGAATAGCCAAGATAATTGAGCACCAAAGGTTGATCGGGTGAAAGCTCAAGCGCTTTTCTGAAATCCGCTTCCGCTTCGGGCCAGCGCTTTAAACGCTCATAGGCAATACCGCGCGAATAAAAAAGACTCCAGTGGCCGGGCGTGGGTTGGCCTAAAGCCGCAATCGCTGCGGAATAAGTTTCTGCCGCGTCTTTGAAGGCTTTGCGTGCGCGATACACATTGCCCAACGCAATCAAAGGTTCAATTTCATCTTTGTTATCGAGAGAAACCGATTTCAAAACCGCGACCGCTTCGTCTTTTTCTCCAAGCTGTTCGAGATTGAGCGCGCGTTGAACATCGGCCGTTAAACGTAAAGGCGATGTTTGTTCAATGAGTGCGTAAGCTGTGATCGCGGATTGCGGCTGTTTCAACCGCTCATAAGTATCGGCAATCGCAAGGGCTGCGAGATTGTGATTGGGGGATAAATAATGCGCGAGGCGCAAATAGATGAGCGAGGCGAGCTCATCGCCATCGCGCGTCACCGCACTGCCGAGACCATAAAGCACTTCGGCGATGCCATCGCTTTCATCGCGAATTTCATCTTCAACCGCTTTGCCTTGTTCAAGATTGGCAATTGCAGCACGGACCAAAGGATGCCGCGGATAGAGGCGCTTTAATTGACGATAGACGGAGAGTGCTTCGTCTGTCTCTTTCTGCGAGATCAAAAACTGCGCGTAGAGATCTGCGGTTCTGAGTGTTTGCGGATCTGCTTCATAAGCCGCTTTCAGAGCTTTGCGTGCTTCATCCGCCTTACCGCCGACTTTTGCAATCAAGCCGCGATGCAAAAGACGAAACACTTTTGCGCCCGGCTCATCCGCAATGCGATCAACCGCTTCAAAGGCCCGTTTGATATTCCCGCTGCCTTGGTAGCTCCAGGCGTTTAAGAGGTCCGCTGTGATGTCGCTCGATTGATTGCGGTCGCCGCGTCGAAAAATGCTGCGCGCGGTCTGGAAATTTTTGTCTTTAATCGCACGCACACCTTGGGCGAGCCGCGCAATGCCGCTGCCCGAATTGCGTTTCGCAACAGTATCGGCAAGCGGCAAAGCTTCCGTCATCTTGCCTTCGGCAAGAAGCGTGACAAAAGCGCGCTCGGCGAGGTCGGCGCTGCGTGGATCAAATTTGATTGATTCTGAATAATAACGCGACGCTGATGTCGGATCATTCAACATGCCCGCAACAAGGGCAGCGAGATAATTGCCCGAAAGCGTATTGGCAAAATCTGTGTCGGCGCGTGTACCCGATGCGGTAAACGCGTAAACACCGATTAGGCTAATCAGCATCAGGCCGCGCGATAATACGCGCGCCCTGGTCGCGAGAAGCGACGAGCGGGAAACTATCGAAATCGGGAAATGGTCCATCATCGATCGATACAAACTGTTCCCGGATTTGAAAAGGCCTCTAGAGCGGAGCAGCGATCACATATTGGGGTAATTCGGCCCGCCGCCACCTTCCGGTGTCACCCATGTGATGTTTTGTGAGGGATCTTTGATGTCGCAGGTCTTACAATGCACGCAGTTCTGCGCATTGATAACGAAACGCGGATCACTCTTGGCGCTTTCTTGCTGATAGACAACTTCATAAACGCCTGCGGGGCAGTAAAGCCGCGCGGGTTCGCCATACATGGGTAGATTTTTTGCCGTCGGAATTGAAGCGTCCGTCAAGCGCAGATGCGCCGGTTGATCTTCCTCATGATTGGTTGAAGCCAAAAATACGGAAGACAATTTATCGAAAGAGACAACGCCGTCTGGCTTCGGATAGCTTATGGGCGTCACGGCCGAGAGCGGCTCAAGCGTCGCGTGATCGGGCTTGCCATGGCCAAGTGTGCCAAAGATCGAGAAACCGAAGAGGTCATTGGTCCACATGTCGAGCGCACCGAGTCCAATGCCCATCCATGTGCCAAATTTCGACCAGAGCGGTTTTACATTACGTACTTTACGAAGATCGCGACCAATCGCCGAGAAACGCCATCCGGCTTCATAATCGCGCAATTCGTCATTCGCGCGCCCTTCTTTAAGCGCGGTGACGATTTGATCAGCAGCCTGAATGCCGGAGAGTATCGCGTTATGCGATCCTTTGATGCGCGCGATATTCACAAAGCCTGCTGCGCAGCCAATTAAAGCGCCGCCAGGGAAAGTGAGTTTCGGCACCGATTGCCAACCGCCTTCAGTGATCGCGCGCGCGCCATAGGAGAGACGTTTGCCGCCTTCAAATGTCGGACGGATCATCGGATGTGTTTTGAAACGTTGAAACTCATCA
>JBJTCD010000012.1:0-12639 GCA_046091665.1 Hyphomicrobiales bacterium
AACTCGTCTGGTTTATGTCGCTCGATAAAACCTGTGCGTAATTTTTGACACTCCCCGTTTTTTAACTTTTTGACTCATCGCTAACTTTAAAAAATAAAACACGCCGCAGCCATTGATGCTGCGGCGCTTATCTTTTTAAACCAATTAATATTGAACGCCGCGCGTCAAAGCACCATCAATTACGAGATTTGTACCCGTTGTGAATGAAGATGCGGGACTCGCCAAGAATACAACACCGCGCGCAACTTCTTCCGGCGTTGCCATGCGACCGGTTGGATTGAGCCGCAGAGCTTCCTTGAACAAATCTGGAAGATTGTTTTCGATATATTCCCACACCCCGCCTTTAAAATAAGTGTTACCGGGCGAAACCGAATTCACACGGATCATTTTTGGTGCAAGTTTAAAAGCCATCCCATGCGCATAATGAATAAGCGCGGCTTTAAAAGCGCCATAGGCCGGACCTGTAAAATCAATCTCACGCCCTGATACGCTCGAAACGATTGTCACCGAAGGCGCTTTTGATTTTTCAAGATAAGGTAAAGCGGCATTCACAAAACGCACCGTGTGCAACATATCCACTTCAAATTCTTGACGCCACGCCTCTTCATTGTCTTCAACCGCGAGTGCCGAAACATTGGGCACTATGATATCAATACCACCAAGCGCTTTGGCGCTTTCTGCAATCCATGTTTCAAGTGCCGCTTTGTTACCGACATCAACCGAATGGCCAAGCACCTTCACGCCTGACTTTGAAAGATGCGCGACCGTTTCATCAACGGTCGCCTTATCGCGCGCACAGATTGAAACATTAGCACCTTCTTGCGCAAAAAAATCAGCACACCGACGGCCGATGCCTTTCGAGCCGCCGGAAATCAAAACATTCAACCCTTTTAAACCGAGATCCATAATCTCTCTCCCTTTTTATGATGATCGCTTCGCATGAGTTACTTGATATAGGTTTTCAACATCGACGCACCGAGTGAATATTTTGGATCAACCATATTGCCGACACGAATGCGTCCGGCTTGCGTGGCTAAGAAATAGGCTTCCGTTTCATCAAAGCCGTAATCGGCCTGCATCCAGCGAATAAGATCGCGATAGGCCATGCGCGCCGCATCTTCCATCGGTCGCGCGCTGCCAATCGACATGATCATCTCTTCAGTTTCTAACCGCACGCCGGGGATGGACCAACCTTTGATGAGATCGACTTGAAAGGTTGCTGTGGCTGGCATTTCAACAGCCACACCGCATAATTCACCATCGCCTTGGCGCGCGTGGCAATCTCCAACAAAAAGATATGCGCCTTTCGTTTGCACTGGGAAATAAACAATCGCGCCGGGTGCGACATCCGGCAAATCCATATTGCCGCCCCAATAATCAGGCTGCAAAGACAAGACCGCTTCAATCTCGGGGCTCACACCTAAAGTGCCAATGAAAGGCTCGTAAGGAAGTGTCACGCGTTTTGAAAACTCAACACCTTTCGATGTCACTTTCATTTTCTTGACGACTTCGGGAAGAGGTTTGTTGAGCATCGCCGTTGTCGATGTGCCCACAAGTCCACCAAATTCCGGAATCAATGCCGTTGTGCCTACCGGTTGCTCGCCGCGCGGTTCAATCGAATGAATATGAACCGCAAGCACATCGCCCTTCTCAGCACCTTTCACGAAGATCGGACCGTTTTGTGGATTCACATAAGGAAAATTCAAAACCTTCGTCGGCAAATCTTTGGTAGTTTTAATCGCGCCCCCAAATGCATCGCGTGTTTCAGCAGAAACAATATCACCGGGATTAATCGTCAGAACAGGTTTTTCATAAGGCCCATAGACATAATGATAGCGGCCTTGTTTCTTTTCTGTCAGCGCGTGTTTTTTGCCCGGCTTGCCTTTGGCAACGCCTTTGCGTCCCATAAAAGATGATGCAATCCAACTCATGAGTGGCCTCCCTCCTGCTTGGCGCAGATTACTGATCCTCGCGAGAATAGAGCCATTCGTCAACGCGGGCGGAGCTTACAAAATGTCACACCTTTTTCACGCGCGACGGATGCCGTCAGTCACAAATATTTGAAAAAAAGATGCCGGCTCCCTTTCGGGATACCGGCATCAGTCAAAGAAACGGCGCACACAAAAGGGGGAGGAAACGCCGCTCCCAATTCACTATCCCGCAGAACGAATGGTCTCTGTTACCAAACGACCCACCAATTCAGCCGCTTCAACCTGCGGCAGATGTCCAACATGTTCCAGATAATTGATCGCGACATTACCCGGCACATGATCCGCCTGATCAGAGGGAATGATCGCGTCGCGGCGTCCGATGACTGCGCGGCATGGACCATCATAATGGCGCAGCGCATCAATAATCGAGAAGAGTTGTGTTGACCCTTCAAACACTGCGCGAGCTGCCGCGCGCTGAGAGCTGACTAACGTGTTCTCTTCACGCGCTGTGAGCGTGGCGCGTATATAGGCTTGCGGCAAAGACGCAGGCGAATGAACGAGACGCTTCATCCATGGCGTCAACGCGGCTTCTGTTGACGCGTCAAGGAAGCCTTCAATGAAATGCCCATCAATACGCGGCCCCAAACCGGCAGGTGCAATCAAAGTAAGAGACCTCACATCGATATCACCACGCTCGGACACAGCCGCCGCCAAAGCGGCACCAAGTGAATGGCCGACGAGATGTACACGCTTATGGCCTTTCGCGAGCAAAGACGCAGTAAGATCCGCGGCCATTTGCTCAAAGCCTGTTGCCGCATGCGCGAGTGATCCGCCATGACCCGGAAGATCGATGCCGATTAACGGATTGCCAATGGCAAGCTTCGGCACAAAGGGACGCCATGAGGAAAGATCTGATCCGAAACCATGAATGAAAACAACCGGATGTCCCGCTCCTTCACGCAAGGACTTGATCGTGAGCGATGAATGACCTTTAAGCACGGCTCCGCGCTTCACACGCGCGCTGCCTGAAGCGAGCGCGCTTTCCACATCGCGCAATACAACAGCGCCATAAGGGCCAGAGCCTGCAACGCTTGAAAGTTCAAGTCCCGCTTCAGACGCAATTCGACGCGCTAAAGGTGACGACCGCAACACGCCTGCTTGTGTCTGCGGTGCGAGTGCTTGCGGGGCAGAGGGTTCATTCTTCTTAGGTTGAGCAATTGATGCAGGAGCTGCGGGCGCAGCAGTGGCTTGTCTCTTTTGTTCAGATGCGACGCTCTCGCCTTCTTTACCCAGCACAACAAGCGGCTCAAGCACAGTGGCTGTATCCCCCACTTTATAGGGAAGCGCGATCACAGTGCCTGATGAGAAAGCTTCAACTTCAAAGCTGGCTTTCTCGGATTCAACTTCGGCAACGATGTCGCCCTTTTTCACCTTGTCGCCAAGCTTCACATGAAGGGCAACAACTTTCGCTTCAGTGAGGTCTTGTCCAACCTGTGGGCAAAGAATGGAATCGGCCATGTCTTCCTCTCTCAGGCAGCGTGCAAACGTGCGCTTTCAATCGCACGCGCCACAAAATCCACCGTCTTACGTGTCGCGCCTGCAAATTCAGCGGCGGTCGCAACAAAGGCGGCAAAATTTTTGAATTCTTCTGGTGCCAAACCATCAAAATCATAGGCTTGGCGGAAATAGGGAATTTTGCGAAGTTTTTCGATCAGTTCAGGCAATGCATCTTCATCAATCGCTTTTGCGTCGAATGCCGGAAGGCGATCCTCCGCCTTCATCAATTGCTCGATATAGGACGGCGGACATGTGTAGACAAAGTCGCCGCCAGCAATTTTTTCAATATGCCAACTTGAGGCCGCCTGCCCCGGACCGCCATCATTCACGCGCATCGAACATTGAAGCATTTTTGAGGGATGGTTTTTTTCTTTGCCATAGCGATAGGCACGTTTCAGTACAGCCATTTCGCCAAGAAGAATTTCTTCCGGCGACAGCGTAATGCCGCGCGCTTCGGCTTGGGATTTCAAGTCACCAATATTGCCAAGCCTCGCCGACATATGGGTGATGACGGAGCGCCAACGAGAAATATCAATACCCGCTTTCTTTGCCCGTTCCAAACCACGCGACACAGCATTCATACATTCAACATATTGCGGCACGGTGAAGGACGTTGTGTTATTGGTCGGAATGCCGCGTGCTGTTAATTCCTCAATAACGTGATAGCCTTCTTTAGAACCCGGAATCTTCACCATTACATTCGGCGCAACTTCGGCGAGCGAAAGTCCTTGCGCGAGCATCTTGTCGTAATCAGCAACATAACGCGGATCAACTTGTCCCGAGACAAGGCCATATTTCCCGTTGCTCTTCTCCCACACGGGACGGATCATCGCCGCGCCACGGCGCACGACATCGAGATAGATATCCCAGTAAATTTCCTCGACCGCGGCTTTCGGCTTCTCAAGCGCGATGCGACGAATTTCCTGCATCCAGAATTCCGGATCGTCCTGGATCGCTTGCAACAGCAAAGGCGGATTGGTTGTCACACCACGAAAACCCATCATGCCCGTCTTTTCAACATCCGCGCGATCAAAGAGTCGCGTGAGTTGCTGATCCCACGCACTACGCTTTTCTGCCGATGCATTTGACAATACTTGCCGTTTCCAGCTCGCATAAACGAGAGGCGATGAATCAAACCAGATTTCACAATCCGGATTGGTTGCCGCGAGTTTTTCAAGAATATGCAAAGTCATGGCAAAGCGCCTTAAGAAAGAAGAGAAGAATTATTCAGCGGCAAGCTCAATCGGATCAGCATGAAGAACGCGCCGCGCCGCTGCCACAACATCTTGCTTTTGCGGAACGCTCGCTTTTTCAAGCGTAAGATTGAACGGGATCGGAATATCAAGACCGGCAACAATCGTGACCGGCGCATCAAGATCATAAAAGAGTTCTTCTTGAATGATCGAGCAAATGTCAGAGGCCACGCCACCGCGGCGATTGGCTTCTTGCACGATCACGGCACGCTTGGTTTTCGCGACCGATTCCAAAATGGTCTTTTTATCAAGCGGCACCAAAGTGCGCGGATCAACCACTTCGGCATCAATGCCTTGCGGAGCCAATTCTTCGGCTGCCGCCAAAGTAGTCGGGATCATATTCGACCACGCAATGAGCGTCACATCTTTACCCGGACGCTTGATATCGGCTTTACCGAATTCGATGATGTGTTCACCATCGGGTACAAGACCCTTCGTCATATAAAGATGCTTATGCTCAAGGAACATCACCGGATCTTCCTGACGCAATGCATATTTTAACAGACCCTTCGCATCAGAAGGCGTTGACGGCATCACAACGCGCAAACCTGGAATGTGATAGAATAACGCTTCAAGGCTTTGCGAATGTTGTGCAGCGACGCCCCCACCCGCGCCGCCTTGCGTGCGCATCACAAAGGGAACACGTCCATTACCACCCGTCATCAAACGGAATTTCGCGGCTTGATTGACGATCATATCCATGCCGAGCATCGCAAAATCGACATAGAGTATTTCAACAATCGGGCGAGCGCCTGCAATCGCCGCACCCACACCCACACCAATCATGCCGGCTTCAGCGATTGGCGTATCTCGCACACGCTTCGGGCCATATTTAGCAAGAAGCCCTTCGGTGACTTTGTAAGAACCGCCGCGTTCCGCAATGCCCTCACCAATGATGAACACATCTGAATTACGCGCCATTTCCTCATCAATCGCTTCGCGCAACGCATCACGATACATTATTTCACGCATGGCCATGATCCTGCCCTCCCCGCCTCAATATCCAACCGCAAATTCGCGGAAGGCTTCGGGTGTTACCTCTGCACTTGCTTTTGAAAATTCGACCGCGCTTTCAAACTCTGCGGCGATTTCCGCTTCGATCGCTGCGATCTCTTGTGCTTTCGCGCCACCCATTTCGAGAAGCGCGGCTCGTGCGCGATCAACCGGATCGCGTTCTTTGTAATAGGCCAGTTCGTCTTCCGGCATATATTTGCCTGGATCATTCACATGGTGACCCATATGGCGGAAAGTGCGCGCTTCGATGAGTACGGGGCCTTTGCCCGCACGGCAAAGCTCGACGGCTTCGCGTGTCAGATCATGCACAGCGATAGGATCATTGCCATCAACTTGAAAGCTTGGCACACCAATCGCAAGTCCACGCTTATAAAGATCCGTCTCGCGCGTTGACTCCTCAATACGCGTTGACACCGCATATTGATTGTTCTCGATCACAAGAATGAAATTCAAATTCCAGATCGCGGCAAGATTGAGCGATTCAAGGAAGGTGCCGTTATTAGTACCACCATCTGATGTGAACGTAACAGTGATCGCATCAGAACCACGAATTTGCGAAGCGAGTGCTGCACCAACACCCAAAGGTGTGCCTGCTCCGACAATACCATTCGCACCGAGATTGCCAACAGAGATATCGGCAATATGCATCGATCCGCCATAACCTTTGCAATACCCCGTTTCTTTTTGAAGAAGTTCGGCAACCATGCGCTTTACATCAGCGCCCCATGCGATGCAGTGACCATGGCCGCGATGGGTTGATGCGATGTAATCACCTTCGCTCAAAGCCGCGCAAACGCCCGTCGCGATACCCTCTTGTCCGAGATAGGGATGGAAATAGCCCCGGATGAGACCCTGACGATAAAGCTTAATGCCCTCCGTCTCGAACACCCGGATCTTGTAGGCCGTTCGAAAAATTTTCTCCAAAAGTGCTTTGGATGGAGCATTGGCTGAGCGCGCCGGTGTCGACATGGATCCTCCTTGAATTCGCCTTTTGGCAAATTTAGGCTTATTTTCGATGGGGATACCATAGGATAAACCCCAAAAAGCATCAAGAAAAAAATTTCCAAAATGAAGAAAAATTATTTTATGAATAGGCAACAAAAAGAGAAGGAGACTTTCCTCTTAAAGTTCGAGAAAGAAAATTTCAGTATTGAAAACAGGCTTTTACCGGTTGGATTGGCTAAAAACGCCCCCTAGAGTGCCTTTGACGATTCTGGAGATTTTTTCCTGTGAATGCCCCGCAACGCCCCACCAATGAACTCGTTTACCGCATCCAAGAACGTTACGGCGATCTCAGAAAATCAGAACGAATCGTCGCCGATTACCTCAGGGAACATGCGGGAAGCCGGCTCGATTATTCGATTACAGAATTTGCGCGCCTGATCGGGGTGAGCGAAGCAACGGTAAGCCGTGTGAGCCGTGCGCTCGGCTATCAGGGCTATCCCGATATGAAGCTCTCGCTTGCGGAAGGCGTAGGCAGCCGGCCCTCTTTTGCGAATATTCCTTTTGAAATCGACGAGACGGACTCGCTCATCACCACAAGCGGCAATTTGGTGATGTTGCTTTCGGCCAATATGCAGGGCACGCAGCGTCTGCTTGATGGCGATCGCCTGCAACGCGCAGTCTCCGCTTTGCGTGCCGCCAGAAAAGTTGTGTTTATCGGCGTGGGCGGTGCGGCCGCCATGTGCGAAGAGGCAAGCCACCTCTTTATGAAGGCGGGTCTTGAAGTCGCCTCCTATAATGACAGCTATTCGCAAATCATTGCGGCGGCCAATCTAGATGCGCAATGTGTGATGATTGGTATTTCACACACCGGCACGACTATGGGAATCGCGAATGCCTTAACGCTCGCGCGCGAGAATGGGGCCACCACGATCTCGATCACGAATGATCCTGAGTCAGCGGTCGGCAAAGCCGCAAGCATCACATTCGCCACATGGCAAAGCTCGACGCCGCAAGTACCGCTTTACGGTGACTTTCTCGAAGGACGTATCAGTCAGTTATTCTTGATTGATGTGCTTTATCTCGGCCTGCTCTTCACCGACCGCGCGAACACATCGCGCAATCTTAAAATCACCGGCGAAGCCTTGCGTAAATATGTCGGCATTGCCGAGCCCAAGATTGAAAAAAAATCAAAAGGCTGATCGCAGACGTTAACCATGCGAGTCATGCTCTCACAAGAGCGCGACACGCGGTAAGTGTAATCCCCTCATCAAGATGAACGACCACGCGGTCAGCATGTGTGAAATCCTCATCTTCTGTATAAGGTGACTTGGTTACAATACAATTCATACCGGCCGCTTTGGCTGCGGTCAGCCCGATGTGACTGTCTTCAATCACAACGCAACGTTGCGGCTTAAGCGATAAAGTCTCAGAAGCAAGATTATAGATTGCAGGATCTGGCTTTTTGGCTTTCACAACATCGCCGGCAAATATGCTGATTTTTGCCGCGCGTGATGGACCAAGGAGAATTTCAACAATTGTTCTGACCGATTTCTCCGCCGATGTTGAGCAAACCGCAATCGGAATATTTGCACTCAATGCTTCATCGACCAACCGCATCACACCAGGCCGCAAAGGCAACGCGCCACGTTCAATGAGATTTGTAAACAATTCAGTTTTCTTTTTATGAAGTCGGGAGATCATTTCTGCATGATCTTCAAAACCCGGCGGCCAACATGTTTCGTTAAAATGGCGGACCATCCGTTCTTTGCCACCACCGGTCGTGAGCAACTCACCATAACGTTCAACCGACCAATTGATATCAATCCCCAACTCTTCAAAAGCCGCATTAAACGCAACGCGATGCCCGTCGCGCTCGGTATCGACAAGAACGCCATCACAATCAAAAATCAGCGCGTCCATTCTTAATGCCTCGGTGCGAGCGATGCACGAGCATCCGATGCTTTGTCTTTTGATCCGAAAATCTGAATGACAGATTTCACATCTTCTTTCATCGCGGCATTTTGATGTGCGATAAATAACAAAGGCTCTTCGAGCTTCGGCTTTTGCTCTTTGAGAGAAACAAAACTATTCACATAAAGCATCTTATGCATGGTCGAGATATTGACCTTGGCACAGCCCTCTGAAATGCAGCGGTGAAACTGTTCTTCAGTCAAACCCGTTCCTCCATGAAGCGCAATCGGGATCGAGATCTGATCCGTAATCCGCTTTAAGAGATCATAGGCAATTTTTGGTTCGCCCTTATACATGCCATGTGCGGTGCCAATTGCAGGTGCAAAGACAGCCAGATTGGGCATGTCACGAACAAAGCGAATGCATTCGTCGTAATTTGCCAATCGCGCTTCATCCTCATTGACATGTTTATCATCTTCAACACCGCCAATGGCGCCGATTTCCGCTTCAAGCCCCACACCCGCTTGCTCGGTCATCTCGTAGGCCTTCAGTGACTTTTCCAAATTTTCGGCGAAGGGCAAGGAGGATCCGTCAAACATCACCGATGTCCAGCCTGCATCGATGCACCGTCGCAACACATCGAAATCCGTGCAATGATCAAGATGAAGAGCAACGGGAACATCAACCGTTGCGGCCAAATCACGAACCCAATGCGCAATTGGCGTATAGCCCCAATGTTTGACTGTCTTCACCGACACTTGAACAATCACAGGCGCGTTTAATTCCTGCGCACCCTCAACAATGGCGCGTGCGCTGTTATAGTCGATCATATTATAAGCAGCGATGCCATAACCTTCAGCGCGTGCATGTTTCAGCATCGGCCCCATCGTTACAAGTGCCATCGGATCAGATCCTTTGTTGTCAATGAAAGAAGATGATGGGCATCCATCAGAAAATTAGAGAAGCGGGGCAAACAACGCCGCCCCGCTCTACAAATGATAAAAATTCAGATCGTTGTTTCGGCGACATATTTCGGATGGAATAGACGTGTCTTACCAGCCGCCTTTGCTTCGCGATCAAATACAGTGCCGTTGGGCGCTGATACGATTTCCAATTGCTGACCCCATGGCGCCATGAAATAGCACCAGGTCAAACCGAGATTTGGACCGTCCGTGTAAGAGGTGGGATCACCCAAAACTTTCACACCATTGTCTTTCAAAAACTTGATCGCTGCGTCCATATCATCGACATAGAAGGCAAGATGGTGACCGCCAATATCGCTGTTCTTGGGCGGGATCTTCGCCTGGTCTGGCGCTTCATATTGGAACACTTCCAGATTGGTGCCATTGCCGCAACGCATATAGCGAAACTCTTTGATAACGCAACGCGGATCAACATTAAGATGATCCTTCATCCAGTTGCCTTCACCTCTGAAATCTTTCGCAGCCGTATAAAGCGTTTCCGCACCAAGAATTTTTTCAAAGAAATCACAAGCTTCATTGATATCAGGAACGGTAAAGCCGATATGTTCCATTCCGCGCATGCCAGGTATTGCCATCGTGTTAACTCCCGTGGGCTCAATTATATTTCAAAGAAAAGTCATGAAGCGCTTTATATTGACCGGCATTCGCCATCGCTTCATAGAATCCGCGATAGATTTTATGTTGATCTTGATAAAGCGCCTTCAAATTTTTATTCGGCGTGAATTCACCTTCAACTTTCACCATCGCGTTGACCGCATCTTCGATCGATGAGAATTCGCCTGAACCAAACGCGCCCAAAATAGCGGCACCAAGAACCGTACATTCTCGCTCACGGGTCACTTTTGCAGGCTTGCCGATGATGTCGGTCATGATCTGCACGAAGCCGTTCGACTTCGTGCCACCACCCGTCAAGCGGAAGTCGGTGATGCCCCCATCAATATCGCTATCAAAAGAATCGACCACCATGCGCATTTCATGCGCGCAGCCTTCGAGAAGCGCACGGATCAAATCGGCCCGATGATGATAAAGGCCTAAGCCTAAAAATCCCCCGCGTGAATGCGCGTCATAATAAGGCGTGACTTGGCTTGCCATGAAAGAATGGAACATCACGCCATTTGCACCAGGCTTTGAAAGTGCGGCATGTTCAACCATTACAGAATAAGGCGAACGGCCTGAACGTTGACCTTCATCAAGCTCATTGCGACCCAGTTGATCACGCCACCACCGCAAGCACGCACCAAGACTAAAGGCCCCGCCTTCAATATCCCACGCACCCGGAACGCCATGACCACCCCACCAGAGATTACGGCCTTTGATGCGGTCAAGACTGTCAAGATGCGCAACCATCACGCCCGATGTGCCGACGGTGAATTCAGCCATGCCTTGTTTGATCACGCCGGCGCCAATCGCCGCGCATTGTTGATCGCCCGCGCCGCGACACAAAGTGATGCCTTCGGGAAGGCCCGTCTCTGCTGCTGCCGCTTTCGAAAGTTTTCCAGCAATACCTGAAGGTTGTTTTACGGGTGGCAAACGATCCCGATCAATACCGCATAGTTTTAAAATCCGATCGCTCCAATCAAGCGCGCGAATATCCATCATACCGTTCAAAGTGAGTGATGCAGGATCGGTTGCCCAATCATCGGCGCCCAAACGATGCAAGAAATATTCTTGGCCATTCGCGAACCACCGCGCTTTTTCAAAAGTCTTTGGATCATGATCCCGCATCCACGCGATCTTTGCCGCTGACCATAACGGACTTAATTGCATGCCGGTATGGGCCTGGTGCTCCTCCGGTGAAATCGATTGTGCAAAGATCTGCTGATACTCAAGAGCGCGGCCGCAATTCCACACCCATGAATTGCCAAGAGGCTTTTTATCGGCATCGAGCGCTGCGAAGGTGCCACGTTGGCTCGAGAGCCCCACCGAACGATAGGCTTCTTTGGGAAGATCGGCCATTGCGACAGCTTTGCGTGACGCGCCGCAAATTCCTTTCCACACAGCTTCGAGATCTTGTTCATTCCATCCGGGATTTGGGGCGATGCAGGGATATTCCTCATAACCTTGGCCAATCGATTTGCCATGTTCATCGAACACCATCACGGTGCAACCGGTGGTGCCCGCATCGATACCCACAAATGCGCGAATGGATTTTGACATGATCCCCTCCCTAACCTCTTGTCATTATTGATCGGGCAAGCTCGCCAACCATGTTGACAGTAGCGATAAAAATAATTTTCGATGATGGGTCTCTTCCCGTGTGAGGGAGCGCAAAAGCTTTTCTTTCCGCGGAATCACATCTTCAACGCGCGATTTGATAAAGGTTGGCACAATTGCCAACGCGGTATCGCCCTCACCGGCAAAATCCGAATTGACTGTGAACCCATATCGCGCGAGTGCATCAGGCCACGTCGCATCAAGAATTTGCTCGCGTTCGGGCCCGCGCCACACCACGTAGCAATGATAATCTTTTATCCCGCCAGATCTAATCCATATTTTCAATTCATCAGGCATGGAATTGACGATCGGCATTGAGGCCGCGAAATCGCCTTCGATCAATTCAACATCTGCCAACTCCCCGCATCGCCTCAAAAGGTCACGCAAGAGAAGATGCTTCGCGGTGCAGGCCCCACGATTGTCACGCAGGACAGCTTCGGGCGAACGTTCCCCGCTTGAAAAATAGGGAATGTTTCTAACAGCATGAAACAAAGAGATGACAGCAGGCTTTTTTGCGAGATGGACATGACGCTCGATGAAATTATCGAGCGCTGCTGCATAGTCTGCCGTCAAATTGGACGCGGGACTCCCAATTGCCCGCGCAATGTTAGAAGTAGGCAACGCCTGTCTCCTTGGAGAAGAAGTGCCAACGCGTTGTATCAAAATTCAACGAGCAGGACTCACTCATCTGCCCGCGGAAATCAGCATCCGTCTTGACGAGCACGTGATGCGCACCCTTAAGATCCACATCAACAAGCGTATCGCCGCCCAAGGGCTCGGTAATTTTGATATTGCCTTTTGCGGCACCCTCTTGACCGAGTGAAATCGCCA
>JBJTCD010000013.1:0-23019 GCA_046091665.1 Hyphomicrobiales bacterium
GTGTGTTTTTGTTTTTGTTTTTTTTTTTCTGTCTCCTCCCCCTGTGTGGGTTTGTTTTCGCCACGCTAACGGTGGGGTTATCACCGATTGGCTGCCCCACCCGTCGAATGCTGCGCATTCGACACCCTCCCCTGCAGGGGAGGGAGAAACATCCTTCTTCACCATTCGCCTTATTTATAAACCGTCCAGATTGTCTTGTAGTCCATATATCTATCAACCGCGTGCGGAGAGCGGTCGCGGCCAAAGCCCGATTGTTTGAATCCACCAAAGGGCGTGACGGGCGAGGACTTATCATAGCAATTCACCCATACGGTTCCGGCGCGGATCGCACCCGAGACACGATGCGCAATATTCATGTCGCTCGTCCACACGGAACCACCGAGGCCGAAGACTGTACCATTCGCAATGCGCACGGCTTCTTCTTCTGTATCAAACGGAATCACGGCGAGCACAGGCCCGAAAATTTCTTCCTGCGCAATGCGCATATCCGGTTTTACTTCGTCGAAGATTGTCGGCTCGACATAGTAGCCGCCGGTGTTTTGCATGATCTGCTTGCCGCCGAGTGCAAGGCTCGCGCCTTCCTTCTGGCCGATTGAGATATAATCGAGCACGCGTTCCATATGTTTTTCTTCGACCATCGCGCCCATTTGCGCGGCGGGATCAAAGGAGTGGCCTTGCGGAATTTGCGCTGCGGTCACCTTGATAATCTTTTCAACGAGCGCTTTGCGGATCGAGCGATGCGCGAGCACACGTGAACCCGCATGACAGGTTTGGCCTTGATTGTAATAGATCGACCAAGCAATCGCCTCCGCCGCTGCATCAAGATCAGCATCCGGCATGACAATCTGCGCACTCTTGCCGCCAAGTTCCAATGCAACGCGCTTGATATTGCTGTCCGCCGCATAGCGCATCATCAGCTTGCCGACTTCGGTCGAGCCGGTGAAGGTCACCATGTCGACATCCATATGCAGTGCGAGCGGCTTGCCGGTCTTCTCGCCAAAGCCTGGCACGATATTCAACACGCCATCGGGAATGCCCGCTTCGCGCGCTAGCTGCCCGAGATAAAGCGATGCGAAGGGTGATTGCTCGGCAGGTTTCAGCACGACGGAATTTCCTGCAACGAGTGCAGGGCCGAGTTTCCATGCCGAGATGATCAACGGATAATTCCACGGCACAATCGCGCCGATCACCCCAAGCGGTTCTTTGCGCACTTGCACGAGATCATTTGGCGACATCGGTGCGATCTCGTCATACATCTTGTCGGCGAGTTCGGCGTAATATTGTAGACAGACATAGCAATAGGGCACGTCGATTGCGACTGAATTGCTGATGACCTTGCCGACATCAAGCGTCTCGCGAATGGCGATTTCATCCGTGTGCTGTTTGACGAGTTCGGCGAAGCGCAAAAGAATACGCTTCTTCTCGGTTGCCGGTTTGTCGCGCCAACGGCCATCATCAAATGCGGTCTTCGCAGCACTCACCGCGAGATCAATATCGGCCGCATCGCAATCGGCAACTTGACCCGCGACCGAGCCATCGGCCGACGAGATCTTGTCAAAGGTCTTGCCGCTCTTCGCACTCACATATTGGCCATTGATGAAAGCGCGGCCATCGGGTGTCGTCGCGCGGGCGCGGGCGATCCACTGGTCTTTGGTCGTCGGGCGATCGAGCATAGGGCAACCTCCAAATATCATTTTTTATACATGAACGCGTTTCGTAAGCCGCGATCAAGCCTTGATTGGCGATAAACCGATCCAAAAATCAGGGCGCCCCCACCCGATGGACGCTCCTCGTCGATCATGCTAAAGGAGCGCCATGATGACCGTGACAAGGACGCGACGAGAACGATGAAGCCGGAGGCCGAAAGGCGCTTCGATCCATCCCGCCTACGCTGAATGCAGGCTCTCCTCTCCCGCGACGGGGTTACCCCCTCCTGACCACCGAGCTTTCTCATGACCGATCTTCCGCTCACCATCCGCCACGAAACGCCTGCCGATGCGGGGGCGATTGAAAAACTCCATGAACGCGCGTTCGGTCCCGGTCGTTACGCCAAAACTGCCTATCGTCTGCGTGAAGGTGTGGCGCCGATAGCCTCTCTTTCTTTCGTTGCTCTGGTCGGCACGTTGGTTGTGGGCTCCATTCGGCTGACACCGATCACGATTGGACAAACGCCAGCGCTTTTGTTGGGCCCGCTTGCGGTTGAGCAAGCCTTCTCCTCGATCGGTATCGGCATGTCGCTCATTCAGCGCGCGGTGGAAACCGCAAAGGCGGAAGGCCATCAGCTTATTCTTCTTGTGGGGGATGAACCTTATTACAACCGCGCAGGCTTTGTGGTGATGCCAAAGGGCCGCGCTGAAATGCCGGGCCCTGTTGATCCGCAACGTGTATTGGTACTCGAGCTTGTGCCTGACGCTTTGGTCAATGTCTCAGGCCGAGTTGCATCGGTGCGCTTGAACGCGGCATAGAGTTAGCGAAACAAGCGGCGCCAGCCACCCGCCTCGCTGATCCATAGAGCGATCAATATGAGCCCCAATGCGAGCAAACCCCATAGCCCTTGCAAAAGCGGATAAAGCGAGAGCGCCAAAAGCGTTTCACTCTTTGTGTCTTTGAGCGCGATAAAATCATCACCCGCAAAACGGGATGTATTGCCGCGCGCGATGATGTTTGGCACTTTCATGTCGCCCGGATTTTCAGCGATGCGCCGCGCCGATCCGCCGGTGCTTTCGGATAATGTCACAAGACGATCACGCGTTGATAATACGTCTTGAAACTCGCGCGGATTGGAAGGTCCCGCACTCGCAAAAGCCGTAATCGTTCCGTCAGTGACTTTATAAAGTCCTGTTTCATCGGCTGTGATTGTGGACTGCCACAGGCCCGGCGATTTTTGCGAGAGCGTGATCGATTTATTTTTTCCCGAAGGTGATATGAGCGTGAGAGGAGCGATCACTTCATTCATGCTCTGTCGTTCAATTGTGAGACGGCCTTTATCGCTTCGCGCGCGTAAGGCTTCCTCTTCAAGTGCGGGTTCTTTCATCAACCAATGGGCCACATGGCGCAAAAGATCGAGATGCGGCCCCCCGCTACGAAATTGTCGCGCCCAGAGCCACACATGATCGGATAAAAGCAAGGCCACACGGCCTTCGCCATCGCGCCGCAAAATCAGAAGCGGTTGATCTTGAGCGCCACTCATGACGCTTGTGCCAGAGATGTTTCCGGTTTCAATTTGTCGCAACCATTCCCCCCATTGCGGGGGATCACTCGCGCCACCTTTGAGATCACGTGTGACGGGATGTTTTTGGCCATCACTTGTAAGGCGCGGTAAAAATTCCGACTCAATGATATTGCCCGTGGGAAATGCAGGCAGAAGATCGCGCAAAGGCGTTTCTGCGGGGCTTTCGGCGCCTGCAAATTCAGGTCCGGCCGCAATCAGAATTGCGCCGCCTTTCCGGACATAACGCACCATATTGGCGAAATAGGTAGGCGGTAAAAGTGCCATATCGGCAAAGCGATCGAGAATGATGAGATCAAACTCATTGATTTTCGTTTCAAATAATTCCTTCGTCGGAAACGGAATCAAAGCGAGTTCATTGACCGGTGTGCCATCTTGTTTTTCCGGTGGGCGCAAAATGGTGAAATGAACGAGATCAACATTGGCGTCTGATTTTAAAATATTACGCCATGTGCGTTCGCCTTGATGGGGAATGCCTGAGACGAGCAGCACCGTCATGCGGTCGCGAATGCCTTCAATCGTTGTGACCACACGATTATTGATCGGGGTCAATTCATCTTTGGCCGCTTCCGCTTCGATCTCGATGACGCTCGGTCCTGCGTGATTCATCAGGATTGGAATGGTCAGAGGATCGCCCGGCTTCGCGCGGATGGTGGCAATTTGTTTTCCATCCTGATTAATGGTCACCGGCACGGGATCATTAAAGCCTTGATCACTCACTTTGATACGCAAGGCGACATCACGATTGACGATGCCAAAGGGTGGCGCTTCGAGTAATTCAACGCGGCGATCGCGCTCACGCGCATGGCCCGTGATCAGCGCATGAAGCGGAGCATTGAAGCCTAAAGCCTTTCCATCTTTTGGAACATCATCAACAAGCCCGTCTGTGATGAGGATCGCTCCGCCAATCTGTTCGGGCGGGACATCAGCGAGCGCATCGCGTAAGGGAGAAAAGGCCCGCGTGCCCTCATCATTGCGATCCGTGATAACGATAACGCGCGTGTCAAATGACCCAAGTGCGTTGATCTTCTGTTTGGCCTCTTCAACAAGTCTATCCGTTTGTGAGGGACGCTCAGAAAGCGTTTGCGAACCGCTTCGGTCGATCACCAAAGCCACGGTGCTTTTCAGTGGCTTTGTCTCTCGGATTGTGATTGTGGGGTTCGCAATCACCAAGGCAAAGATGAGAGCGAAGCATGCGCGCATCACCCCGCGTTCACGTCGCTGATAAAGCGCGACGGCGGCTGCAACGAACAGGGTTGCAAGTGAAAGCTCAAAAAGCGGCGATGAGAAGTGGGGTGAAAAGACGATCATCTCATCGTCCCAAACGCTCAAGCAAAGCCGGCACATGGATTTGGTCGGCTTTGTAATTTCCTGTCAAAGCATAGACGACAAGATTGACACCCGCGCGCAAGGCCATTTCGCGCTGACGGGGGATCGCTGTTTCAATCGGATAAAGTGCGCGACTTGATTGATCAATTGCCCAGGCGCTTGCCCAATCATTTGAGGTAATGATGAGAGGTGATACGCCGTCACTCGCGCGCGCAGGGGCATCCGTCTGATCGCTTTCGGGCGGTAAGGCTTTAACCCATGTTTTGCCTGTGCCATATCGCCCTGGCATCATTTGCAAGAGATAAAAGGAGCGCATCAAAACATGATTGGCTGGGATTTCCTCAAGAGGTGGAACACTCAAACCAGAAAGGAGAGATTGTAGAAAGAGAGTTTCTGCGGATGGTGTCGTGTTGAAATTTGAAGCGGCATCACGCGTATCAAAAATCACGAGCCCCCCATTCCGCATATAGGTTTCAAGTCGCGCAAGCGCTGCTTGTGAGGGGCTTTGACCCGATGAAGGCATCGGCCAATAGATGAGCGGGTAGAGCGAAAGCGTATCTGTTTCAAGATCAACGCCCATCGGGGATTCAGGTTCAACCGCTGTATGATCTTGCAAATAAAGAGAGAGCCCTTGGAGCCCTTCGCGACTGATCTCATCAAGAGAAATGTCACCTGTGATCACATAGGCTAAACGAGTCGAGAGCGCACCATCACGATCTTTGGGTGAAAGCGGTTGAGTGTCACTGCGTGCTTCAGTCCACGGCGCGCAAAGTGTGACGATGAGCAGCAAAGCCAAAGACGCATTTTGTCTTGACGGCTTCAGTTGCGTGTTTCCAAACGTGAATAGAGTATCCATCAGAAATAGAAGGATTGCGGCAAGGAAAAGGTCAGGAGCCAATGATCGTGAAGGCGTGACCGCAAGGCTGAACGTCTTCTGATCAGATGAGAGCTCATAAGAGGGTTTGATCAGGCGATCTGTCTCATTGAGAACGTTGACCGCATAAAGCGCGTCTTTGCTGCCATAAAATCCTGCAGGATGGAGCGCATCAGCACGCATAAGTATGTTCGGGATGACCGACTCGGCATCATTGGGCGGCGATCCAAGCGCGCCATAACCGTCAAGACTCGAAAAGGGCGGTTGCGGTGATTTGTTTTGAACTGCGGAAGCATCAATTTTTGCAACAAGACTTTGCGTTGCAATCCGTTTCAACATCTCAACAAAAAGCCCCGATACGGGGAGCGTTGACCATGTCGGATCCGATGCGATGTGAAACAAAATGATCCGGCCTTGGCCTTTGACCGCGCTTGTGACAAGTGGTGTGCCATCATCAAGTTTGGCCCAACTCAAACGATTGAGATCGCTTGAGGGTTCAGCAAGCCATTGCCGTTTGATTGTGACATCAGCGGGAATATCCATCCCGTTAAAAGGAGATGTATCTGAAAAGGGTGCAAGCTGTCGCGGCGATTGCCAATCGAATGCGCCCCCGAGCGCGCGCCCATCGGCTCTCAAACGCACGGGCCAAAGCGTGTCTTCACGATCCGGTGACAGGCCGCCCGCAAAACGAATGAGTGTTCCGCCCCCTTCGCAATAGACCGCGAGTTTTTTGAGCGCATCTGGTGATAATTGTGTTGTCTCGCCCAAGATCAACACATCGACTTTTGACTCGATGAGAGACGCGATGGCCTCGCTTTGGCCCATGCGCGGATTGAAGAGATCAACATAGGGCGCAAGCGCTTGTTTGATATACCAAGCGGGATCTGCCAGACGATTTTTTGTTTCACTTTCGGTAGAGCCGACGAGGCCGACGCGCGCTCGTCGACCATCTGAGCCGATCAACCAAGTTGCACCAGCTGTACGTTCGCCTTCAATTACGAGTCGTGTGATGCGGTTTAACAGTTCGGTCGGCAATAAAATTTGAGCCGAAGTCTCTGAAGAGTTCTTATCAAAAGTGAAAGACGTTTCACCGATGAGTCGCGCTTGGCTTTCATAAGCAAGAATTCGACCTTTTTGTTCCATGCCTTTTGTCGAGCGGATGACACGAATATTTAATCCTTTGGCATCATGAGAGGAACCGGCGAGCGCCAGCGATGCGTGAGGCGATATCACAATCGTGAGTGGCTTTCCGGCAAAAGTTTTTATGTCGTTCTTTTGTGCGTTAAAGAGCGCTGCGGCTTCAGGAAGCATAATAATTTGCGTGTCCGGAAAGCGATTAAGAAATTCGGCGAGTGATTTTTCGTGCTTTTGCCAAGGCGCATCGAAAGCCACAGGCGCGAGACTTAAAAGTTTATTCCGTGCATTTTGTGGCGTGAGCGGCTCGATTTGTGAATTGTTTTGTCCTGTCGCGACAAGAGCCACAGGGCTTTGTTGACGCTCAGCCTCATCGATCAATGAATTCACAAAAGTGGTGCGCTCTTTCCATTCAGTCGCGGACGACCACCCATGATCGAGTATGATCAAAAGCGGCGAGGGGCCTGAAGCCGGTGCGATTCGCGAGACCAAAGACGGTCCAGCCATCGCGATGATGATGAGCGCGGCAAGAGCGATGCGTAACAATAAAATCCAAAGCGGTGTGCGTCGTGGTTCGACCTGATCGCGTCTTGAATTCAAAAGAAGTTCGAGCGGCGGAAACAAAATTTTTTGCGGGCGCGGCGGCAGAAGCCGCAAGAGCCACCAGAGGCCCGGCAGAAGAATAAGAGCGCTCAACAGAAAGGGCGACGAAAAAACGAGATTACCCATGGGCGCGAAGCGCTCCTCGATCTCTTCGCTGCGCGAAATGTGTCATAAGTGCGAGGAGATCTTGTGTCATCGCCTGATTCGTTTGATGCGTGATCAAAAAGGCGTGATGATTTTTTGCGATCTGATCAAGCGTTTGATTATGCGCCAGCAATTTCGCGCGCGCTTCAGAAGCGAATTCTGCCGCATCACCAATATCAAGCGCGAGCGTACTCTCTGCGCTCAGTAATTCGGTTTCGCCTGAAAAAGGAAAATCGATTTCAGCCGGATCGAGAATACGCAACATAGTTATTGAGCTGTTATCACGATCAAATTCTGTGAGTGTTTTTTCGATTGTTTCAGGCTCGATGAGAAAATCACCGATAAAAATAAGATGCGCCTGTTTTGAGAGAAGAAGAGGGCGAGGCAATCCCGCATTATGATCGACGTTATGCAGAAGTGCTTCTGCGAGGCGATCGATGATTTGACGCGAGGCCGAGGGCGGCGTTTGACCGATCAAACCCACGCGTTCGCCGGAGTGCACGAGAAGATCCGCCAAAGCGAGCCCCATGATCATGGCATGATCGATCTTCTGGGGATGTTTACCCGAGCTGTAATGCATGGAGGGCGAGCGATCGATGAAGATATGAAAGGCGCGTGCGGCTTCCCATTCATGATCGCGAACATAAAGAGTATCAGCATGACGCGCAGATTTACGCCAATCAATGCGGGTCTGTGCCTCACCAGTACGAAGCGCTCGATATTGCCAAAAGGATTCTCCGGGCCCTGCGCGTCCCCTCCCGTGAAGTCCAAGACTTATACTCGCCGACAAACGTCGTGCTTCCATCGCGATCAGAGGAAGTGACGCGGCGAGTGAGGCGGCATCAGCGGCGCGAGCGTGAACCTCATCAAAGTGAACCGAGGATGAAGAGGGCGCACGCATCTTGTCGTCTTTCTTCAGATCACACGTTGTGCAAGACGCGTGATCACATCATCGACCACAAGACCTTCCGCACGCGCGCGATAGGAAAGCGCCATACGATGTTTCAGAATGGGAACCGCAAGGGCTGCCACATCATCCTGCGAGGGCGCGAGACGACCTTGTAACAAAGCGCGCGCGCGTGTTGCCAACATCAAGGCCTGACCGGCGCGGGGACCCGGACCCCATGAGATTTGAGTTGCGATGTCAGCCTTGCCGCTTTCAGGTCGTGCAGCGCGGACAAGCGAGACAATGCTTTCGACAACACTCTCGCCAATCGGCATCATCCGAATGAAATTCTGTGCGGCAATGAGTTCTTCACCACTGAGAATAGGGTTGGCTTTTTGTGTCGTACCGAGCGTTGTCGCTATCAGAATGTCTTTTTCGGTTCTGTGATCGGGATAGGTCACATCAATCTGCATCAAGAAGCGATCAAGCTGTGCTTCGGGAAGCGGATAAGTGCCTTCCTGTTCAATCGGATTTTGCGTGGCAAAGACATGAAACGGTGAGGGCAGATCATAGCGATGGCCACTCACTGTCACGTGATGCTCTTGCATGGCTTGAAGAAGGGCTGATTGCGTGCGGGGACTCGCGCGGTTGATTTCATCTGCCATTAACAAGCTGGCAAATACAGGGCCTTTGATGAAACGGAACGCGCGGCGGCCAGCGTCATTGTCTTCCAACACTTCAGAACCGGTGATATCGGCCGGCATCAGATCGGGCGTGAATTGCACGCGCTTCGTAACAAGCGCCAAAACCACACCGAGTGTTTCAACCAATTTTGTTTTGGCAAGCCCCGGCACACCAACAATCAAACCATGGCCTGCCGAAAGCAGAGTGATGAGAGAGAGATCAACAACATCCGTTTCACCTAAAATGATCGCGCGTAAAGCATGACGCGCTTCTGATAGCCGAGCAGCCAGGCGCTCTGCATCGGCCACGGGATCTTGTGAGGGTGTGAAGGGAGCGTTCGACGACAGAGTCATGTTAGGCTTTCGAAGTTAATCATGATGAAGCAAGCGGACTTTTTTCGGCAAAAGCAAGGCGAGATCGATCAATCAGCGCTGCGTAAGCGGCGAATGGTGAATTCGATTTGGCCATCATCACATTCTCGCCACCATTCGATTTCGGTCATATAGGCCGCTTTTGGAAAACGCGCGAAGAGCGCTTGTGCTTTTTGCCGTGCATCCGCGCGCGGGAGCAGAAAAGTTTCGCGGCGCCACTGTCCCGCTTCCGCATGCCGCATCCCCGCGCCTTTTTGCGCGCTGCGGCGATCCGCCACGCGTTTGGCAAGATCTTCGGGGCGAAGCGGCTTTTGAACCACGGCTGAAGTCTCCTTGGCGCTTCGTTTAAGGCATCATCCCTGCGGAGCTGAGGACGAGGGTGCTCCATCAGAATATCGCGCAATCGCGTCCGAGATCAAATTTTGCAGGAGATGAGCGTCGCTTGAAAAGTCGGACGCTTCCCAACCCGCTTCAGCATGGCGGATGATTTGGCCGACCAAAGGACCTGCCGGCACGCCGCGTTTGATGATCATTGCGCCGGTGAATGGCGAATGTGTCGGTGCGCTTCCGGCTGCGGTCCACAATTCCGCGTCCACTTTGGCATCGCGACGCCCCATATCCACAATCAACGCATCGGTGATTACACGGCGACCATAGCGAAACGCCATTTTGCGAATTTGTTTTGCGTTCAGAGGGCGCGGTAATGCCGAAAGCTGCATCAACACTTCACCCAATTTTTCGAGCCGATCCGTTTCCGCATTTGAAAGGCGCATGGTTTCGCGCAAAGTTAAT
Organism: Hyphomicrobiales bacterium; assembly: GCA_046091665.1. Classification (GTDB taxonomy): domain Bacteria; phylum Pseudomonadota; class Alphaproteobacteria; order Rhizobiales; family Beijerinckiaceae; genus CAIUPE01. The sequence goes on from JBJTCD010000013.1 coordinate 10,047, forward strand.
GCATCATCAGGCTTATGAACCGCTAACGCGGCGAGACGCAAAAACAAATCCGCGCCCGGATCATGCTGCAACATGCGGGCGAAACCATCAAGATCAAGCGGCAGGCCAAAAACAGGGTCAATCAAATCCCGATGTGCCATTAAACGCAGCACATAAAGGACCCGCGGCGCTTCAAGAAGTTTCATCACTTCCGCGCGCACGCGCTCGCGCGAAAGTTTTGCGAGGCCGTCACGTTCCTGATCAATCGCGATGAGGGCTGGTTCATCAGCATCAACTTTGGCATAGCGCGCGGTGAAACGGAAGAAACGCAAAGAGCGCAGATAATCTTCACGAATGCGTCTTACCGGATCACCGATAAAGCGCACGCGGCGGGCATTGATATCTTCAATGCCCCCCACAGGATCGGTAATGAATCCTGATGCATCGGCATAAAGCGCATTGATGGTGAAGTCGCGCCGCTCGGCATCGCGGCGCAGGCTTTGACCAAAACGCACGCGGGCATGACGCCCATCCGTTTCATAATCTTCACGAAACGTCGTCACTTCGTAAGGACGTTCTTCGGCGATTACGGTGACGGTACCATGATCAATACCAGTCGGAATATAGCGCATCCCTGCGCTTGTTACGCGGTCAATCACCGCTTCGGGTGGCAGTGAGGTCGCTATATCAATATCATCGATGGGAAGACCAAGCAGCGAATTGCGAACCGCTCCGCCAACAATATAGGCCTGCTCATTATCGCGTGACAAAAGCGCAAGGAGGCGATGAAGCCCGACATGCGATAATTTTCCGGTCATCGGAATGCGCCGTTGTGGGCTCATTTGAATTGTCCCTCAATCAGCTGACCATTTTCCATATGTGCCGGAACATAGGCGTCTTGGTGGCGCTCGGCGAAAATACCGAGCGTGATAAAGGACAAAGCGACAAGAATGAGGCCCAAAGCCGCGAGATAGGTTGCGACTTGTGAGAAGGCCGGACTGTCAAAGCCGAAACGACGCGCCAAGGCAACCCACAGCGCATAGACGCCGAAGGGCACCAGAAAGAGCAAGATCGATTCAAGCATCGTGCGCATCATGGCGCATAGAGCCTTTCATAAAGCGAACGGATGATCCCCGCCGTCACGCCCCAGATATAGCGCTCTTCATAGGGCATGGCAAAATAGCGTCTTTGCGCGCCGCGCCACTCTCTTTCATGAATTTCGTGATGCGCGGGATCCATCAAGAAATCGAGCGGCACTTCGAATGTGCTTTCCACTTCACGCGGATCAAGCGTGAGAGAAAAACCCGGCGTGACAATGGCAACAAGCGGAATGATGCGATAGCCGGTTGAGGAGAGATAGGGATCGAGATAGCCTATATCTTCAACAAATTTTTGCTGAAGACCAATTTCTTCTTCGGCTTCCCGCAACGCCGCAGCGCGCGCATCTTGATCAAGCGCATCAATCTTGCCACCGGGAAATGCAATTTGCCCGGCATGGTCTTTCAATTCTTTTGATCTTTCGGTGAGAAGTAAAGTCGCTCCTTGATCACGCGCGATGATTGGCACGAGAACGGCGGCTGGACGATGCAAACGTCCATCGGCAGGTGCGAGATTTTCAGCCAAGCGATGATCACCCAGAGCGGGCAGATGATCAGGATCAAAGGCTTCGCGCGGAGGCGATTTGAGCAAGCGCTCTTGCGCAGTTTTGCGCAATGCGTCGATCGAGAGGGGCTGAACGAGTTGAGCGCTCATGATCAAAGATCGGCGAGGCGATCCGCCTCAATCATTGGAAAAAACGCACCATCAGACGCGATGCCGAACATTTTTTTATCATCAATCATTCGCTCTTCGCCAAGCGCCACAAGATCGTAAAACACCGGGCGAGAGACTTTCGCCCATAAATCTGCTCGCACATGCACATAGGGTTTCAAGCCGCCTTTTACATCAGGCGCAACGCGCATCGGATGATCTGGGCCTGCGACAACATGATCATCAACATTGGTACGAAATTCTAAACGCTGCTTTCCATTTTGCTCGTGCCGGTCCATGGCGACGGCTATGAACGGCGCATCATCGACAATAATCCCCACGCGTTCAACCGGCGTGACAAGCACATAGCGCTCAGGATCTTTGCGTAAGATCGTCGAAAAGAGTTTTACCAAAGCGGGGCGACCAATCGGCGTGCCTAGATAATGCCAGCTTCCGTCGGAAGCGATGCGCATATCAATCTCGCCGCAATAGTCAGGGTTCCACAAATGAACGGGCGGCAAGCCTTTGCTTGCAGCCTGTTTTGCGGTTGCTGTGAGAGAATCAAGCGTTGCGGGGCGCGATGTCTCGGTCATGGATCACCAGTATAGGCCATGTTGAATGCGTTCGTCACGCATCAAGACCATTGCGACAGAAGCGCGCTGATTAATCGAAGAGACTTGAAACCGATGTTTCAAGCGCGGTGCGTCCAATCGCCTCGCCGAGCAATGCGCCGACCGAAATCACACGGATATTTTGCGCAACCTTCACGGCTTCTGTCGGTTGAATTGAATCCGTAATCACCAATTCTTTGAGCTTTGACGACGCAATTCGCGCCACCGCACCACCTGAAAGCACGCCGTGGGTGATATAGGCATAGACTTCCTTCGCGCCCTTCGCGAGAAGTGCGTCCGCTGCGTTGCACAGCGTGCCGCCAGAATCAACGATGTCATCGACGAGAATGCAGGTGCGGCCCGCGACATCACCAATGATGTTCATGACTTCTGATTCACCGGCACGCTCGCGCCGTTTATCAACGATGGCGAGCGGTGCGTCGATGCGTTTTGCAAGCGCGCGTGCACGCACCACACCGCCAACATCCGGAGAGACAACCATCACATTTGAAATATCCATGTGCTCTTTGATATAGCGCGCCATCAAAGGCGCGGCAAAAAGATTGTCGGTCGGAATATCAAAGAAGCCTTGGATCTGTCCGGCATGAAGATCCACTGTCAACACGCGATCAACGCCTGCTTCGGTAATGAGGTTGGCAACAAGTTTCGCTGAAATCGGTGTGCGGCCTGACGCACGGCGGTCTTGCCGTGAATAGCCGAAATAGGGGATCACGGCTGTGATGCGTTTTGCCGAAGAGCGACGCAACGCGTCCGAGATGATGAGCAATTCCATCAAATGGTCATTGGTCGGAAATGAGGTCGATTGGATGATAAAGACATCCTGCCCGCGCACATTTTCTTGGATCTCGACAAAGATTTCCATATCGGCGAAGCGACGCACTTGCGCTTTCGCGAGCGGCACGGAGAGATAGGCGCCGATCGCCTCCGCCAGTCCCCGGTTTGAATTGCCCGCCACAAGTTTGACGTCTGCCTTCATCGGACTGGTCCCTTTACCTCAATAACGCGTGAGGGGCTCATAGCAGTCCCCGGACTGCCGCCGCAACACGGGGCGGTCCGCAAACCACATCAAACTTTAGGCTTTTTCGGGCCGTCTTGGAATTACTTTTGAAAAAGGCTGAGATCGGCCCCGTTTAAGGCTTCCGCACCTTTCTCGCCCACAAGATAAGTCCGGCCGAGGCACATGGCTGTTTCGGTCTCCGAATCCATCAGGATCATATGGGCGAACATGACCATGCCGGGCACGATCACCCAGTCATTGTTCTCGTAGAACATCGGCCAATCCATCCAGCTCGGCGTGAATTTGGCGCCGAGCGAATAGCCGCAAGCGTTCAACCGATGCGAGGAAAGACCGTGTTCGTCTAACACGCGCGTATGGGCGGCGAACACATCGCCCGCTGTCGCGCCGGGTTTCAGCGCTGCCTCGCAGGCAAGCAACGCATCTTTTGCCGCTTGATGATAGGAAAGGTGCAGTTTGCGCGGTGTTCCAACAGCAACGGTGCGCATCAAAGCCGCGTGATAATGGCGATAGACGCCCGCAAATTCGAGTGTGATTTGATCTTGCGCATCGAGTTTACGACGCCCGGCTTTGTAACGACACAATAACGCATCGCGGCCCGAGCCGATGATGAATTCATTGCCGGGATAATCGCCGCCATTTTTGAAGATTGCATTATGCTGCGCAGCCAGAATATCACCTTCATCCGCGCCTGCATGAATGGCATCAATGCCGGCGCGATCAGCGAGATCGGAGAGGCGTGCCGCCTCACGCACATAAGAAATTTCTGCTTCTGATTTGATGGCGCGCAAGCGTGTGACAATATCTGACGCATCAATTAAAGTGGCGTGGCCTTCGAACGCGGCTTCGAGTTTTTTGCCATTTGAATGAACAAGCCCATAGCTTTCAAATTCAACGCCGATGCGTTTGCCGCTTCCGCCTAAATCTTTGACCATCGCCAAAAGATCGCGCGCGGGGTTTGCATCGCGGCCATCTTTCCAGATCCGAATGTCAGTCAGATTTGATGTGTGCTGCGCTTGACGCAAATCGGCTGACCGGGTGAGCAACGCCATTTTTCCGTCAGCACTCAGATAAAGTGCTTGAAAAAAGCAAAAGCCGAATGTGTCATAGCCGGTGAGCCAGAACATGCTTTCCTGTTGAAAGAGCAGAACGCCATCAAGCTTGCGCTCTTCCATCGCATCAAGAAGCCGGTGGCGGCGGCGGAAAAATTCATAATCGTCAAAATGCAGCGCCATCGCTTTACTCTCCTTTACACGATCCCACCCTGTCATATGTGACAGGTACAAGAAGGCGAGAAATCCGTCACCATGAAGGGCTGCTTTTTATAAGCGGTTACAGGATTTTTTCAGCTGTGGGGGCGGATTATGGCAATTCAAAAGTTGAGCATTAGCCTTTTGGCCGTGTGTATTGTCGCCTTGCCACTGGGCGCTTGCGTGAATCGCAGCGTTAATGATGTCGCGCTCGGCGATGCAGGGCAGGCTTTCAAAGTAAAATTCGGAACGGTTTTGGCAGCAAAACAAGTCAATATCCGTTCTGATCCGACGATTGGGCCGAGCGGCGGTCTTCTTTTGGGCGGCGCTGCGGGCGCGGGTTATGGGAATACGCGCACGGCGGCGTTGGAAGGCGCGCTTGCGGGCGCAATCGCAGGTGCGGTGGCGCAACAAATGATCGAGACGGGGAATGGCTATGAATACACCATCGCTTTCACAGATGGATCGACAGAAGTCATCGATCAAAAACAATCGATGGAAGATCCAGTGTTCCCACCTGGCGCCGCGGTGATGGTGCAATATGGTGCCACGCGAAATCGCGTTTTGCCCGCGAATAATCTTCCAACAAATGTCGCGATGCCTAAGAGTGTGACGGTTGCCGGCGCACCGAAACCCACGCGTCATCTCGGTGTGACGACTTGCCAGAAAATGCCTTCCGGCACAGGGGAGCGAAAGACGTGCACTGAGGAATGAGGCCGGTTCAGAAAAATTCTTCGTCAATCATTTTAGGAAAATATTCATAAAATTCTTGACTTCTTTTCGATGTTCCTCTCTACTCTTCCTTTAGGGAAAGTGATCCGGAGAGGGGACGTACAGATGAGCCATGCGCGCGAAATTTCTTCACCACATTCATCATCTCTCACATCGGAAGAGCGGCGATGTCTTGACGCGCTGGCATTGGAAGGCGGCTTTGGTGCACGTGCATTACGCGAAGGTTATCTCGCCCTTGCACGCCGACATAAGGGTATCACGCTGGCGGTCTCTCTTGTGCGTGCGCGCACCGGTGATCGTCTTGTTGAACGCGGCTTTGCAGAATGGATCGCGCGGGGCAGTGCCGCACGTTTGTTGATCACTGCCTCGGGTCGCGCGGCGCTCTCCAATTTCGAACGTCCGAAAGACTTGTCGCATCAAATTGATGTCGTTCTGCAATCCATCGAAGCGCCAGAAGGGCGTCGCGATGTTTATGTCAATCAACGCGAGAGTCCGCTTTTGTGGTTAGCGCGTCGCAAAGGCGCTCAGGGCCAGCCCTTGATTTCAACCACCGCTTTCGTCGCTGGTGAGAGATTGCGTGCTGATTTTGAGCGCGCCGGACTTTCTCCACGTGTGAGCATTGATTGGTCGCGCTTTGGTATGGGTGCTTCATCGCGCGGGGTCACGGAAACAAATGCGAGCGATGCGATGCTCGCCGCGCGGATGCGGATGCGCAAGGCGATTGATGCGATGGGAGATCGTCTTTCTGGCCCTGTAATCGATATTTGTTGTTTCTTGAAAGGTCTTGAACTTGTTGAACGAGAACGCGGATGGAAAAAACGATCCGCAAAACATGTTCTTGCCGAAGGACTCGCGATCCTCGCGCAGCATTATGGTTTAGAGGAAGAGGCGAAAGGCACTCTTTCATCCGGAGAGATTCGCGTCGCCGCTGAATTGTAATTCAGAACATCATCAAAAAAGAAAAGGCCGGAGCATAACGCGCCGGCCTACCTACGTTTGTCCCAAGATGGATTAAGTCATCACGTCACGCGGAGAGATCGCGGCTTGGCGACGATGTATCATCCGATGCGCGACGCTCGGCCATGAATTGATCAAATTCTGCTTTGTCTTTTGCATGACGAAGCCGATCAAGGAAGCTGCGGAATTCATCCGCTTCACGCTCGAGCTTATCGAGTGTTTCTTCACGATAATCATCAAAGGCGCGATTGCCAGTGGGTCTGAAAAATGGCGCGCGATCATCGCGAGCTTGCTCATCTTGACCGAAGAAGGACCGCATCCGGTCCATTTTCGATTGGAGACGATCCATTTTCCGGTTCCATTTGTCGCGGCCCCACATTGTGCGGCCCTCATCACCATGGGCATAGGCCCAGCTGTTACAGCGCATTCTTCCGCTCCAGATCATGTAAGAAAGGATCACGAGGCCAACGGGCCAGAACACAACAAATCCGCCAATCATGGCGGCGAGCCATCCGGGTCGCCCCCAGTCATCAAGTTTGTAGATGATCGATCTCAACATACTTCGCTCCTGTCGAAGTAAATGTAAATAACATTTACATATGTGGAGGAGAGGTGTGGTACTGTCAAGATAGGCGCAGGGAATTTTTGTTATTTTTTGAACCGGTCTTAGCCGCGGGGAGTCTTGAGGCCGTCGAGATAAATAAGGATGGCGGCCTCGAGCAGCTCCTCGGGCGCAATTGGAATGGGGCGCGGACTGCGGTCGGGGCGGACGAACAGCCCCGCAATTCCGTGCGAAAGCGACCAGATGTGAAGCGCGACCATCAGGGCAGGCGGTTTTGTGCCTGCCGAAAAGCCAGCCAAGATTGTGTCGCAGGCCATACGGAGTACTTGGAATGCCGCATCCGCGACTTCGCTCAAATCAGGCCGCGCCGCAATCGACAGGCTAGAATCAAACATCGTCGTGTAGAGCGCCGGATTTTGTCGGGCGAAATCGAGATAGCTTCGGCCCACGCGGATCAACGCGTTTTTGGGGTCGGGCTTGCCGTGATCCCAAGCAGAAAGAAGTGCCGCGCCGAACCGTTCAAACCCGATGCGCGCCAGATCAGCCAAGAGATCATCCTTATCGCGATAATGGCGATAGGGGGCGGCAGGCGAGACCTGCGCGGCGCGCGCAAGATCGGCGACGGTGAAACCGCCAACGCCTTTGTCTTTGATGAGATCAAGCGCGGCCGCCATTAAGGCTTCACGGAGATTGCCGTGGTGATAACCGCGTCGCTCGCTTGCGCTTGATTGATTCCAAGACATGGTTCGCTTTATCCCAGCAAATGGGCAGTCCGCGCAACCATAGAGGTGAAATGATTACGCGTTGACCGCAGCTGCATAATCTTCGACGAGCGTTTTCGAAATTGTGCTCGGCGTGAATTTATAGGGACCGATTTCGGAAACCGGTGTCACTTCTGCGCCCGTGCCACAGATGAAACATTCATCAAAGCTTGCAAGTTCTTCCGGCATGATGCGGCGTTCGTTGACTTCGATTTGACGATCTTTGGCAAGACCGATCACTGTTTGGCGTGTGATGCCATTCAGGAAGCAGTCTGCAATCGGTGTATGGATCTTGCCGCCTTGCGTGAAGAAGATATTCGCACCCGTACATTCGGCAACGCGGCCTTGCCAATCAAGCATCATCGCATCGGCATAGCCTTTGCGCTCGGCGCGATGTTTTGAAATCGTGCAGATCATATAGAGGCCTGCGGCTTTTGAATCGCAGGGTGCGGTTTGCGGGTCGGGACGACGATAATCGGCAATATCAAGACGAATGCCTTTCATCTTTTGCGCGACGTCGAACATTGACGGCCAGTCCCATGTTGCGATCGCCACATGGATCGTTGCGTGTTGCGCAGCTACCGCCATCATCTCGCTGCCGCGCCAAGCCACCGGACGCACATAGCAGTTTTTGAAGCCATTCTTCGCCACAACGAGATCTTTGGCTTCGTTCAATTGTTCGACCGTGTATGGAATCTCAAAATCAAGAATTCGGGCCGAACGCAAAAAGCGTTCTGAATGTTCGGTGGTTTTGAAAATTTTGCCATTATAAGCGCGCTCGCCTTCAAACACCGACGAGCCATAATGAAGTCCGTGGCTCAAGACATGAAGCTTTGCCTCTTTCCATTCGATAAGTTTGCCGTCGAGCCAGATATAACCGTCACGAAGGTCGAAAGGGATCACGGACATAGGGCGCTCCATTTGTGTTTCGGCGGTCTTAGGCCGCTCGGCGCTGCGCCCTCAGTTTTGCGGAACTCCTTGCCGTCCCGCACGCTTCGGTGCAGCGTTCTGGCTTGACGGGTAGCAACGCGCCTGAAATATGTCAACAAGGCTGACGTAATTTGGGGGCCGCTTTGTTCTTGCCCCCGAGACCGACAGGACGAATGGCGTGAGACAGGACCGAACCATAGCGGCCGCACTCATCCCCGAAGCCGGGGATAGGGAACCGCTTTACGAATTGATTGAGCTTCTGTTTTTTGCATATCGCGATTTCGTCGGTGATCCTGATCGCTTGCTCGAGACGTTCAAATTTGGTCGCGCGCATCACCGCGTCATTCATTTTGTTGATCGTAATCCCGGGCTCACAATTGCCGAATTGCTCGAGATTTTGAAAATCACCAAACAAAGTTTGAACCGTGTGTTGAAGGAATTGATCACGCAAGGCTTCATTGAGAGTCGCTTAGGCATTGAAGACCGTCGGCAACGTCATCTTCACTTGACCACAAAAGGCCAAAGATTGGCGCGCGATCTCGCATCCTTGCAGACGCAACGCATCGCGCGCGCGATTGCGGAATGTGGTGCGCAAGATGCTTTGGCCGCGCGGCGTTTTTTGAATGCGATGATTGAACCGGAGCTTCGCTCATCGGTTGAGCGCGTGATGACATCGAAAGGACCGCTGAAGTGAACGCGGCTAAAACACGCGCGCCTTTGCTGCCCGATGCGGCGCATATTCTGGTCGTTGATGATGACCGTCGCTTGCGTGATTTATTGGCGCGTTTTTTGGGTGATCATGGGTTTCGCGTGACGGTGGCGAAAGATGCCATAGAAGCCCGTGCACGGATGGAGCTCTTTCTTTTTGACGCGTTGATCCTGGATGTGATGATGCCGGGTGAAAATGGATTTGATCTCGCGCGCGATATCCGCACCACGTCAACCATTCCCATTCTGATGTTGACCGCGCGCAATGAGGCAGATGATCGCATCACGGGGCTCGAAATTGGCGCGGATGATTATCTGCCCAAGCCTTTTGAGCCGCGTGAGCTTCTCTTGCGCATCAACAATATGATCCGCAAACAAGCGGCACAGGCACCGCTTGTGCCAGAACCGCGTGAAGTGATCCGCTTTGGTGATTTTTCTTTCCGCATTGATCGACGAGAATTGCGACGCGGCGATGAAATTATTCGTTTGACAGATCGCGAACGAGAATTGCTTGCGATCCTGACGGAACGACCCGGCGAAACCATACCGCGTGAAGCGATTGCGGGTGATGATTTGGTGAGTGATCGCACAGTCGACGTGCAAATTAATCGCCTAAGACGCAAGATTGAAGAGGATCCGTCTAATCCGGTTCATCTTCAAACCGTGCGCGGGCTCGGTTATCGGCTTTTGGTGGATTGAAACGATGGCAGTTTCGCGCGACACGCCTTCAAAAAATCCGGTGATCAATGCCTGGCGGCGCTTTGCGCGTTTTCTTGCGGCACAAATGCCGAAGGGGCTTTTTGCGCGCGCGCTCATCATCATCATCGCGCCGGTTGTGTTGCTGCAATCGATTGTCGCTTATGTCTTTATGGAACGCCATTGGCAGATGGTGACGCAAAGGCTCTCCGCCTCAGTCGTGCATGACATTGCGGCCGTGATTGATGTGATGGAACGCGATCGCTCACAGGCTGCTTTAGCAGCGACCCTTAAAGTGGCAGGCACTCGTTTAGGACTTGATCTCGAAGTGATGCCGCCCGGCAAATTGCCAACACCGGGGCCACGTCCGTTCTTTTCCATTCTTGATTCTGCATTGTCGGATGAGATTGGCGCTTTTATCAAAAAGCCGTTCTGGATTGATACGGTTGGGTCATCCGATCTCGTTGAAATCCGCGTTCAATTGGGCTGGTCAATATTGCGCGTGATGGCGCATCGCTCGCAGGCCTACGCGTCGAACTCGCATATATTCATTCTCTGGATGGTGGGGTCATCACTCATTCTGCTTGTGGTGGCGATCATCTTTTTGCGCAATCAGATCCGGCCGGTGTTGCATCTTGCGCAAGCGGCGGAAAGTTTCGGCAAAGGCCGAGATGTTGAATATCGACCGCATGGAGCTCGTGAGGTGCGGCAAGCGGGTGTGGCGTTTCTTGAAATGAAACGGCGCATTGAACGCGCGATTGAACAACGCACAGCAATGCTTAATGGTGTGAGTCATGATTTGCGGACCATTCTCACGCGGTTCCGTTTATCGCTCGAGATGATGGAAGAAACGCCTGAGCTTGATGCGCTCAAAAAAGACGTTGAAGAAATGACGCGCATGTTGGAAGCCTATCTCGCTTTCGCGCGCGGTGAGAGTGCCGAACAGGCGCAGCCTGTTAAAATCCGTGATCTCCTTCAAGACGTGAAAAGCGAGACGGAACGGCAAGGTCATAACATCACGCTTGATGTTGCGGGCGATCCGGTTGTGACCATTCGGCGCGATAGTTTTAAACGGTGCCTCAGCAATCTTGTTGGCAATGCTTTGCGCCATGGCACGAAGATCGGTTTGTCTGCGGTTGAAGATGGCCGCGCATTATTCATTCATGTTGATGACGACGGGCCGGGCATTCCTGAAGAACAACGCGCTGATGTGTTCAAACCTTTTGTGCGCCTTGATGAAGCGCGCAATATCGACGAAGGCGGTTCAGGCTTAGGCTTAGCGATCGCGCGTGACATCGCTCGCGCGCATGGCGGCGATGTGATGCTCGTCGATGGTCCGCTTGGTGGCTTACGCGCGACGATCAGGGTGCCGGAGTAGGGTGGCACGCATTATTCCGCTTTACGGAACGCGTAATTTTTGGTAGACAAAACCGTGCAATGATCGTCAGTTATCGCGATAAGCGAACCGAGCGCTTTGCAACCGGTCATTATGTAAAAGAGTTTTCCGGCTTTGCGCGACAAGCGGAGATTCGGCTCGACCGGATGGAGGCGGCAAGCAGCCCTGCCGACCTTCGTGCTTTGCCGGGTAATCGCTTGGAGATTTTGAGGGGTGATCGCGCAGGGCAGTATTCGATCCGGATTAATGATCAATGGCGGATATGCTTTTCATGGCCTGAAGGTTCACCGGGTCCGATTGATGTTGAGATTGTTGAATATCATTGAAGGAAGGCACCCATGGCACGTAAACCAATTCATCCCGGTGAGCATCTCGCGGACGAGTTGAATGCGTTAGATATGTCTGCGGCAGAATTGGCGCGGCAAATTGATGTTCCGGTGAACCGTGTAACAGGAATCATCAATGGCCAGCGGGGCATTACGGTCGATACAGCCTTGCGCTTGGGTCATTGGTTTGGTACGAGCGCACAATTTTGGTTGAACCTTCAACAGCTTTATGAATTGCGCGTGGCTGAAAGTGAAGTCGGAAAGTCGATTGCTCGACTTCCGCGCCGCGTGGATCGCTCGCGTAAACCTCACCCGTCGTTGCGAGCGTGAGCGATCTCTCTTCTCGTCATGGCAGGCCAAAAAACTCTAAAAAATATCACCTGCCATCCACGACTTGAAATGAAACATGATCATTTTAAAGTAAGTCGTGGATGACCGGGACAAGCCCGGTCATGAAGTAACATAGGGCAAAGAGGTTGCCTGAATTTTCCTTATGTTCCCGCCCCCCATTTCATTAAAATCCTTCGCTACAACTTAAGCGTGTAGCAAGCTCGCGACTTTAACTTTGCGCCTCTCGCGCGTTGTGCGTCGGGCCATTGGATTTTGGTGCGGGCTTTGCTACGCTTCCCTTAGGTCATTAACATCATGACTTGGGGCGTAGAACACCCCACTGACGTCGGCAGTGCATCTGCCGTCACCAAACTGCCCTGACGCCAAACGTCGGGGTGGCGACGTTATGTTCAGGTCGCGAGACTAAAAGCGTCGCGGCCAAACGTTAGTGGCTGTTCTAACACCCCGACTCCAGCGCATGGCGCGCTGGGGTCGTTTTCGTTTTGATGTCTTGCGTGGCCTTTGGCTGCGCAGTGAAACGAAGGGGATGACACATGCCGCAAATGTCGCAAACACCATTCGACAAGCCGATGACATTTTTAAACGCGCTCGAACATTTCACCCTCGCGCTTACATGCGTGATGGTGGCTTTGCGCGATGAAGCCGCGTTTCATGATGGTGGTGATGAACGTGTGTCGCGTGCTGCGCATCTTTTCAGTTCGAGTTTAGAAGATGCGTATGCGGAGGCGATCTTGTTGGCAGAGAAGGTTGAGGAGCGGGTGGGGGGAGGGTTTTAGAAAATTTAAGTTGAATATGACAACAATATTACCTAACGTAATATAATGTAATATGTGATGACGGAATATATTTATGACGCAGGACGCATTTGCCGGAAAGCATACGCAGGAAAAGCTTGAAGCTTTAGATAAGTATTTAGATCGCTATATAAC
>JBJTCD010000014.1:0-4932 GCA_046091665.1 Hyphomicrobiales bacterium
GCCCGTATCTCTCACACCCGTCCATGCGAGTGCGGGATCAAGATAGTCACAACGATTCATGAAGACCGTACCGGTTTCAATATCGCGTCCAAGACGCTGCGCCGCCGCTTCATCTTGAGTCCAAATCGCGGCCGTCAGCCCATACGGGCTATCATTCATCAGCTTCAACGCCTCGGCATCATCTTTGACTTTCATGATACCAACTACAGGACCAAAATTTTCCTCACGCATCAGCGCCATTGAATGATCAACATTCGTCAAGACTTGCGGCATAAGGTAGGGTCCTATTCCCTTATCGAGCGGAAAGAGCGACGCATCGATATGTGCTTTCGCACCTTTCGAAAGCGCTTCTTTCACCTGCGCGCGCACAAGATCGGCGCCCTTTGCTGTTGCGAGCGGTCCGAGAGTCACGCTTTCATCAAGAGGGTTACCCATTTTATAGGTTTTTGTGAGCGCCACAAATCCTTCAACAAAGCGATCATAAAGGCTTTCATGCACATAAATGCGCTCAATGCCGCAACATGATTGTCCGGAATTAAAAAACACCCCATCGACAAGATTTTCAACCGCGTGATCGAAATTCGCATCCGCTCTCACATAAGCGGGATCTTTGCCACCAAGCTCGAGGCCAAGCGTTGTAAATGTACCGGCGGCTGCCTTTTCAATCGCGCGCCCACCCGCCACCGAACCCGTGAAGACACAGTGATCAACAGCGTGGGACGATAAGATTCGGGCTGTATCCTCATGCGTTAAAACAAGATTGGCGAACAAGCCCTTCGGAAGATTGGCTGCTTCCATCGCTTTCGCAAAACGTTCGCCAACCAGAAGTGTTTGCGCGGCATGTTTGAGAATAACAGCATTACCGGCAATCAAGGCCGGAACGATTGAATTCACTGCCGTGAGATAAGGATAATTCCAAGGTGCAATCACAAAGACGATGCCAACCGGAGTCTTTTCAATAAAACGCGTGAACCCTTCTTTCGGGTGAGGACGATGAGGCGCGAGACTCTCGGGCGCAATCTTGATCATGTGACGCGCGCGTTCTTCAAAGCCACGAAACTCGCCACCCCATTTCACCGGTCGCCCCATTTGAGTGGCAAGTTCAGGCACCGCTTCAGCGGACATTGTGAGCATTGACTCGACGAAGGCCGTCAGTTTCGCCATTCGTTCGGCAAGGGGTACATCACGCCAGATTTTTTGTGCCGCGCGAGCGTCTTTCAATACGCGATCAATCTCGGCTTGCGATGCGCTTTGGCGTCGTGCCACTTCGTGACCATCAATGGGAGAAATGCAGATGATGTCGGTCATGATAAAACTCGGGATGCTGATTAGAAAAGATCGAAAGGTTAAAAAGCGAAAGCATGGCGATCAAGCATTCCTATAGCAAGAAAGATTAGCAACAGGAGAGCTTCGCGAAATCAAATGACAAATTAAATGATCTCGAAATAGCGCTGCATTTCCCAATCAGTGATGGCGCGGCGGAACTCGCGCTCTTCCCATTCGCGCGTCGCTGCGAAATGGTCAACAAATACATCGCCGAAAAGATCGCGCGCGGCTTTCGAAGCTTTAAGCCTCTGCGCCGCTTCCCATAAAGTGCGCGGGAGCGCGCGGTTTTTAGGAAGCTTGGCTTCATAGGCATTACCCGTCTGTGCATCACCCGGTTCGATTTTATTTTCGATACCCCAAAGGCCTGAACCAATGGCGGCAGCAAGCGCGAGATAGGGATTGATATCGGCCGCAGCGACGCGGTACTCAACGCGCTGCGATTTTTCAGAGCCTTCAATCACACGCAGTGCGGTTGTACGATTATCAACCGACCATGCTGAATCGGTTGGTGCCCAGAAGCCTGGAATGAGACGCGTGTAAGAATTCACGGTCAGGGCCACCATTGCGAGGAGTTCAGGCATCAATGCTTGTTGTCCACCAACAAACCAGCGCATCGTGTCGGACATTTTATGTTTTTTCTTCGCATCGTAAAAAAGTCCGCGTCCGGTTTTTTTATCCGCAAGCGACAAATGCAAATGGCCTGATTGGCCCGGCCATTCATGTGAGCTCTTCGCCATGAATGAAGCCATCCAGCCGCGTTTCTGTGCGAGGACTTTTGTGTAGGTTTTAAAGAGGGCGGCTTTATCCGCAGCGTGCAATGCTTCATCGACCTTGATCGCCGCTTCAAGCACTCCCGGACCCGTTTCAGTGTGAAGGCCTTCGATTTCAAAATTCATCTTGCGGCCGAGATCCAAAAGATCGCGATAGAAATCGGCGTGAACCGATGAACGCAGCATCGAGTAACCGAAGAAGCCAGGCGTGATGTTTTTGAGATTCCGATAATTTTTTTCACGCACGGAATGAGGCGTTTCTTCAAAAAGAAAAAACTCGAATTCGGCGGCGGCATTGACACGGTATCCGTGATCCGCCGCAAGCTTCAATACGCGACGCAATGTACCGCGCGGGCAGACATCTTCCCATTTGCCGGTAAACTCGCAAAGAAACAACGGCAGATCATCTTCAAACGGAATGAGCCGCATCGTTTCCGGCACCATGCGCACTTCGGCATCGGGATAACCTGTATGCCAGCCTGTCACCGTCACATTGTCATAGAGTTGATCATTCGAATCCCAACCGACGACAACGTCGCAAAATCCCAAGCCCTTCTCGATCGCGCTTTCGAATTTATCGCGATTGACATATTTGCCGCGAAACACGCCATCCATGTCGAAGACGCCGAGCCGCACATAAGGCACATCGCGTTTACGGACATAGGCAAGGGCATCGGCAGCGTTTTTAAGAACAGGGGAAGACGTCATGATGACTCCGGACGGCAGAGCGAGGTTACAATTCGATAGTGAATAGCGGCGCTCATGAAAGCCATCACAACGCGGCTTGGCAAGTCGTAAATCAAAGGCGGTCGCGCCTTTTATTCGGATCGAGCATAAATTTTTAAGGTCCTATGGTAAAAGAACGCAGGTGATTCGGTGTTGTTGTTCGAATCACGCGTGTTGTAGCGTCTCGTTTGTATCTGGTTGCGTATCATGCCTGTGTCGTCCCAAGCCCCGGCTGCGGCGCTTTCGCTCGCCGACCTGCCGCCAAGCCATGAAACCCGTTGGGTCATGAGCCGGAAAGCCAAATTGATTGAAGCCATTCATGCGGGCCTGATCAGTCTAGAGGAGGCCGCCGAGCGCTATCGTCTGACGCTTGATGAGCTTACCGAGTGGCAGAGCTATTTCACCCGCCACGGAGCGCGCGGATTAAGGGTCACTTTCCTTCAGCAATATCGGCATATTCGCGGCGCCTGAAACCCGCAAAAGAAAAGCGGCGGGACATGAAAAGCGGCGGGACTTGGCCCGCCGCTGTCTCATCTCGAATTATTTCTCGCCGATAGCCGCTTCAGCCGCCGCAATTTCGGCTTGGCGCTTGGCGATCACATCACCAATCGGCGGGCCTTTGAAACGCTTATCTTCAAAAGCGAACCAGATGATCCCCGTCAAAATCAAGAAGCCGACCGTAATTGAGAGCGCCCAATCATTCGGTGGCTGGATGCCAAGATAGAAGATCAACGCCATTGCGAGAATCGACAATACGGCAAAGAGTTTGAAGAGGCCCGGGCCCAAATCCCAAGGACCCATCTTGTTCCATTTCGGCGTGCCGTGCGCAAAGAGGCCCAAGGCAATCGGCACCGTGAAGGACAGGAATAAGAAAATCACCGTGCAAGACACGACAATCGAATAGGCCGACGAGCCAGCGATGGAGATCACCGTCGTGCCCCAAACAAAGAGCACGGACAGAATCGAACCCGTCCAAATCGCAGAGACAGGTGTGCGATGCGCTTTGCTCACACTTGCCAAGGCTTTCGAGAAGGGCAATCCACCATCACGCGAGAAGGCAAAAATCATGCGCGATACGGATGTCACTGTCGCCAAACCGCAAAGCCATTGCGAGATGAAAATCGCAACATAGAGAAGCTTCGCGAAAGTCGGATTCATCTTCGCATCAATCGCCCAGAAAAAGACGTTCCAGCCTTGCTTCGCGGCTTCTGCCATATCCGGGATCATCATCACGAAGGCGGAGAGCATGATCCACCCCGCGATTGATGACCACAAAATTGACGAGACAATACCACGCGGAACCGAATGCGCCGCGCGTTTCGTTTCTTCAGACGTATGCGCCGAAGCGTCATAGCCGGTGATGGTATAAATCGGCAGCAAGAGACCCAAAAGGAAAATACGGAACAATGAATCTGATTGCGGCCATACAGAAGCTTCTTCCGGTTGACCGGAATAATTTGTGAAGGTCCAAAGCCGTGAGATGTCCCAATGATCCGCAGCGATCAAACATCCAATCGTCAAAGCAAGTGCAGCACCGAAAATCAAATAGCCGGAGAAATCGGTAAGCAAGGCCGTGAGACGAATGCCGAAATGATTGACGAGAGCTTGCGCGCCCGTAATCACAACGAGAAAGATCATTTGATTGGTGAGATTGGTTGCATCGAACCCAAATGCGCCAGCAAAGAAATTCCATGTCCCGACATTGATCGCACCAAGAACTGTCACAAGACCTAAAAGATTAAGCCAAGCGGTGAGCCAGCCTGTGAAGCGGTTACCGAGAATGGAACCCCAATGATAAAGACCACCCGCTGTCGGATAGGCCGAACCGATTTGCGCCATCGCGATACCGAACACCGCAGAAACCGCACACCCAACGATCCAACCGATTCCGATGGCACCGCCGCCTACACCCGCTGTGGCTTGAGCGAGTGAATTAATGCCACCCGACAAAATACAAATGATCGAAAATGAAATCGCAAAATTTGAAAATGCACTCATCGATCTTTCGAGTTCTTGTGCATAACCCATAGAATGGAGGACTTTGAGATCCTCTTTCTTGGCATGATCATCGTAATTTTCAGCCGACATTTTTTCGCGCCCCCTCGCGCAT
>JBJTCD010000015.1:0-27436 GCA_046091665.1 Hyphomicrobiales bacterium
GCCCAAAGATTTTTCCATGGTGGCTACGAGGTGCATCAATTCAACCGGGCTGTTATTGCCTATATTATATACGCGATAGGGCGCGCGGCTGGTGCCTGGGTCAGGTTTCGCACCATCCCACTCAGGATTAGGTTCAGCCACTTTCGGAACTAGGCGGGTGATTGATTCCACGATATCATCAACATAAGTGAAATCGCGTTTCATTTTGCCGTGATTGAAAAGCGTAATCGGTTCGCCTTTCAAAATCGCATCGGCAAAAAGCCACATCGCCATATCGGGGCGTCCCCACGGTCCGTAAACCGTGAAAAAGCGCAAACCGGTTGAGGGCAATCCAAACATATGCGCGTATGAATGCGCCATCAATTCATTCGCTTTCTTTGTCGCGGCATAAAGCGACAAAGGATGATCTACATTGTCATGAATAGAAAAAGGCATCGCGGTATTCGCGCCATAGACAGAAGAGGATGACGCATAAACGAGGTGCTCAATTTTATTGTGTCGGCACGCTTCGAGAATGTTGAGAAAACCCGTTAGATTGGCATCACCATAGGCTTTAGGATTGACGAGCGAATAGCGCACGCCCGCTTGTGCGGCAAGATTCACGACATGTGTGAAACGTCCCGTTTTAAAGGCCGCATCAACGGCCGCAGAATCCGCGAGATCGCCTTCAACGAAAGTGAAATCGTCTTGCGGTTTTAGTTCCGCAAGACGCGCGTGTTTCAAGCTCACATCATAATAGGGATTGAGATTGTCGAAGCCGGTGACATGTTGGCCTTCCGCCAACAGTCTGCGGGCAACGTGAAAGCCGATAAACCCCGCCGCGCCGGTGACGAGGATCCGTAATTTTTGAGTGGGTTTTCTGTTTGACATGGCGCGCTATATAGGCGATGCGCCGCCTTTTGCCAAAGCGGTTTTTACTGTGCTTTGATCTTGCCAAATAAGAGACGCGCGCGCTCTAGTCGCTCGATCAACGCGTTCGGGGGTTTTATGGCGCATCTGGCAATCATTGGTTCGGGAATCATCGGGCGCTCATGGGCGATTGTCGCCGCGCGGGCAGGGCTTCAGGCCCGCCTCGTGATTCGGCGGGCGGAGGCGCGGGCCGAGGTCGCGCAGGCGATTTTGGCAGCGGTCGAAAATGCTCGGCCGATTTCGCCGACCGTGCCGGTTGAAGAGGTGATGAAGCGCATCACTTTTGTCGCCACGCTCGAGGAAGCCGTCACTGGCGCGGGCTTTGTATTCGAAGCGATCCGCGAGGATGTCGAAGAGAAAGCCGCGCTTTTTCGAATGCTTGAAAGCATCGCGCCGAAAGAGGCAATTCTATCAAGTTCAACATCAAGTTTTGGCGCGTCACGTTTCGCGAATGACCTTCAAACGCGTGGTCGCGTGATTGTTGTGCATCCTTTAGCGCCGCCGCACCTTATTCCTGCGACTGAGATAGTGCCTGCGCCCTTTACAGCGCTTGAGACGGTCGAGACGACATTTGAGCTCATGCGTGCGTTGGGCCAGAAGCCGCTTCTTGTGCGGCGTGAGCAGCCGGGCTTCGTGATGAACCGGATGCAAGGGGCACTGCTTCTTGAAATGATGCGCGTTGTTGAAGAGGGGCTCATGGAGCCGGAAGATGTCGACAGCATCATTCGCGATGGCTTCGGGTTACGCTGGGCCTTTCTTGGTCCCTTTGCGGGGATTGATTTGAATGCGCCGGGCGGAATTGCCGATTATCTCAAACGCTATGGCTTTATGTTTGAGGATCTTGCGCGCGAGCGCGGGATGAAAACTCCGGCAGTCACCCCCTCTGTTGCGGCTGAATTGCTTGACGCTTTGCGCGCGCTTCATCCATTGACCGAACATTCAAACCGCTTGGCGGAGCGGGATCGCCTTATGGCGCGCCTCCGTGCCTTGCGTCGCGATGAAGGGGTAAATTGATTCAGGTCAAGGTTTGTGAGGTCCATGCGGCTTTAGGTCATTTCGTGAGACCCCTTTGGGGATTAAAAACGGAGTGACCCAAAATGAATCATCGCCATCGTAAACTTCTTCATGCGCTCTTCTCGCATCCTTTGCCCGCCAATCTTGATCGGCATGATGTTGAGACCCTCTTGTGTGAAATCGGCGCCACGATTGATCGCACAGGTCATGGTCGCTTGATGATCAAACATGATGGTCACTCAGTTTCGCTTCACGCCTCCGAGCGCGAACTTTCCAAAGATGACGTCGTTCATCTTAAAAAATTTGTTGAGGCGTGCGGCATCAATCCGGAGCGTGATTTTCCGATTTAGAATGAACGCGCATCGCGTTTAAAGCGGATAGGCCGTTTCCATTTTAATGCGTTCCATCGCAAAGCGTGATGTGACGTTTTTCAGCGGCGCCGCCGCAATCAAACGTTTGTAAAACGCGTCATAGGCGGCCATGTCGGCGACTGTGACGCGTAATATATAGTCCGTGTCACCAGCCATGCGATACATTTCCATCACTTCAGGTTGCGCGGTGATGAATTCGGCAAATTTTGTGAGCCATTCAAGTGAATGATCACCCGTCTCAATCGAAACGAGAACGGTGAGGCCCAAACCGATTTTTTCGGGCGCTACGAGCGCGACGCGTTTTAAGATCACGCCATCCTGTTCGAGTTTCTGCACGCGTTTCCAACAGGGTGTTTGCGAGAGACCCACGCGTGAAGCGAGCTCTTGCACCGACAAATCGGCATTGGCCTGTAGCTCGGTAAGGATTTTGCGGTCAATCGCATCCATTTTGCCGGTTCCTAACGTTCTTAATTTCGAACAAGATTGACGAAGACCTCACAAAAATCAACCAGATTGGAGAATAAATTTCTTCAATAGCATAAAAATTCTCTATTTTTTCTCGTAGAGAGAAGAAATTACTCTTTTTATCGTTCATTTAAAAGAACATTCTTATTGACGAAAAAGCACTTTTTTGATCATCTCATGGCATCGGTTCGATCAAACGGATCGGTCGCGGGGATTTGAAGAGAGCAGCTTGCACCGCGTCACCAAATGCTAAAGCGCCACGAACGCGACGCTCAAAGGGCGAATTCGTGGGCTCCCCAAACGTGAAGGAGATGAGCCATGACGTGTTTGTGTTGTTGGTGAGAAACACCCGCCGGCCGGAGCGTTTTTAACCGGTAATCAAAAAACAGTTGCGCTTGAGTGACCGTGCCAAAGCCATTGGTGCGCATGAGTCTCTCTGTCTTCTGTTTGAATTTTTCCACTCAAGTATTGCGTTTGAAAACTCGAAAGATCGATTTCATGACAAAGATCACTTTATCTTCTCTCTTCCAGTCGCGCCGCAAAGTGTTGGCTGGCATCGTAGCCGCTTCAACGGCAACGATTGCGCTGGCGCCGGCGAGTGTGTTTGCTGGACCGACGGAAGTCCGCATCGGCTATCAAAAGAACGGCGTTCTTTATCTTGCGAAAGAAACGGGACAGCTTGAAGCCGCACTCAAGGCCAAGGGTTTGAGTGTGAAATGGGTTGAATTTTCATTCGGCCCGCCGCTGCTTGAAGCCTTAGGTGCAGGCAGCATCGATTACGGCACAACCGGTGATTCACCGCCGATCTTCGCTCAAGCCGCAGGCGCAAAAATTGTTTATGTCGCAGCTCAAGAAGCCGCTGGCTCGGGTGCTGCAATCCTTGTGAAAGACGGATCCAACATCAATTCGTTGAATGATCTTAAAGGCAAGAAAGTTGGTTTTGCCAAAGCTTCATCCTCTCATAATTTGACGATTGCAGCGCTTGAAAAAGTGGGTCTCAAATATAATGACATCGAGCCCGTCTATCTCGCGCCTGCCGATGGTGCGGCGGCTTTTGCAAAAGGCGCGGTGGATGCTTGGACCATTTGGGATCCATTCTACGCTGTGGCCGAAGCTCAGCCCGGCACAAAAGTTTTGGCACCTGCAAAAGGCATTGTAACGCAAAACTCCTTCTTTCTCGCGAATACTGATTTTGCAAAAGCCAATCCCGATCTTGTTGCGGCTGTGAATGAAGGTCTTGTCGCAACCGCGCAATGGGCTGGTAAAAATCGGGCAGAAGTCACAACAGTGTTTTCAAAAGCTACGGGCATAGCAGCGGATATTCAGCAAAAGGCCGTTGATCGCACCGAGTTTGTCATTCACCCGCTACGTGATCCGGTGATTGAAGAACAACAACGCATTGCTAATCGTTTTCAAGCACTCGGTCTCATTCCGAAGCCGATCACCGTGAAAGACATTGTGTGGTCGTGGAAGCCCGCAAGCTGAGTTGAGTTTCGTGTCGCAGGTTCCGGGGACTTCTCCCCCTTTGCCCGGAGCCTGCGGCATGAAGACTTTTTCGCTCGCTCAAAAATACATTCACGAGATTAAATATGACAAACGTAACAAAGCCCCTGGATCTTTTTTGGTTCATCCCCGTCTCGGGTGATGGTGCTTATCTGGGCACCGAAAAAGGGCATCGTCCCGCTGAGTTTTCCTATCTCAAACAAATCGCACAAGCCGCGGATCGTTTGGGTTTTAAAGGTGTATTGATCCCGACAGGTCGTGGCTGCGATGATCCTTTCATCACAGCTTCGGCCTTGGCTGCCCATACCGAACAATTGAAGTTTTTAGTGGCTTTGCGGCCCGGTGTGGCATCGCCTTCATATTTTGCACGTCAAGCCGCTGCGCTCGATCGCATTTCGAATGGACGATATCTCGTCAACATCGTGACGGGAGGCAATCCGTCAGAACTTGCCGGTGACGGAATCTTTTTATCGCATGACGAACGTTACGCGCATACAGCAGAATTCTTGTCAGTTTATAATCGGTTGCTGCGCGGTGAGACAGTAGATTTTGAAGGCCGCTATATCAAGGTGAAAGGTGCTCGGTTGGATTTTCCGCCAGTACAGCAGCCATCGCCACCGGTTTGGTTTGGTGGTTCATCCGATCCCGCCATCGACGTCGCAGCGCAATATGTTGATACCTATCTCACATGGGGTGAACCGCTTGAAGATGTGAAAGCGAAGCTTGATGCCGTGCGCGCACGAGCCAAAGCGAATGGACGTGCGGTGAAATTTGGTTTGCGCATCCATCTCATTGTGCGTGACACGGAAGAAGAAGCGTGGGCGCAAGCCGATAAGCTCATTCGCCATTTACCTGATGAGGCGATTGAAGCCGCGCAGAAGAAATTTGCCTCAGAATCAGACTCAATTGGTCAAAAGCGCATGAGCGCGCTTCATCAAGGGGGTCGTCGCGACAACCTTGTGATCGCGCCGAATCTCTGGGCTGGTATTGGACTTGTCCGTGGTGGAGCAGGCACCGCGCTAGTCGGTGATCCCGATACGGTCGCAACACGGTTGCGCGAATATCAAGCGCTCGGCATCGAGACGATCATCGCTTCAGGCTACCCGCATCTCGAAGAAGCCTATCAAACCGCAGAACTTCTCTTCCCCAAACTCGGCATCATTCAAGAAGCGCGCATTCGCCATGCGACCGCTCCGGGTGAATTTGGTGCGTCAGGCACAGGCCTGCGCGTGTCGGCGTCGTGAGGATTGAGATGAATACGCTTGCGCTTCGCCAAACAAAAACAAAGCTTCAGCAAACAAATGAGAAGCTCGTGAAGGATATTGTTGTTCCGGCGCCCTATGCGTCTTTGAAACGTTTTGTACCGCTTCTTGTCCCGCTCGCGATTTTGAGTTTTTGGCAAGCCGCTTCAAGCGGCGGCGCGCTCTCATCAACAATTTTGCCAGCACCGCTTGATGTCGCGCGCGCGTTTCTTCGTCTCTTGCTTTCTGGCGAACTCGCCGAGAACGCAGCGATCAGCTTCTTGCGCGCAATATCGGGCTTGCTTGTTGGAGGAGCAATCGCTTTTTCGCTCGGGCTTTCGAATGGATTGTCGCGTCTTTCCGCGCAAGCGACCGATACAACAATACAGATGATCCGCAACATCCCCAATCTCGCGCTTATTCCTCTGGTAATCTTGTGGTTTGGCATCGGCGAAGGGGCAAAGCTCTTTCTTGTTTCTTTGGGCGTGTTCTTCCCGATCTATATCAACACATTTCATGGCATCCGCACGGTTGATCCGCAGCTTCTCGAAATGGCGCGGTCTTATGGCTATCGTGGTTTTGCTTTGTTTTGGCATGTGATTTTGCCAGGTGCGTTGCCTTCGATTTTTGTTGGTCTTCGTTATGCACTCGGCATTATGTGGCTCACTTTGATTGTTGCCGAAACTATCGCGGCTCAATCGGGCTTGGGTTACATGGCGATGAGCGCGCGCGAATTCATGCAGACCGATGTCGTGGTGCTTGCGATTCTCATTTACGCTTCACTCGGCAAAGTGGCTGATCTTCTTGTGAGACTTTTCGAGTCGCTCACGCTCTCTTGGCATCCCGCTTATGCGAAGGGGGTGCGCGTATGAGTGCTCAAGCGCTTCGTATCGAAACCACAACACAGCGTTGAGCCGCCATCACGCTTAATCACGTGACGCGTTCCTTCGGCGCGCTACGCGTGCTTGAAGGCATAGACCTCACCATTGAGCCCGGATCTTTTGTCGCCATTGTCGGTCAATCGGGATCAGGCAAGAGCACTTTGTTGCGCATCATTGCGGGACTTGATGCCGATCATGGTGGAAGCGTCGCAATAGAAAAAGACAACCAACCCGCCATCGCACGCATCATGTATCAAGAGCCCCGCCTTCTTCCTTGGGCGACGGTGATCGGGAATGTTGCGATGGGGTTGGGCCCGGATGTTGAAAGCCGCACCGCACTCACACGCGCGCGGCGTGCACTTGATGAAGTGGGGCTTGGTGATCGCGCAGCGGATTGGCCTGCGATTTTATCAGGCGGACAAAAACAACGCGTGGCATTGGCGCGCGCGCTTGTCAGCAAGCCTGATCTTCTCGTGCTTGATGAACCGCTTGGCGCGCTTGATGCGTTAACGCGCATCGGTATGCAAAGCCTGCTTGAACAAGTCTGGCGTGATGAAGGATTTACCGCGCTTCTCGTTACGCATGATGTGAGTGAAGCGCTCACACTCGCTGATCGCATTGTACTCATTGAAGATGGTCGCATCGCGCTAGATCTTGATGTGCCTTTCGCGCGCCCACGCCGTCGCGGCTCGGTGCAATTCGGCGCGCTCGAAGAAAAACTTCTTTCCACTCTTTTGAAATCATCACCCCGTAACGAGGAGTATGTGATATGAACCCCTCTATTGATCCTTCAACATTTCGTCAGGCGATGCGTCGGCTTGCCGGCGGTGTGAGCGTTATTACCGTGGGATCAGGCGCGGATCGCACCGGCTTTACCGCAACTTCGGTCACTTCGTTTTCAGCTGAGCCGCCACGGCTTTTGGTCTGCGTTAATCGCGAAGCCTCTGCGTGGTCAACGCTCACGGATTATCGAAGCTTCGGCGTCAATCTTTTGGACGCCGAGCAGCAGGATTTGGCAGATCGCTTTTCCGGTCGCACAGGGGAGCGGGGTTCAGCGCGTTTCTTCGGCGCGCGATGGAAGACTTTGGTCACCGGCGCACCGCTTCTTGACGGCGCCTTGGCGGCCATTGATTGCACGGTCGAGGAAGTGATCGAGCGGCAATCTCACGCGATCGTGATCGGTCGCATCGAGGCCGTGGATCTCGGCCGATGGTCCGATCCGCTCCTTTATTGGTCAGGCGTTTACCGCACGATCCGCGATCTCGAAGCCGTCCCCTTTTCCGCGGTGGGGTGACCTGATAGGCCTATCTGCACAAGATCTGTGCAGAGGGGTAGACCATGGCAAGCCGGTGGGATGCAGGCGACGGGATTGAAACCCCTTACTCCTGGCTGCGATTGATTATCGCTATACTCGTCGGCACGATTGGTGGCGTGGGCATGTGGTCCGTTGTCGTCGCGCTTCCGGCCGTGCAAGCCGAATTTGGCACGGGCCGCGGCAATGCCTCGCTTCCTTATACGCTTGTGATGCTTGGAGTCGCAGCGGGTGGAATTGTCATGGGCCGCCTCAGTGATAAACGCGGTATCACCATTCCGCTGATCATTGGTGCGCTCGCGCTGGGCGTGGGTTATGCGCTTGCTGCTTTTTCTCCGAATATCTGGGTGTTCATCATTATTCATGGCGTGTTGATTGGCGCTTTGGGAAGTTCAGCGTCGTTCGGCCCTTTGATGTCGGATACATCACTTTATTTTTCAAAACATCGCGGGCTTGCGGTAGCGCTCTGTGCTTGCGGAAGTTACTTTGCCGGTGCTGTGTGGCCAAAAGTTGTTCAATATGGAATTGATCACATTGGCTGGCGTCAAACTCATTTATGGATCGGACTCTTTTGTGTTGTGAGTTTGATTCCGCTTGCGCTTTTGATGCGTCGCCGCGCGCCCGCGCAAAAACCACAAACGGGTTCGGCGACTCTCTCGCGTGCAAAAGGCGGCCTTGGTTTATCGCCCGGAGTGATGCAGCTTTTGCTCGGGATTGCCGGTTTGGGCTGTTGCATCGCCATGGCGATGCCGCAAGTGCATCTTGTCGCTTATTGTGGTGATCTCGGATATGGTGCCGCACGCGGTGCCGACATGCTTTCAATGATGCTCGGGCTTGGTGTGATCAGCCGCATAGCGGGCGGCTTTGTCTCTGATCGGTTTGGCAGTATCTTTGCGCTTGTGTTGGGCTCTGCGATGCAAGGTTTAGCCTTAACTCTGTTTCTCTTTTTTGACTCGCTTACATCACTCTATTTGATCTCAGCTTTGTTTGGTTTGTTTCAAGGCGGCATTGTGCCGAATTACGCGGTGATCGTGCGTGATTATTTTCCGGCGGAAGAAGCAGGCCGTCGCGTGGGCCTTGTGTTGATGGCCACCCTTGTCGGCATGGCCGCAGGCGGCTGGATGTCCGGCGCGATTTTCGATCTTACCGGCTCTTATGCCATGGCCTTTTTGAACGGGCTAATCTTCAACCTCGTTAATCTTGTCATTGTGGTGATGCTTTTGACGCGCAGCGGCGGTGTTTTGGCTGTTTATCACCAACGCAATATGAAGCCCGCTTAAGTTCAGGCGCTCGCTCATGGCTTTGGAAAAGCTCTTCTCGCCTTATAAAATTCGCGGCGTAACGATTCCCAACCGCATCGTTTCCACGGGCCATGACACGGTGATGGCGCATGATGGTCATGTGACGAATCGTTTGATCGTTTATCATGAAGCACGAGCGAAAGGCGGCGCGGGTCTCATCATTGTGCAAGTCGCGGGTGTGCATGAAACCGCGCGTTATACGTCCCATATGCTGATGGCGGATGATAATACCTGTATCGAAGGGTATCGCGCGCTCGCTCAAAAAATTCACGCGCAAGGCACCAAGATTTTTGGTCAATTATTTCATCCCGGTCGCGAGATTATGGAGACGGATGATGGCACCGCCCCTGTGGCCTATGCGCCTTCGGCCGTTCCAAATTCGCGCTTTGGGGTTATGCCCGCGCCGCTTGATGTCACGATGATCAATGAAATCATTGAAGGCTATGCCGCCTCCGCCCATCGTCTGAAACAAGCGGGGCTTGATGGGTGCGAAATTGTTGCAAGCCATGGATATCTGCCGGCGCAGTTTTTAAACCCCGCAATCAATCAGCGCGAAGATGAGTATGGCGGTGCGCTTGAAAACCGGATGCGCTTCATCAAAGAGATTGCAACAGCCGTGCGTATGCTTGTGGGTGAGGATTTTGTTGTAGGCTTACGCCTCTCAGGTGATGAACGTGATGCCGAGGCGATCGATCAAAATGAAGTCATCGCTGTCTGTGCGGCACTAGATCAATCAAATGCCTATGATTATTACCACGTGATTGCGGGGACATCGGCGTCGCTTCAAGGTGCCATTCATATCGTGCCGCCGATGTATTATGAGACCGCCTATGTTGCGCCTTTTGCTTCGAAGGTAAAAGCGCGCGTGAAAGCGCCCGTGATGGTGACGGGCCGCATCAATCAACCGCAAATCGCCGAGCAAATTTTGAGCGAAGGTCGCGCCGATTTTTGCGGCATGACGCGCGCTTTGATCGCGGATCCCGAAATGCCGAACAAAGCGCGCGGCAATCGTCTCGATGATATCCGCGCTTGCATCGCGTGTAATCAAGCCTGTATCGGGCATTTCCATAAGGGCTATCCGATCTCGTGCATTCAATATCCGGAGACGGGGCGTGAACTCACTTTGGCCGCAGGCAAAACGCCAACAAAACATAAAAAGAAAATTTTGATCGCGGGCGGTGGACCCGCAGGCATGAAAGCGGCCTCAGTCTTGGCCGCTCGCGGACATCATGTCACTTTGTACGAGGCTTCATCACAACTTGGTGGACAAGCACTGCTCGCGCAAATGCTTCCGGGCCGTGCAGAGTTTGGCGGCATCATCACCAATCTCGCGCGCGAGATGGAGATAGGAGGTGTTGATGTGCGCCGCTCAACACAAGTGACTCGTGCACTCATTGAACAAGAAAAACCTGACGCGGTCATCATCGCCACGGGCGCGACGGCGCGGCGTCCTGATTTCGAGGGATCTGACAGTGCGCATTGTGTCACCGCCTGGCAAGTGCTGAAAGGTGAAGTGAATATTGGCGGTCGCGTTGTGATCGCCGAATGGAGAGGTGATTGGATCGGCATGGGGGTGGCCGAAAAACTGGCTCGTGAAGGGCGTAAAGTGACGCTTGCCACCGAAATGCCTATGGCAGGACAAGCGCTACCATTCTATGTTCGTGATGAAATGGTTGCGCGTCTTCATCGCTTGGGCGTTGAGATCATGCCTTACGCACGTCTTTACGGCGCAGACGATGAATCGATCTATTTTCATCATGCGAGTTCAGGCGAAGCAATCATGATCGAAGGTGTTGAGACGCTTGTGCTCTCTCAAGGCCATAGCAGCGTAAACACGCTTAAAGAGGAGTTGAACGATATCAATGTTACCATTCACATGATCGGTGATGCGCTGACACCTCGCACGGCAGAAGAAGCCGTGCTTGATGGCTTGAAACTCGCCGTGAGTGATTTTTATTCGTGAAGCAATTTTTATGCCCGCGGATTGCCGTAAAACAATGTAACGACATGCTCGCCTTCCGCAAAAAAGAGCCAGCGTTCGGCCCATGCGGCGAGTAAAGAGGTGAGAGCGGCGAGGGGGGCGAGCGCCGGAAGTGCGCCCGCAAAAGCAGAAGACAATGATGCGATGATGAGAAGCGCCAGCACGATGCGGCGCAGTTTTTCCGCATGGCGTCGCGCCACCACAAAGCCCATTTCACGTTGCACGAAATTTTTCGTCGTGTGTGGCGTTTCCCATTGACGCACACCCTCACCAAGACCGGTTGCTGCCGCCATCGTGCGATCACGCGGTGCGCGGTCAATCGCGCGCCAATAAAGCACTTTCATCAATCCGGCCAAGAGCAGAGCGATCATCGCGAAGGGGCTTAAGAGTCCGGCGTGAAAGTTAAAGAGTGAGAGAAGAGTAAGCGCTAGTGATGCGCCAGTTGCAAGCGCGAAAATCAAATAGACGGGAACCGTGAGCGGCTGGTTCCACGCGCGAATGGTTGTGAGAGACGCATAGATTTTTCCTGTCGTGAATACCGTGATCATCGCCATCAAAGCGGTGATGAAGCCTAAGGGCGCGATCAAATCCTCATTCGTGTAAAGACCAGAAACGACAAGGCCAAAAAGCAATGCGGGTGGATAAGTGAGAATTGCGGCAACACCTTCGCGCGAGAGCCATGAGGTGCGCCATTGCGACAAAGCACGCCAAGCGCGTTCAGGATGACCGAGATGAAAGGTAGAAGAGAGAAGACCGGCGGTGATCAAAACAAGTGCGAGCGCAATCGTGACAAGCGCAAAGATCATGGGCAAGGGTGCTCCTGTGAGCGCGCCGATCATACCGATAAGCGCGAGAAGCCCATAGCCCGCACCCGACGCTGTTGTGAAAAAGATAACTGAATAGGCAGGATTCATTTAATGCGACCCTGCTTTTCCGGATAGCAATGAATCAGCCAAGGCAAAGAGGCGATCCATCATAGACCCATCACTTTTCGGCAAGGCCTCGCGACCTTCTTCAACCTGATCACGTCTTTTGCGGGGAGGGAGATATTTGTTCGTGGGCTTGTAACCCATCTCCGGCAGGAGATCGAAGCCGCCGCGCTCTTTCACAAGTTTCGAGACATCGGAATTCGGATCGCCCAAATCTCCATAATGGCGCGCGCTTGTTGGGCAGGCGCGTACGCATGCAGGAATGCGATCTTCTTCCGCAAAATTTTCATTATAGATGCGATCAACGCATAGCGTGCATTTGCGCATCACGCCTTCTTTGACATCATATTCACGTGCGCCATAGGGGCAGGCCCATGAACAGAGTTTACAGCCGATGCAAGTGTCAGGATTGACAAGCACGATGCCGTCTTCCGCACGTTTGTAGGAAGCGCCTGTTGGACAGACGGTGACACAAGCCGGTGTTTCACAGTGAAGGCATGAGCGCGGGAAATGGACGATGCGACTGTCTTCGCGCGCTTCATCGAGCACTTCATAGCCATGAATACGGTTAAGCCATGGCCCATGAGGGTCTTTGCCACGCGGGTCTTCATCTTCGAGTGGAGCGGAGTAGCCTTGCGCATTCCATTCTTTGCATGAGGTCGCGCAGGCTTGACAGCCGACACATGTGTCGAGATCGATCACAAGGCCGAGCTTTTTCTCGGTTGTTTGCGGGAGCATGGTCATTGTACCGCTCGCAGAGAGTTAAGTTCGGGAAATTGCGGCGCGCTTAATCCGTTCACCTCTGTCGCTTTTTCAAGCCGCACACGCAAATCATACCATGCCGCTTGTCCCGTAACAGGATCACTGTTTGAAAAGCGATAGCCGCCTTCGCGCTCAGGCAAAAGTTCTGAAATCAAATGATTGAGCAAGAAGCCTTGCTTTGATTCCGGCGCGTTTTTTTCAAGGCCCCATGTGCCCGATCGTTTACCGATTGCGTTCCATGTCCAGACCGTATCGGGGTTTACACCATTCATCAGTTTTGCTTGCGCACGGATTTGCCCGTGATGCGAGGTGAGCGTCACCCAATCTCCATCTTTGATGCCAAGCGTTTCTGCGCGTTGATGCGCGATGTAAAGCCAATTGCGTCCCAAAATTTGGCGAAGCCACTGATTTTGCGAGCCCCATGCATGATACATTGCCATTGGTCTTTGGGTAACCGCATGCATCGGAAATTCAGTCTCATCAATCATCTCGCCTTCAAAAGGCGGATACCAATTCGGCACAGGATCAAAGGCTTCGATCAAACGCTTGCGATGGCTATCTGGTGGTTGAACGGCGCCATGGCCTTCAGCAGCGAGTTTGAATTTTTGTAAAGGTTCGCAATAAAGTTGATGAATGATCGCGTTGGGTGCCCCGATCAAACCAAAGCCCGTTGCGAAATCGAGATAGCTCTTATTCACATGTTTGAAATATTTCTGCTCGGGCGTAAGCTCGTGAAAAAAGTGACAACCATTCTCGATATAGCGTTTTAATTGATCCGGATTGGGCGCGCCTTTACCTGAAAGCGTTCCATCAACACCGCGATAGCCGGCAAGCGGACCAATGCCCGGCGCGCGTTCATGATTGACGATATAATCTTCATAACCGCCGGGATAGCGTGGCTTTCCTTCTGCTGTCGTCATGCCCGGCAAGCCCAACCGCGCACCGAGATCCAGCAACACGGTTTGAAACGGCCTCACATCACGATCCGGCGTAACAACCGGTTGACGAATGGAGTCCGCAGGGCCATCCGCTTCTGAAATCGGACGATCAAGCAGCGAGATACAATCCCATCTTTCGAGATAGGTTGTGTCAGGCAAAATCAAATCGGCGTAATGCACCATCTCCGAGGCATAAGCATCCGAATAGATGATTTTCGGAATGACATAGTCACCCGTTGTTTCATCTTTCATGGTCAAATATTTCATAGTATCCGGCACATTCATCGCCGAATTCCAACTCATATTCGCCATATACATGAAGAGCACATCAATGCCGTAGGGATCCTTTTTGGCGGCATTGGTGATGACCATATGCATCATGCCATGCGCGGCCAAAGGCGCGTCCCATGAATAGGCTTTGTCGATGCGTTGTGGCGTACCGTTTTCGTCAATCAGTAAATCATCAGGCGAAGTCACAAAGCCGAGCGGTGGGCCGGGAAGAGGTTCATTCGGAAAAACTTGCCCCGGTTTACCTGTCGGTTTGATCGCAGGCGGAATCGGACGCGGATAGGGCGCTTTGTAGCGAAAGCCGCCGGGCGCATCGATGGTGCCGAGAAGAATCTGTAAAAGATGAATCGCGCGGCAGGTTTGAAATCCGTTTGCATGCGCCGAGATGCCACGCATCGCATGCATCGAAACAGGACGGCCCACCATGGTCTTATGAGTGCGACCATAGTGATCCGTCCATGGCACATCGAGTTCCACTTTTTCGTGAAACGCATGATGCGCAAGTTCGGCCGCAATGCGCTTGATGGTTTTTGCCGTTACTCCACAGCGTTCTTCAACGGCTTCCGGAGACCATGATTGATCAAGATAACGCTCGGCAATGAGATGAAGCGATGTTGCCGCTTTGGTGCCGTCGGGCAACACATAGCGCCCCATAAGGCTACGCGCTTCAATTACATCGGCGCTTGAAGCGGGTGCTTTCTTCACACCGTCCCATACAAGCGGTTGACCATCTTCACCACGCAAAAATAATCCATGATCCGCGTGGTCCGGATTATGACGCACAAGCCATGCAGCATTGGTGAAATCACGCAGAGAGGGCGCATCAATTTCACCCGCCGCAAGCAATTCATGAATGAGCGCGCCAACAAATAATCCGTCGGTGCCGGGGCGAATGCCAATCCATTCATCAGCAACCGCGGAATAACCCGTCTTGATCGGATTGATGGAAACGAATTTCGCGCCGCGTTTTTTGAGTTTGCCGATGCCCGCTTTGATCGGGTTTGAGCCATGATCTTCAGCCACACCAAAGAGCATGAAATATTTCGTGTGTTCCCAATCGGGTTCACCAAATTCCCAAAACGCACCGCCGAATGTATAGAGCCCCGCAGCCGCCATATTCACAGAACAGAAGCCACCATGCGCGGCATAATTCGGTGTGCCGAATTGCGTCGCCCACCATCCCGTCAAGCCTTGGCTTTGATCGCGACCGGTGAAGAAAGCAAGTTTCTTCGGATCAGTCTTGCGCACATCGGAGAGCCATTTTGTGGCAAGGCTTAAGGCTTCGTCCCATTCAATCTCTTTGAATTCACCAGCACCACGTTCACCCACGCGCAAGAGTGGTTTTGAAAGACGCGAGGGCGAAGTGTGTTGCTTGATGCCAGCAGCACCTTTGCCGCAGATCACACCTTTATTCACGGGATGATCGCGATTGCCTTCGATATAGGTGATCGAACCGTCTTTGAGATAGACTTTGATGCCACAGCGACAGGCGCACATATAACATGTGGTCGTCTTGGTCTCGTCCCATGTCTTGGGCGAGCGCTCGAGCACCGGCGCGGATGTCATCGTCTCGAAGTCCCCTTTTATCGTCCGAATCCATGATCGGCCGTTTTTTATCTTATCGCATGGCCAAAGCGGGGTCGCATGGTGCCAAAAAACCGTGCCTCCTTGGGACAGATGCCGCCAGCGGGCAGCGGTTAAGCGAAAACCGGTCTTTTCTTTGCCATTTATCAGCTTCAGAATTGTCCGAACTCAATTGTGGCGGGAGACAATCATGAAACTTACTTGGCTTGGCCATTCGGCTTTTCGTGTGGAAATCGGCAGCGCGACGCTTCTGATTGATCCGTTCTTGAAGGGCAATCCGAGTTTCAGGGGCAAATTCACTGAAGCCACCAAAGGAGTAACGCATATCCTTCTCACCCATGGCCATGATGACCACCTGGGCGACGCGGCTGAGATTGGTGCAAAAGCGAATAGCAAAAAGCAAAAACCGCAAGTGGTTTCGAACTACGAAATCTGCGCGCATCTCGCTTCAAAGGGCGCAGACAATATGAACCCCGGCAATACTGGCGGTACGGTTGATTGCGGCGGATTCAGTGTGAGTTTTACAGATGCAAAACATTCCTCGGGCACCGTCGAGAAAGGCAAAAGCATTTATCTCGGCAATCCCAATGGTCTTGTGATCAAAGCGAAAGGCGAAAGGACTCTCTATCACATGGGCGACACGGATCTCTTTTCAGATCTCGCTTTGATCGCTGAACTCCATAAGCCCGATATTGTTTTGATCCCGATCGGGGATCGGTTCACGATGGGCGCGGAGATGGCCGCCATCGCGCTTAATCGCTATTTGAAACCCTCACTCGCGATTCCAATTCATTATGCCACCTTCCCCATGCTCGCACCCGATGCTTCCGCGTTCCAAAAAGCGATGAAGGGGTCGAAAACGAAAGTGCTGGTGCCGGAGAGTGGCGTGGCGGTTACTCTATGATGCCTTCACGGGCTCATAGGTAATTTTGAACATGACTTTGCTCTGATATATTAATCGCCGAGTGAATAAGACACCGGCGTGACATGCCATCCGGCGCGGTGCTGTTCCCAATAGAATTCGCGCAGCATCGTGCTTAACGGCCCCGGTCGTCCATTGCTCATAATATGTTGATCAATTTTTGCGACAGGAACAATGCCGCCTGCGGTTGACGTGCAAAAAGCTTCATCCGCAGTCATCAGATCTTCATAACGCATAGGCGCAATTTCGGCTTTGATGTTTTTGAGCGCGCAAAGTTCAAGCGCTGTTTTTCGTGTAATGCCTTCAAGCACTCCGCGATCAGGCGTAAAGACCTGGCCCTCGCGAATGATAAACACATTAAATCCCGGACCTTCTGTGACATAGCCTTCGTGATCGAGAAGAAGCGTTGTGTCGAAATTTTCATCATGCGCTTCAAGGAGCCCTTGGGTAAAATCGCCCCAATGATAATTCTTGACCGTCGGATCCACGGCTTCAGGGCTGATGCGTTGTTTGGACGCAATGCGGATATGTGCGCCGCGTTCCTGCACATCTTTAGGAACGATATCGATCCATGGCACCGCATAGGCCATGAAGGTGTTGGCGCAGTCGGCGGGCCGGCGCGATCCAAAAATTTTTGGGCGACCGCGTGTTGAGATCATTGCCACATATGATTCACGCAGTCCCGATAATGACACGCAACGATCAAGAATGATTTTCATCTCATCACGAGAATAAGGCGGGACCAACCGCATCGCATGAAGCGAGCGCTCAAAACGATCAAGATGATCATCAAGCCTGAAAAACCCGCCATTCCAGACATGAGCCACATCATAAGTGACATCCGAACGGCTGAAGCCCCAATCTAAAATGGAAATTTGCGCCTCAGCCACGGGCACATAGTCATCTTTTACGAAGGCTGCACCTTTCGAGAAATCTTTAATGTCGGCCATGGTCATATCTTTGGGCTCGCGTCCTGTCTCTTATTGTTCGGCTTTGATCGGAAGAGGGAGTGGCGCATTGGCGCTGCCGATTTTGAGTTCAACCGTTGTAAAACTCAAAAACGTATCGCCGATATTTTCTAAATCATGAATCATGCGCTCGCCTAAGCCATAGGTGAAATGTTTTGTGGTGCCGATTTCATAACTTGTCTCAATGCTTCGTCCATCGGCAAAAGCGGAGCGTGATCGTCCGGCGCTTAACGCAGTCCAGAAATAATTCAACACATGTGTGTGAAAGGCCACGCGTTCACCGGGGTGAAGATCAATCCGCCAGACGCGCACCATATCCGTCTCTG
Source organism: Hyphomicrobiales bacterium (assembly GCA_046091665.1). Classification (GTDB taxonomy): domain Bacteria; phylum Pseudomonadota; class Alphaproteobacteria; order Rhizobiales; family Beijerinckiaceae; genus CAIUPE01. The sequence continues at coordinate 17,696 of JBJTCD010000015.1, forward strand.
AGAGTAATCTTTGACCGACCATGCCGTACCCCGGTGACAGCGCACGATCGAGTTCAGCTTGGCGACTTTGATCCATGGTCAGATTTCCGCGTAAAGAACCACGAGCGATGTGCAATCGAGCGGCATCACCGGATTGGTGTAGATCATGCGTGTGTGTCGGCCTTTGTCTTGAAAGGCTTCGTTGATGAGATCGGACGCGCCATTCAAACATTTCGGATGATCTTTATAATTCTCGTCCACTCCCATCGTGCCTTCAAGGCGGATGATGCGTTTGATATTTGTAAGTTCGCCGACCGCCTCTTTGATTTGCGCAATCGCGTTCAAACAAGAGAGTTGGCAGGAGAGATAGCCCTCATCACCTGAAATCTCCCGACCAATACGACCGGTATAGATTAGCTTGCCGTCCAGCCAGGGTAGATTGCCCGAGGTCATAACAACGTTACCGCTGATTGCCCAAGGCACATAATTGGCAACCGCGCCTGCTGCCTTTGGCAGAATGAGGCCGAGCTTCTCAATGCGGTGTTCGGGTGTCATGGGCTTTGGTCCTCCTTGATTGATCATGGTTCCCGAAACACGGCCATAAGCCAAGAGGGAATTTCACCATCTGAGCTAACTCCATGAAAAGGCACGGAATAAGTTCAAAACGCTCAGGCAGAGTCCACGGATTTTTGATTTTTGTGATAATTTTTGAAGCGGCTTTATAAATCCAAAGACTCTGATACACTTTTAAAAATTGGATGAGATGCGCCCGGTCGTCGGCCACCATGAATTGTTGTCTTGCAATTCTAAAATCGGACGACGTGATCCAGATATGGACTTCAAGTTAAATAGCGATTTTGAATGTGACGACATCATCGTGTTAAATATGAATACTCAAAACGAGTCGCATCGACAGAGTTTAAAGCTCAAAAAGATTGAGACGATTGAAGCCGTGACGATGATTGAAGCGGTGGCAAAGCTCGGGTCACTTGAAGCCGCTTCCAACGCTTTGGGTGTTTCAAACCCTGTTTTGACGAAGAGCATCAAGACGGTTGAAGAAGAGCTTGATCTGAAATTGTTCCATCGGACTCGCGTCGGCTTGAAGCCCACAGAATTTGTGGTTCCCTTCTTGAAACATGGCAGCCGTATTTTGCTCGAAATTGAGAACACCAAAACGGCTCTTTTAGAGGCAATTAGAAATACCCATCCGCATAAGTCGAAGGATGAATTTCGAATTGCGGCAGGTCCTAGAAGCTGCCGTCTTTGGGTGAATGAGGCGGTTCAAAAACTTTCAGAGAAGCATTCTGATCGAAATTTTGTTGTCGATCATGATCTACTTTATCTGCATCAGCGGCTCCTGAATGATGACGTTGATGTGGGCGTCACCATGCGGGCTTTGTTGCCTCCCCATGCCGAGGGCGTGACAATTCAGAAATTGGGAACCTGGCGCGCTTATTTTGTTTGTCGTCCCGGGCATCCCCTTGTCGAGATTGACCGGTTAACCATCTCCGATCTTCAGAATTACCCACTCGCGGGAGATTATAATCTGCCGGTCTTGGTCAAAATTCTTGAGGCCTCGCATTTTAACTTAGGCCTGTGGGGACTTGTTTCTGGATGGTTGATGTCGGCCACTCAACTCAATGAACTTGATGAAATGATCGACCTTATAAAATCAAGCGATCACATCGCCATTCTTCCTGATGATTTGATCTCCGATGATTTGTTCAATCAGCGGCTGATCAAACTGGATATCGCTGAATTTAGAGATTTAAATCTTGAAGTGATCTTCGCCTATAAAGATCAACATGATTTATGCGCGCCCCTCGAAAGCCTTTTTGAAATTGTCAAAGGGATTGAAGACGATCGCCATCGTGGCGATGATTCCTATTTTACAGAATAGACGCGCATCGCAGTCTTCGTGATTGGAAGGATCGCCAAGAGAGTGGTGGGCCCGGCAGGACTCGAACCTGCAACCAGACCGTTATGAGCGGCCGGCTCTAACCATTGAGCTACAGGCCCGCCGAGGGGTGTTTGCCCCAGATGCGGAGGAGTTTCTGATAGCGGGACTTCGTCCGCGCCGCAATCGGCCTCGCGAGCGGATGTCTCCTTATTCGCGTGAGGGTCTCACCCAGGGGAGGGCTAAAAGCAGCGCGGCGGCGGTGAGTGTGGACAGAAGAAAGGCGCTTTCGGCGCCGGACATGTCCCAAATCCATCCGGTTAACATATTGCCGATGAGCATGGCGACGCCGCTTGCAAGGTTGAAGAGACCAAAGGCGGTGCCGCGCAAGGAAGCGGGCGCGGCGTCGGCGATGAGCGTTGCGAGAAGGCCTTGCGTCAGAGCGAGGTGGATGCCCCAGAGCGCGATGCCGAGTGTCACGGCATAAAGTGACGCCGCTGCCGCAAAACAAAGGGACGCTGCAGCGAGTGTCGCAACGCCGACGGCGAGCAGGAGCCGGCGCGAGAAACGGTCTGCCAAATGTCCAAGAGGCCAAGCAAGCGCGGCAAAAATCACATTCATCGCGATCAATACAAAAGGAGCAAAGGCCACAGGAAGACCGAGATCAGACGCGCGTAAAATTAGAAAGGCTTCGGAGATCCGTGCAAAAGATAAAACCGCGCTGATACCAAGCACAATCCAAAAAGCGCTCGGCATTAGATGAAGCGATGACCAAACGAGCGGAAATTTTTTATCGGTCTTTGTTTCGGCGTTTCTTTCGGGGACAAACACAAAAAGTATGGCGACGGAAATAAAAGCCGGAACGCATGCAATCCAGAAGATAAAATTGAAATCATTTTGCGAGATGAGCATGAGCGCTATGGCAATCAACGGGCCTAAAAATGCGCCGAATGAATCGAGCGATTGCCTGAGACCAAAGGCTTCGCCGCGTCTCTCTGGTGGAGCGAAATCAGCGACAAGTGCATCACGCGGAGCGCCGCGTATGCCCTTACCGATCCGGTCGATAAAGCGGGCTGTTACGATAAGTGAAAGCGATGAAGCGAGAGGAAAAAGCGGTTTTGTCAAAGCGGCTAAACCATAGCCGATCAGCGCAAGTGTTTTGCGTTTGCCAGTGATGTCGGAAATCACGCCCGAGAAGAGTTTGACGATGAGCGCGGTCGCCTCCGCAATGCCTTCAATGAGACCCACCGCAAAAACGCCCGCACCTAATGTGCCGGTGATATAGAGCGGTAACAGCGCGTGGATCATCTCGGAAGAGATATCCATGAACAGGCTCGTGAATCCGAGCGCCCAGATCGCGGCGGGAAGGGGAGAGCGGCGGGTCATCATTCCTTCTGCCATGGAATAAAGCCGCTGAAAAAGCGGAATTCTGTCCCAATCCGGAGAGAATCCTTGCTCCTTTGGAGCCAGATCGCTACATACGGCGCCAATCTCGTTTTTTGTGACATTTCGGAGCTTTGAGCCTCATGGCGCGCCAATTTATCTATCATATGCAGGGTCTTTCGAAGACATGGCCGGGCGGCAAGAAGGTTTTGGACAATATCCATCTCTCCTTCTATCCGGACGCGAAGATCGGCGTGCTCGGCGTCAACGGGTCGGGTAAATCGACGCTCCTCAAGATCATGGCCGGCATCGACAAGGAATTTGTCGGCGAAGGTTGGGTCGCGGATGGCGCGCGTGTCGGCTATCTCGCGCAGGAACCGCCGCTTGACGCCTCGCTCGATGTACGTGGCAATGTGATGCTTGGCGTTAAAGTGCAGAAAGATATTCTCGACCGCTACAATGACCTCGCGATGAATTACTCGGACGAGACCGCGGACGAGATGATGAAATTGCAGGACGAAATCGAAGCCAAAGGGCTTTGGGATCTCGATTCAAAAGTTGATCAGGCGATGGACGCTTTGCGTTGCCCGCCGGATGATGCGGATGTGACGAAGCTTTCAGGCGGTGAGCGCCGTCGTGTCGCGCTTTGCCAATTGCTTCTCTCGCAGCCGGAACTTCTGCTGCTTGATGAACCAACCAACCATCTCGACGCGGAAACAGTGTCCTGGTTAGAGGGTCATTTGCGCACCTATCCGGGTGCGATTTTGATCGTCACCCATGACCGTTACTTCCTCGATAATGTCACCGGCTGGATTCTCGAACTCGATCGCGGTCGCGGCATTCCATATGAAGGCAATTATACAAGCTGGCTCGCGCAGAAGCAGAAGCGCCTTGTGCAAGAAGGACGCGAAGCCGAGTCGCAGCAGAAGGCGCTCGAGCGCGAACAGGACTGGATTTCACAAAGTCCGAAAGCGCGTCAGGCGAAATCGAAAGCGCGTATCCAGCGTTACGATGATCTCGTGCAGAAACAGAATGATCGTGCATCAGGTCCGACCACAGCGCAGATCATCATCCCCGTTGCCGAACGTCTCGGTAACAATGTCATTGATTTCGACGGCTTGTCGAAAGCCTATGGCGATAAGCTGCTGATAGACAATTTGAGTTTCAAATTGCCGCCGGGAGGCATTGTCGGCGTGATCGGTCCGAATGGTGCAGGTAAGACGACGCTTTTCCGCATGATTACCGGTCAAGAAAAGCCGGATAATGGTGCGATCACCATCGGTGAATCGGTGCAGCTCGGTTATGTCGATCAGTCGCGCGATGCACTCGATGCCAACAAAACCGTGTGGGAAGAAATTTCCGGCGGTAACGAAATCATCTATCTCGGCAAACGCGAAATCAATTCACGCGGCTATTGCTCGACCTTCAATTTCAAGGGCGGCGATCAGCAGAAGAAAGTCGGCATGCTCTCGGGCGGTGAACGCAACCGCGTGCATCTTGCGAAAATGCTAAAGAGCGGCGCGAATGTTCTTCTCCTCGACGAACCGACCAACGATCTCGACGTTGAAACTCTGCGCGCGCTCGAAGAGGCTTTAGAAGATTTTGCCGGGTGCGCCGTGATCATCTCGCATGATCGCTTCTTCCTTGATCGTATTGCCACGCATATGCTCGCCTTCGAAGGCGACAGCCATGTCGAATGGTTCGAAGGCAATTTCCAAGATTATGAGGAAGACAAAAAGAGACGCCTCGGAACCGATTCAACGATTCCGAAGCGCATAAAATATAAGAAGCTGACGAGGTAAGTTTTACGGCTTTGGCCGTTCAGTCACCGAAAGCTGATAGCCAAGCGCAGCGGCTAATTTTGTAACAGAACCGAGAGTTGGGTTACCCGCGGCGTGAAAGGTTTTATAGATCGCATCGCGGCTTAATCCCGCCTCTTTAGCGATAACAGAAATGCCCTTCGATCGGGCAATGTCCCCGAGCGCGGCTGCAATGAGTTGGGGATCACCATCCTCGAAAGCCGCCTCAAGATAGGCCTTCCGCGCGGCATCGGTTGTTAAGGATTGAATCGGGTCCCAAGGGAGTGTCTCAAGAGCCATAGCGGGCCTCCATTGCCAGTCGTTTGGCTTTTTCGATGTCTTTCGTTTGTGTTCTTTTATCACCGCCGCACAACAAAATTACAATGCTAGCCCCGTGCTTTGTAAAATAGATGCGATAACCAGGCCCATAATCGACGCGCATTTCACTAACACCATCGCCGAGTGATTTAACGTCTCCCGGATTGCCGAGCGATAGCCTTCGAATCCGGATGTCAATGCGTGCCCGAGCATTTTCATCGCGCAAATCATTTAGCCAATCTGAAAAAGTTTTCGTCTGGCGAATTGAAATCATGTGTAGAATAAATTATACAAAATAGCAAGCATTAATTTCTCGGGACAGACGTCTTTCGAGCAATATTATGACACATACGGAATGACCTAAGGTAAATAAAAAAGCGCCCAAGGCGGGCGCTTTTTCGTATCGAAGAAAGGATGAAATTATTTATTTATTACGTCCATCGAGCGACCAACCGCCTGCGCCGTTGACAACAAGCGAGAGGAAACCGCCTGCGATGGCGAGGTTTTTCAAGAAATTGATCGCTTGCATCTGGTCGGCGAAATTATTGTGAAAGAGTGCACCTGAAAGTACGCAGAAGCCAGCGAGCAGCAAAGCGACAATGCGCGTTTGAAATCCGATGAGGATCAGAATACCGCCACCCAATTCAAGCAGAATGGTTGGCCAAACCAGAAATGCCGGCAGACCAACGGTGCCCATATAGCCCGCCGTGCCCGCGGGATCTTGCAATTTGCCATAACCGGCGACGATGAAAATCAAAGCCAGCAAGAGGTGGGCGGCGAGTGAAGCGATGTTCGTAACGATGGCGGGCACAGGAAACTCCTTGGATCTCGTGAAATAGGGAATCAAAATCGAGGATCGTTCTCTAGCGTGATCATTTGCGAATTCAAATTGCGCCTTGTCCTTGGTCTATTTGCACAAATGCAAGATACAGAATCAAAGCGGGTAAGTGAGTCTGCTTATCAGGCCCCGACAAGAAGATAGGTCGCACCGGCGGTAAGCACGGCTGCAAGATTGACGGCACTCACACGCCAGCCAGTTTCCGCACCGCCTGCAATCCCCGCAAGTACGGCTTTCATCACCGTATTTGTGAGGGCGGCAACAAGCACACCATCGGCAGCCAATTTCAAATCAACCAATGGCTCTTGCATGCGCGCCAATGAGAGGGTGATCGCATCGACATCTGCTAAACCGGCAAAGGCCGAGACGCTCATCAAAGCCTCTGATCCATAATGCCGCGCGACCAGAGTTGAGATCATAAGAATGATCGCGATCAAAATCGAAAAGCGTAGCGCGGAACCGACATCAAACGGATTTTTCCAGATCACATCATCATGCGATCTTTTCATGCCATTAGAGATAAGCAGCAAGCCAATCACCGCTTGCACAATCATCGCGGCCACCATCATGGGCAGAATTATGAGTGCAAGCGTGAAATTAAAAATACCTACAATGATTAAGATGCGTATACACATCACAGATCCGGCAAGCGCAATCGCACCGGTCATCACAGTGCGGTCGCTCGCATGAAGTTTTGCAAGCCGCGCAAAATTTAAGGTCGCTGCCGTTGATGACACGAGCCCGCCTGCAAGCGCGGCAATCAAAATGCCACGTCTTTCGCCGAAGATACGAATGCCGATATAACCAATAAAAGAAATCGCGCAGACAAAGATTGCGAGTTCCCAAATACGTGCGGGATTAAGCGTCTCCCATGGATCAATGGTGCGATCCGGCAAAAGCGGTAAGAGTAAAAAACTCATTGTCACCAGAATGAGCACGGCGCGCAATTCGATCCAATCAAGCCGTTTTAAGAATCCATGCAAGGTGGATTTTAGGGCAAGCAGAACGACCGTTGCGGTGGCCGCTGCCGCAGCCAAACCGGGCTCGCCGACAACGGAGAGCGCGCCCAGAAGAAACGCCATCAATCCGGCAATCGCACCGGTTGCGCTGAAATTTTTCTCGTCTCGCGCTTCGAGCCAATGAAACATAAGGCTCACACCGGCAAAACCGAGAAAGGCAAAACCAATCACAAGCGGAGTCGTGCGTAGGCCGATCAAAGCGGCAATGCCGCCAAGCAACCCTGAAATCGCATGGGTGCGAAAGCCAGCGGCGCGTTCTCCCTCACGCTCATCACGCGCACTCCACCCGCGTTCGAGTCCGATTAATAGACCAATGGCGAGCGCCACGGCGAGGCGGGTGAGTGGTTGTTCGGGAGAGAGAAGCATTTCAAAATCTGGCATGAGCCGAGTGTCAACGCGTCTTACCTCTCAGGTCAATACGTCATAAGCGCTTATTTTTGGGCTGATTATCTCCTTGCCGAAGGCGGCTTTGTGCATCATTTTTATGTCATCGGGCAGGTTCAATTTTAGTAAGGCGCTCAGATTTAGGGCATATGCTTCAAGAGACCTGAATGAAGGGATGAAAAAAGCGATGGCTATTGAATTGACACATAAAAGCGTGCGAACGCCGGACGAAGCCGTCGATCTTCTCGATCAGTTTTACAAAGCCGCGAGCACGTCACTGCATGAGGCGGTTGAACGATTTTTGGCGGGTGGGCCGCCACCTACCAAAGTGGAGCGGGCTCAGTTTCGTTATCCGGAGCTCCGCATCACCTATGCGCCTGAGGGACTCGTGCCGACCAGTCCGCGCGCCTATGCGAAATTCTCTGTTCAAGGCTCCTATACAACCACCGTTACGCAACCTGATGCGTTTCGTGCCTATCTCGTCGAGCAGCTAAAGCCACTGACGGACGAGTTCGACGCGAAAGTTGAAGTGGGGTGGAGCGAACAGGAAATTCCCTATCCTTATGTATTTGAGCGCGGTGATGAACTTGGTCGCGGTGGCGCCAATGCTGCCGATCTCGCATTGCATTTTCCCATTCCGCAGCTTTCAGAAGTGGGTGACGAGATCGCTGACGGTCTTTGGGATTATGACGAGGAAAGACCACGGCCGCTCGCATTGTTTGATGCGGTCCGCGTTGATTTTTCGCTGCGTCGTCTTGTGCATTATACGGGCACGGATTGGCGCGCTGTGCAGCCTTGGATTTTGCTCACCAATTATCATCGCTATGTCGATCAATTTATCCGGCGCGGTGTGGCGATGCTGAAAAAAGACGACACCTATGAACGTCTCGTTCTACCCGGTGGAACAAGCCTCGATGCGCGAACAAGCGAAGAAGAGCTTGAAGCGATTTTCAGAGCATCACCCTGGCAGCGTTTTCAAATGCCCGCTTATCATCTGACGACAAAAGATGGAAAAGGCGTGACACTCGTTAACATCGGTGTTGGTCCGGCGAATGCGAAAAATATCACCGATCATCTTGCGGTGCTTCGCCCCAACGCATGGTTGATGGTTGGCCATTGCGGCGGTTTGCGCCAATCGCAACGCATCGGTGATTATGTTTTGGCTCATGCCTATTTGCGTGAAGATGGTATTCTTGATTCAACCATTCCAACTGAAGTGCCGATCCCCGCTCTCGCCGAAATGCAAGTGGCATTACAAGAGGCCGCAGCTTCTGTGACGGGCGATAAGGGCGAGGCGTTAAAGCGCAGGCTGAGAACCGGTACTGTTGTTACTTATGATGATTGCAATTGGGAATTGCGCTGGTCGAAAGAACGGCGACGGATCAATCTTTCACGCGCCATTGCTGTTGATATGGAGAGCGGTACGATTGCCGCACAAGGCTTCCGCTTTCGTGTACCTTATGGAACACTTCTTTGTGTGTCGGATAAGCCGCTTCATGGCGAGATCAAATTGCCCGGAGCGGCCAATGCTTTTTACGAACGTGCGATCAGCGAACATCTCGATATCGGCATCGCCGCGCTTGACCATTTGAAGCATTTGCATGGCACGGTCCATTCACGCAAGCTCAGAAGTTTTGACGAGCCGCCCTTCAGATAGAAAGTGGACCCATAGATTGCTCGCTCGAGTTATGCCGTGAGTGTTTGCTTTGCCGTGGTCTTGATGACATGAAGCATCACGCTTGTTTTCTTCTTTTATTTAAAGGTGTCTGATTGTCTTATCGGTCTCTCTCCCGCGAAACGCTTGGCCTTATCTTGGGCACGATCGGTGTGATCATCTTTGGTGTGACGCTGCCAATGACGCGGATTGCGGTGCAATCGCTTGATCCCTGGTTTGTTACGGGCGGCCGCGCTGCGCTTGCGGGCATCAGTGCGATCTGCGTTTTGATTGTGTTGAGACGGTCTTGGCCGCGTCGAAATGAAATGATCCCGCTCTGTATGGGGGCTTTTTTCACAATCATCGGTTTTCCGGTTGGTACCGGTTTTGCGATGCAGCTTGTGCCCGCTTCGCAGGGCGGTGTTGTGCTCGGCTACTTAGCTCGGGTCGTCGCGCTCGTCGGGGGCGTG
>JBJTCD010000016.1:0-6271 GCA_046091665.1 Hyphomicrobiales bacterium
TGTTTAGGCAGTGGCGTCGTTGTCATAGTGTGCATCCATATTTCATTTCAAAATTTTTGATCGAATCAGCTGAACGCTTCCGATATTCCGCTTCATGGGCGCTATAATCGACGCCGGGTAGTTGAAGATGAATCGCCGAAATTTTGGCCCATAACATCTCGCGTAACGCGCTTGCGATCTTCATCGCATCAAAGGCTTTTAAGAGTTGCGGCGAGGGATGGATCTTGAAATATCGTTCAAGGAGCTCGGACTCATTCGCCTCATTCAGAGTGCCGTTCGAGGAGAGATTGGCGAGATCAAACATCGCGGTACCAAAGCCGCCATATTCCCAATCGATCAGCCATAATCTTTTGCCGTCATCAATAAGGTTGGCGGGCAAAAGATCGTGATGGCCGATCACAATCGGTAAAGGCACCTGAAGGTCTTCGAGGGAAGAGATAATCTTTTCGATCTTTGATAAATCTTCATCCAATGCGTTAAGCTGAGAAAGATAGTCGCGGAGCACGTGAAACACCCAGAATGTCGCAACGCGGCCGCGTAAAAATTTTGCAGTTTTTGTGTGAACATCTGCCAGTAGATCAATGATTGAATCGAGGCGGCCTTGGATGTCTGCTTCTGTCATGGTCTGGCCGTGGATGAAATCGATTACCAGTAGATCATCTTCAAAATAGGTGACTGCAGGAGAGAACCCGGCTTGTGCCGCCGCAAGAGAAACGGCACGCTCTTGTTTTCGGTTGACATGATGCACGGGGATATCGGCACCGATCCGCACAACATGATCACCCGTGAAATCTCGAACCTTGAATGAGCTTGTGCTCAATCCGCCCTTGAGGGGCTCGATGATCGGCTTGCCTTTCCAGCACTCGAGTTTTGCAATGCGGTCTTCGAAACTCACCGGACATCCTTTTTGGAGTCGTGAGAAGAGACCCCTTAGGAATGAAGGAAATACGAATCGTAAGATTAAGCAAGAAAAAGACGAGGGGCGGAGGCTCCCGGGTTGCCAAGTCGGAATCATGCGCCTAAAGACGCCGAGATCCGCATAGTCTGGCGGGAGGGGCGTTTGACCGATCTTCATCACACATCATCGGCCCCTGATGCCGCACCGCCCGCCTTCCGCGATGAGGAAGGCGCGCTTGATCCGCGTTTCCTTGCGCTTGTTGAGGCGGCTCTTGAGACGGCGGATGCCGCGGCGCTTGGCCGCCTTGTCATTGATTTGCACGAGGCCGATCAGGCGAGTTTGCTTGAAGCGATCGATCCCGATCAGCGCTCGACCTTCATCGAACTCTTAGGCCCGGCCTTCGACTTCGCGGCACTCACCGAAGTTGATGACTCGGTGCGTGAAGAAATTCTCGAAGAGCTCGACACGGAAACCTTGGTCGAAGGCGTGCGCGAGCTTGAGAGCGATGACGCGGTCTATATTCTCGAAGATCTCGACAAGGAAGATCAGGCAGAAATTCTTGATGCTTTGCCCGCGCTTGATCGTGTGGCTCTGCAAAAAAGTCTTGATTATCCCGAAGGATCAGCCGGCCGTTTGATGCAAACGGATTTGATTGCCGTGCCGCCTTTCTGGACGGCCGGGCAGGTCATCGATCATCTCGCGGAAACACCGGATCTGCCCGATAGTTTCTTCGAAGTCTTTGTTGTTGACCCGTCCTATCATCTTTTAGGCAATGTGTTTCTTGATCGGCTTGTAAGGTCACGTCGCACTGCGCGGATTGACGATTTGATGAATCCGGATCGTCGTCGTGTGGAAGCCACGGATGATGGCGAAGATGTTGCGCGGTTGTTTCAGCGCTATAATCTTGTATCCGCACCAGTTGTTGATGAAGACAATCGATTGCTTGGCGTTGTCACCATCGACGACATCGTCGACGTCATTCAAGAAGAAGCGGATGATGAAATCAAAGCGCTCGGGGGTGTGAGCAGCGAAGAAGAGCTCTCTGACTCTATCATCGAAACCGCTAAGAGCCGTTTCGGCTGGCTGTTTGTTAATCTGCTCACTGCGTTTTTGGCCTCGTCTGTTTTGGGTCTGTTTGAAGCCTCGCTTGCCAAAATGGTGGCGCTGGCCGTTCTCGCGCCGATTGTGGCGGGGCAGGGCGGTGTGGCGGCCACGCAGACCATGACGGTCGCGGTGCGCGCTCTGGCTACGCGTGAATTGGGTGCAGCGAACGCGATCCGCGTCACATTCCGTGAAACTTTTGTTGGCCTACTGAACGGGCTCGCTTTTGGTTTGATCACTGGAGCCATCGCGTCGCTTTGGTTCCAGGATTGGAATATAGGCTTTGTGATTTCGCTGGCGATGACCGTCAATCTCGTCGCCGGTGCCTTGGGTGGTATTTTGATCCCGATGACACTTGAACGATTTCGGTCCGATCCTGCGGTGTCCTCGGGCGTGTTTGTGACGACTGTGACCGATGTTGTCGGCTTTTTCTCTTTTCTAGGCATTGCGACTTTGTGGTTTAATCTGCGATGAAAATCGATCTGTTACCGATTTTTTAAAATTTTCCATGCGAGATACCCACCGGTTTTTATGATGGTGGGATTGGGTCTCATGGGTTCTCGGATATTTTTGGTCACTTTAAAGCGCGCTTTTGTGATTGCGGCGCTGGCGGCTGGTCTTGCGGGCTGCGCAACGAATGGATCAAAAAAAGTAGCGATGTCGGCCTCGTCATCCGCGATGGTTCCGGTTGCTCAAAAATACGCAGTGCATGGCGTCGATGTTTCGCGCTATCAAGGGCAGATTGATTGGCATGAAGCACGCAAAGCCGGAACGCGTTTCGCTTTTATCAAAGCGACTGAGGGCGGCGATCATGCGGATGAAAATTTTGCGCTTCATTGGATGATGGCGAAAGATGCGGGTGTGCCGCGCGGTGCTTATCATTTCTATTATTGGTGCCGCCCGGTGCAGGATCAAATCCGTTGGTTCTTCAATCATGTGCCGGTTGAGCGTGATGCATTACCGCCTGTGCTTGATGTCGAATGGTATGGGGCTGCGTCAGAAAAATGTCCGAAGAAAGTGCCGCGAGACAGAGCTTTGAAGGCGATCAAGACCTTCTTGACAGCCGCTGAAAAACATTACGGCAAAAGACCGATCATTTACACGACAATTGATTTTTATCGCGACATCATCGACGGCGATTTGCATGATTATCCTTTGTGGGTGCGCACGGTGAACGCAGAACCGCATGAACGCTATGGTGATCGACGCTGGGTCATGTGGCAATATACGGATCAAGGCCGTGTGCCGGGCATCAAAGGAAATGTTGATCGCAACGTCTTTGTGGGTGATGAAACGGCGTGGCGTCACTTTGCGGGCCCGGCCTTTGTGCCGCACGCACCCACATCCAATGCTGTGGCGATGAATTGATTAGTGAACCACGTCCTTCGAGACGCCGCTGCGCGGCTCCTCAGGATGAGGGTATTAAGGACTTCGCGCGGCTCCTCAGGATGAGGGTATTAAGGGCTTCGCGCGGCTCCTCAGTATGAGGGTGTATTTTTTTCCTCATGGTGAGCCGCGATGCTTAGCCTCGCGTGTCGAACCATAAAAATCATAAATATCGAACCATAAAAAAAGCGGGACCGAAGCCCCGCTTTCATATTCCCTATGCGTGAGGAATATCAGCGCAGGAGTTGCAAGATCGATTGATCCGCCTGCTTGGTATTTGACATGATGGTTTGTGCGAAGCTCTGCTGAACTTGAAGAGCCGCATAACGAGCGCCGACCTGTGTCATGTCGGCGGCCACTAGCGAGTTTTCCGCATCGCCCAACAAACCAATCAGGGTTTTGTTGAAGTCAACGCGGTTCTGAACCGTTGCTTCGAATTGAGCCACCTGCGCGTCACCTAAATTCAGTGTTGAAAGCGCGTTGGTAAGCTTATTCATCGCTGAATTGAGACCTGTTACCGTTGCGCCTTGTGCAACGGCGTCATCATTTGAAGAAAAATTCTGATTTGTATCGTCAGAACCGCCAGTCGCATTGGCAATGCCGAGGCCGTTTGCTGTAAATGTCATAGCCGCATTATTGCCGTCTTGGAGTTGAAGTAACGATGATGTTCCTTTTTCATCAAATGTGACTTTCAACGCATCGCCGCTAAGGAGATTCGTACCCGATACCGACGCATTTTTCAGATATTGGTTGACCTGTTCGAGCGCGAGCTTGAAACTCTTTGCTGCCGCTGCACGACGCGTGTCAGCCGTCTGGCCACCGGTGCCGCCTGAAAGCGTGTGGTCCATCGCCTGCATCGTGAAGCTCTGGTAACCATTTGTGGTATTGACTTGGCTTTGGTCGTCTGAGGTGTAATTTGCATTCGGATTGGCAGGCTTTGGACGCTGACTTGCAAACATCGCTGACAAATTAACGGCTGTGCCGGCAGATTGCGCAAAAGATATTTGGCCTGTGCCGTTGACAATAATTCTCTGACTGTTGTAGCCGGCGGTATAATTTGCAAAGGCAGTCGAGTTGTCGGCACCGTTTGTGAGACTGCCGCGGACGGCTGAGAGCAGTTCACCGACAGTACGAACATAAGTGGGATTCGTGGTGCTAGAACCCGAATTATCACCAGCTGGCACGTCAGTCGCCGCCGGTCCCGATATACGCAAAAACTTACCATTGATCGAGAAGACCTGACCTAGTGAAAGTTGTTGACCATTGATCCTGATCGATGAGGCACCGTTACCTGCGTTCAACGGATTAACAAGATTGGTATTATTCGTGATCGCGCCGCCGTTAAAGTTACCATTGCCATCGAATAATTGAAGCGTCATCCCGATCTGTGTGGAGCTTGTCGATGCCGTTGCCGTATCGGTGATGTTTGACGCTGCGACAAAAGCTTGTGTCTGAGACGCGGCTTTTAACGTATCAAGCGTATCTGCAATCGTCTTACGAATTGATTCAAGGCCGGTCTTTGCCGCTTTGACAGTTTGCAAATTGTTGCTGAGCGTATCATTGGTATTTTGCAAACGGTCTGAACGTTGAGAATAGGCCTTCGCGCTCAAATAGGCCGCTAATCCGTCTGATGCCGAATTAATCTTCCGACCGGACGTGGCTTGGGTTTGTAGATTTGACATTTCACTGTTCACGCTCATGAGAGCGTTGAGGCCTGAGGCCATTCCGACTGACATAGACATGGTTCATTATCCTTCTGATGATTCTTCGATTATGCGTGATTGCATAACAAACCGTCGCTTCTGCGACGTGGGGAGAAGGATGATCGACGAGGTCGTTGACTGAAATGTCGGCTCGAAAATCCGACGAAGTATAGTTAACATCAAGCGACATTTCACGCACTGGTTGAAATCGAGTGCGTTACAATTTGATTTTAATCTATTGAAAATTTTAATTGAATACGACTACGCGCAATACGAGCGTTAACAAATTGTTAATTGAGTTCAAATTTCTAGACGGTTTTTTCCGTATGATTGCCCTGCGATGCGGGTTGATCAGGGTTGATCGCCGCGGTCGTCTCATTTTGGCGTGCATAGGCACGAAGACGCAGAAGCGCTTCCTCTGGGCTCTGGCTGATCGTGCGCCCGCTATGCTCATCAATCACCCGGAACACAACCGAACCGGTTTCCCAATCGATGGTCGTGCGCCTCGTCGTGGCGTTGGGGGTGGGTTTCTTTTTACCCTCAGCGGTCCGATCAGGACTTGTGCCGCCCTGATCCGCATCACGAGTGGGTTCACCTTTTTGAACGCGCGGTACGCCGATTTCGGTGTCCGCGACAAGACCCCTGATCGGGGGCGAAAGGATCGCGGTGGAAGTCATGGTGATGAGGTCCTCTTCGAGAGTTCCGTCAATCAAACGAAAGACGGGGTTCTCGATCTCTACCTCACCACCCGAAAAGGAATCGTATCAAAAATCGATCAACTCTAATTAAAACTTGATCTGTTTTTCTTGTTAGCTCTTTTTTGAAACGAGGATCGGCATCGCTTGTGGACGTGTAGCATAACCTGTCTTTTTGCCGGACTGATTATAGACATCAAGCTTACGTGGCGCTTCGACATCATCGACGAGACTTCGCATCAAATTTTCGGAGGCTTTGCTCAAGGTCTGTAATACTTTGAGATTGGCATTGAGTGCAGCTTCAAAACGCGCCTGCCGCACTTTCAAGCGATCAAGCCCTTCAGGTTTGAACCGCGCGAGCGCCACCGCATTGTTTTTCAATTTCAAAACATCACGGTGATAGGAATCCGTTAATTGGCTTTTTTTTTCATAAAGCGTGAAAGCATCGCGCAAACGCGCTTCGGCCAAACGATCGGTCTCTTCGCAAA
>JBJTCD010000017.1:0-92124 GCA_046091665.1 Hyphomicrobiales bacterium
GTCTTTTTCTAACAAGACGATTGCGGTTGCACGCGGATTATCGCGCGCTTGTGCGCCTAGTTTCTGGTTCGCCTCATCGTCGTTATGATCTTGATTATCGAGCGTTTCCCCGAACAACAAGATCATGATCGTTTTACCGACAATATTCATCAAAATCGAGAACAAGATCAAACCGGCAAACATTGTGAAAGCCGCGACAACACGACCAAGAACAGTCGTGGGATACATATCGCCATAACCCGTTGTTGTCAGCGTAACCACGCACCACCACATCGCAGTGGGGATCGAGGTGAAAAAGCGTTTGTCCTCGGGAATTGGGTTTCCGCTGATGGGATCATGCGGCATAAAAATTTGCGGTTCATCACCGGGTTGCAGAGTTGCGTCAAGCGCCGTCTGACCTTCAATCAATGAGTGAGGCGCATAGAGCTCTCCCTCAACATAATACATCAGACTTGAAGACATCATCACAACAGCAAAAAGCGTGATGAGATAGATATTCAAATTGATCAGCAAAGGATTTCGGTTTTTTGTAATTTGCGAACCCAACATTTCCAAGGCTTGCCGAGCGAGTTTTAAAACACGCATCACACGAAGCACGCGCATAACACGCAGAACTCTTGTTCCGCGCAGGGCCTCGGTATCCGCAAACAATAACAGAGATGGCAGAATCGATAGGAGATCGATCAAACCCCAGAAGCTGAAAACAAATTTCAGTTTTTGTTTGGTGAAATAAATATTGCCAATATATTCGAGGATAAAAACGCCAAGCGTTACATTTTCCAAGATCTTCATCAATTGATGATGATGCTCGGCGACATCGGAAAGCGTCTCGAGCGCAATCCCGACACAAGAAATAAAAATAAAAAATGCAATGAAATTCTGAAAATAGCGGTACCACGCAAAAGTAACGTCGGTGAACATCCGCTCAAGAAACAACATCGGCCCGCTACGCATCACGCTACTCCACTTAATAAAACGCGGGACGCACTATTGCCGGGCGGGTCCAATTTTGTCAATTTTGTGGCAGAACGCATTAAATCATTCAAACTATAGCCCAAATCAGCAATCATTCTGTAACCCTTGATGCGGTACCCCTCAGGCAACCGCAGCGGAGAAGAGGTTCAGAGCCGATGGCTGATGATGATGCAGCTCGGATCGAGAAACTGGAAGGCGAAATTGCTCGCCTGCGCCGACTTGTGGCCGATTACGCGGCCGAAGCGGCCCGCTTACGCCAGAGTGATCAGGTTAGAGCGCGGCAGAATCACCTCTCGCAAGCAACACGTGTGACGGCCGAGGAAGCAGATTTTGCTCTCATGATGGGCAAGAAAGCCCCGCGCCTGACCCGCCGCAAATCGGCTTGACCTTCAAAAGCGCCCGGCCCCGATAAACCTTGATTGATTGACAAAGATCGCGCGCGTCTTCTAGGTCGGGATCTGTCGGTGACGCCTGAGGCCTTGATGTCGATGTCTTCTGTTCTGCGCGACGTCCGCTCGGGTGTCATAGGGATCCTCCCCATTGCGCTCGCCGCTGTACCCTTTGGCCTGCTTTTGGGCAGCGAGGCTGTGCGCCGTGGGCTCAGCCCCGCCGAGATCAGCCTGATGAGCTTGGTCGTTTTTGCAGGATCGGCGCAGTTTTTAACCGTCAGCATTTGGTCACATCCCGCGCCATGGGCAGCACTCGCGCTCGCCGCTTTCCTGATCAATCTTCGCCATGTGCTGATGTCGGCGTCACTCTCGCCGAAACTCAAGGACTTTCGAAAGTCCCAAAAAGCACTGGTTGCTTTACTGCTCGCCGATGAAATCTGGGCGCTAAATGAAAGACGCGCGATGAATCATCAAGTCACGCCTGGCTTTTATTTCGGCACGGCGCTCGGCCTCTATGTCATATGGCTGGCCGCCACAATTGCCGGCACGGCACTTGGCGAGGCGTTACCGGCTCCTGAAACAATCGGCTTCGATTTCGTTTTTGCGGCCCTCTTTATCAGCCTCGTCACCGGCTTTGCCAAAACATGGCGCGCATTGCCTGTGGTCATTTCAAGCCTCGCAGCCTCGCTATTTTTCAAATCAGTCTTTGGCGGCACGGGCTTTATTGTTGCGGGTGGACTTGCCGGCATGATTACCGCGGCGCTTCTGCCGCCGGAGCGGAAAGACGCGCGATGAGTCTTGATCCCGCTACGGTTATGGCGATTATCGCGATGGCACTTGCGACTTACGCCACGCGCATCTCTGGTTTTATCATCGGCCCCTATCTGCCGGAACAGGGCCGCTTGAAACAGGCGCTTGATGCTGTGCCGGCAGCGGTTCTCACTGCCGTCATTGCACCCACTTTGTTCAACAGCCCGGCTGAATTATTTGCTGCGGTCATAACCGCCATCGCTGCACGGCGACTACCCGCTTTGGGAGCGATCACGGTTGGCGTCGGCGCGGTTTTGCTTGGCCGCCATTTTTTAGGACCTTGGTGAACAATGCCGCTTCGCGCAACACTTACCGATCTTGAACCCATCCTGGCTTTCCAGGAACGCGCCTATCATGAAAACCGCGCCATCAAAGGCGTTGAACCCCTCCCCTTAAGCGTCGATTACACAGGCCTCTTCGACTACATGGAATTCTGGATTGAAGGGCGAAAAGATAATCCTGAAGGCGTGGTCATTCTTGATCCGACTCATGAACCGCCGGGCGACGCGCTTTTCATTTGGAGCATCGCGACGGCTCCCGATCAACGCGGAAAAGGGCTCGGCAACACGCTTCTCGATTTCGTCGAGAGACGCGCGAGAGCGCTCAATCGGCGGGCCGTAACGCTGGTTACCAATAGCCGCCTCCCCGAACGGATCGATTGGTATCTCCGTCATGATTTCGTCATCATGAGGCATGAGACACTCGCGGATCGCACAATCGTTCATATGCGAAAAAATATCGCATCTGATTGAGAAATACTCTCGTAATAAGAACGCGAACTGAAAGTTTTTGCCGAAGCCTCCCGCTACGCCCTACAAAAATGGAAGGGAAAGCCGTTAAAATTGCATAGCGAAACGAATTGGACGCAGGCCAACAAGTTTGGTAAAGCCCGCCCATCAATCCCGTTACGGATCTTGAGTTAGTCTTAACCCTAAAAAATGAGGACCAAA
Source organism: Hyphomicrobiales bacterium (assembly GCA_046091665.1). Classification (GTDB taxonomy): domain Bacteria; phylum Pseudomonadota; class Alphaproteobacteria; order Rhizobiales; family Beijerinckiaceae; genus CAIUPE01. Next base: position 3,125 of record JBJTCD010000017.1, read on the forward strand.
ATGAAGAAGATCTTGATTGCCGCGACCGCACTTCTCGCACTCGCCATCGCTCCTGTTGAAGCGAAGACAAAGGCCCCGGCAAAGGCGGCTCCGGTTCCCGCCGTTAACAATGCTACAGACGGCTTCCTCCTTTGCGGCCTGCTTGTTGTTCCTGCCCGTTGCACAATGACTGAACGCGTTGTCGGTGGCGTTGTCTTTGGCGCCGTCATTGGTGCGGCGATTGGCTCGGTCTACACAACCGCCGCCGGAGCACAGACCGTGGCTCAAAGCATCCAGAATGCTGCCCTCATCGGCGCGGGCGTGGGTGGCCTCGGTGGCGCAGCCATCGGTCATGCCAAGTAAGCATCTGTGATTTTGGCCCGAACATTTGGGCTCACAAATATAAAAGCCCCGCATCATGCGGGGCTTTTTTTAAACTTTAGCTCTTCTCTTTTTTGTTCTGTTGAGAGCCCTTGCGTATGATGATTTCATTGCCTCACATCCGTTCGATGTCAATTCATCAAAGCATAAAAATATTTGTATTCGCTTTGTCGATCATGTGCATCGTTTTTGCAAAGAACCATGCTTTCGCGGCACAAACACCAGACACGGTGAAGAAAGCGCGTCAAGCCTGTAGTCGCCTGGCTGAAAAAATTGCCAACACACGAAAATTGAAAAATAATACTGTTCAATCAGCCAGCAATTATAATGTTGATAAAGATACATGCTTTGCCCAGATCGAAATCTCGCAAGTCTTGCGATCAAAAAATGTAAACGAAAATCAAAATGAGAGCCAAGGCGAAGGACAAAGCGCGGAGCAAAATGAAAAGCGGCATCGTCAAATTGTCCTGATGAACGCCACGGAGAATAAAATTCTTGCCATTGTCATGTGGGAAGAACCGAAAGGTCTCCGCGTCGGACATGTCTATGATCCAAGTTATGACGGTCCACGTGATGAGTATGAAAAAGTTGAAGCCTATATGCGGAAAAAGATGGCGCTGAATCTGCGCTAAGTTCGATTTGTTTTTGCGGAGCCGCGATCCATGAGCCTTGAATCAGTACGCGATTTTTTTGCTCGCCATGCACCCGACATTGAAATTCTTGTGACCGAAGCGAGCTCTGCAACCGTCAATGAAGCGGCAGCCGCCCATCGAGCGCGTCCCGAGCAGATCGCAAAAACTCTTGGCGTATGGCTAAAAAACGAAGTGGTTCTCATTGTGATGAGTGGCACCGCGCGTCTTGATAATCGTAAGTTTAAAGATCATTTTAGCGAGAAACCACGTATGGTGGATGCGGCAGAAATCACTTTGCGCACAAGTCATCCTGTCGGGGGCGTATGCCCTTTTGGACTTGCGGGGCCTTTAAAAATTTATGCCGATGAAAGCTTAAAGGCTTTTGATATTGTGATCCCGGCGGCAGGCGCGACCAATGCGGCTGTAAAGATCGCACCCGAAAGGCTCGTGTCACTTGTTGATGCTGAATGGATTGATCTCGCCAAACAAGAAGGATGAGGTCTATTTCGATAATCCTGAGAGATCGTCTGAACGCGGGTGCTTTTCTCGATCCGAGAGCTCTTTATCGGACTTGATGTTGGACGTTGAAGACAAATGTCCATTTAGTCCTTCGCGCGCAAGATGATTCACATGGCGCAAAGTGCCGTGCGCGAAAGGATCAGTCGCTGTCTTGATTGATTGCAGCGCTGAGCGAAGGGTGCGGATTTCTTCAACCACTTCCTTGATCAAATCGTCCTTGATGTCGCTTTGATGATTTATGCGCTCAATCACAGACTGTTTGTTATTCTTAGTTTCGCCGATGAGACGGGTCACAAAACCTCGCAACAAATCATGATGGCGGCCGTGATGCCACTCGGGAATCAATGAGGGTGTATCATACCAATCTTGCGTGCTTTCCGGATGACACCCGATCAAACCGATCCGGTCCTTGATGATCGCCATCGGATCACCATTGCTGTAACGGGCAACCACATCAAAGCGATCAATGTCGCTTAGAAACGTACAGCCATCATAGAAAAACATCGAGTCAGACGCGCCTTCCCATTCAATTCGCAATGTCGTCTTGAAAGATCGTCTGATCTCGGCGCGCGGGCGTGTAATATATTGAACGCATTCCGTATGTGGCAAAAGGCCAAAATAATTTTGGCCACCCCAATAGGCACCCATACAAATGCCAAGAAAGGCACCACCGTGCTCGACAAAATCACGCACATAATCACGCCGCAAAGCAAAGAGAGCGTGAAACCGATCCGCATCCCCGTCACCGCCCGGCATAACCAATAGATCAATGCCCTCAAGGCCCGCCGGCGTGATATCGGTAAGACCGACCAACCGAACATCATGATCGCGCGACAAGACTTCGGCTACGGCCGACGCGCATTGGCGCGAGCAGAGCGGATGATGTTGAAAAATCGCAATCCGGGACATGCATTGATCTTCACGCCCTCAGCGCGCCGGATCAAGGGCTTCGCGACTACGTAAGCAGAATTCCATACGGATTATTTCACTTACCTCATCGGCACTGGCACCAGATGGCAGGGACTCACTGCGGAAAACGCTCAAGATGCGTTTCGCCCGCGCGCCCATAATAGGTCACATGACGACCGGTGATCCACACATGATAGCCAACGCACCCAGCCTCTTGTGAAAGACGTTTGAATTCAGGAAATTTGATGCGGCCTTCTTGTGCACCACGAATGGCGGCACGGAGAGCGTCACCATTGAATGCTGGTGCAATGGGATATTCTGGATAAGCGGCGGCAAGTTCAAAAAAATGATCTTCTTTGTCAAAGAGACGAATGGATCCGGCGCGATATTCCACCTGATAGGCCGAGATATTGAGCACCATCAATCTTTCGACAACTTGACCGAAATGAATCGTACCCTTTTCAGACTCGTCGAAGATCTTTTGCAATTCGCTATTCATATTTAAACCTGCGCATCGATGATGTTAGATAAAATAACTTACCAGAATAAAAAGAGCTGCCGCTCCAATCGTGTTCAACGTAAACATCATCCCCGCGATACGAAAACGGAAATTTTCTGTATCTTTCGAAACGCCCCAAGCGTGAAGGAGACGCCCGCTTAAGAGAGCAAGACAGAGGAGATGGATAATTGCCGAAGGCATACCCCGAATTTCTGTGAAGGCAATCAGCAACAAGCCAAAAGGCACATATTCAGCAAAATTAGCGTGAACGCGTGAAGCGCGTTCGAGCCGCTTATCCCCGCCGCTTCCGATGGCGACTTTTGCAGAACGACGCGCCCTGATTGTGCGGGTGGATAAAAAAATAAAGAGCGCCGCAAAAATTGCAGCATAGGCCGGAACGATGATCATATTTTATATCCTCGAAGAAAGCTCAGGCTGATCAATAATTCATAACGTAATGCGCGAGGATTTGAAATGTTTATGAGGCATCGTCATGATCTGTAAGCGCACGATAGCGCGGCAAACTCAAACCCCAAGAGCGCCTCATAGCGGCGAAAATAGGGGCAATCAGGAAGCCCAATAACTTGTTAAACCATCACTTAGGTTAACAAGTTATCTGGTCAACCAAGGTTTATTCCGATTCAATAAGAATGTAAAAGGCATGTAAAAAGCCCCGCAACGCGCGGGGCTTTTCGTAACTTCTCTCAAAAGATCATCAGCCGAGAAAATCGAGAACGCCCGTATCAAGATCATATCGCGCATAAACGATTTTCACCTTTCCCTCATGCGCGAGTTCTTTGACAATGTCGCTTTCCGCTTTCCACTATTCGTCACGCTTGGAATCAAGATATTCGCGCATCTTCGAAAGCAGGTCGACAGCATTGGTTATGTCATCGGCCGGAAAGAGTTTTGACATAAGCATGATTTCGGGCGTCATCTTCTCGATTGCGGTATCACGAAAACGCCGCCCTTTTTCGGTGACCATTACGCATTTTGATCTTCCGTCATCAGGATGAGGCACAAACCGGATGAGTTTCGCTTTCTCAAGTCCGGATAGTGTGTGGGTCATTGTTGTCTTAGGCACTTGAAATGCGCGAGCAAGGGCGAACGGCGTAGATCCGTCGCCGCGCTTGACAAGATGGTTCATCACCGCGAAATGCGAAACAAGAAACCCATCAGGTAGCCCCGCTTCCAACATACGACCCGATAGTTGCGCAATAATCCCGATCTCGTTGAAGAACGAGAAGAACAAGGCAGTCTTGGTATCAGGTGCGGACAAATTTTGCTTCCAATGGCCAGCGGGGACTCGGTGCAGTTTTTGGACCATAACCGATTCTGGCAAACATCTGGACAGTTCCACCTTCCGGGGCAAGGCGCTTGTGAATATCGGCATAAAGTGACGCCATCTCAGGATATTCCTGAAGGGCTTGGCTCAAAGGCTGCATTGCAAGTCCGATCCCCGTGGCAGCGAGATTGACCCTAAGCCAGTCCATTCCAGCGGCAATCTGGTCTCGCCTCGTATTGGTCGATGTGACCAACCAAATATGGCCCATCGCCGTATCAGCATTCGAATAGACCGCATCAAGGCCCGCTTTATAAGCTGATGACGACGTGTCCGTCGCGGACTCGCGGGTGAATATCCCGAATAGTCTCAGTCCTTCAAAAAGTGGGCCGCTGAAATCGATTCCATCGGGATTGGCATCAATCTCGCGATGCCCGATGCGAAATAGATCGACACTTTCCTGATACGTTCGGGGTGTCTCAATTTCGATGCGCAAGGCTTCACGCGTCAAGGCACGATATCGCGCGATGTCGGTGGGATCAACGGATCCACCGAAGCGCGTTCCAGAATTAGCGCTCGCGGCAAGAACACTGATAACATTTGCGTCGACTGGTCGGGCGGTATCATAGGGCTCCTTCAGTGAGCGACGCTCCATGACATGAGCGAATATCGGATCACGCTTCGCATTCGGATCTGCTTTGAATATCGCGCGCGCCACCGGACGGTTGTTGAGCGTCCGCTCATCTTCGCCTTCAGGAAAGATGGCTATATCAACCTGATATCCAGCATCTGCAGCCGCCAGCCTCATGAGCTCGAGAAAACAGCCAAGGCCAATTGTGATCTGTCGGCTGAACGGATCAGTCTCTGGCAGGAGTTTTGCTGTATCGACGTAGAGCACCACCTCATTATCGCCAACAAGATCAACCAACCACGGCTGGCGATTATGTGGATTAGGCGCAAGCAAAGCAAAAGATAGCGCCCTTCGACGAAATTCTTCGTAACGTCCCGCAGCTTCCCATGGCGCGAGGGCCTTTTGCGGCGTGCGCGTTACCGAGTAGCCCACAGCGCCAGTCGCCGCGAGAATGGTGCCCCCACCGATAATGCCAAGAACTTTGCGGCGCGACAGTGCCATGACGATCTCCATTTAGTTTGATATCGTACTATATAATACGATATCGAACTATATGCAAGAGCTAACAGGACTTGGTTTTAACTTGAGCAATTGGAAGACAGAGCATTTCAAACTGAGTAACAAAAGCTTTGTCAAAAATAACAAAAAGCCCTGCTCTCGCGGGGCTTTTTAATTCAACTCAACAATCCGTTGCCCAATACGGGCAAATGCCATCAGCCCTGACGCGCCTTGTAGCGCTTCTGGGTCTTGTTGATGATGTATACGCGGCCCTTGCGACGCACGAGCTGGTTGTCGCGGTGACGCTCGCGCAGGCTCTTGAGGCTGTTGCGAATTTTCATGGCCTTAATCCCTATTCCGTTTTGCTGCGGTCGCCCGCACATCCCGTTCAAAAATCGAGAGCCACACCGTCACCGGCATCGAACCCGAAAAATTCTTTCACCAAATGGTGGGCGCGACAGGGATCGAACCTGTGACCCCTACCATGTCAAGGTAGTGCTCTACCGCTGAGCTACGCGCCCGTCACAGGGGTTACCCCCAAGAAGGTGTCGCGTGGCTATAACGACAGAGCTTTGCCGATGCAAGCGGGCGGACGCCAAAAAATGCCGCTGTCAGTGGCTTAGGCCGCCTCGAGCAGTTTTTCGACCTCATGCACCAAATCCTTCAAATGGAAGGGTTTGGAGAGGATTTTGGCATCTTTCGGGGCTTGTGAGTCCGGATTTAAAGCCACTGCGGCGAATCCGGTGATAAACATGACCTTGATATCCGGGTCGAGTTCGGTGGCGCGGCGCGCGAGTTCAATCCCGTCCATTTCCGGCATGACAATATCGGTCAAAAGCAGCTCGAACGGCTCCTCGCGCAGCCGATTATAGGCGGAAAGCCCATTATCAAAGGACGCCACCTGAAAACCGGCCTGTTCGAGTGCCCGAACCAGGAACCGGCGCATGTCATTGTCGTCCTCGGCCAAGAGAATGCGCCGCGTCAGCGCGTTATCGATCATCATCTGCCCCCGTCATCTCGCCCGCATCAAACCCAAAACCGGTAAATAACCCGTGAAGGCCGCGCGCGGGCGCGACGTTTCGCCCATATGGACAGTTCAGAAGACTAGGCGCAAATTCAGAGCGTTCCAAGCCGAGACCTTGGCCGAAGCGCAGGATTTTTTTGAAACCCATTATGACAACCGGTTTCGTCCCTCATTTCGACCCACCCTTCCGGATTCTCAATCCGGAGAGCGGCCCCTCGGCCTTGTTGTTCAATTCCCCGCATTCCGGTCGCGTTTATCCGGAGAATTTTTTAAACGCGTCGCGGCTTGATCCGCTCGCGCTTAGGCGCTCGGAAGACATGGATGTCGATCATCTGTTCAGCGATGTCATTCATGTGGGCGCGTCTTTTATGTCGGTCGAATTCCCGCGCGCGTTCTGTGATGTGAATCGCGAGCCTTATGAACTCGATCCGAAAATGTTTTCGGAACGTTTGCCACTTTATGTGAATTCATCATCGCTTCGCGTTGCAAGCGGGCTTGGGACAATTCCGCGTACAGTGGGAGATGGCCAAGAGATTTATAAAAGCACGATGGCGCTCGCGGAAGCCTTTGATCGCATCGAGTTGCTTTACAAACCCTATCACCGCGCCCTTTCGCGGCAATTAACAACGGCGCATCGGCGGCATGGCTTTGCGCTGCTCATTGATTGTCACTCGATGCCCTCAGCCGCAGTGACGCGATCAGAAAGCTATCGCTGCGATATTGTGATTGGTGATCGTTTCGGCACAAGTTGCGACGCCGATATCACGGATAGGATCGAAGCCTCTTTGCGTGCTTCAGGTTATCAGGTGGCCCGCAACCGTCCATATGCAGGCGGCTTCATCACCGAACATCATGGCGCACCGGGTAATGGTTTTCATGCATTGCAAATCGAACTTAATCGCGCGCTTTATATGGATGAGCGGCGAATGACGCGGCTACCCCATTTCGAACAATTGAAAGAGGATCTCGGCACGATGGCGCGTGATCTATCTCTTTTTGTTGAGGAGTTTATCCGTCCGGAACGGCTTGCGGCGGAGTAGATTGTTGGCTCAATAGCGGCCCAAACAGACCCCACAAAAAAAGAGGCCGCCATGATGGCGGCCTAAGTCTAGGGAGGAAACGCCCAAGAAGGGCAGGCGAAATCGCTGTTTCAGCGATATCGCACTGCAACAATATGCCTGTGCACTGCACAAAAAGCAAGGGCGATGTTTACATATTTAGTCGAATGATATGACAAATCAACGCAGGTCTTGGATTTAAGTTAATTAAATCATAAATTTAGCCGATCTATGCAAAAATAAGATGGCTGTATTTCATGGCCTGCCCCTGGGGCATGAGCCGCGTTTCGCGCCTTTTCGCCCTCTCGATTTGCCAGAAAGGCGATTGACCGCCTAAATAGGTCGTCTTTCGCTCATCAGGAGACCGATGATGACCGCCGTCGATTTTTCGGCCTTTGTTGACGAGCTCGCGACTTTGTCGGGCGCCGCCATTCTCCCTTTTTTCCGCTCTTCGCTTACCGCCACGGATAAAAATGAGGGCGGTCTTTTTGATCCCGTCACCGAAGCGGATCGCGCGAGCGAAGTTGTGATGCGCAAACGCATCCGCGAAGTCTTTCCGCATCATGGGATTGTGGGCGAAGAATTTGGTTCTGAAAACGCCGATGCCGAATTTGTGTGGGTGCTTGATCCGATCGATGGAACAAAGGCCTTCATCTCTGGCTTGCCTTTATGGGGTACGCTGATCGGACTCACACGCAATGGTTCAGCCGCTTATGGCATGATGAATCAACCTTTCACCAAAGAGCGTTTTTTTGGTGATGGCGGTAAAGCTACTTTAAGATCGCCACAAGGCGAACGTGTTCTTAAATCACGTGCTTGCGCATCATTAAAGGACGCAACACTTTCTTGCACATCCATCACGATGTTTAATGCGAAAGAGGCTGAAGCGTTTCGATGTGTTGAAGCCGCATCACGTCTCACGCGTTTCGGTTATGATTGTTACGCCTATTGCATGGTGGCGGCCGGCTTTATGGATGTTGTGATTGAAGCCAATCTCAAACCCTATGACGTTGTGGCGCTTATACCCATTATTGAAGGCGCAGGCGGCATCATGACAACATGGGATGGCAAACCCGCAACCGAAGGCGGTCGGATCATTGCCGCTGGCGATAAACGCGTTCATGCCGAAGCGCTTGAACTTTTAAATCGCTAAGCGCCTAAAAAAACAAACTCATCAAAAGCCTTCCAGAATTGATGTCTTAACGCATCATGCTCAAGCAAAATTTCGTGTTCTGCGTCTTCAAGCTTAAGCAGTTTTCCATTCCGAAGATGCGCGACAAAGCGTTCCGTTGCCTGTGTATCGGTAATGCGATCATGCGGCCCTGCAACAAACAGCAGTGGCGTTGAAATATTTTGTGCGGTTTGAGGATCTTGCAATCTCACCATTGCATCAAAACTTGTTTTGACCCACCCAATCGTCGGACTCGCAATCGCGAGATCAGGCGCTTCAGATAAAATCGTTCTTGAAATACCAAAGCGCAACGGATCTGGCGTGAGTGGATTATTTTCGAATTCCATCAACGGATTGTCATTCCCGCGCGGCACGTAAGACGTATGAAACCCGAGAGCAGAAAAAACATTCGCGAACAGATGCGCGACACGTGGTGCACGCACCATCGAAAGGCCGATCATCGGTGCGGAGAGAATCCCACGCTTAATTTTGATGGGACCCTTACTCAATTCGTTCAACAAAATGGCGCCACCCATCGAATGAGCGAGAACATAGCGCGGCGCCGAAGATGAATGTTCATCCGCAATCGAAAGGATTGTTTCAAGGTCTCGTCCATAATCATCAAAAGACCCGACATGACCTTTTTTGGAATGGGGCAGAAGGCGCTGCGATCCGCCCTGTCCGCGCCAGTCAAAACTCATGACATCAAAACCACGCGCCAAAAGAAGACTGATCGTTTCGCCATAACGCTCAATGAATTCAGTCCGCCCTTGCAAGATGAGCGCGAGGGCCTCGCGGCGTGGCGCGTCCGCTCGCCAGCACGCATAGCGGAGCGCAACACCATCCACCGTATGCGTGACCCCGACCTCAGCGCCTTGAGGCACCGGAAAGGGTCCGGCGCGGACAAGATCCGCTCGCGCTTCCTGCGGCAGACGCGTTTTTTGAATCATCAGCGACACCCCTTGAAGCCACGCTTTGGGCTTCCTAACTCTTCTTGAGGACGGACCATGATGGTCGTCCTGAAACCGGTTCGGCCCCTCGGGCGAACCATTTGTTCATGTCGCTTCTATTGGAGGATATGCGATGCGTCACTTTGATCTTTCCCCCCTTTATCGGTCAACCATCGGCTTTGACCGGATTTTCCAGCTTCTCGACCAAGCCACGGCACCCGAAGGCACGAGCTACCCGCCCTATAATATCGAACGCACGGACGAGAATGCCTATCGCATCACGCTCGCGGTCGCAGGTTTCGCCGAAGCCGATCTTTCGATCGAAGTGAAAGAAGCCGCGCTCACAATTACCGGCGATAAAAAGACTGACGGCGAACAAACACGTCGTGAAGTCTTGCATCAAGGCATTGCCGCGCGCGGATTTGTGCGGCGCTTCCAGCTTGCCGATTATGTGCAGGTGACTGGTGCGGCGCTCGAGAATGGATTGCTCCATATCGATCTTGTGCGCGAAGTACCCGAAGCGAAAAAGCCACGCCTCATTCCGATTGCGGCGAATTCAACCGCAAAAGTGATTGAAGCCAACGCGGCTTGATCTCTTCGCTTTGATGAGCGCGGGCGGTGTTAAGCCGCCCGTGCTGTTTTCAAAACGGTTTCGATCTCTTCTGGCTTCGTCGCATAGCTTGTGACGAAACGCAGGAAGCTTTCATCCTCTTTGATCTGCTCATCACGCGGCAGGCTGATGCTCTCTTTATACCAAGGGGCTGCAAAAATATTTGCCTGTGAAAGGGCATCAGAAACACGCTTCGGCATAATGGCAAAGACTTCATTCGCTTCTGTCTTCCAAGGCAATCTAAAACCCTTGATCTTTGCAAAGCCTTCAGAGAGGTTTTTGGCCATTGCATTCGCATGTCGTGCATTGGCAAGCCAAAGATCATTTTCGAGATAAGCGAGCAACTGCGCGCCAAACAAACGACCCTTTGAAAGCGTATGGCCAGAGCGTTTACGACGGAAATCAAAATCTTTTGCGTGCTTCGGATCAAAGAAAATCACAGCCTCACACGCAAGCGCACCGTTTTTTGTGGCACCAAATGACAAAACATCAACGCCTGATTTCCATGTCATCTCCGCGGGCGAACAGCCGAGCGATAAAAGCGCATTGGCAAAACGCGCCCCATCCATATGCACCGCGATATCATAGCGTTTCGCAACCGCCGCAAGCGCTTTGATGTCATCAAGCGTATAGAGCGTGCCGCATTCTGTGACTTGCGAGAGCGAGACAAGCGAAGGCTGCACGGCCTTCGTCACACCACGCGGAAATCTTTTCAGCGCATGTTCGAGATCATGCGTTGAAAATTTTCCGGCCTCACCCCGAATGCCAATAAGCTTTGCGCCCGCGGTAAACATTTCTGGCGCGCCGCATTCATCATCCGCAATGTGACTTTCTTCGTGGCAGAACACAGCGCCCCAAGGCGGCGTAAAGGCCGCGAGCGCAAGGGAGTTCGCCGCCGTGCCGGTGGCCACTAAAAATACTTTTACATCGCGTTCAAAAATCTGGCCTAACCTCGTCTCGGCTTCGCGCGAAAACCGGTCCGCACCATAAGAGGCTTCCGGCGCCGCATTGGCTGCCGCAATCGCATCCAAAATTTCACGCGACGCACCCACCACATTGTCACTCGCCAGATTGATCATGTCCGCCTCCAAAAGCGTGTCCAAGCCCCCTTGCCGATAGCGGCTTTGGGACGCGTCGTCACATACGAAAAATAGAGCACCCCACCTCTTGTGCGCGGAATAAAAAAATGCAATTGTCGAACAATTAGGACAGTGATACTGTCCTTTCTGTCCGCGATATTTCGTTTCGTTCTTCTAAGGCCGGGTTTTTGATGGTCATGCAGGCAAATAGACTTTTCCGTCTGTCGGTTACCAAGACGCTCGCCGGTTTTGGCAAGAAGAAAACGGCCGCCCGCCAAAAGCGGGCCTAGGGCGTTCGACGGCATAGTCCCGAGGCGCCCGACAAGGAACGGGTGCAAATCGGGGCGCTACCCTCCTCCTGAAACACGCTAAACAGCCCCGAAAATGTCAAAACGGCCCTCAAAAAGGCTCGTTTTTAGGGAATTTGGCTCAGGAGACGCCTATGGCACGCGTGGATCAAGACAGGACCGACATCCTCACCGGATCGTTCGATCCCAAAACGCCACTCGTTCGGGACCCCGGCCTGCCGGCCGCGCAAGGTCTCTATGACCCCTCCCTTGAGAAAGACTCCTGCGGCGTTGGCTTCGTCGCCGATATGAAGCGCGGCAAGTCCCACGACATTGTCGAAATGGGACTGCAGATCCTTTTGAACCTCGACCATCGTGGTGCCGTAGGCGCCGACCCGAAGGCGGGCGATGGCTGCGGCATGTTGGTGCAGATCCCTCACAAATTCCTGAGCGAAGAATGCGCGAAGCTCGGCTTCTCTTTGCCGGAGCCCGGCCATTATGCCGCGGGTCATGTGTTTTTGCCGCGCGATCCGGAAGGCCGCAAATTATGCGAGACGATCATTGAAAAAGTCGTCGCGGAAGAAGGTCAAATTTTTCTGGGCTGGCGCGATGTGCCTGTTCACACCGCATGCCTCGGCGAAAGCGTGAAGCCGACAGAGCCTATGCATCGTCAAATCTTCATCGCGCGCAACAACTCGATCACCGACATCGATACATTCGAGCGTCGTTTGTTCTTGCTGCGCAAAGTGATCTCGAACACGATTTATAATCTCAACAATCCGGCAACGGCGGGCTTCTATCCTGTCTCGCTCTCCGCGCGGACACTTGTTTACAAGGGCATGTTGCTCGCCACCCAGCTTGGTGATTATTTCCCCGATCTCAAAGACAAGCGTCTTGAGTCAGCGGTTGCGCTTGTACATCAACGGTTTTCAACCAACACATTCCCGACTTGGTCACTCGCGCATCCTTATCGCATGGTGGCGCATAATGGCGAAATCAATACGCTGCGCGGCAATGTGAACTGGATGGCCGCGCGCCAAGCCTCTGTCGCGTCGCCGCTCTTCGGCGAGGAAATTTCAAAGCTCTGGCCGATTTCCTATGAAGGACAATCGGACACGGCGTGTTTTGACAATGCACTCGAATTTCTTGTGCAAGGCGGATACTCGCTCGCGCATGCCGTGATGATGCTGATCCCTGAAGCGTGGGCTGGCAATCCGTTGATGGATGAACAGCGCCGCGCATTCTATGAATATCACGCAGCGTTGATGGAACCATGGGACGGCCCTGCAGCCATTGCCTTCACCGATGGTCGCCAGATTGGTGCCACGCTTGATCGCAACGGTTTGCGCCCTGCGCGTTATTATGTGACCGATGATGGCCTTGTCGTGATGGCGTCCGAGATGGGTGTGTTGCCGGTTCCGGAAGAAAAGATCGTCACCAAATGGCGTTTGCAACCAGGCAAAATGTTGCTTGTTGATCTTGAACAAGGCCGCATCGTTTCTGACGAAGAGATCAAGGAGTCGCTTGCGAAAGCGCATCCCTATACAGAGTGGGTTGAAGCGACCCAGATCGTCTTGGAAGATTTGCGCCCTGTGGAACCGCGTGCCGCACGCACCGATGTGTCCCTGCTCGATCGTCAACAGGCTTTTGGATACACGCAAGAAGATTTGAAAATCTTGCTCGAGCCAATGGGCGCGAAGGGTGAAGAAGCGATTGGTTCGATGGGCACGGATACGCCGATCTCCGCGATGTCCGACAAGTCGAAGCTGCTTTACACTTATTTCAAGCAGAATTTCGCACAGGTGACGAATCCGCCGATCGATCCGATCCGCGAAGAACTCGTGATGTCGCTTGTGTCCTTCATTGGACCGCGGCCAAATATTTTTGATCGCGAGGGCAATTCACGTCGCAAGCGGCTTGGAGTGCGCCAACCGATTTTGACAAATGGCGATCTCGAAAAGATCCGCTGCATCGGCCATTTCGAAGATTCATTCGATACGAAAACACTCGACATCACTTATCCGGTGGAGCAAGGCGAAGCCGGTATGCATGATGCGCTTGAGCGTTTGTGCGAGCGCGCGGAAGCGGCTGTGAAAGGCCGTTACAACATCATCGTGCTCTCTGATCGCATGATCGGGCCGGATCGCATTCCGTTGCCTGCGCTTCTCGCGACCGCAGCGGTTCATCATCATTTGATCCGCAAGGGCTTGCGCACTTCTGTGGGTCTGGTTGTTGAAACGGGTGAAGCGCGTGAAGTGCATCACTTCGCGTGTCTCGCTGGTTATGGTGCGGAAGCGATCAACCCCTATCTCGCTTTTGAAACGCTGCATGCGCTTGCAAAAGACATGGGCTTGAAACTCTCGCCTTACGAAATCGAGAAGCATTATATCAAATCCATCGGCAAAGGCATTTTGAAGGTTATGTCCAAAATGGGCATCTCGACCTATCAATCCTATTGTGGCGCGCAGATTTTCGATGCGATTGGCCTCTCCGATGAATTCATCGCGAAATATTTTGCTGGTACACATTCGCGCATCGGCGGTGTGGGCCTGAATGAAATTTCGCGCGAAACAGTCACTCGTCATGCGGATGCGTTTGGCACCAATCCGGTGTTGCGTAACGCACTCGATGTCGGCGGCGAATATGCCTATCGCTTGCGCGGTGAAGCGCATGCTTGGTCACCGCAATCGGTGGCGCTGTTGCAACATGCGGTGCGCGGCAATGCCCAAGATAAATATCGTGACTATGCAAAGCTCCTGAATGATCAGAGCGAACATTTGCTCACCATTCGCGGGCTCTTCCGCATCAAGTCGGCGGAAGAAGATGGTCGTAAGCCCGTGCCGTTGGAAGAAGTTGAATCCGCAAAGGACATCGTCAAGCGTTTTGCGACGGGTGCGATGTCATTCGGTTCGATCTCGCGTGAAGCGCATACAACGCTTGCGGTGGCGATGAATCGCATCGGTGGCAAATCAAATACAGGTGAAGGCGGCGAAGAATCGGATCGCTTCAAGCCTTTGCCGAATGGTGACTCAATGCGCTCGGCAATCAAGCAAGTGGCATCCGGTCGCTTCGGCGTGACGACGGAATATCTCGTCAATTCCGACATGATTCAAATCAAGATGGCGCAAGGCGCGAAGCCCGGCGAAGGCGGTCAATTGCCGGGTCACAAAGTCGACTCGACGATTGCCAAAGTGCGTCACTCGACCCCGGGCGTCGGCTTGATCTCGCCTCCGCCGCATCATGACATCTATTCGATCGAAGATTTAGCGCAGCTGATTTACGATCTGAAAAATGTGAACCCTTCGGCGAATGTATCGGTAAAGCTCGTTTCCGAGATCGGCGTCGGTACTGTGGCTGCGGGCGTTTCAAAAGCGCGCGCGGATCATGTGACGATTTCAGGTTTTGAAGGCGGCACGGGTGCGTCACCCCTCACCTCGATCAAACATGCCGGTTCACCTTGGGAAATCGGCTTGGCCGAAACGCATCAAACGCTTGTGCTCAATAATTTGCGCTCGCGCATCGCGGTGCAAGTTGATGGCGGCATTCGCACGGGTCGTGACGTTGTCGTCGGCGCGCTTTTGGGAGCGGACGAATTCGGTTTCGCCACGGCACCTTTGATCGCAGCAGGCTGCATCATGATGCGCAAATGTCATTTGAACACTTGCCCTGTGGGTGTTGCAACGCAGGATCCTGTTTTGCGTAAGCGTTTTGTTGGTCAGCCCGAACATGTGATCAATTTCTTCTTCTTTGTCGCCGAAGAAGTGCGCGAGATCATGGCGGCGCTTGGCTATCGTAAATTCGATGAAATGGTTGGCCAGATGCAGATGCTTGATCGTGATCGTGCGATTTCGCATTGGAAGGCCAATGGTCTTGATTTCTCAAAACTCTTCTCCAAGCCGCGTGCGGCGAAGGCTGAAGACATTCATCATTCAGCGACGCAAGACCATCATCTCGAAACAATTCTTGATCGCACTCTGATTGAGAAGTCGACGGATGCGCTTGAATCGAAAAAGAAGGTTTCAATCGAAGCGACAATCAAGAGCCTCAATCGTACAACGGGCGCGATGCTCTCGGGTGAAGTGGCGAAGCGCTATGGCCATAAAGGTATGCCAGATGACACGATCCATGTGAAACTCAATGGCACGGCGGGCCAGAGCTTCGGCGCTTGGGTTGCACGCGGCATCACGCTTGAGCTTGAAGGCGAAGCGAATGACTATGTCGGCAAAGGCCTCTCAGGCGGTCGCTTGATTGTTTATCCGTCTAAGAACGCGAAGAAAATTGTACCGGAAGAATCAATCATCGTCGGCAACACGGTTCTTTATGGCGCGATCTCGGGCGAATGTTATTTCCGTGGCGTCGCTGGTGAACGTTTCGCCGTCCGCAACTCCGGCGCGATTGCCGTTGTTGAAGGCACTGGCGATCATGGCTGCGAATATATGACCGGTGGTATTGTTGTAGTGCTTGGCAAAACGGGGCGTAATTTCGCAGCCGGCATGTCGGGCGGCGTCGCCTATGTGCTCGATGAAGATGATACATTCAGCAAGCGTTGCAATCTTTCAATGGTCGAACTTGAAACAGTTCAGCCAGAAGAAAAGAACGCGACTGAACCTTTCGAGCTCATGGCGCATATGACGCGACAAGATGCGGAACGTTTGAAGCTCCTCATCGAAAATCACGAGCGCCACACGGGTTCGACGCGCGCGCGCATGATTCTTGATAATTGGGCGAACTATCGCGGCAAATTCAAGAAGGTCATGCCAACAGAATATCGTCGTGCATTGCGTGAATTGATGGCCGAAAACGAGAACCGTCCTTTGGCGGTTGCGGGAGAATAAGATGGGCAAGGTCACTGGATTTCTTGAGATTGATCGTCGCGACCGTAAATATGGTCCGGCTGCCGACCGCATCCGCAATTACAAAGAATTTGTGATCCCGCTTTCAGAAGAAGCGACACGCGATCAAGCCGCGCGGTGCATGAATTGCGGCATTCCATATTGCCATAATGGGTGTCCGGTGAATAACCAGATTCCCGATTGGAACGATCTTGTCTATCAAGGTGATTGGGAAGAGGCTTCGCGCAATCTTCATTCGACCAATAATTTTCCGGAATTCACGGGTCGTGTGTGCCCTGCGCCTTGCGAAGCGAGCTGCACACTGAATTTGAATGATCAACCTGTAACGATCAAAACCATCGAATGCGCGATTGTCGATCGCGCTTTTGCTGAAGGCTGGGTCAATGCCGAACCTGCACCACGCTTAACCGGGAAGCGTGTCGCGATTGTGGGTTCAGGTCCCGCAGGTCTTGCCGCCGCGCAGCAACTCGCGCGCGCTGGTCATGAAGTTCATGTATTTGAAAAAAATGGAAAGCCCGGCGGATTGCTACGTTATGGCATTCCTGATTTCAAAATGGAAAAACATCTGATTGATCGTCGCGTGAAGCAGATGGAAGCCGAAGGCGTTGTGTTCCATTGCGGCGTTCACATTGGCAAAGACAAAGCGATTGCCGATCTCACTTCCGCTTATGATGCGGTGGTGCTTGCGGGGGGCGCAGAAAAGCCGCGCGATCTTCCGGTGCCGGGGCGCGATCTTTCGGGCATTCATTTTGCAATGGATTTTCTTCCGCAACAAAATCGTCGCGTTGGCCATGAACACTTGAAGTCGAATATGCCGATTATTGCCAATGGCAAGCATGTTGTTGTGATTGGTGGTGGTGACACGGGTTCTGATTGTATAGGCACATCGGTGCGCCAAGGCGCGCTCTCGGTGACGCAGATTGAAATCATGACCAAACCCCCAGAGAAGGAAGATAAACTTCTCACATGGCCGAATTGGCCGATGAAGCTCAGAACCTCTTCAAGCCATGAAGAAGGTGCTGAACGTGATTTCGCCGTGAACACGGTTTCATTTGATGGTGAAGACGGCAAAGTCACTTCGCTCACTTGCGTGCGTGTCGATGATAAATTCCAACCGATCCCCGGCACGGAATTTCAACTACGCGCGGATCTTGTGTTCTTGGCCATGGGATTTGTTTCACCCGTGCAAAACGGCATGGTGAAAGAACTAGGCGCCAAGCTTGATGCGCGTGGCAATGTTGCTGCCGATACGGTTGCTTATAAGACCAGCGTCGAAAAGGTCTTTGCCTGTGGAGATATGCGTCGTGGTCAATCGCTGGTCGTTTGGGCCATTCGTGAAGGCCGTCAGGCTGCTCATGCGGTTGATAAGCATTTGATGGGCACAACCACGCTGCCGCGTTGAGCGATGTAGGCGCTCAATTCACTTTGAGCGCTTCGAGCACCCGGCGGTTGGGATACCCATCCGGTCGCAAGCCCGCACGCTCTTGAAAATCACGCAGCGCTTCTCTCGTGCGCGAACCAATACGGCCATCGGCTTTACCGACATCATAGCCAAGGCGCGTCAAAGCGCGTTGCAATTCAATCCGTTGCGAAAAAGCCAAAAGCTGATCCTCAGTGGGCCATGCTGCCTGAATGCGTGATCCACCATTGAGAAGATCACCAAGATTTGCAACGCCAAGCGCGTAAGCATCAGACGCATTGTAGCGTTTGATGACGTTGAAATTCGATGTCACAAGAAAAATCGGACCATCGGCGCCCGCAGGATAAAACACGCTACCCTGTCCATCTTGCGGCAAAGCCTGCCCATCGGCACGCGTCACACCACGCGCGCGCCATTCGGCAAATGATGCATCATGCACACGATAATCAAACCCTTTTGGCAGCGCGACTTCAAAGCCCCAAGGCTGGCCCGAGCGCCAGCCATTCTCTTTCAAATAATTCGCCGTTGACGCAAGCGCATCGGGAACCGATTTCCAAATGTCTTTATGACCGTCGCCATCGAAATCTTCTGCAAAGCGCCAGAAAGATGAAGGCATGAATTGCGTCTGCCCCATCGCGCCCGCCCAAGAGCCTTTGAAATCTGCGCGCGCAACGTGACGCTCTTCAAGAATGCGCAAAGCATTGATCAACTCATCGCGAAAATACGTGCCGCGATAACCGATGGAGGCTAAAGTGACGAGGGAGCGAATAACGTCTTTACCCCCCGTGTAGCTTCCGAAATTCGTCTCCATCCCCCACACACCGAGGATCACTGAGCGATCAACGCCATAGCGCGCTTCAACAGCTGAAACCGCTTGCTCATAGTCACGCATGACGCGTTGGCCGCGCTCAAGTCGGGCGGATGACGTCGCATTCGCGAGATAATCCCAGATGGGTTTTACAAATTCCGATTGTTTCTTGGTGAGAGCAATCACCTCGGCATCGGGGGTCATATTTTTGAACGCCGCGTCGAATGTGGCGCGCGACACGCCCCGCGCCCGCGCCTGCGGCCACAACCGCTCGATAAAGCCTGAAAAGCGGTCATTTTTCTTTGCTGATGATTTTACCTGAAGCGACACCTCGGACTTGGAAGGCCCCGCGAAAACCGCCGGGCTTGCTGCGATCAAGCCCGCAACCACTGCAAAAAAGAGAGAAATCCGCCGCATCACTGTCCGATCCCGATGAGTTTCGCTCCCAATCTCAAGTGATTTGGTTAAATTTTATTGACCATTTAGCCCTCTTTTCTCAAAGGCTGGGAACGATTTTGGTTTTCGGACCATTTTTGCTAGGAGAAAACCGTGAATAGTCTCTGGCGTCGCTCAGTCATAACCGGAACAGATCAGGCATGAAACCAATCCGCAAGGCCGTCTTCCCCGTCGCTGGTCTCGGCACGCGGTTTCTGCCCGCCACGAAAACCATTCCCAAAGAAATGTTGCCGGTCGTCGATAAGCCGGTCATTCAGCATGTTGTTGAAGAAGCGCGCGCGGCGGGTATTGAACATTTCATCTTTGTCACCGGACGCGGCAAAGGCGCTATCGAAGATCATTTCGATCACGTCTTTGAATTGAATGCGACACTTCAACAACGCGGCCGCGATACTGATCTCGCACGGTTGAAAGAGAATACACCGCTTGCCGGTTGCACGAGCTTCACGCGGCAGCAGGAACCTCTGGGTCTTGGTCATGCTGTGTGGTGTGCGCGTGATCTTGTTGGCGATGAACCTTTCGCCGTGCTCTTGCCCGATATGTTGCATGAGGGC
Organism: Hyphomicrobiales bacterium; assembly: GCA_046091665.1. Classification (GTDB taxonomy): domain Bacteria; phylum Pseudomonadota; class Alphaproteobacteria; order Rhizobiales; family Beijerinckiaceae; genus CAIUPE01. The sequence continues at coordinate 22,725 of JBJTCD010000017.1, forward strand.
ACAACACCTTGTCTCGCTGACATGATTAAAGAACAGGCGGATCATGGCGGTCAGGTGATAGCGGCCTATGAAGTGCCTAACCACGAAACACATCGTTATGGCATTCTCGATCTTCACGGTGAGACGAAAGGAACGCCGCGCATTCATGCGATGATTGAAAAGCCGCAAAAGGGCAAAGCGCCATCGAATTTTGCAATCTCGGGGCGTTATATTCTATCGCCCGAGATTTTTGATGTTCTTGAACACCAGCCGCGTGGTGCGGGCGGTGAGATTCAGCTCACCGATGCGATGGTGACACTGATGAATACCATGCCCTATCATGCGCATCTCTTTCGCGGCCGCGTTTTTGATACCGGACACCAATTGGGGTTTTTAACTGCCAATATTGCTTATGCGCTGAAGCGGCCTGATATCGGGCAAGAATTGCGCACCATCATTAAAGAGTTAATGTAGCTTCATGACGCTTTCGAATTCTGATCATCCCGCTCTCGCCTCGGCACTTCGAACCATCGCCACAGAAGGCGAAGGTCTATCGCATCTCGCTGAAGCTTTGCGCGGTTCACTTGGCGGCGCTTTTACGCAAGTGATTGATAAAATCATCGCCGCACAGGGCCGCGTGATTGTTTCAGGTATGGGCAAATCAGGCCATGTCGGTCGCAAGATTGCCGCGACACTCGCGTCAACAGGAACGCCTGCGCATTTCGTTCATCCGAGTGAAGCGAGCCATGGCGATCTCGGCATGATTCAGGATGATGATATCATCATCGCCATGTCGTGGTCTGGCGAATCTGTAGAACTTGCCGATCTCGTCGCCTATGCCAATCGATTCAATGTCACTCTGATTGCACTAACATCCAATGCTGAAAGCGCACTTGGAAAGGGCGCTGACATCTGCCTCACTTTGCCTAAGGCCAAAGAAGCCTGCCCGAATGGTTTGGCGCCAACAACATCAACCACAATGCAGCTCGCGATGGGTGATGCGATTGCGATTGCGCTGCTTGAAAGCCGCGGCTTCACATCGAATGATTTCCGCCGCTATCATCCCGGTGGAAAGCTTGGCGCGCAATTGCGTCAAGTGCGTGCGATCATGCATACAGGTGATCGTCTTCCGCTTGCAAAGCCAAATGACACTATGGCCGATGCGGTTGTGACGATCAGCTCAAAAGGTTTTGGTTGTGTCTTGGTGATTGATGCGCAAGGGCAACTTGCCGGTCTTGTCACCGATGGTGACTTGCGTCGCCATATGTCACCCGATCTATTGAGCCGTTCGGTGGAATCGGTGATGACACGGAATCCGAAAACAGTGCCGCCCGAAACACTTGTCGCCGAAGCACTTGAAATTATGGAAAGCCGAAAGATCAGCGCCTTGGTGGTACTTGAAAATCAAAAACCTGTCGGGCTGATCCATCTCTTAGATTTATTGCGCATCGGTGCGGCTTAGAAAATCAAATCCAACCTTGCAATTCACGCAAAACAACGGATTGGATGACGTCCAATCCTTCATCTGAATCATTCAGACACGGCACATAGGCGAATTTCTCGCCGCCATGATGCATGAAATGCTCACGGTTTTCGCCTTCGATTTCTTCGAGTGTTTCGAGACAATCAGCCGAGAAGCCCGGTGCAATCACCATCACTTTCTTGATGCCTTTTTCAGGCAACTCGCCCATCGTATCGATGAGATAGGGTTTCAACCATTCTTCATTGCCAAAACGCGATTGGAAGCAAACCATAAATTTTTCTTTTGGTAATTGCAGCGCTTCGCGCAACAACCGTCCCGTTTTCATGCATTGGCAATGATAGGGATCACCTTTGAGCAGATAAGATTCTGGTACACCATGGAATGAGGCGACGATCATATCCGGCTCAAAATCAATTTCCGCTTTTTTCGCTTGAATGGTTTTGGCGAGCGCATCAATATAAACAGGATCATCATGCCAAGGTGGTGCGACACGGATTGCCGGTTGCCACCGCATCTCCATCAAGGATTGAAAGGCTTTGTCACATGCGGTTGCTGACGTTGCCGCGCAGGATTGCGGATAAAGCGGCACGAGGAGAATGCGATCACATCCTGCAGCTTGCAAGGCTTTCAAACGCTCGGGCGTTGAAGGATTGCCATAGCGCATACCCCAATCAACAATGATGCGGTCATCCATCATTGATAATTTGCCCGCAAGCTTTTCGGCTTGTGAACGGCTGATCGTTTTCAGCGGGCTTTCGTTCAGCTCTTTGTTCCAGATCGAATCATAGTCCTTACCTTTACGGCCAGGACGCACCGTCAAAATGATCAGATTCAGAATCGGCCACCACAAAAGGCGCGGCACTTCGATCACGCGGCGATCGGAGAGAAATTCTTTGAGATAACGCCGCATCGACCAATAGTCGGTTGCATCGGGTGTGCCGAGATTGAGAAGCAAAACGCCGATCTTGCCCGCATTGACCTTCGGATGATCAGAAGGCAGGCGGATGTCCGCACGGCGGGCGGCGGGGCGGAACATCGCGGTCATCAGCAAGCCTCTTTCAAAGATCCAATGGCAAGATTACGATCCATAAAGCGTCCCGGATTGCGGGAGAAGCCTAATTTAGACCTCAACCCTCCTTTGAGGGGTCTAAAATATCGGTAGCGCGCGAGATGAAGGATTGCGCCTAGCCCGGCTTCGCGCTAGCCGGAAGAAGCAAAGCATACGGATCGGGCAATTGAGGATCGGACCCATGGCCAAACGCGGTATCAATTTCAAAAATCTCCTGACACTGGTGAGCGTCGCCATTCTGGTCGGCGTGGAGTTTTTGGGTGTCGCCGTGGCCGCCGGTTGGGCTCTTGCGGGTCTTTTTGGCCTAAGCCAGACGCTGGAAACAGTTTTGATGACCGCTTTTGGGGCTCTGGGCGTTTATGCGTTATTTGTCTTCATGCGCCGCGCGGTCACGGTTGAACCGGTTCGCGGCTAATTTGTAATGTTATAACATTACATTTTTCTGGATTGGGGGCTAGGCCGATGCTAGAAGAGCACCGGAAAAGAGCCCCGCAATGTCCACCTCAAGCCCTCACCACGATCATGGCCACCCCCATCACGATCATGGCCACCACCATGATGCCCCAAAGGGTTTAGCCTTTGGTGTAAGCCTCATGAGCCAATCTGCGCTTCTGCGCTGCACTTATGTGGTTGCGATTCTGGTGCCGCTCTGGATCGCCGTGTTGTGGGTCATCCGCTCATGAAAACCGAGACGCCGATTACTCTCACCAATCTTACTTTGGGGTATGATCGGCATCCGGCTGTCCATCATATCACCGGCACATTTACGAACGGCAGTCTCACTGCCCTTGTGGGTCCCAATGGCGCGGGCAAATCGACATTAATCAAAGCGCTCGCCGGACTTCTCACGCCGATTGATGGGCAATGCATGATCGATCCGTCATCGCGCCGCGCTTATCTGCCTCAGCTTACCGAGATTGATCGATCCTTTCCGATCAGCGTCTATGATTTTGTTGCGATGGGGCTTTGGTCAAAAAGCGGCGCTTTTCACGCACTACCGGCTTTTGGCGCGCATCGTATAACCGATGCGCTCACTCTGGTTGGCCTTAATGGATTTGATCATCACCTCATCGGCGCTCTTTCGGGTGGTCAATTTCAACGTGCCCTCTTTGCACGTCTGATGTTGCAAGACGCTTCGATCATTTTGATCGACGAACCTTTCTCGGCCATTGATAGCGCGACTGTTGATGATTTAATGCAACTTGTTATGCGCTGGCATCACGAAGGTCGTACCATTATCACAGTCTTGCATGATCTCGCGCTGGTGAGACATTACTTCCCAAGGACGCTTCTTTTGGCGCGTGATATGATTGGGTGGGATGATACGCATTCTGTTCTAACCGAAGATAATCTCAAAATCGCGCGACAAAAAATCGAAGCGCCTGATCCCCATGCGCCACTCTGTGAGCATGACGCATGATCGATTTGTCTTTTCTCTATGACGCGCTGATGGCTCCTTTTGTTGAATTCGCCTTCATGCGACGCGCTTTGATTGGCGCCTTTGCCCTCTCTCTTGGCGCGGGACCCGTGGGTGTCTTCTTGATGCTGCGCCGGATGAGTCTGATCGGTGATGCGATGGCTCATGCCATCTTACCGGGCGCAGCCATTGGCTATCTTATTGCGGGGCTTTCTTTGGGTTTCATGACTGCAGGAGGTTTAGTTGCAGGTATGATCATTGCACTTGCTGCGGGTCTTGTAACGCGTTTCACTGTGCTGAAAGAAGATGCTGCCCTTGCATCTTTTTATCTCATCTCTCTCGCAGCGGGCGTTGTGCTTGTGTCACTCAAAGGGTCGAATGTTGATCTCTTGCATGTTCTCTTCGGATCCATTCTTGCACTTGATGATGCGACATTGATTCTACTCGTCGCTGCGACCAGCATCAGCCTTCTAGCACTGGCCGTGATCTTCCGAGCCCTCGTGCTCGAGAGCGTTGATCCCGTTTTTGCGCGCCTCATGAATAGTGGCAGCGCTTACACCAATATTCTTTTTCTTTCGCTTGTTGTGATTAATCTTGTTGCCGGCTTTCATGCCTTAGGCACATTGCTCTCGGTAGGTTTGATGATGTTACCTGCTTTTGCTGCACGATTTTGGACGGATCGACTCGCGAGCCTCATGGGGATTTCAATCGGCTTTGGATGCCTCTCGAGTCTCATGGGGATCATTGCGTCTTATCATCTTAACACGCCAACAGGGCCGACAATCATTATAGCAAGCGGCGGTCTTTATCTCTTCTCGATTCTTTTCGGCCAACGCAGTGGCCTGATCATAACCAAAATCCATCGCCCGCATCTGGCCCGATGAGCGGAGAACGTGCTCATGCGCATGCTCGTAAAATATCTGAGCCTTGCCTTCATGATCGTGATGGGATCAACAACGACTCATGCAGCCGAAAAATTAAAAATCATCACGAGTTTCTCTATACTCGCGGACATCACCAAAGCGATTGGCGGCGATGCCATTGATGTCACGTGTTTGGTTGAACCAGACGCGGATCTTCATCATTTCGAACCACGCCCGCACGACATCAAAAATTTATTAGAAGCCGATCTTGTCATTGTGAACGGTTTGGGTTTTGAGCCATGGCTTGATCGAGTGAAACCATCAATCAAAAGACCTCCACTATGGACGATCGCTTCCGAAGGTATAACGCCACTTCCCTTTGATCATCATGACCATGAAGATCATGGTGCAAGCGAAGGCGAGGCAGTTGACCCTCATGCATGGCAGAATGTCAGCCATGCGAGGCTCTATGCGAAAAATATAGCGACCGCTTTGATCAACAAAGATCCGGATCACCGCGCGCTCTATCTCGAAAATCTCGCGCGCTATGACAGCGACCTTGAAAGGCTTGATCGCGATATCCGAAATGCCATTGCCAAGATCCCGCCGGAAAAACGCAAAATCGTCACCAGCCATGATGCATTCGGTTATTTTGAAAAAGCTTATGGTCTCAAAATGATCGCACCACTGGGCGTCGGCCGCGAGTCGCAGCCCTCAGCCAAAGACATGGCTCGGATCATCCGGCAAATCCGCGATGAAGCCATACCGGCAATTTTTCTCGAAACCGCCATTGACCCCCGCTTGGCCGAGCAACTTGCCAGTGAAACAGGGGTAAAAATTGGCGGAACACTTTATGCGGACATGCTATCCCAAAAAAATGGTCCGGCGGGGACTTACATCACGATGATGGAAACCAATATAAGAACCCTGACAGACGCCCTCACACGCTGAGAGCTCGACCCTTCTATCCTATTGGAGCCTCCTATGTCCGAGAAAATCCCTGTTACCGTTCTCACCGGCTATCTCGGCGCCGGAAAGACCACTTTGCTCAATCGGATTTTGACAGAACCGCATGGCAAGAAATTCGCCGTAATCGTCAATGAATTTGGCGAGATCGGCATCGATAATGATCTTGTGGTCGGCGCCGATGAAGAAGTCTTCGAGATGAATAATGGGTGCATTTGCTGCACGGTGCGCGGTGACCTCATCCGCATCATCGAAGGCTTGATGAAACGCAAAGGCAAATTCGATGCGATCATTGTCGAGACCACAGGCCTTGCCGATCCGGCGCCGGTCGCGCAAACATTCTTCGTCGATGAGGATGTTTCCTCAAAAGCGCGTCTTGATGCGGTTGTGACAGTCGTTGACGCGCGCTGGCTTAAAGAACAATTGCATGATGCACCGGAAGTGAAGAACCAGATCGCCTTTGCCGATGTCATCATCATCAACAAAACCGATCTCGTGACAGCCGAAGAGCTTGCAGAGGTCGAACGGCAAATTCGTTCAGTCAATGCCTACGCAACAATCCATAAGACTACGAAATCCGTCGTGCCGCTCGACGCGGTTCTCGGCAAAAATGCATTCGATCTTGATCGCATTCTCGATATCGCGCCGGAATTTCTGGAAGATGTCCATGTGCATCACGACACAAGCGTGAAATCGATTGCAATCAATATCCAAGGCGATATTGATCCCGATAAATTCATGCCATGGATTTCGAATTTCACACAAAAGGAAGGTCCGAATATCTTACGGTGCAAAGGTATCCTTTCCTTCAAAAACGAGCCCAAGCGTTTTGTGTTCCAAGGCGTTCATATGATTCTTGATGGCGATCTGCAGCGTGAATGGAAACCTGAAGAAACACGCCAATCAAAAATGGTGTTCATCGGTCATAAACTCAATCGTGCAGCCATCGAACAAGCCGTTGAGGCCTGCCGCGTATGAATGATACGTCGCAATCTCTAACGACCCGCGTCGAGCCGCTCAAAGCCGACGCGCATATTGTTCTGGCGACCTTCTTAAATGATGAGCCCGCGCTGATTCTGGCTGATGGACAAATTGTTTTCGGCGCTGATCGGATCACGCCTCATGGCGAAAGTGCTATTCTTGTTGCGGCCTGTGACGGCACGCGCCTGATCACCGGTGGCGATGATGGTAGGATTTTTTTGCTCAATGCAAAAGACAGTATCATTGAAGTTGGCAATGAAAAGGGCCGATGGATTGACGCTATAGCGCTCGGCCCCGCGCAAAGCATCGCTTGGTCAACGGGTAAAAAAGTTATTGCCCGTGATGGCAAAGGCCAACTCAAAGAATGGACCGCGCCCTCAACGGCACAAGGTTTAGCATTCGCACGGAAAGGCTATCGTCTCGGAATCGCTCATTATAATGGCGCGAGCTTTTGGTTTCCAAACACGGAAGGCAAACCCGAATTTCGTGAATGGAAAGGCTCTCATCTCGATATTACATTTTCTGATGATGGCCGCTTTGTTGTGACGTCGATGCAAGAGAATACATTGCATGGATGGCGTTTGGCTGATGGCAAAGATATGCGCATGTCCGGCTATCCTTCAAAGACGCGGAGCTTCTCTTGGTCGCATGATGGACATTGGCTTGCAACATCGGGCGCTGATGCCGCTGTCATCTGGCCTTTCAAAGATAAAGATGGACCCATGGGCAAAGCCCCGCGCGAATGCGGCGTGAGACATGCGAAAGTCTCAAGCGTGGCCTTTCATCCACGTGCGCTTGTTGTCGCGATCGGCTATGAAGATGGATGCATTCTTCTTTGTCGTCTCACCGACGCCGCTGAACTTCTTGTGCGCGCTTCGCAAAAAGATGATGGCAAAATCACGTCCATGTCTTGGGATAAAACTGGCGCACGGATGATCTTCGGATCGGAAAATGGCGCAGCAGGTGTCTTGACTCTACCTTGATCATTACAAAGCAAGAGTAACGGCCGACGCTTTACAGGCACGCGCGAGTGCATCATCCAATGTCGCAAGCGGCACGCGCATACGCTGAGCGAGTTCGAGATAAGCCGCATCATAGACTGTGAGAGAATGAAGATCGGCGAGCGCTATTGTTACATTCCAAATTTCATCGACACCATCGAAATCAACAACAATCGGCAAGGATCTCAGTTTTTCAAAACAGCCGGCGCGATATTTTGTATCAATCCTCTTACGCTTGATGGCCATTTGAAGTCCATTAGCGACTTCATATCTCCAAATCAGCGGCGCGATTGCGCCTTCTTTTGAAACACGATCAATTATCGCAAGAATCGATGCTGTCTGCTCATCTTCAAAGAGCCAAGCGAGTGTCAGCGAGGCATCAATCGCGATGGTCATTTACGACCTTCTTCAATCAGTTCCTTGATCGAAATGCCGTTAAGCGTAACCCCCTTCGCCATTTGTCGAAATTCTTCAACGAGTTTTTTGGCTTCTTCAGGCGTGCGTTTTTTACTCACTGATGATTCTGCCACGAGCCGCGCAACAGGCTTTCCATGCCGCGTAACGACGACTTCTTCGCCCTGTTCGACAAGGTCAAGCAGCGTCCCGAATTTGTTCTTGGCGTCAAAAGCGGAAAACTGGCGCATCGCTCTCTCCTCAAATTAAGCTAGCTTAAGCTAGCTTAAATTTAAATTTTAGACAAGAAAAAGGGCGGGCCACAAGGCCCACCCTCGAGAGAGATGGCTCGAAAACCTAGGCTAAGGTCTTGTTATCGCACAAGAACATTCCGGAACTGCCAGGGATCACGCTCGTCAATATCTTCTGGAAAGAGACCCGGACGAGCAACAAGCGGCGTCCAGTCTGTATAATGACCTTCGACCGGCCCGAGATAAGGCCTTTGCACTTCGAGGCAGCGACGGAAATCGAGATCATCCGCTTCAACAATTCCGGCATTCGGATTTTCAATGGCCCACACCATGCCCGCGAGCACGGCTGAGGTGACCTGAAGGCCTGTTGCATTTTGATAAGGCGCAAGTTTGCGCGTCTCTTCAATTGAAAGACGCGAACCATACCAATAGGCGTTTTTCTTATGCCCGTAGAGCAATACGCCTAATTCATCGACGCCATCAACAATTTCATTCTCGTCAAGAATTTTCCATTCAGGCTGACGTTCACCGGCGCTGCCAAACATTTCATGCAGCGAAAGCACAGCGTCATCGCAAGGATGGTAAGCATAATGACATGTTGGACGATAGATCGCTTTGCCGCCCGCATCACGCACGGTGAAATAATCAGCAATCGAAATAGATTCATTATGTGTGACGAGAAAACCGAATTGTCCTTGCGCCGTTGGCGTCCATGTTCTCACGCGTGTATTCGCACCCGGCTGCAAGAGATAAATCGCTGCGCCACAGCCACTCTCATGCGTGCGGCCATTTTCAGGCATCCACGCTTCATGCGTACCCCAGCCGAGTTCAGCCGGTTGCAACCCTTCTGAAACAAATCCTTCAACCGACCATGTATTGACAAACATGCCACGTGGCTTTGGATTTTTTGCGCGTTGTGTATCACGCTCGGCAATATGAATGCCTTTCACACCTAAGCGATGCGCCAAAGACGCCCACTCATCACGTGTTTTCGGTTCATGCCCATCGAGAGCAAGATCGCTTTTGAGATTCAACAGCGCTTGTTTTACAAACCATGACACCATTCCGGGATTGGCACCGCAGCAGGAGATCGCCGTTGTTCCGCCGGGTGAACGGCGACGCAGATCGAGAATGGATTCGCGCAAGGCATAATTGGAGCGCGCAGCCGGACCTTTCGACTGATCGAAATAAAAACCGATCCACGGTTCAACGACAGTGTCGATATAGAGAGCATTAATCGAACGGCAGAAATCCATGATGTCATGCGATGATGTATCAACCGAGAGATTGACGCAGAAGCCTTGCCCCCCACCTACAGTCAAAAGCGGTTGCAGCAATGTTTTGTAATTCTCGCGTGTCACCGCCTGCTGAATGAATTTGATGCCGCGTTCATCAAGCAATTTGCGATCAGCATCGGAAGGATCAATGACCACAAGACGCGATTTATCGTGACCAATATGGCGTTCGATGAGCGGTAAGACGCCACGGCCGATGGAGCCGAAGCCGATGATCACAATTGGTCCGTCAACACGCGCGAGAATGGTCGATGCTGTCACGATTGGGGTTCCCTCCAACTCTACTTAAAAAAACACACGGATAAGCGTGCCAATGATCCGGTTTATGATTTGGCGTCAAGAGGCGGCGATCAAGCCGCCCGCGCGATGGGGAAAAGGCGGGTTTTGGCTACAGAACGCGCGCGAACCATGAGAGGTTCACCCGTGGGGACCACCATACCGCTTTGATTTGAAAGTGCGCCTGTTACGAATTCAAGGCCCAAGAAACGTTCACGATCAACCGGCCCCGGAAGATCAATCCCTGACATGACGCTCTTTGAGAAACCAAAGCGGGCATAATAGTTTTCATCGCCGACAAGTATAATGGCTTTATGCCCCTGAACGCTCGCGCGATTAAGCGCTGTGCGTGCAAGGCGTGAACCAACGCCACGAGATTGATGTGACGTTGCAACGGCGAGAGGCCCGAGCAGCAAAGCTGCTTCACCATTGATTGCGACATGCCAAAGCCGCACAGTGCCAACCACGCAGCCATGATCATCCGCAATCAAAGATAAACCGCGCGCGGGCATACGGTTTTCACGAAGTCGTTCGCATGTCTTTTCATGACGATCCATGCCGAAGGCATCATCAAGAAGCGCTTCGCGCGCAGAGACATCACGAGCCGTTTCAGAACGAATTGAAATCATCGCAAACTCCTTCCCCTTACTCTCATCAGAGAGAAGGGCGTTTCAATGGTCGATATGTGACTTAAAGAAACAGGAGACCGGCTTGCCGGGCTCCGAGGATTTAAAAACGCATAAGCGCGATCAAATTGTATAAGAGCGCAAAGGCGGAAAGCCGTTAAAGGCCACAGCTGAATAAGTAGTCGTGTAAGCGCCCGTGCCTTCAATCAAAACCTTGTCGCCAATCTCAAGCGAGACAGGGAGAAGATAAGGTGTCTTCTCATACAACACGTCGGCTGAATCGCATGTTGGGCCTGCAAGCACACAAGGTGTCATCTCAGCACCATCATGGCGTGTGCGGATCGGATACCGAATGGCTTCATCCATCGTCTCTGCAAGACCGCCAAATTTGCCGATGTCGAGATAAACCCAACGCACATCATCTTCTTCCGACTTCTTCGAAATCAGAACAACTTCTGCTTCGATCACACCGGCATTGCCGACCATGCCGCGACCGGGCTCGATGATTGTTTCAGGCATGTGATTGCCGAAATGTTTCACAAGACCGCGATAAATCGCGTCACCATAATTCTCAACACCGGGGACGGGTTTCAAATAACGCGTCGGGAAGCCACCGCCGAGATTGACCATCGAGAGATGAATGCCGCGCTCGGCGCATTCTTTGAAAATCGCCGACGAAGAAGCAAGCGCTTGATCCCACGCATCAACATTGCCTTGCTGCGAGCCGACATGGAATGACACGCCATAGGCTTCGAGGCCCAAGCGATGCGCATGTTCAAGCACATCGGTTGCCATTTCAGGAACACAACCGAATTTACGCGAGAGCGGCCATTCTGCACCTGCGCCATCACAAAGGATGCGGCAGAACACGCGCGACTCTGGTGCCACGCGCGCAATCTTTTCAACTTCTGCTTTGCAATCAACCGCGAAGAGACGCACGCCAAGCGTAAACGCGGTTTCGATATCGCGCTCTTTCTTGATCGTGTTACCGAAGGAAATACGATCCGCCGTGGCACCCGCCGCGAGCGCCATTTCAATTTCGGCGACAGACGCTGTGTCAAAGCAAGAACCGAGTGAAGCGAGTAAACGCAGGATCTGCGGATCGGGATTGGCCTTCACCGCATAAAACACGCGCGTGTCAGGAAGCGAGCGCGCAAAGGCATTGTAATTGTCGCGAACGACATCGAGATCGACAACAACGCAAGGACCGTCCTCACGTCGGGTGCGCAAAAATTCACGAATACGTGCGGTCATGGCACGAACTCCTCCACTGGGAAGCCATGAAAGGCTTCAGGTTGCAAAAGCCCCGGCTGTTGCATCGCCACCCCGACGCGTTGGAGACGCGAGGTTTCAATGGTCAAGCCGCTGTTGCTGCCGTGGATTGGAAGGAGTCTCCCTCCGCACGCCTGGCAAAGATGGACAAGCCTCTTCGGATTCCATGCCTTTGGAGGGCACAGAGAGACCAAAAAAGCCCGCTCCGTCGTTGCTTTAAGTCGCGTCCCTCGGGGAGAACGAGGTACGCCGGTTTCGCCTCCGGCTGCCGATTGATTATCGGATCCATCGAGAAGACTGATGGACCCGGGCGGCTGTCCGGCCTCTTGTCCGGATGCCCACCAACCGACACACGACCACAGGCACGTGCGAAATTGGGCAAGGGCGGAATTAGGGTTATCGCACCCCCAATGCAAGTGTTTTTTTCGTCACAAATCTGTCTAACTGCAAAAAAATCTGCGGACGGAGTTCACGAAAGGGAAAAGAAGGGAGGGGCGATGCCCTCACGGCATCAGAAAACCATAGTCGAACACAAGCGGGCGGAGCTTGTCGCCGAGATCGCGATAGGCGCTTTCGAACTCGGCAAAATCGACCGGGGCACTGTCGCCCATCTCGTTGCGGCGTTTCAGCGCGTTGCGGATTTGATACCAGCCGACATCGGCGCGGTTGAGTTTTAATTCGTCGCGAATGATGAAAGGTGGCGTCTCGGCAAAATAAGCGCGCCAGAGCATGCTGCCCGCGTTGAGCACCGCTTGCGCTTCGGGGGATAGGGACTTGTCAGCAAGATAGCGGACCATGAAATCCGATTCGAAACGGTCCGGCGCGTTGACTTCGGACTCAGTGAACGGAATGAAATGGTTGACGAGCGACCAATTGCGCCCGTTCCACTCCAAGCCATCGGCACCAGCCGTTAAATTACTACCATTGAACAACATCCAGATCAGACAATCGCTTTTGAACTCATCGGGCAGCGGCACCGAAGGTTGCAAAAATTGATCGCGATCATTGATCCAAGTTGGTTTGATGAGACGACGCACGGCGAAGACGATGGCGGCCTGCCAGAGATTTTCGGGAGTGACGTAGAAGCCGTTACCGGAACTGAAAACAGATGAAAGCAAGGCTGTTTGATTAGCTTGTTGCATATCATTGCCATTGCACCAAAAATAGCCAATCGCGTCTTTTCGCCACGATGTTACTTTTGCGTGCTTATCCTGCGGTTGAACGGCATTTCTTAGCGGAATTGTCTTAGAATCAGTGTTGAGACGAGGCATCCATAAATTTAAATAACTTGATCTTGGAAGATTATGAAAATTCTTTATACCTTGAGGAACAGCATTACGGTCTAATATATCGACACTAATTTTTGTAATAGGAGTCTTAATTTTTGAAACCTGATCAATTTGCCATACCAAAAATCCGATAGGAAAATTACCGTTCAATCCATCAAACGCTTTGCTATGAACAATAAATCCGTCCAGAAATAGAGCGTTCCAGTTTTGTCTAAATTCTTCAAAATTAAAAGCGTTAACGTATTTTAGAGTGCTAAAAATTCCAACAGTTGCGTTAGGTATTTCTGACGAAATCCGTACAATAAATTGCGCGAACAACTCACGTGTTGCGTAACCGTAATCGCTCATTCCTAATGAAATTAGTGTCTTTGAAACGCCCGTTTTACTCTCGGAAGGATTGCCAGACACAATGTTGTCCGAATTGGTCGCCTCCGCATAAGGCGGGTTGATCAGCACCAGAATCTTTTTGGCATTTGGCTTGCCCGCTTTGGCGTCGGCAATCGCATCGCGCAACGCTTGCGGCATTTTGTTCGTGAGGCTGTAATCAATCTGGCCGAAATCATCAATATCATCATTCAGATAATCATATTGAAACCGCGTTGCGGCAACGCATGTGCGCGTGGCGCGCATCACATCAATATCCGCCTGATCAAGCGTTGACATGAAAATATTGCGATGATTGGAATGTTTGACTTCCAGATCGCCAACACCGCAGCACATATCCCACACGATATAATTGCGCTGCCAATTTTTGCCCAAAGTCTCGGCAAGCTTGTCATAGGCTTTATCAACCACATGCAGCGGCGTGTAAAACGCGCCTTTGAAACTGCGCTCATCAAGCGGAATGAGACTGTCGCGCCGCTCCAATAAATAATTGCGAAATTCTTCTGCAGGCGGGCGATGATAAATCGCCCAGAATTGGCGATAGCCTTCGCGATTGCCGAGCGGGTAGAGCTTACCCTCTAACATAAAGACGGGCTGATTATTCTTATGCAATAATTCAGCCGGTAAATTCTCATGCGTTGAAATCGTTCCGTCGCTCATAATGTCAGCGAAAAACAAGAGATTATATTTCTCCTCCGGTACGCCCGAAATTTCGCGCCCGATCATCTCGACCCATTTATCGAAGACTTGCTTGAGATTATCGGGCGTAATCGGTGTGCGGATAATGACGCCCGAACGGATCGCTTCCTTCACCGTTGTGATAAATTCGGATTCATGAGTCTTGAGCTTGAATGAAACGAGATAGGTGCCGATATAGCTCGACACTTCGTCAAGCGCTTCTTGCGGAAACTGGCTCGCCGATTTGCCCCATTTAATCGTTTTCTTTTTGAGAAACGGAATCACATCCGCCGATTGCATCAAGGCGGCTTTTTCCGTGTCGATCACCGCAAGAAAGGGCGGAACATGCTCGCCTTTGTCCAGCGCCACCTGCACATAATGCAGAAGTTGCGTGAACATTGCATAGCTTGATGTAGGCTTATCTTTTGCCTCAAACCAAATTTCTTTGGTTTGAATATCGACAAGATTCTTGCTGTAATTTTTGAGCCCCAACGCCTTGATGTAAGCGTCTTTGACGTCTTCTTCCGTCCGCGTCGATTGCAGTTTTTCGTAAAGGCTCATGCGGGACCAAGGGTAAGAGGCGTTTTTATAGGCGTTAAGACATCGACATCGGCTTCACGTGGACGGATCGGCCACAAAGAAGGAAAAACGCAAAACCCGTTGGGACTTTGAATTATTTTACATAATTGACGTTACGTCAATTTTATAAAAAAAGCATGAGTTTAATTTTAATCGCGCATGAAAAAAGCCGCCCTGAGGCGGCTTTCGTGAGTTTAACCATGCGACGGCTCTACCCCACCGGATGGACCTTGCGGCAATGGCGCGCTATGTCAGTCCGCTCAGCGAATCAATTTGAGATAATCGAGGACATCAAATTTTGAAAGTTTGATCATCTGATTGTGTCTGCTCACGCTTTCCTCGGCGTGATTCCGGCAAGCACGCCGGCTAATTCACGGCGCTCTTGCATCAGTTCAAATTGCATTTGCAGGCCTAAGAAAAAACCCTCGGACACACCGAAATAGCGGGCGAGCCGCAAATCGGTGTTCGCGGTGACGGCGCGTTTGCCCAAGATAATCTCGTTGATGCGGCGGGGCGATACGCCGATCGCTTTGGCAAGCGCGGTTTGGCTGATGCCGAGAGGCTCTAGAAAATCCTCCGCCAGCACGTCGCCCGCGTGCGGATTGTAGAGCAGATCATCGGTGGTAATCGATGATACTGACGCGGAAGGCCTCGCCATTTTGCCAGACGAAACAGATGCGCCATTGGTCATTGATGCGAATACTCCATTGCCCCTTTAAATCACCGCGCAAGGCTTCGAGACGATTGCCCGGCGGAATGCGTAAATCCTCAATCAATTTGGCCTGATGGATGAGACGTAACTTTCGCAAAGCCGTATCTTGAATGGTGCGCGGCAATTTGCGGCTTACACGGCCTTCCCAAATCGTCTCTGTTTCCAGGTCACCAAAAGATTTGATCATTTATACCGCATAACGTTATGAGTTGCAAGTTACAGGAGCAATCGCCCCTACCCCGCCGGATGGACCTTGCGCCAATGGCGGGCGATGTCGATGCGGCGGGCGACCCAGACGTGATCGTGGCTTTGCACATAATCGAGGAATTTTTCGAGCGCGAGCGCGCGACCGGGGCGCCCCACCAAGCGGCAATGAAGCCCGATATTCATCATCTTCGGCGCGCCTTCTGCACCCTCACGATAAAGCATGTCGAAATTGTCTTTGAGATAAGAATAGAAATGCTCGCCCGTATTGAAGCCTTGTGGCGTCGCAAAACGCATATCATTCGCATCAAGCGTATAGGGAATGATGAGATGCGGGCCTTTCGGGCCATGAACCCAATAAGGAAGATCATCGGCATAAGTGTCGGATGAATAGAGAAAGCCGCCTTCTTCCATCACGAGCTGCTGCGTGTTCATAGAGCAACGGCCTGTATACCAACCGAGCGGACGCTCGCCTGTCAGCTCCTTGTGAAGCTTGATTGATTCAGCAATTTGCTGGCGCTCGTCCTCCATCGGCATATCTTTATGCTCGACCCATTTGAGGCCATGTGAAGCGATTTCCCACTCCGCATCCATCATCGCTTTCAACTGATCGGGCGAACGCATCAAAGCTGTTGTCACGCCATAGCAGGTGACCGGCATATTGCGTTTGGTGAACATGCGATAAAGCCGCCAGAAACCGGCACGCGCACCATATTCATAAATCGATTCCATATTCCAATGGCGTTGGCCCGGCCATTGTGCGGCACCAACAATTTCTGAAAGAAAGGCTTCGGATGCGGCATCGCCATGAAGAATGTTGTTCTCGCCGCCCTCCTCATAATTGACAACAAATTGAACGCAAATATTTGCACCACCGGGCCATTGCGGATCGGGTGTATGACGGCCATAGCCTTTCATATCGCGCGGATAAATCTCTTGAGCCATGACGTTACTCCCTCAGATCTTCTTTGTAGTGATTGTCGTTTAGATCAGGCCCAAGAAACCAAGACCCGATCCCGCAAGAATGGTGAGCATAAGAACAGCCCATAGAGGCCATCGCAACAGAAAAAACATCAGCGCCGCGAAACTTGAAAGTAAGACCGCTTCGATCTGAAAACTGGCCCAAGAGACCAGCGGCATGCGCATAAGCCCTGCTTCATAGGTCGTCACATTTGCAAAGAAGAGATGAAGCGCGAACCACACGCCGACCCATGCAATGACGCCAACGACAATGGAAGTGATCGCTTTCAGTGCGGATGCGAGTCTTTGATAGGTTCTCAACCGTTCAAAAAGCGGTGCGCCTGCAAAGATAAAGAGAAAACTTGGAGCGAAGGTCATCCACACTGTCAGTGCTGATCCTATTATTGCAGCGAGGAGCGGAGAGAGAGGCGCAGCCGCACGATGAGCGGCAAGAAAGCCAACAAATTGAGTGACAAGAATTGTGGGCCCGGGTGTCGTCTCTGCAAGACCCAAACCATCCGACATCTCAATCGACGAGAGCCATGATTTTGTTTCAACCGCTGTCTGCGCGAGCCACGCCAAAAGCGCATAAGCACCGCCAAAACTCAAACTCGCAAGTTTTGCAAAGAACAAACCGATGTCAAAAAGCCGATGCTCCATGCCAAGACTGAGCGCGATAAAAATCAACGGACTAAACCAAATGACAAGCCAAAAAAAAGCGCGCTTTAAAAGAGCGCTCCAATTGATCGAATCCAAGTGATGGTCATCACTTATCTCGCGCACGCCAAACAATGAAGGAAAAATCAGATCAAGAATATAAGCAGATATTGCGGCTGCAAGAATGAGAATTGGAAAAGGAATTGTGGTGAGCGCCATGGCAAGAAAAGCTATGAACGCAAAGACAAAAGAAATTTTATTGATAAAGGCACGACGCGCTAGACGTATAACCGCATGAATGATCAATGAGAGAACCGCGCATTTCAACCCGAAGAACAAAGACGCCACAGAAGGATACGCGCCGTAATAGACATAGAGCGTTGAGAGACCGAGCATCACAAAAGCGCCGGGGAACACAAATAAAATGCCCGCAATAAGACCGCCACTCACGCCTGAAAAACGCCAACCAAGATAGGTCGCCAATTGCTGTGCTTCGGGCCCGGGGAGAAGCATGCAAAGATTAAGCGCATGAAGAAATGAACGCTCGTCAATCAAACGCCGCTCTTCAACAAATTCACGGTGAAGAAGCGCGATCTGCGCGGCCGCCCCACCGAAAGAGAGGCAGCCGATTTTGAACCACGTCTTCGCCATGGGATCATTGACGGTCGGCAAGTGATGGCTCTGCGTTCGGTCTTCCACGTCAACACCCGCTTAGCTCGCATAGAGAGCAAGAATTTCACAGCCACTATTGCCAAATTGTGACAAAGCTGCAACGGGGCTCTGCTGAAACCGGGGTCGCCAAAGTCGATCGCGCTCGCTATGAAGCCTCACTGTTTTAAGAACGAGATCCATGAGCCCTAACGCCCATCAGCCGCGTGACGAAAAAATCAACCGCTTGATCGGTATCGGCCTGATGTGCCTCACATTCTTGTGTTTCACCGGGCTTGATACGACCGCAAAATGGTTGAACCACTCGATTCCGACGATTCAAATCGTCTGGGCACGTTATACTTTCAGCGTGGTGCTTGTTCTTCTCGTCATCAATCCGAAAACCAAACCGGGTGTCCTGACAACAAAAAAGCCTCTTGTTCAGATCATCCGCTCCTTGCTGCTTTTGCTCTCCACGCTCGCCAATTTCTTGGCGCTCAATTATCTGCAGCTTGCGCAAACCACAACAATCGCTTTGGCAACACCCCTGCTTGTGTCAGCGCTGAGCGGGCCCCTCTTAGGCGAGTCGGTCCCGCGTGATCGTTTCATTGCGATTGGCATCGGGTTTCTTGGCGTCGTCAGTGTCGCGCGCCCGGGCTTTGGCGGCATCCATCCGGTTGCCATTCTTTCTATCTTGGGCATGTGTTGCTACGCTGGCTATGCGTTGATGACGCGTTTTCTCGTTGGTCATGATCAAACAGAGACGACGCTTGTTTATTCAGGCCTTGTGGGCGCCGTTATTCTTTCTTTTGGGTTGCCGCTTTTCTGGCAGGCGCCGCCGGATCTCTTCACCTGGGCTCTGATGTTATGCATGGGCCTTTTCGCGGCAATAGGTCATTTCTTTTTGATTACCGCACATCGCTTTGCGCCCGCCTATGTGCTCTCACCCTTTATGTATACACAGCTCGGATGGATGACTCTTTCAGGCTATCTTGTTTTTGGTGACGTGCCTGATTCATTCACCATCGCAGGCGGCGTGATTATTGTTTTATCCGGGCTTTACCTGATTTTTCAGGAAAGCCGCGGATTTTCTAAACAATTTGAATAAAGAGAAATCAGAATTTCACGTCGGTCTTTCACCGAGTTTCGTTCCGTTGAGTTCAGCAACAAAGTCACCAAGCATCGGCACAAAATCATCGCCACGGCCCTGATTAAGCGCCATTGTGTAGATGTTCTTGATCGCGTTGCCGAGCGGATTTGATACACCCGCATCATCCGCCATAGATTCAAGATAACGTGTGTCCTTATAGGCGTTTGCCAATGTGAATTTATGCGCGTTGATATCGCGCTCAAGCGTATATTTCATGAAAGTTTGATAGAACCCGCAATCCATACGGCCACCGCGAATGACGCTATCAAAGCGATCCGGTGTGATACCGACTTTACGCGCGACAACCAGCGCTTCCGAATAAAGCGCTGCATATCCCAGTGAAAGAAAATTATTGACGAGCTTCATACGATGGCCATCGCCGGGACCCCCGACATGAATGACACGTCCCGCCCATTTTTCCATAACCGGTTTCACCCTTGCGAAAATTTCATCACTCGCACCCACCATCGTATCGAGTGTGCCGTCCCATGCTTCCTTCGGTGTACGACCCAAAGGGGCATCAACAAGCGTGATGTTACGCGCAGCGCATTCGTGAAAAAGTTTCATCGTCGAAACCGGATCGGATGTTGATGTATCAACAATGATCGAACCGGCAGCGAGATGGTGCGCCAATCCATTTTCGCCCAGAGTGACCGCTTCAACTTCTTTCGATCCTGTCACGCATAGAAATACAATATCGGAGGCACGCGCGAGTTCGGGAATCGATTTCACCTCTTTGGCACCACGCTTTACGACATCCTCAATAGGTGCGCGGTTGCGATGGCCGATCACCGTGAGCGGATGTCCTTTTTCGACGATGTTCTTCGCCATGCCGTGGCCCATATAACCCAAACCGATAAAACCGATCTTTTCCATTGCTTTTACCCTTCTTGTGACCGCCCGATGGGCAGCCTCCCCGAATACCACTTTCCACATGCATTGCATGAAAATCAAGAATTGGTCATATGCATGTGATCATCAGTCGCAAGATTCGGGAGCGGTCACTCTCCCGCACCCTCAGGAGGAAAGACATCACCATGAAAGCGACCGGCATTCTTGCCCCGACCCGTATGATGCCTCTCATCCTTGATGGTTTGCGTGCAACGGGCAAACTCCATTGCTTATGGGAACAAGCGGATCCTGAAGCCTATCTTTCGGCCCATGCCGATCAGATCGGCGCAATCGCCACCGGCGCTCATCTGGCTGTTGACGGCGCCTATATGTCGCGCTTTCCGAATTTGAAACTCGTCGCCAATTTTGGCGTTGGCTATGACACGGTTGATGCGAAATGGGCTGGCAAAAACGGGGTCATCGTCACCAACACACCCAATGTGTTAACAGAAGAAGTTGCCGATACCGCCTTGGGTCTTCTTTTGATGACCATTCGCGAATTACCGCAATCAGAGCGATGGTTGCGCGCGGGTCATTGGATTTCAAAAGGACCCTACCCTTTGACCGCCAATACAATGCGCGGAAAAACAATCGGCATTCTGGCACTCGGTCGCATTGGTAAAGCGATCGCCACGCGCTGCGAAGCTTTTGGCTTAACGGTCGCCTATCATGGTCGCACGAAACAAGATGACGTCTCTTATCGTTATTATGACTCGCTCGTCGAGATGGCGCGTGATGTTGATATTTTAATGAGTGTGGCTCCGGGTGGCGCTTCAACAAAGCACATCATCAATGCGGAAGTATTAAAAGCACTCGGACCGCAAGGTGTGTTGATCAATATCGGTCGTGGTAGCGTCGTTGATGAAGCTGCTTTGGCAAAAGCCTTGCGCGAAAAGATCATTTTCGCGGCAGGTCTTGATGTGTTTGAAAATGAACCGCATGTGCCCGCGGAGTTGATGGCGTGTGAAAATGCGGTGCTTTTACCTCATGTGGGATCAGCATCGATCCATACACGCAATTTGATGGGACAATTGGTCGTTGATAATGTTCTCGCGTTTCTTTCAGGCAAACTTCCGTTAACACCCGTTGCCGAAACGCCCTTTACGCATTGGTAAAAAAGAAAAAGCCGGTTGGACATGATCCACCCGGCTTTGATTTTTTAAGGCGCTTTATCGCTTATGCGATTTTGCCATGAAGCTCGTCTTCAATGTGGACTCGGATGATCTCTTCGAATGTGGATTCAGAGGTGAAGCCCAAAGACCGCGCGCGTTTCGTGTCAAAATTCATCGGCCACCCTTCAACGATTTTGATGATGGCGGGATCGGGTACATGCTTGATGCGCGCGACGACTTTCTCGCCTGCAACATTTCGAAGTGCTGCGATCTGTTCACCCACAGTCACGGAGAGGCCCGGCATAGAGAGATTGCGCCGCCAGCCCAAAAGCCCTGTATCCATGGTTGCAGCGTGAAGCAGAAAGCCGACTGCTGAGCGCGGGCTCGCATGCCAATGGCGCACGGTTTCAGCGACCGGCAAAACCGCTTCATGGCCTGCAAGCGGTTCGCGAATGATGTTCGAGAAAAAGCCGGATGCGGCTTTGTTGGGTTTGCCCGGCCTTACGCAGATCGTGGGTAAACGAATACCGACACCGTCGAAAAAGCCTTTGCGCGAATAATCGGAGAGTAGCAATTCGCCAATCGCTTTTTGCGTGCCGTAAGATGTGAGTGGTGTTGTAAAAAACTCATCCCCAATCGCTTCGGGAAACGGCGCACCAAACACCGCAATCGACGAGGTGAAGACAACACGCGGCTTGTAACCGTTGCCAATGGCGCGAATGGCTGCGAAGAGTTGCATCGTGCCATCAAGATTGATGCGATAGCCCTTGTCGAAATCCTGCTCGGCTTCGCCGGAGACAATGGCTGCGAGATGGAAAATCACATCGGGCTTGCCGGCGACAAGTTTCGCGGTTTCGCCCGGCAATGAAAAATCGGACGCGAGCGTCGTGGATGTGAATTTTGCACCCGCAGGCGCTGAAGGCTCGATGACATCATGCAAAGTCGCTTTCGTAATTTCGCGACCACCAAGATGGCCATCTTTCGCCAGCCGTTCCGCCAATTTGCGACCGACCATACCCGCCGCACCGATGATAAGAATATGCATGATTATGAGGCCCTTCCCTTTACGCGATTTACGGTACTGATTGATGTGCTTTTAGACTTCGGTTCAAATTCAAATGATGTACGTTTGAATTTTGAAAAATCATATTGCGATAAATCAGTCTGATCGACAAAGCGCTCGGCTTCACGATCTGTCTTCAATTTTGGAAACGGCCTTTTCATAAGCCACAGTCTCCGTCTAGAGTGCAAAGCCACCATCAGCCAAATGAATTTGCCCGGTCGTGTAGCTTGATTCATCGGAGCCAAGATAGACAGCAAGCCAGGCAATCTCTTCCGCTGTGCCGAGGCGGCCCATCGGTTGACGATCAATAAACATTTGCCGCGCCTCTTTCTTGCCGATGCCTTGCAATTTGGCGAGTGCGGCGATGCGCTGATCGAGCGAGGGGGATTGGATTGTGCCCGGACAAATCGCATTGGCACGAATGCCCTTCTTGATGAAATCTGCCGCAACCGCTTTTGTTAGACCAATCACCGCCGCTTTCGACGCGCCATAAACATAGCGATTGGGAATGCCGCGTACCGAACCTGCACCAGAAGCGATATTCACAATCGAGCCTTTGCCTTGCGCCAACATACCCGGAATAAAAGCGCGTATCATACGGTGCATGGATTTGACATTGAGATCCATCGAGAAATCCCATGCCGCTTCATCACATTCGAGCACGCTGCCATGATGGACATAACCAGCAGCGTTGACGAGAATATCTATTGTGCCGACCTCTTTGGCGAAGGCGTTCACTGCATCACTTGATAAGACATCGAGCTTTGCGCGTTTGGCGCGTTTGATATCGGCAAGCGCCTTGTCATTAATATCGGTGGCCCAGACGGTTGCGCCTTCAGCCACGAAAAATTCCGCAATCGCGCGCCCGATGCCATTGGCTGCCGCAGTGACAACCGCGCGTTTACCCTTCAATCGACCTGCCATTTTATTCCCCTTTATTTGAATGCGTTCAGAGTCTTCTTTTGACGGCCATCGCCCTCAAAATTTTGCGGATGAAGCCAAGTTTCAAAGGCGCGCTTTTGCTTTGGCCATTCTGTATCAAGGATTGAATACCATGCTGTGTCACGGTTTCGTCCACGCACCATCATATGCCGGCGAAAAATTCCTTCGAATGTGAAACCAAAACGGTCTGCCGCGCGACGCGACGGCGCATTCAAAGAATTGCATTTCCATTCATAACGGCGATAGCCAAGCGTGTCGAAAACATAGCGCATCAACAAATACTGCGCTTCGGTTGCACCGGGCGTTTTTTGCAGGGGCGTACCATACATGATGTTGCCGACTTCAATCACGCGATGCGCGGTGTCGATACGCATCAAAGTGGCGTAACCCATCGCTTTCCCGGATTTTTTATCGATGATCGCGTAGAACATCGGATCCTCAGACTGCGCTTTGCGTTCAATATGCGCTTTGAAGGCGGTGTGATCAGCAAAGGGCGCTTCAAAGAGATATTGCCAGATCACATCCTTATCAGCGCCATGCGAGGCGGTATAAAGATCATCGGTATGTTTTTGAGGATCTAGCGGTTCAAGGCGCACATAGCGCCCTTCATGCACGATGCGCTCAGGACGCGGTGCCGGATGCGTATCCACGTCAACGCCAATCGGAAGTTGCGTTAAAGGATCGGGCGTGGAAGCAGGTGTGAATGAGGGCATAGATCGTCGCAATTCTCGATCGGCAAGTCGTGTGAACCTCATCCTGAGCAGCCGCGGAACGCGGCGTGTCGAAGGATCCTTCGAGACGCATCGCTCATCGCGATGCTCCTCAGGATGAGGGTGATGAATAGAGGCGGCTCACTCAGTGGTTATCTCTCGCGACGCCGAATTTTTGTGCGACGCGTTGATATTTCACGGCAGGTTTGAGCACCATGCCGTCCGACAATTGATCAACCATCGAACGCTGGATTTCCTGCCATGGTGTCTGGCTTGCCGGATATTGGAAGCCGCCATGTTTCATCAACTCAGCGCGGCGTTTTGCAAGATCTTCTTTCGAGATCAGAATATCGGCTGTGCCCTTTTTCAAATCGATGCGCACGCGGTCATTGGTTTTCAAAAGCGCCAAACCGCCATTCGCCGCCGCTTCCGGTGACGCGTTCAAAATCGAAGGCGAGCCGGATGTGCCTGATTGGCGACCATCGCCAATGCAGGGCAAGGAGGTGATGCCTTTTTTAAGAAGCGCTGCGGGTGGTTGCATATTCACAACTTCCGCCGCCCCCGGATAACCAATCGGGCCCGTGCCGCGAATAAACAGCATGCAATGCTCATCGATTTTCAGTTTCGGATCATCAATACGGTGGTGATAATCTTCCGGTCCTTCGAACACGATGGCACGACCTTCGAAAGCTTCCGGATCTTTCGGATTAGAAAGATAGCGCTTGCGGAACTCTTCTGAAATCACGCTTGTTTTCATCACGGCGCTGTCGAAGAGATTGCCTTTGAGCACCAAGAAGCCCGCATCTTTCTTGAGCGGCTTATCGATGGGATAAATCACATCATAATCGATAATCTTGGTCTTTTTGCAATTCTCACCCATGGTCTTGCCATTGACGGTGAGCGCTTTCTCACGAATGAGTTTCTTTTTCATGAGCTCATTGACAACAGCGGGCACGCCACCGGCGCGGTGATATTCTTCACCGAGATATTTACCTGCGGGTTGTAAATTCACGAGCAGTGGCACTTTGTGACCGAATTTCTGCCAGTCCTCGACTTTCAATTCGACACCGATATGGCGTGCAATCGCGTTAATGTGAATCGGCGCATTGGTTGATCCCCCAATCGCCGAATTGATGATGATCGCGTTTTCAAAAGCTTCACGCGTCATGATGTCGGACGGTTTCAAATCTTCCCACACCATTTCAACAATGCGTTTGCCGGTATCATAAGCATTCTGGCCGCGCTCACGATAGGGCGCGGGAATGGCCGCGCCGCCGGGCAAAGTCATGCCGAGCGCTTCAGCAAGTGAATTCATGGTTGAAGCTGTACCCATCGTGTTGCAATGGCCGACGGAAGGCGCGGACGACGCGACAATATCCATGAACTCGTCATAATCGATCTCGCCTGAAGCAAGACGTTCGCGGCTCTTCCACACAACAGTGCCCGAGCCCGTGCGTTCGCCATGATACCAGCCATTCAACATCGGGCCGCCTGAGAGAACGATGGCCGGAATATTCACAGTCGCTGCGGCCATGATGCAAGCCGGCGTTGTTTTATCGCAGCCCGTAGTGAGCACGACACCATCAAGCGGATAGCCATAAAGCACTTCGACGAGACCAAGATAAGCGAGGTTACGATCAAGCGCGGCGGTGGGTCGTTTACCGGTTTCCTGAATTGGATGGACAGGGAATTCAAAAGCGACGCCGCCTGCTGCCGTGATCCCGTCACGCACACGTTTAGCGAGTTCGAGATGATGGCGGTTACAAGGCGACAAATCCGAACCCGTTTGCGCAATGCCTATGATCGGCTTGCCGGATTGAAGCTCTTCACGCGTCAAACCAAAATTGAGATAACGCTCAAGATAGAGCGCGGTCATGCCCGGATTGTCTGGATTGTCGAACCAAAGCTTCGAGCGCAATTCGCGCTTTTTCCCGCTCGCGGCTTTGCTGCCTGTCCCTTTACCGGTTGTGGACTTTGCCGCACCGCTCTTTTTCGAAGCTGCCATTTCGTTCTCCCCGTCGATCATAAATAAGGCCTTTCCCATTTTTGGGTGACCCAGCGTTGATTTCCTTCCTAGCATCGCCCTAAATGGATGTCGAAATCAATAAGCGAGAGACCTCGAAAGGGGCGGAGGAGCACTATCCATGCTGCATATCACTGACGCATTTTCACGCATTGGCGAGGAAAACGCTTTTGCGGTGCTGGCCCGCGCCACGGAATTGCAGCGGCAAGGCAAAGACATCATCAATCTTGGCATCGGCCAGCCCGATTTTCGCACGCCGGAAAATATTGTTGAAGCCGCCATCAAGGCCCTCAAAGACGGCCATCACGGCTATACGCCGGCCACCGGCATTCTGCCGCTACGCGAAGCGGTGGCGGCCGATCTCCATAAGCGCTTTGGAGTCGATGTCTCTCCCGAGCTTGTGATGATTGTGCCTGGCGGCAAAGTCACGATGTTCATGGCGATCCTGATGTTTGGCGAACCGGGCGCGGATATTCTCTATCCGGATCCCGGCTTTCCTATTTACCGCTCGATGATCGAGTTCACGGGCGCGCGCGCCATTCCGGTTCCGATTCGCGAGGAAAATCGTTTCGCTTTTTCTGCGGAAGAAACGCTTGCGCTGATCACACCAAAGACGCGGCTTCTCATCATCAATTCACCGGCGAACCCGACCGGCGGCGTGACGCCAAAAGCCGAGATCGACAAACTCGTGAAGGGCCTTGAGCGCTTCCCCGATGTTGCGATCATGTCGGACGAGATTTATGCGCAGATGACCTATGATGGCGAGAAGCACCAGACGCTTCTCGCTTATCCAGAAATTCGGGATCGTCTCGTGCTGCTTGATGGCTGGTCGAAAACCTACGCGATGACCGGATGGCGCATGGGTTATTCGGTATGGCCGAAGCCGCTTTATGATGCCGCCCGCAAACTCGCGGTGAATTCTTTTTCTTGCGTAAATGCATCCGCACAATATGCAGGGCTTGAAGCGCTCACCGGCCCGCAAGATGCGGTTCATGCGATGGTTCAAGAATTTGATCGCCGTCGTAAAGTTGTGATCGAAGGCCTGAACAAATTACCGAATGTGTCTGCGGCAACACCAAAAGGTGCTTTTTATGCGTTTCCGAATATTTCAAAAACCGGATGGCGTGCAAAGCCTCTCGCCTCTGCGCTTTTAGAAGAAGCGGGCGTGGCGACCATCGGTGGGCCGGATTTTGGTGTCTATGGCGAAGGCTTTATTCGCCTCTCATACGCCAATTCAACAGAGAATATCTTGCGCGCACTCGAGCGGATTGAAAAATTCTTGAATGAAAGAGCGCAGAAGTGAGGCTGACACCAACCGCGTCCTCACCCTGAGGGTGAGAGGTGTGCGCCTTAGGCGGCAAAACGATCCTGTGAATCGTTTTGAACCTCGAACGCGCGAAGAGTAAGCGAAGTGCAAAGAAGGCGCGTCTCGAAGGACGTGGTAATTAAGCGCTCACATGTCGCGTGGTTCGACACGCGATGCTTCGCATCGCGGCTCACCATGAGGATTATCGTCAGAGGAATGTCGTCGATTGATGCTGCACCCAATCACCGCAACGACGCACAAGCTTTTGCTAATTCTGTTATCCGTTTCCAATCGCCCGCTTTCACAGCAGCAGCAGGCGTGATCCATGAGCCGCCGACACAGACAACATTCGGGAGCGCGAGATAGGATTTCGCTTTCGCTTCATCAATGCCGCCGGTTGGACAAAAAATAAGATGCGGCAAAGGCGCTGAAAGTGATTTGAGATAAGCAACACCGCCGGCGGGTTCTGCCGGAAAAAATTTCAAGATATGAAACCCAAGTTCAGCCATCGTCATCGCTTCACTTGCGGTGGCAACACCGGGAAGCAAAGGTACGCCAGCATGCGCGGCCGCTTCCGCAAGTTTAAGTGTTGAACCGGGGCTCACAAGAAAACGCGAACCTGCCGAACGTGCTTCCTCAACTTGACTGGCCGATAAAACCGTACCCGCTCCGACAATCGCATCAGGCACAGCATGTGCAATCGCTTCAATGGCTTTCAACGCGCCTTCGGTTCTCAAGGTGACTTCAAGAACAGGCAGACCACCTTCAACAAGCGCTTGCGCGAGAGGCACCGCATCATCAGGACCATGAACGGTGAGCACCGGAATGACCGGTGCGCGTTTCAAGATCGCAAGAAGCCCCGCATTATGATCCATCAATCCGATCCTATTCAGCAGGCGTTGGTTCGAGTGACGGTGCGCCTGTTTTTGCAAGACGCTTCGCTTCTTTCTTTGCCGCCCGCGCTTCACGACGACGCTGACGCGCCGCAGAAAGATTGGCAATCAGCATCAATGCAGCGGGCGTCACGACCAGAGTGAGGATCGTCGCGAAACCCAAACCAAACACGATCGCTGCAGACAAATGCGTCCACCATTGCGTTGACGGTGCGCCAATTGCGATGTCGCGATTGACGAAATCGAGATTGATCCCGAAAGCAATCGCCAACACGCCGAGAATGGCCGTGACCGCTGTCAAAACCACCGGGCGTGCACGTTCGCGACAGGTCTCAATGACCGCATCATAAGCGCTCACACCTTCATGTCTTAACCGATCATAAGTATCAATCAGCACGATGTTGTTGTTCACGATCACGCCGGCATTCGCGATGATGCCAATACCCGTCATCACAACGCCGAAGGATTGACCCATAATCATCAAGCCGAGCAAGACGCCGATGGTCGAAAGCACAACGGCGGAAAGCACCAGCAAGACGCTTGTGAATTTATTAAATTGCGCAAGCAAAATCGCAAAGATCAAGAACATCGCGGTGCCGAACGCTTTCGACAAGAAGGCGCCGGCTTTGGCCCGTTCTTCGTCTTCACCCTTCAGCTTGAAGATCACGCCCGGTCCAAGATCCGTCTTCGACAGAGCGTCGATCACTTGTTGTTGCACAACGGCCGACTGCACACCTTCAGCGACATTCGATGAAAGTGTGATCACACGGCTACCAGCCACGCGATTCAGCTGACCCACGCGCGGACTTGGTGTGCGGGTTACGAAATTGCCAATTGGTACCGATCCCACTTGCGTGTTGATCCGCAATTCTTCGATATCGTCGAGCGTGCGCTTGTCTTCAGGAAAACGCAGAATGAGATCGACGGATTTATCCGTATCATTCGGGCGATATTCTGAAATTTTCACACCATTGGTGACAAGCTGCAATGCTGCACCGACGCTTGTGGCACTCGCGCCATATTTGGCGGCTTCCGCTTTATCAACATTGATCGTCCAATCAATTCCCGGCAAAGCAAGACCATTGTCGAGATCCCGTATTTCGGGAATCTTCCCAAGCACAGCCTCAACTTTTTTCGCTGCCGGAATGAGATAGGCTGGATCAAGCGCAGAGAGTTGCACTTGGATGGCTTTACCCGTCGGAGGTCCGCCTTTCGGCGCAGTCACTTCAATCGACACGCCGGAAATATCAGCGGTCTTTGTGCGGATATCTTCCATAATCACGTGGGCAGGACGACGATGTTGCCAATCGATAAATTCGAATTGAATTGATCCGATTGTATCTTCAGAGACTTCGCTTGAGCCTTTCTGGCTTTCACCCGAACGCGCATAGACGGTCTTCAGTTCATTCATCGGCAGAATGCGTTCTTCAACTTGACGAACGAGCTGATCTTTCTCCGTGATGGAAAGATTGCCGCGCGCATGAATCTGCACGATGCCGTAATCAGGTTCGACATTCGGGAAAAATTCAACACCTTTACCAAACACGCCATAGGCTTTGATCACGGCAACCAACATGAAGAATGCCGCAGCAAGAGTGAGGCCCGGATGTTTCACGCAGAAACGAACAAGGCGCATATAGAGACCCTTCTCGCGCGCACGATCATCATGCGGATGATCGGCAGCTTTACCGAGAAGTGCGCCAAGGGTTGGCGTGAAAAACAACGCCACCGCAAGCGAAGCTGAAAGCGTCGCGATCAAAGTGAGCGGCATATATTTCATAAATTCGCCGACAATCCCCGGCCAGAACAGCAGAGGTGAGAATGCTGCAACGCGCGTCAATGTCGCTGAAATAACAGGACCCGCCATACGTTTCGCCGCCAAGGAGAAAGCCTGTTTGGGATCCATGCCTTCAGCCAAGCGACGTTCCGCATATTCAGAAACAATGATCGCGTCATCGACCAGCATCCCGACCGCAAGAATAAGCGAGAACAACACGACAATATTGACGGTGAGACCGGCCAATTGCAGCGCGAGAATGCCTGCCAAGAAAGATCCTGGAATTGCAATGCCAATAAAAAGCGAGGGACGACCACCCAAAACCAACATCATGATTACGAGCACAAGCAGAACGGCGGTCACGACACTGTTTTGCAATTCGTGCAACATATCGCGAATGGTTTTTGATTTGTCCTGACTGAATGTGACAGAAACGGTGCCCGGCCAAGAGGCTTGCAATTTGCCGACAACATATTTGACCGCATCAACCGTTTCGATGAGGTTCGATCCGGTGCGTTTTGACACTTCAATCGTGATCGCAGACTTGCCATTCACACGTGTGATTGAGGTTGCGTCTTTAAAGGTTGGTCGCACTTCGGCGACATCACCCAAAGTGACACTAGCGCCCGCAGACGCTGTCACTGGTAATTTCAAAATATCTTCGGGTCTTTCAATCAGCGCAGGAACTTTCACCGCAAAGCGACCGGTGCCGCCCTCAAGCGCACCGGCAGCCACAAGACTATTCGATTGCGAAACGCCACCGATCAAACTGTCGAGGCTGATGCCATAGCTTTTCATCAACATCGGCTCGGCAATGATTTCTACAACTTCATCGCGCGCGCCTTTGAGATCAGCAGACAACACGCCGGGAATCGCTTCAATCGCATTCTTCGTACCGCGCGCGATGCGCAACAAAGTGCGCTCCGGCACATCGCCGGTTAGACCGACAACAAGAACCGGGAAGAGCGAGAGATTGACTTCACGGACTGTAGGCTGATCTGCGTCTTTCGGTAGATCCCGTTTCGCATCATCAACTTTGGCACGCACATCTGCGACAGCCTTTGTCGAGTCAAATCCCGCTTGAAATTCGAGAAGAACAAAGCCACCGCCTTCAAAGGCGGTTGAACGCATTTCTTTGACATTAGAAACGGATTTTAGCTGCGTCTCCATCGGACGTAGCAAGAGTCGCTCCGCATCTTCAGGGCTGATCCCGCGTTGCGAGAGTTGCACATAGACGATCGGCACGCGCACATCAGGCTCAGCCTCTTTCGGAATTGTCATATAGGCAACAAATCCAGCAAGAAGAAGAAAGGCGAGAAACGCAAGCGTCAGCCGCGCATGCGAAATGGCAAAATCAATGGGATTTTTCATAAGGGTCAGTCCCTAATCCGAATGCATTAACCGAGTTTCATCGGAACGGGTTCAACCACCTGTCCCTCTTTCACAAAATCCTGTCCTTGCACGATGATCTGTGCACCGGCTTGAATGCCGGAAACGAAAAGATAATCCGTTTGGTCTTCAACCAACCCCACCGGAACAAAAGCCACTTTATTGTCTTGACCAACCACACGCACGCCAAGCTTGCCTTCCGCCGAGAAGGTCAGAGCCGAACGCGCCACTTTCGTCGCATCAACAGGCGCGAGATAAAGCGTGACTTCTGCCGTCACACCATCCGCAATTTTACGTTCGGGATTGGCGAGGCTCACATCGATGCGATAGGTGCGCGTTTGCGGGCTCGCGCGGTTGGAAATGAACCGCACAGTGCCAGACGCTTCTTCGCCACCGATCAACCGCACATCGGCTTTGTCGCCCACTTTCACGCCGGCCAAGCGGCGTTCCGAAATTTCAACAACCGCCAACATCGGATCAAGCGACATGACTTCAGCGACAGGTGCACCAGGCTGCAAGCTCTGACCCAAAGTTGCCGGCACTTCATTGATGATGCCTGACACAGGCGCCAGTACTGTTCCGCGATCGCGCTCTGCTTGAGCGGCAGCCAATTGTGCTTGCGCCGCTTTCAAATCCGCTTCGAATTGCGCAATGCCGAGCTTGGCAAGATTGCCGCTTTCAACAAGCACGCGCTTGGCTTCATATTCTTTTTGACGCTGCTCGACACGCGCTTGCGCTTGTTGAACATTTGATTCACGCGCCTCATCGGAGAGCACCGCAATCACATCACCCTGCTTTACGACTGAACCACGACGCACTGTCAATTCAGTCACAACGCCGCTCGCGCGAGCAATCGCCATCGTGCGAACATCTGCTTCGGTGCGTCCGGACAAAGTGAGTTTTCGTGAACGCGGTTCAACAGACGCTGGTAAAACTGAAACTTGAAATGGTTTTGTTTCAACCACTTTTGTGTTTGCGGGCGGTGCTTCCTTTTTTGTCATAGCGCCTGACGCAATCCAAGCGACGGCTCCGATGACGAGAAGAATGGCGGTGATACGGCTCCAAAGCATAGTGAGTTTCCTAGCGAGACGGTAGATTACGTTAAGAGAGAATGAGAACAAGGACGAAGGGACAGAGTACCGCACAAAACAGCACCGATAAGATCGAGAAGCGTTGCAACTTCGGTTTCACTTTCAAAATCGGGATCAAGCGCGCGACGGCGGATGAGCCCATCGGAGAGGGTCAGGATCAACCGCGCCACCGCATCAAGATCAATCGAATTTGGAATTTCACCCTTTGATCGCGCTTTTTCGCATACGGCAATGATGCCGCGCCGGACTTCCGCTTGAACGCCTCCCATGACATCGGCAATCGCAGGATTGCGCGCAGCTTCGCTCCAGATTTCGAGCGTTAGAACGGCTTTTTCTTTCGGTTTTTCAATAAAATGGCGGCGACCCAAGGAGCGGAACGCCCCCATCAGATCAACTATATCCACTAAAGCGGCAAAATCACCGGCGATTTCGGCCCGATCCCGCTCGATGAGAGCGAGAATCAACGCGTCTTTTGAGGGAAAATAGCGATAAAGATTTCCGGGAACCATGCCCGCCTCACCGGCCACATCCTGCATCGTCGTTCGGTGGAAGCCGGAACGGGTAAAACAGGTCTCCGCCGCATCAAGAATCTGCGGGCGACGGTCCAAATGGCGGGGGGCACGGGCAAGGGACATGGTGCAACGCAGTTAGTGAATGAACGTTCATTCGTCAACTAACCAGCGGTTGTGTTCACGTAAGCGTTTTGCGCGCTATCCGGAGGCGCGGGACAGGTCTAGCTTGGCCTGACCCTAGCGGGAGGGAGCTCCCCTTCCCCTTTTTCGGAGGCGCGTCCATGCGGTGGTCAGTTGAGCTTGGCCGGATCGCCGGAACAGCGGTCAGGGTCCATGTCACATTTCTCTTATTCCTCGCCTTTATTGGCATCCTTGTTTATCGCGCCAATGGGCCGGCTGCGGCATGGGACACGCTCGCTTTCATCATTTTGATTTTCATGTGTGTTGTTGCACATGAATTTGGTCATGTGCTGATGGCGCGCCGCTTTGGTGCAAGGACGCGTGATGTAACGCTTTTCCCCATTGGCGGCGTTGCTACTATTGAACGCATACCGGAAAAGCCGAGCCAAGAAATTCTCGTGGCGCTCGCTGGACCCTTAGTCAATCTTTTGATTGCTGTTGTTGTGATGATTTTCTATGGGCATTCATTAAGCCAGCAAGATTTCAACGCCATCGGTAATTCTGAAACAAGTCTCGCGCTGCGCATCGCTGCGGCCAATCTCATGCTCATGACTTTTAACTTGATTCCCGCTTTCCCGATGGATGGCGGTCGTGTGCTGCGCGCGCTACTTGCGCTCAAATGGAGCCGGTCACGCGCAACTAAAATTGCTGCGAGCATTGGTCAAATCTTTGCCTTCGCCCTTGGCTTTTTAGGTCTATTTGGCAATCCGTTTTTGATCATCATTGCCGCGTTTGTCTTTATTGCCGCGGGTGCCGAAGCCGATGCTGCTGTGCTGCATGACAGCGCACGTGATCTCACTGTCGGAGAAGCCATGTTGACCGAATATTCAACACTTCATCCCTCTGACACGATTGGAACAAGTGTTGAAAAACTCATTCGTTCAAGTGATGACGTTTTTCCGGTGATTGATGAAACAGGACGCGCCTTTGGCTTTGTCACAAGACTTGCATTGCTTGAAGCTTTGTCCCATCAAATGGATACGACACCCGTGTCGTCCCTGATGACGCTCTTCGAAAACACAATCAGACAAGATGATAATCTCGAAAAAGTGCTCTCACGCTTCGAGACTGAAGAACAACCTGCCTTCATTGTCGGTGAACCGGATGGACGCGCCATCGGATTGTTGACGCGCGCATCTTTGGCGCAAGCGATCTTGATCCATACGGCACGACCCGGCTGGCACAGTCATCGCGGCGGTTTAATCGCCGCGAGTTTACCGGGTTTCAAAAAACGCGCGCTGTAAAATCAACCACGTCCGACGAGTGGCATTTTCGTTGCCATCACGGTCAAAGTGAGCACATTCGCATCAAGCGGAAGGCTCGCCATATAAACAACGGACTGCGCAACATAAGCGACATTCATTGTTGGCTCTGCTCGAATTTGCAGATCCGCCTGCAACACGCCTGAATTCATTTTCGAGGTCATGTCGGTTGCCGCATTGCCAATATCAATCTGTCCGCAAGCGATATCGTATTTACGACCATCAAGTGCGGTTGATTTCGTCAACCCCGTAATCGCGTGTTTGGTTGCGGTATAGGGCGCGGAATTCGGACGCGGCGTTTGTGATGAGATTGAACCATTATTAATGATGCGACCACCGCGCGGATTTTGATCTTTCATGATCCGAAACGCTTCTTGCGTGCACAAGAAAGCCGAAGTGAGATTAGCATTCAAAACCGTCTGCCATTGATCAAATGTCAAATCTTCAAGATTGATCGGCGGCGCATTGGAGCCTGCATTGTTGAACAAGACATCAAGCCGCCCAAAGCGTTCTTTTGTTTTGGCAAATAAGGTTGCAACGGCCTTCGGATCTCCAAGATCGGTCGAGACCGCAAGCGTCGGCACATTATAAGAAGCACCAAGTTTCGCAGTTTCATCAAGCGCATCTTGACGGCGACCCGCCAAGACAACGTTATAGCCTTCTTTCATCATCGCGAGCGTCACGGCCCGACCAATGCCGGAGCCTGCACCCGTGATCATTGCAATTTTACCTTGCCCACTCATTCGTCAATCCGTTCTTCTCGAGAGCCTGTTCAATTCATCACGCCGCGAGTCGCGACAAGGCGCGACCGAAGCGGTCAAAGATATCATCAATTTGCTTTTCCGTGATGATCAAGGGCGGGCAGAAAGCGATGATGTCACCAATCGCACGAATGATCAGCCCCTCTTCATGACAAAGCTCTGAAAGCTTCAATCCAGTAGCACCAGGCTTTTCAAATGCTGCCTTTGTTTTCTTGTCCGCGACGAGCTCCATCGCACCAATCATTCCCACACCGCGCGTTTCACCAACAAGCGGATGATCTTTGAAGGAATGCAAACGCTCAAGGAAACGTGGACTTAATTGCGGAACACGCTGCATCAAGCCACGCTCTTCAATGATGTCTAGATTTTCATTCGCAACCGCCATCGCGAGCGGATGGCCTGAGGTTGTGAAGCCGTGACCAAAAACACCAATCTTCGCCGTGTTATCCGCGATCACATTGTAAATTTCATTGGTGAAGACAATGGCTGCCAGGGGCACATAAGATGATGTGATTTGCTTCGAACACACCATGATGTCCGGTTCAATTCCATATGTCGTGCAGCCCCAAGTGGTTCCTGTACGACCAAAGCCGTTAATAACTTCGTCAGCGATCAGCAGCACATCATATTTACGGCATACGGCTTGAATTTTTGGCCAATAAGTACGCGGAGGAACAAACACCCCACCCGCACCCATTACGGGCTCGCCAATGAAAGCGGCAACCGTTTCCGGACCTTCCGCCAAAATTTTATCTTCCAATTCTTTCGCAAGGCGCGTTGCAAAATCTTCTTCGCTTTCGCCCGGTTCAGCATAACGCCAGTGATGCGCGCAGCTGACATGTTTAAATTGCGGGAAGGGCACATCAAAATCACGATGATTGTTCGGCAATCCCGTCAAGCTCGCCGAAACCAATGTGATGCCGTGATAGGCTTTGATGCGCGAGATGATTTTCTTTTTATTCGGACGACCAAGTGCGTTGTTGTAATACCACACCATTTTTACAACGGTGTCATTCGCCTCAGAGCCTGAATTGGTGAAATGCGCTTTGCCCATTTTGCCAGGCGCCATTTTTACCATGCGCTCGGCAAGCGCGATCGCTTGCGGATGGGATTTATGCGAGAAGGAATGATAATATGGAAGTTCGCTCATTTGTTTAGCAGCGGCCTTTGCCAGACGCTCCTCACCAAAGCCGACCGCGACACTCCAAAGACCTGCCATCGCTTCGATATATTCCTTACCCGAGTCATCATAAACATGGATGCCTTTACCATGTGTGATGATCATCGGGCCCACTTGTTCATGACGACGCGCATTTGTGACAGGATGAAAATAAAATTCGATATCGCGTGCAGCGAGTGAATTCGGATTGGCGGTCATCATCGACTCCTAAACGGGGAACACTTGGGCACGATAGCGTGCCACGCGGCTAAAGAAAACCGTCGAGCCCTGCAGGAACGATCAGGCCGCCGTGCCAAACCGACGCAGCAACCGCAAAAATCCGCCAGCGACTAGGCCCCAAAAGGCACCCCCAATGCCGAAGAGGGTCAATCCCGACGCGGCAACAAGAAATGTAACGACAGCCGCTTCACGCTCAGAGGCGTCTTGAACAGCGGCCATCAGCGCAGCCCCAAAAGCCCCGATGAGAGCCAACCCCGCAACGGCCTCGATCAAGACCGGTGGCGAAACCGCAATCAGAGCGGTGGCGCCACCCGCCAGAAGGCCAAAAACAATATAAATCACGCCCGCGGTGACGCCTGCCACATAGCGTTTTTGCGGATCAGGATGGCAATCCGGCCCCGCACAAATCGCGGCCGTAATCGCCGCAAGATTAACCGCATGGCCGCCGAAGGGTGTTGCAAGCACCGACATCACGCCCGTAACCGTAAAGAGCGACCCGGGTTCAGGCCGGTAATTATGCGCTGCCAAAACGGCAATACCGGGAATGTTTTGCGAAGCCATCGTTACAATAAACAATGGCAGCGCGATGCTGATCATCGCTGGCAGCGAGAAGTGCGGTTCGATGAAAACGGGGTGCGGTATCAGCGACGCCAAACTCAGCGA
Source organism: Hyphomicrobiales bacterium (assembly GCA_046091665.1). Taxonomy (GTDB): domain Bacteria; phylum Pseudomonadota; class Alphaproteobacteria; order Rhizobiales; family Beijerinckiaceae; genus CAIUPE01. The sequence continues at coordinate 59,832 of JBJTCD010000017.1, forward strand.
CGGTGCAGAACCCGTGAAATAAAGACTGACAATCAAAATGACAACAGCGGCAGGCACGGCAAACACACGTTTGAACCGCGCGACAACTGCCCACACGACAATGATAGATAAAGCAGCCATTGGCATGTGAGCGACCGCGGTAACAGGTGCCACGCAAAGATGAAGCAAAATGCCGGCAAGCATTGCGTTGGCTAACGCAGGCGGAATCGCATTCACGGCCCGGCCTAAAGGTTTCCACAGACCCGCGATCACCAATAACAATGAAGACAAAAGAAACGCACCGACGGCGGTTGAGAAACCACCCGGCAATGAGCCCGTCGTTGCCAAGAGTGCTGCGCCCGGAGTTGACCAGGCGACACTCACTGGCATGCGCGTTTTCAGGCTTAAGATGATCCCGCCAAGACCCATCGCCATCGACAACGCCATGAGACCCGAAGCGGCTTCGGCCTCACTCGCACCAACCGCTTTTAGCCCATGCACAACCACCGCGAAGGAACTGGCAAAGCCAACAAAAGCGGCAAGCGCGCCAGCAATGACAGCGTGAAACGGAAAAGAAGATTCATGACGAGTGTGATCATCATGAGCGAGAGGCAAAGACTTATCAGCGGTCATTCGAAGAGACATTTTGAGAAAGCGATCAGTCCTCCCCCTCTCGCATGAGAGTGTGGCTGTTGTCGAGGGACAAACACCGTGATAATCCGCAGTTTTGCTGACCTCACGACTGATCCTGATCAAAGCCAAGCTTAGACGCATGATCCATAGAGGGATTCCCTTCACAGGTGACCTTCAGATCGTCAGGAGCTTTACGATGTTATCATTTTCAAATCTGCGCCGCACCGCTCTTATCGGTATCGTCTTCATATCCACGCAGGCATTCACACCCGCTCACGCCAAAGACGAAGGCTGGGGCCCGGGCCATGCCATGATGTGGGGCGGCCCCACGCGTAATTGGTTTGGCTGGGGCCAATCAGAACTTTATTGCGGCGGCGCAGGCACAAAAAATATCGACCGCTTCACTTCTCTGGTCGAACGACAATTGAAAGTCACGGAGACTCAAAAGCCCGCTCTTGAAGCCCTCAACAAAGCCTTTCAAAACGCGCTCACTGAATTGCAGCCGCTGTGTGAAAAGCCACGCGCCGGTCGCTGGTCACCGCTTGAAAGATTAACCGTCGCAGAAGCCCATATGAATTCGATGATCACCGCCATTCATACGGTGCGCGGTCCACTCGAGACTTTCTACAACCAGCTCGACGACAAGCAAAAGCAAACACTCGACGAGATTCATCCCGATTGGCGCTCACGTTTGCCATGGAACAAATGAACGTGCCACGATCACATCTCAATGACGGACATGAGAGTGCGGTCCTTGACCGCATTCTTCATGCTGCCATTGGCCGCGTCACGGGCGGCTCTTCACCGATTGGTTTATCGCTTGCCATTATTGATTGGGCCGCGCATCTTGCCGCTTCACCCGGGCGTATGACAGAATTGATGCGTTGCGCCACACTTGAAGCCCTGCGTGGCTTTGATCTCACAATGAATGAAATGCGCGCGCAAAATCAAACCGCGCTTCCTGAAATTCATGATCGCCGTTTTGCGAGCCCCGCGTGGCAAAAACTGCCTTACTCCGCTTGGGTCAGACAGTTTATCGCCGCGCAGCATTTTTGGGATGAAGCGGTAAAGGTTCATGGCGTTAGCGAAAGACATCAAGCGCTTCTGGCTTTTTTGGCACGCCAGGCGCTTGATATGGTTGCGCCAAGCAATCACATTTTCACCAATCCCGACATTCTCAAACGCAGCATCGAGAACCAAGGGTTAAATCTTTTCAATGGCTGGTTAAACGCGCTTGATGATTTAACCGCGTTGAGTTTTGGACGGAAGACGCCGCAAGAAGGACGACTTCAAGTCGGCGTGGATGTCGCAACAACAGAAGGCGTTGTGGTTGCCCGCACACCGATTGCAGAAATCATTCACTATAAGCCACGCACCCCGAATGTTCACGCGACTCCGATTGTGATTGTACCCGCTTGGATCATGAAGTTTTATATTCTCGATTTATCGCCCACAAATTCGTTGATCCGCTATCTTCTCGATCAAGGCTTTTCTGTCTTTATTGTTTCCTGGAAAAATCCAACCGCTGCGGACCGCAATATCGGTTTTGATGATTATCGTATTCAAGGCGTCAATGCCGCGATAGAAGCAGCGCGTGCGATCACCGGAGCCGCACAAGTTCATCTCACCGGCTATTGTCTCGGTGGAACACTCGCCGCCATCGCTGCTGCGGCGGTGGGGCGCGATGGCAACAACCATTTGAAAAGCCTGAGCCTCTTTGCCTCGCAAACTGATTTTCACGAAGCTGGTGAATTGCGCCTCTTTATCAGTGAAAGCCAATTGGCTTTGATTGAAGACATGATGTGGATGCGCGGCTATCTGCAAGCGGATGAAATGGCCGGAACATTTCATATCTTACGCTCGAATGATCTTATCTGGTCACGTATGATTTCAAATTATGCGATGGGCGAGCGGGAAAAATCAGCCGATTTGATGCAATGGTCGGATGATGCGACCCGCATGCCCTACCGGATGCATAGCGAATATCTTCGCTGGCTCTATCTCGAAAATCGTTTGGCTGAGGGCCAACTGATGATTGATGGTCATCCGGTCGCCTTGCGTGATATCACGGTTCCGATTTTTTTAGTGGGGACAGAATGGGATCACGTTGCACCCTGGCGCTCCGTATATAAACTCCATCTCGCGGCCGAAACCGAGATCACTTTTGTACTCGCAAAAGGCGGACATAATGCGGGTATTGTCAGCGCGCCTACGCAATCTGATCGTCATTATCGAATCGGCACACAAGCGCATGATGCCGCTTATATGGACCCTGAAACATGGCTCTCAACGCATCATGCAAAAGAGGGATCTTGGTGGCCGGCTTGGGTTTCGTGGCTTCACGAATTAGCACCCGAACAAACTTCGCCTCGCCCGCTTGATCACGCAGCTCTTGGTTATCCGTCTTTGGGACCGGCTCCGGGACTTTATGTTCATGACTGATCTGATTGACTTTGGTCAATGAGCCTCATCGCAATTTGCTTTATCTTTGTTTCATCTCTGAAATTCAACTTGTGAAGGAGTGCGCGCTATGACCGACAGCGATCTTCGTCAATTGATCATCGATGAACTTGAGTTTGAACCGTCCCTTGATGCGTCAAATATTGGCGTCGCCGCAAAAGACGGCATTGTAACACTCTCGGGTCATGTGATGAGTTACGCCGAGAAAATGGCGGCCGAACGCGCGGCGCGCCGTGTCAAAGGCGTTCATGGCATCGCTCAAGAAATTGAAATTCGGTATTCAACTGACAAAAAAATCAATGATGACGAAATCGCTCGTCGCTGTGTGAACATCATCACATGGGATACGACACTGCCCGAGGGAAAAATCACTGTTAAAGTTGAGCGCGGCTGGGTGACACTTTCCGGCGAAGTGCCTTGGCATTTCCAGCGTGTTGCCGCTGAAGCCGGTGTCAGAAAAATTTCAGGTGTCACAGGGATCACAAATCTCATTACCATCAAGGCTCGTGTTCAAGCCGGTGATGTAAAACAGAAAATTCATGACGCGTTGAAACGTTCGGCTGAAGTGGAGGCCAATGCGATCCGCATCACGGTCACGGATTCAGGCGTTCGCCTCGAGGGGAAGGTCAATGATTGGCGTGAACGCGAAATCGTTGAAAAGGCCGCCTGGAGTGTTCCTGGCGTCATGGCGGTTGATGATCGTTTGACCGTCTAAAAGACGAGGCTTGAGGGCTTAACGGGCGCGCGTTCCGCGCAAAATTGACAAAGAACGGGCGTGGCGATTACCGTCGCGTCCGTCATGTCGAACATCGCCTCGCTCCATTCGCTTCATAACGCTCCCGAAATCGGGGGGCGCACGATGCCGCGTCCTTTCGATGCCGATTGGATTGATGAGATCCGTGTTAATCTTTCCGCTGTTGAGCGTCGAACGGCGACTTTACCGGCAAGACGCAGCGTGAAAAAAGACGCGCAAGCGGCATGGCTCTTGAAAGCTGTCACCTGCATTGATCTCACCACACTCAATGGCGATGATACGGAGGGTCGCGTGCGGCGGCTTTGCGCGAAAGCGCGGCACCCCATTCGCGAAGATCTCCTTGAAGCGCTCGGCATGGGTGATCAGAAAATCACAACGGGCGCCATTTGCGTTTATCATCGCTTTGTGGCCGCGGCCGTTGATGCGTTGAAAGGTTCCGTAATTCCGGTGGCTGCTGTTTCAACCGGCTTTCCGGCAGGTCTTGTTCCACATGATGTAAAATTACGTGAGATTGAAGCGTCCGTAAAAGACGGCGCACAAGAGATCGATATTGTTGTCACACGCGAATATGTTCTGACCGGGAATTGGAAAGCGCTTTATGATGAAATGCGTGATTTCCGCCAGGCCTGTGGCGACGCCCATGTGAAAGCCATTCTTGCGACAGGCGATATCAAAACAATGAAGAACATCGCCAAAGCTTCGATGGTATGCATGATGGCGGGCGCGGATTTTATCAAAACATCGACCGGCAAAGAAACGAGTAATGCCACTTTGCCTGTCTCGCTCGTGATGCTGCGGATGATCCGCGATTTTCATGAGCGCACCGGTTACAAAATTGGCTTCAAACCTGCAGGCGGCATTTCAGCAGCAAAAGATGTTTTGAATTATCAGATTTTGATGAAAGAAGAATTGGGTCGCCCCTGGCTTGAGCCCTCTTTATTTCGCGTCGGCGCATCGAGCCTCTTAGCCGATATTGAACGACAACTCGAACATCACATCACAGGTCGTTACTCGGCCTATAATCGTCACCCCGTCGGATAAAAGCATGAGCGTCGCGCATTATTTCGAGACCATGGATTACGGCACCGCACCTGAAGCGGATACGGAAGCGCGCGCATGGCTTTTAAAACACAATCATCGCTTGGGGCATTTCATTGATGGACGCTTTGTTGCGTCATCTTCAAAAGCCAGTTTTGAGACCAAAGAACCTGCGAGTGGCAAAACTCTGGCGTCAATTGCCAAAGGAACCAAAACTGACATCGCTAAAGCGGTAATGGCAGCGCGAAGAGCGCAGCCAAAATGGGCAAAGCTTGGCGGAGCGGCGCGTGCACGTCATCTTTATGCGTTGACCCGTATGGTGCAACGCCACGCGCGTTTATTCGCAGTTCTTGAATCTCTCGATAATGGCAAACCTATTCGCGAGACGCGCGACATCGATATTCCGCTCGTCGCCCGACATTTCTATCACCACGCCGGTTGGGCGCAGGTGATGGATCGCGAATTTCCGGATCACGATCCTGTTGGCGTGGCGGGACAAATTATCCCGTGGAATTTTCCATTATTAATGCTCGCCTGGAAAGTCGCACCGGCACTTGCTTTCGGCAACACGGTGGTTGTGAAGCCTGCTGAATTCACACCGCTCACCGCATTACTTTTCGCAGAGCTCGCGCATGAAGCCGGACTCCCCAAAGGTGTTCTCAACATTGTGACGGGCGATGGCGACACAGGCGCTGCGCTAGTTGATGCACCGGTTGATAAAATCGCTTTTACGGGCTCGACGGAAGTTGGCCGCATCATTCGCGCGAAAACCGCGGGCAGCGGCAAAAAACTGACATTGGAACTCGGTGGCAAATCGCCCTTTATCGTTTTTGATGATGCGGATCTCGATGGCGCCGTCGAAGGCGTGATCGACGCGATCTATTTCAATCAAGGTCAAGTCTGTTGCGCCGGCTCGCGTCTCTTGGTGCAAGAAGGTATTGCGGCACGTTTCATTGAAAAACTTAAAACACGCATGGTACATTTACGTGTTGGCGATCCACTCGACAAAAGCCTCGATATTGGTGCGATCATAGATCCCGTACAACGCACGCGGATCGATGCGCTCGTGAAAAAGGGCGTGAGCGAAGGCGCTTCACTCTTTCAACCCGATTGCAAACTCCCGAAATCAGGATGCTTCTATCCGCCGACGCTTCTCACCAATGTCGCCCCTGCTTCTACGGTGGCGATTGAAGAAATCTTCGGCCCTGTGCTCGTAACGATGACTTTCCGCACGCCCGATGAAGCGGTCGCTCTCGCCAATAACACGCGCTATGGATTGGCAGCAAGCGTTTGGAGCGAAACCCTCTCCCTCGCTCTTGATATCGCACCAAAACTTAAAAGCGGCGTGGTTTGGGTTAACGCGACCAATCTATTTGATGCCTCGGTTGGTTTTGGCGGCTATCGCGAGTCAGGCTTTGGCCGTGAAGGTGGACGCGAAGGCGCGCTCGCTTATTTGAAACTCAAAAACCACACGAAACGAAAATTAAGGAAAGCAACTCCTCTTCCAGGAGCCACAAGCGTAACTGCACCCAACGATGCATTGGTGATTGATAGAACCGCAAAACTCTTCATCGGTGGCAAGCAAGTGCGTCCTGATGGGAATTATTCGCGCGTTGTTCTTTCAGCAAAAGGCAAGCGGCTTGGCGAAGTGGGCGAAGGCAATCGCAAAGATGTTCGCAATGCGGTGGCAGCGGCACGGGCGGCGGAAGCCTGGTCAAAAGCGACAACGCATAATCGCGCGCAGATCCTTTATTACCTAGCTGAAAATCTTTCTGCACGCGCGAGTGAATTTGCAACCCGCATTGCAGAATCGAGTGGTGTCACGCCATTGCTGGCAAAGCGCGAGGTTAAGGCATCAGTTGAAAGGCTTTTCACTTATGGCTCCTATGCTGATAAATTTGAAGGCGCTGTCCATCAACCGCCTTTGCGCGGCGTGGCGCTCGCAATGAAAGAAGCGATTGGTGTCGTTGGCGTCATATGTCCTGATGAAGCGCCTCTTCTTTCATTGATGAGCCTTGCTGCACCCTTGATCGCGATGGGCAACCGAATTGTTCTTGTGCCGAGCGAGCGGTCACCTCTGATCGCCACAGATTTCTATCAGGTGATTGAAACTTCAGATGTGCCCGGCGGTGTTTTCAATATCGTGACCGGCTCATCGCACACACTTGCAAAAACGCTCGCCGAACATGATGATGTCGATGCAATTTGGGCATTTGGCGATAAAAAACTTTCAACCTTGATTGAAAGCTTATCGATTGGAAACCTTAAACGCACTTTTGTTGATGAGGGCTATGTCACCGACTGGTTTGAATCAAAAAGCGCAGACGGACCGCAATGGCTTGACCATGCTGTTGAAATTAAAAATATCTGGATCCCCTATGGGGAATAAATAGAAAACTCTCGGGAGGTAGATGATGCTCAAGAATATCAATCCGCTTTTAAATGCCGACGTGCTTTACGCGTTGAGAGCGATGGGCCATGGCGATGATCTCGTTATCGCTGACACAAATTTTCCGTCAGACTCGGTGGCGCGTGAAACCAAGCTGGGTAAATTATTGCGGATTGATAATACGACTGCGGCTGAGGCGGTTCGTGCCATTCTCTCCGTGATGCCGCTTGATACATTCGTGGATCACGCCGCGCACCGGATGGAGATTGTTGGTTCGCCAAATGAAATTCCGAATGTTCAACAGGAAGTTCAAAAGGAAATCGATCGCGCCGAAAAGAAATCTATGCCGATGGGAACGATCGAACGCATGGCTTTTTACGAGCGCGCAAAAAAATCCTATTGCGTGATTCAAACGGGTGAGACGCGTTTCTACGGCTGCTTTATATTCAAAAAAGGCGTCATTCCGCCAAAGCGCTCGTAAAGCCTCAAAGGGCGTGCCGGTCAAGCGACGCGAAAACCGAGGTGCTGGTCTCAAGTTTTGTGAAAGTCACGCCTTGATCGAGAAGTGCGCGAACGCCGGCAATCACGCCCGCGCCGCTCGGATGATGCGGTTGATTCACATGGGCGATGATCACGTCGCCATGCCGCGCGCGTTTCATGCGATCGGTGACAGCGCTTGCCGAAAGCGATGCACCTTCATCAGCGTTCAAAGAAAAGCCGGCAATTGAAAAGCCTAGTGATTGGATAAGCGGCAAGGCTTCTGGACTATAAAGCGCGGTAGCGCCGCGATACCATTTCGGCATGAGTCCGATTGCCTTTTGAATGGCGTCTGCACCGCCAATCACTTCAGCTTTAATAGCGCCCTCGTCACCGGCGGTGCGAACACCAAAGATTGTCGCTGAACCCAAAACAGCGGCAACATGCTCAGCCCCATGATTGCCGATGGCAAAGAGATTTTGATGCTCAAGAATGATCTTGAGACCATCGCGATTCGATCTGATCCACCGTGCGGTTAGAAATAATGTGGCAGGCACCTGCCATGCGATCAACGCGTCGATGATTTTGTGATCAAAGCCACCGGAACATGCATCAAGTGTCAATGCCACAACGCGATTTTGATCGGGCGCGAGCGACAATCTGAGAGACGGCTCAATCAAAGGCGCACGATTTTGCGCCTTTACTGGACCTCCAATTCCCGCAGAAACAGCACCGACGCTGGCGGCCAAAAAGCCACGCCGCGACCATCGCGGGCCAACGCAGCACGCACAGTGATTGTGCGACGCAACATCGGTTGGAGAATAAGAGTCTCTTCGCAGCAAGGCTGGCTCCCAAAAAGAAGACGAAAAGCCAAAAATGAGACCCACGTCTCTTTGGGCTCCTGCGTTAAGGCCAAAAAGCGAAGAATTCGTGAAAATTTGACTGATTTTGTGCGGTTTTGATGAAAGTTCGGGCTTGATCCGAAAAGCAACAAATGTCTCAATCAGGAAATCAAAAGCCGCACCGGAAACCGGGCGGTTAAAAGACCAACAGGGAGGATTGTGCGATGGCAACCAACATCAAAGGACCAGCTATTTTTCTGGCGCAATTTGCGGGCGACAAAAAACCTTTCAATTCGTTCGATGCAATTTGCAAATGGGCGGGAAGCCTTGGTTATAAAGGCGTACAAATACCGACATGGGATGGCCGCCTCTTTGATTTGAAAAAGGCCGCGTCTTCAAAAACCTATTGCGACGAAATCAAAGGCATTGCGAAAAAGCACGGCGTCGAAATCACCGAACTTTCAACCCATCTTCAAGGCCAGCTTGTTGCGGTGAACCCAGCTTTCGACGAAGCCTTTGATGCGTTTGCGCCAAAAGAAGTGCATGGCAAACCAAAGGCACGGCAGGAATGGGCCGTTGATCAAATGATGCTTGGCGCGAAGGCGTCGAAAAATCTTGGTCTTCATGCGAGCGTGACGTTCTCTGGCGCTTTGGCATGGCCTTTTGCTTATCCTTGGCCGCAACGTCCCAATGGTATGATCGATGCCGCTTTTGCAGAACTCGCGAAACGCTGGAAGCCGATTCTGAATGCTTATGACGAAGTGGGTTGCGATGTATGCTATGAAATTCATCCCGGTGAAGATCTCTTCGATGGCACGACCTTCGAACGTTTTGTTGATGCCGTGAAAGGCCATAAGCGCGCCTGCATCAATTATGATCCTTCGCATTTCGTTTTGCAGCAGCTCGATTATCTCGATTTCATCGATATCTATCATGAGCGCATCAAAGCCTTCCATGTGAAGGATGCCGAATTTAATCCGACAGGTCGCCAAGGTGTTTATTCGGGCTATTCGAATTGGGTTGAGCGCGCAGGCCGCTTCCGCTCATTGGGCGATGGCCAAGTTGATTTTGCCGGTATCTTCTCGAAGCTCGCGCAGTATAATTATTCGAGCTGGGCTGTGCTTGAATGGGAATGCTGCCTGAAACATCCCGAAGATGGTGCAAAAGAAGGCGCGCCCTTCATTCAAAGCCATCTCATTCGCGTCACTGAAAAAGCATTCGATGATTTTGCCGGTGGTGGCACCGACAAGGCACAAATCAATCGCATGTTGGGCATTCGATAAAAGAGAGATCTCTCATGGCAATCACAGGAAAAGATGACGGCAAAAGAGATGGCCGTATTCGCTTAGGCATGGTGGGTGGTGGGGAAGGCGCTTTTATTGGCGCAGTTCACCGCATCGCTTCGCGCATCGATGATCATTATGTTTTTGTCGCGGGCGCGCTGAGCTCAACCGCTGAAAAAGCAAAAAGATCGGGCGCAGCATTGGGGCTTGATCCCAATCGCTCCTATGCCGATTTTGAAACTATGGCGCGTGAAGAAGCCAGACGCCCTGACGGGATTGAAGCGGTTTCAATCGTGACGCCCAATCACATGCATGCAGGTCCCGCACTCGCTTTTTTGAAAGCGGGCATTCATGTGATTTGCGATAAGCCGCTCACGACGTCTTTAAAAGAAGCGAAAGTACTGCAGGCGGCGGCCAAAAAATCCGGTCTAATTTTTGCGGTCACGCATAATTACACCGGCTACCCCATGGTGCGGCAAGCACGTGCGATGGTGAAAGCGGGAGAGCTTGGCGAGGTCCGCGTTGTTCAAGTTGAATATCCGCAAGATTGGCTCGCAGAACCGCTCGAGAAAACCGGGCAAAAACAAGCCGATTGGCGCACCGATCCAAAACGCTCGGGTGCGGGCGGCTGCATCGGCGATATTGGCACACATGCCTATAATCTTGCCGATTTCATCACCGGTCTCTCTGTTGATGAACTCTCGGCCGAACTCACAACTTTTGTGAAGGGCCGCAAGCTTGATGACAACACACAAATTCTTTTGCGTTATGCGAATGGCGCGCGCGGCTCCCTTTGGGCGAGCCAAGTGGCTATTGGTAACGAGAATAATTTGCGCATTCGCGTCTATGGCACGAAGGGCGGCATCGCTTGGAGCCAAGAAAATCCGAATTATCTCCATGTCTCGCCAATCGGAAAACCAACTTACACGATCACACGTTCGGGCGCAGGCTCAGGCTCTGAAGCGGGCCGCGTTTCGCGCATTCCACCCGGACACCCCGAAGGCTATCTTGAAGGCTTTGCCAATACCTACACCGAAGTGGCACATGCGATTCATGCCGCACGCAAGGGCAAGAAAGCGGATAAGGCTGTAATGTTCCCGACCGTTGATGATGGTGTGAAAGGTCTGTCTTTCATTGAAGCCGCCGTGTCTTCATCTCAGAAGAATGGCAAATGGACAAAAGTGAAATCGTGACTTCAAAAAAATGAAATCAGAATAAAAATAATTCAGAGAGGAAAAACCAAGATGACAAATAATTTTCCGAAATTGCATAACGCCATGTGGCCAGGTCTTGTAGGCAAAGGTGGCGATTCCGAGCCCCCGATTGATCTCGACACGATGCTCGACATGACAGCCAAAGCCGAAGTGAATGGCGTTAAATTTGACGGCGTTGATCTCTTCTTGGCCGATCCGCATACGAGCATTGATTCATCTGAAGATGACATCAAACGCTTGGCCGATAAAATCGCCGGAAAAGGTTTGGCGGTTGGCTCACTCGTGGCACCCGTCTGGCCGCCTGTTGGTGGTGGCTCCGCGATGGGTTCTGCTTCCGATCGCAAACAATTTGTCGAAATGATCCGCAAATCCTGCGTCATTGGTCAGCAGCTCAAAAAACATGGCGTTCGCAAATATGGTCTCGTGCGCATTGATTCTGCGACTGGAGTTGAGGACTGGGCGAAAGATCCTGTCGGCAACACGAAACTCATCGCACAGACATTCCGAGAAGCGGCCGATGTTGCTGAGTCTTATGGTGAGCGCCTCGCCGCAGAAGGTGAAATTTGCTGGGGCGGCATGCATAGCTGGAAAGCGATGGTGAATACGTTAGAGGAAACCAATCGCCCAAAGACCGTTGGCTTCCAAGCGGATATGGCGCATACGCTTCTCTACACGATGGGTTACAACGCGCCGGAAGCATGTATTCTCCCCGAAAATTATGATTGGAAAGACAAGAGCCAGCTCGATGCGGCGTTGAAAAAGTTAACCGCAGCCCTTCGCCCATGGACCTTTGATTTTCACGTCGCACAAAATGATGGTTCGGTCTTCGGATCAGGTTCACATGACAAAACCGGACGTCATTGTCAGGTGGGCGATCCAAATGGAAAATTGGATGTCACACATCATGCAGGCTTCTGGTTACGCGATGAACAGGGCGCATTGACCAAAGCGTTTAATCATATCTGCTGGGATGGGTGCATGTTCCCCAATGCGGTGATGATGAAGCAGCAAACATGGAATGATATTCTCGGCGCCATGATCAAAGTGCGCGACGCGCATGGTTGGCAAGCCTAAATCGGAAAGTACAGACAATGAGCAAGAAACCTCTTAATGTCGCGGTCGTTGGGTATGGCTTTATGGGCCGCACGCATTCCAACGCGTTCAAACAAGTGAGCCAATTCTTCACTCTCGAACACAAGCCCGTTTTGAAAGCGGTGTGTGGTCGCAATGAAACGAATGCGAAATCATTCGCCGATCAATGGGGATACGAGTCTTACGAGACCGATTGGCGTAAACTGATTGAACGCAAGGATATCGATCTCATCGATATCGCCACGCCAAACGACACCCATGCTGAAATCGCCATTGCGGCAGCGAAAGCGGGCAAAATGGTGATGTGCGAAAAGCCGCTCGGTCGCAATCCTGCGGAAGCTGAAGCGATGGTGGCTGCGGTTGAATCCGCCAAAGTCGCCAATATGGTTTGGTATAATTATCGTCGTGTTCCCGCGGTAACACTCGCCAAACAATTGATCGACGAAGGCAAGCTCGGAAAAATTTTCCATTACCGGGCGAAGTTTTTGCAAGATTGGACGATCTCGAAAGATCTGCCGCAAGGGGGGGCGGGATTGTGGCGACTTGATGCGGCGGTGGCAGGCAGCGGCGTGACAGGTGATCTCCTTGCCCACTGTATCGACACCGCGATGTGGCTCAATGGCTCGATCTCCTCCGTCACAGCGATGACGGAAACCTTCATCAAGGAACGTCAACACAATCTCACAGGTAAAGTCGAGACCGTGTCGATTGATGATGCAAGTGCCTTCTTGGCGCGTTTTGATAATGGCTCGCTCGCTACCTTTGAAGCGACACGTTACGCCCGTGGTCACAAAGCGCTCTATACGCTCGAGATCAATGGCGAGCACGCATCGATCTTCTGGGATCTGCATGATCTTCATCGCTTGCAGTATTTTGATCATCGCGACGAAGGCCGCACGCGCGGCTGGCGTTCGGTTCACATCACCGATGGCGATCATCCTTATATGAAGCATTGGTGGGTGCCGGGCTTGCAGATTGGCTATGAGCACACTTTCATCCACCAAGCCGCCGACTTCATCGAAGGGCTCGAGACGGGTAAGCCCGCTTCGCCGAACTTCCGCTCCGGCTTGGCGACTGATTATGTCACAGATGCTGTTCTGGCTTCCGCCAAGAGCCGCGCTTGGCATGATGTTAAAAAGGCTTGACGCACAAAATCGCGGGGAGCATCCGTTTTCCATTTAGATATTGGATGCTTCCCGCTTTGCCCGAATTGAGGTAAGACGCGCCTCACTCAACAGGGCACTTGTTCGGCGTGACGCGTTTTTTTAACTCTCTGACCCCCGGTCAATCGATAGGCCTTCTGGCAAGTGTCCAGATTATTGTTCTCGTTGCCCTGCCCTATGCATTCTCATCAGCGCCGCCGATTGATGTTGTGGAAGGGTTGGTTTGGGCACCCCATTGGCTGATTGGAACTTATAAACATCCGCCTTTGCCGTCCTGGATCATTGAACTCTCTGTTTTGATCACGCGTGATGTGATCCTTGGCCCCTTCCTCGCTTCACAGATTAGCGTCGCCATCACTTATGGTCTGGTTTTTCTTCTTGGCCGTTTATTGATGGATCCCGTGCGTGCCGCAGCCGGTACAGCTCTGATTGCAGCGAGCTATTATTTCACGGTGCCAACGATTGAATTCAATCACAATGTTATTCAATTACCTCTATGGGCGGGAACGATTTTCATCTATGCGCTTTTGCGTCAGACTCCGACTTCGTGGTCAAAATGGATTCTTATTGGGTTCATAAGTGGTTTAGGCTTTTATGCGAAATATTCTTATGCGCTTTTGATTGGCGTTCTTCTGATTTGCAATCTCGTTGAGCCCTCGATGAGACGCGTGTGGCTTTCACGTGGCCCCTATCTCGCAATCGGCACCGCTCTTATTGTAATCGCGCCTCACGCGATATGGTTATTAAGGCATAACTTCGAACCGTTCTTTTATCTTGCGGATCGCGCCGGATCACCAACAGCCTCGGAGCCTTTATGGTTTTTAGGTGCTCAATTCGCCGATCACCTTCCTATGATTGTTCCGTTAATATTTGTGGGCTTATTGACACTAAAGCAGTCAGAAAAAATCTCTACTGACAAAGCCGATAAAATTTTCCTGCGTATCGTTACTTTGCTGCCCGTCACATTCACTGTAATCTTCGCACTCATCAGCAACAACCGCGTAAAAGATATGTGGGGCATGCCGATGTTCACGTCACTCGGTCTTTTGATCGTGATGGAAACGGGGCGTGAATGGTCGATCACGATGGCAAGGCGCGCCATTTTGGGATCGAGCTGCCTGATCCTTCTTGTTGGTGTTGGTTTTGTATTGCATTCCTATTTTATTTTCGGTGGTAACACACCACGAACAAATTGGCCGATGAGCGCCTTATCGAATGAAGCGCACGCTCTTTGGAATGGTTCAGCAAATTCACCTCTGTCAATCATTGGCGGTACGCCTTGGATCGCGGGATTGGCGGCAGTGGAAACACCCCTTCGTCATAATGTGATCATCGGCGAAACGCTTGATCACTCACCCTGGATTTCAGCTGACGATGTCAAAACCAAAGGCGCTTTGTTTTTATTCTCGGGCGCGCGAGACATTGCACCGTCTCTGTGTAAAGGTCGGGTTGTCAAAGATATATTGAAAACACAAATACCTGATGATCAACCCATCACCGCCTTTATCTGCTTGCCCTCGTCATGATTTGAGATGCGTGACGCGCGGGAGAATGGGCTTTCCGGTTTCCAAGTTTAAAATCATTTCAAGTTGATGAGCAGCGGCAAGTAATTTTGCTTCTCCATTCGCCGGCCCGATCATCTGCAATCCAACTGGAAGCCCATCCTTTGTAAAGCCACACGGCAAGGAGAGCGCCGGACATCCGGCGAGCGTTGCGACTGCGACGATCAAGAGCCAATCAACATAGGTATCGAATGACTTGCCTTCGCAAGACATGACCGCGCGCTCTTCAACCGGAAAGGGTGGAACAATCGTCGCCGGACAGAGAAGTACGTCATAGCGCTCAAAGAAATGTGCAACGCGTTGCATCAAAGCGGTACGTGCCAATTCAGCACGGACGACATCAGCCATGTTCAATGCGAGGCCTTTCTCGGTATTCCAGATCACTTCAGGCTTTAAGGCATCTCGATGATCGCGCATCAAATCGCGCATGCCGATGGCATAACTCTGCGCACGCAAGGTTTGAAAAATCGAATAGGCATCGGATACATCAGGATGCGCGTCTTCAACAGATGCACCCGCCTTTTGAAACTGCTCAGCCGCTTCACGCGTGATTCGTCTCACCTCACGATCAACCGGCGTGATACCAAGGTCTTCTGAATAGGCCACGCGCAGTGATTTATTCTTGCTCTCAATCGATTTCAAAAAAGATGCAGCAGGACGCGGCTTCGAAAGCGGATCACGCGGATCATCACCACTCATCGCATCAAGAATAAAGGCAAGATCTTCAACCGTTCTGGCCATCGGCCCTTCAACGGAAAGGCTTGAATCAAAACGCCCGCCGCGCGTAACCGCCACACGCCCGGGGGTGGGCCTTAACCCAACGACATTATTGAAGCTCGCAGGATTACGAAGACTGCCCCCAAGATCGGACCCTTGCGCAAGCCACGCCATGCCTGTAGCCAGTGCCACTGCCGAGCCGCCTGATGAACCCGCGGCCGAGAGCGAAGTGTTGTAAGGATTGCGTGTCGCTCCAAAGACGGGATTAAATGTGTTTGCACCAGCTCCGAATTCAGGCGTGTTCGATTTGGCGTAAACAATGCCCCCTTCCGCCTCGATATGTTCAACCATTAAATCGGACGCGTCCGGAATAAAGTGCGCAAAAATCGGCGAGCCTTGCGTAGAGCGCACGCCGGCAACATTGGTCAGATCTTTGATCGCAACCGGAATTCCGCCTAAGAGTCCACGCTCTGCAAAGGGTTTGCTCATTAAGTGCTTTGCATGATCGCGTGCGCGATCAAAACAGAGTGTCGGCAGCGCATTCACATGCGGATCGACCCGCGCGATACGCGCTTCAAGCGCGTCAAGACAATCAATCGGTGTGATCTCGCCTGTCTTTAAAAGACCATGAAGCTTTAGCGCTGTGTGATCAATCAATTCCGATTTGGCCATAAAAGATCGTGCCTTCCTTAATGCTCAGACTCCAAACTTCTCACGTCTTCCCTAGGCCTTGCAAGCCATGCAGGGCAGACGTGGCAATTGAACGCTTGGCGAAAGCACAGCGGATCGACTAAAGAACAGTCTCCGCAAGAACTTCAGAAGTGATCCGACGTGACTAAGATTCTGCTGATCCGGCATGGCCAATCGACTTTCAACGCCCATTATGAAGCCACAGGTGAAGATCCTGGCCATTTTGATGCGCGTTTGACCGAGCTTGGCCACCGTCAGGCCCAAGAGGCCGGAAAGCGGCTCGAAAATGAATCGGTCGATCTCGTGATCACTTCGCCGTTGAGTCGCGCCATTCAAACGGGCCTCAATATTTTTGGCCATCGGACGATTCCCTTTCATGTGACCTGCCGCCATCGGGAACGCCTTGAAAGCTCGGGCGATGTCGGCCGTCCGCCGCACGAATTAAAGCAAGATTTCCCGCATCTCGATTTTGAACATCTTGATGACCCCTGGTGGCATCATGAACCCGAAACGCGCGGCCGCTTCGCGGTGGAGCCTTATGAAACATTTCAAAAGCGCGTGACTCATTTTAACGAATGGGTGAAATCCCATGCGGGGCAAAGCATCGCGGTGATTGGACACGCGACCTTCTTCCACGCATTGACAGGTCAATGGTTGCAGAATTGCGAAGTTCTGCCTTGGACACCGAAGGCGTAAACGACGTCTACTTAATTTTGACGATGTCGCATATTCATGAGTTGAATTGGGAATAATATGTCGCACGCGCCCCTACATTCAAAAACCATTTGGACGATTCTCACTGGCACGATGATCGCCATGTTTTTGGGTGCGCTTGATCAGACGATCATCGCCGCCGCACTTCCGACCATCGGGCGCGAATTAGGTGATTTTGATTCCATCTCATGGGTCGCGAGCCTCTATCTTCTTGCGACAACGGCTGTGACACCGCTCTATGGCAAGATCAGCGATATTCACGGTCGACGTATAACCATGCTGGCGGCGATTGCCATTTTCACCATTGGTTCAATTGCCTGTGCTTTGGCACCCACAATGTTAGCGCTGATCATTGCACGCGGCATTCAAGGTTTAGGCGGCGGTGGTTTGATCTCGCTCTCACAAACCATCATTGCCGATATTGTCGCGCCCAAAGAACGGGGCAAATATCAAATCTTTTTTGCAAGCGTCTATCTGCTCGCAAGCCTTATGGGACCAATGTTGGGCGGTTTTCTCACCGAACATCTTCATTGGTCTTTCATTTTCTGGATCAATCTTCCTATTGGATTAATCGCATGGGTGATGACCACTAATACGCTGAGGCTTTTACCAATCCATCATCGCCCACACCGGCTTGATATTCCGGGCTCGATTTTGATTGTCCTTGCAACGATTACACTGATGCTCGCTTTGGATGAGGGCGGCGTCAGACTGCCCTGGTCATCGCCTTTGATCATCGGCACGCTGGCTGCTTCTTTCGTACTTTGGATTTTGTTCATCATGCGCATTCGTGCCGCAGAAGAACCCCTCATTCCGATTGAGATTCTCGCCAATCCGGTTGTTTCAACTGCCACCATTGCTGCTCTTTTCAGTATGGGTACTTATGTCGCAACAACTATTTTTATGCCGGTTTATTTTGAATCCGCGCGCGGCATGAGTGCTTCGGATTCTGGGCTTGCTCTCATGCCCTTTATGGTCGGCACTGTTGTAGGCGCAACCTTGGCCGGACAAACTATGGGACGCATCACGCATTATAAGCGCCTGCCTCTTGCTGGCACTTTGATCGCAGCCCTCGCCGCGCTCATCATCGCTTTTTATCAAAATCATATATCGATTGTGGCGCTTGAAGCGCTCTTTACCGTGATTGCTATCGGCCTTGGCACGGTATTGCCGACAACGACGGTCGCTATTCAAAACGCCGTCAAGCCGCATCAGTTGGGCACCGCGACCGGAGCCATGAATTTCTTCCGTCAATTAGGTAGCGCGTTGCTCGTAGCTGTGTTTGGAGCAATTCTTTTGAACGCAGGATCGAGCGCGCCGGCGACAACGGCTGAAGCGGGAGATCGCTTCTTTGTGATGTTTCTTGCAACCGCCATCGGCTTTGCCATTTCATTTGTGGCGCTTCTGTTTATGGAAGAAAAACCGTTACGCTCTTCCGCTAAAGAAGCTGCCGAAGCCGTGATTGTTGATTAAGGGACGATCCGTCTATTAAAACCGAGAGACCGATCTCTGCAAACCGTTCGGCAAGTGGTGCGATCTCTTGTGCATTTTTACCCGCAGCATTACCAAGCCGCGCACGATCAGCAATGCCCACAAAAATCACAGCAAAACGAAACAGCGCGAAAGCGATGTGAAAAGGTTTAAGCGTGAGGCCGTGCTTCGATAAACGCATATAGGATTGAATGAAGTCTTCTTCACTCGGAATGCCAAGGCGCCGTAAATCAAGGCTGG
Organism: Hyphomicrobiales bacterium; assembly: GCA_046091665.1. Lineage (GTDB taxonomy): Bacteria > Pseudomonadota > Alphaproteobacteria > Rhizobiales > Beijerinckiaceae > CAIUPE01. Next base: position 78,570 of record JBJTCD010000017.1, read on the forward strand.
CAATACCGCCATAATCCTTTGGTGTTGTGTACCAGGCCATTGCCGCGAAACCAAGATCCGCAAGCGGATGTCCAAGCGTTGATAATTCCCAATCAAGAATGCCAATGACGCGCGGCTCTGTTGGATGCACCATTAGATTGCCCATGCGATAATCACCATGAACAATGGAAACGCATCCATCCTCTTCGGGAAGCGCGCGGGTGAGTTCTTCAATCAGCTGATCAAGCGCGGGAATTGGTTTCGCGATCGATTCACGCCATTGGTTGGACCAACGTGCAAGCTGACGATCGAAATAATTTCCGGATCGGCCGAAATCGGAAAGTCCCACCGCTTCGGGATCAATCGCATGAAGCGCTGCGAGCGTTTCTGCCATCGAAATATAAAGCGTGCGGCGATCCTCGCGCGAAAGATCAGGCAAAGCCGCATCATGAAAGACACGACCCTTTAGACGCTCCATAAGATAAAAAGATGTGCCTAGAATTGTCGTATCGGCGCAGAAGAGAATCGGTTTTGGAACGGGGATATTTGTTTTGGAAAGCGCTTCTAAAACACGATATTCGCGATCGACCGCGTGTGCGCCTTTCAAAATGGGGCCATGTGGCTGCTTTCGCAAAACCAATTGTTGTGTACCGACGGTAATAAAATAAGTCGGATTGGATTGCCCGCCACCAATTTGTTCAACCACATTCAACGGTGCGTTGAAATGCTCTCTTATAAGAGCATCAAGCGCTTCTTGGCGGAGCTCATCCGTCATGATCTAGCTGTGACCCACCGGCCAAGACCAAAAGCGCTCACCCTCTTCGTGTAGAAAGCGGTTGAGCACCATTTTATGAACTTCGTCCGCACCATCGACAAGACGCGCTTGTCGTGCGTAGCGATAAATCCATTCAAGCACGGTGTCGGTTGAATAACCGCGCGCGCCATTGATTTGGATTGCAACATCAGCGGCATCGTGAATTAGTTTTGCGACATGCATTTTCGCCATCGAGATTTCTTTGCGGGCATATGAGCCCTGATCAAGTGCCCATGCGGCTTTCATCACGAGAAGCCGTCCGATCTCGATGCGCATCGCGATGTCCCCGAGCATCATCTGCACGCTTTCACGATCCGCGAGCTTGATCCCGAACCCTTCGCGCTTTGAGGCATGATCGCGTGCAATTTCAATCGCGCGTTTTGAAAGGCCAAGCCAACGCATACAATGCGTGAGACGCGCAGGTCCCAAGCGCGTTTGGGTAACCTTCAGCCCCTGCCCTACAGCACCCAAAATTTGATCTTCACTGACAACAAGATCGTCAAATTTTAATTCGCAATGACCGCCATGTTCTTCCGGCCCCATGATTCCGATACGACGGACAATCTCCCAACCCGGTTGGTCTTTATGAAAGAGAAATGCGGTGAGCCCATGACGCGCATCATCCGATGTGCGCGCGATCAGAATGAAATGCGAAGCGTCTTCAGCACCGGTAATGAACCATTTGTGACCGGTAATCGCATAGTCTTTCCCGCGCTTTTCTGCGCGTGTTTGAATCATGCCGGGATCAGACCCGCCACCCGGATGCGGCTCGGTCATCGCAAAGGCTGAGCGCACTTTGCCTTCAACAATCGGCTTCAACCATTTTTCTTTTTGTAACGGCGTGCCGAGCGCTTCAAGCACCATCATATTGCCGTCATCAGGCGCTGCGGAATTAAAAACAACCGGCCCGAAGATCGATCGGTTCATCGCTTCGTAACAAACAGCCATTCCGATTTTGCTGAGACTTTTACCGCCTGTTTCAGGCTTTAACTGCAAACACCAGAGCCCTTCATCACGCGCTTTCGCACGCAAGCGTTCAAGAAGAGGCAATGCGATATTGCCATGCCCGTCATAACAAGAGGCTTCGCTCTCTAAAGGCAGGAGATGCGCTTCGACAAAAGCGGCGATGCGCGCGCGATAGTCTTCAACCTCGGACGAAATGTGAAAATCCATGGAGGCCTCCGGACTCTTTCGGGTTCATGCCCTTATCGGACAGCGCTGATTCTTTTTTGATATTCGCCTTAAGCCGCACGCGCGGCGGCGAGTGTTGCCAAAGCGGCCTCGGGATCGCGTGCAATCAGAATCAGCAAAGCCTTGGCCGCAGGATCAATCGCATGGCGGCCCTGTTCCCAATTTCGAAGCGTTGCGACCGGAATACCCGTTGCTTCGGCAAATTGTTCCTGCGTCAATGCAAGACGCCGACGGAGGTTTTTCGGTGCGATAATCTGATCGAGCGTCACTTCGAGCGCTAAATCCGGATCGCCAGAATTCAACACGCCACGATCCTCTTCGACGCCTTGTTGAAGCGGAGGACGGCCGCGCTTGAGCGCGCGCAACTCATCTAAGCTTCTACGAACGACCGCCATAACTCACGCTCCTTCTTGTTGGCATAACGGGCAGAAATGATCCGCCTGACATCCCCACGGTCGGTATAAACAACAACCAAGACCACTCCATCGACCTCACCAAGGGCGATCAGCCTAACTTCTCCATAGTCCTTGCGGTCATCAATCACGGTTTGAACGGGGCCGTCAAAAATCAAAGCTGCGGTCGCGAAATCGAGCTGCCGATCCCGGACATTCCGGTTGCTTTTTTATCGTCCCATTCAAAAAGCATGCTTTAAAATACGCGATCCGCGTATTTTTGTCTATGCCATTCTCATCGAAACCCGTCGGTGATTTCAAGGATTGCATCCAAAATGCCCGGCTCGCTGCCGGCATGTCCGGCATCAGGGACGATACGGAAATCGGCTCTCGGCCAGACTTTGTGCAAATCCCATGCGTTTTTGAGCGGTGTGCAGACATCGTATCGACCATGGATGATCGCACCGGGAAGATGCGCGATTTTATCGACATGGCGCAAAAGCTGATCATCAATGTCGAAAAAGCCGCGATGAATGAAATAGTGACATTCGATCCGCGCAAAGGCCAAAGCAAAATCATCTTCACCGAATTGCGCCACGCGCGCGGGATCATCCAACAGTGAGATCGTCCTGCCTTCCCACTGACTCCAAGCACGCGCGGCTTCAAGCTGCACCGAATGATTGGGTGAAGTGAGACGTTTATAATAAGCGCTGATCATATCGCCCCGCTCGGCTTCGGGAATTGACGCGACAAAGGCTTCCCACGCATCGGGGAAAATCCAATGCGCGCCCGACTGGTAGAACCATAAAAGCTCATCCCGCCGGAGCATAAAAACACCGCGCAAGACAAGCTCGCTCACGCGGTTAGGACAAAGCTCTGCATAGGCAAGCGCAAGGGTTGATCCCCATGAGCCGCCGAGCACTTGCCATTTCTCAATGCCGAGATGTTCCCGCAACCGTTCAATATCGGCAACGAGATCCCATGTTGTATTCTCGCGGAGTTCAGCATGCGGCGTCGAGCGGCCTGAACCGCGCTGATCGAACAGAATGATACGATAGGCTTTCGGATCATGCAGTCGTCGCATGAAAGGCGTCGAACCGCCGCCTGGCCCGCCATGCAACAGCACAACCGGTTTGCCATGCGGGTTACCGCACTCCTCATAATAAAGCTCGTGCAATTCGGAAACGCGCAACCGTCCGGTGAGATAGGGTTCACTCTCGGGATAGGCTTTGCGCAGCTCGGTCATGCTCTAAGCCGCTCGTTTTTCGGATCCCATGCACAATCAGCCAGGATCCGCATTTTGCGCGTGTTACCCATCATCAGCACATCAAATTCGGTTCCGGCTGCGGCAAATTTTGGATCAACATAAGCAAAGGCCAGTGACTTATTGACCGCGTGACCATAGGCGCCGCCTGTGGTGATGCCCACCAACGCGCCGTCTTTATAGACAGGCTCATTGCCATAGGAATCATTATCAAGCGCATCAACTTCGCAATAGACCAGCTGAATGCGCGCGCCTTGCTGTTGCGATTTCAAGGTACCCGGCTTGCCGATAAAATCTTTGTTGAAGTCAACAAAGCGATCCATCGCGCTTTCAATCATTGTCACTTCATTGGTGAGTTCAGAACCCCACCCGCGATAGGCTTTTTCCATGCGCAATGAATTCATTGCGTAAGTACCGAAGAGATCTATGCCATAAGCTTTTCCGGCAGTCATCAATGCCTGATAGACTTTGGGCATCTCCTTCATTGGGCAATGCAATTCCCACCCCAACTCACCGACATAGTTTACACGGAGGAGACGCACACCCTTTACACCCGCAATGGTCGCTTCTTTGCCCGTGAGCCACCGGAAACTCGCATTGGTCAAATCAATATCGGTTACCTGCGAAAGCACATCGCGCGCTTTAGGCCCGGCAAGAACAAGCACACCGTAATCATCAGTGATATCGGTGATCGTCACGGTCTCGCCCTTCTCAACACGCCAGTTCAATTGATCCAAATCATGCAATTGCGCGACCGCTGCCGAAAGAACATAAAAGTGATCTTGAGCCAACCGTGTCACGGTGATCTCTGAGTCAATAAAGCCATTCGCGTTGAGGAGATGACCAAGAATCACGCCGCCATCTTTGGTCGGAATTTTATTGGCGCAAATACGAGAAAGAAACGCATAGGCATCGGCACCCCTCACATCATATTTCGAGAAGGTCGAGAGATCCATCAACCCAACATGATTGCGCACAGTATCGCATTCGCTCTTCACCGCATCCCACCAATTCGAGCGCTTGAAAGAGAAGACTTCGCCTTTGCCGCTTTTGTCATACCAACGTGGACGTTCCCAGCCGAAGATTTGACTAAATTGCGCGCCTTCATTTTTAAGCGTGTCATAGAGAGAGGATTTGCGTAAACCGCGACCAACCGTGTGTTGCTCGCCGGACTTATAGCAATAATACATATGATGATAATCGGCGATGGAGACTTCTTCGGTATAGTCTTTATCCGCCCAATTGCCGAAACGGCGCGGATCAAATTCGCGCATATTGATTTCGGCCTGACCATGCACCATCCATTGCGCGAGATATTTCCCCGCACCGCCACCTTGGCAAATACCGATCGAAGCGCCGCAATGCATCCAATAATTTTTCGGTCCCGGTGCGGGGCCAGAGAGATAAACGCCATCAGGCGTATGCGTGATCGCGCCTGAAATCACGCTCTTCACGCCCGCTTCACCAAAGAGCGGGAAACGCTCTATGCAGCGCTCAAGATAAGGCATCAACCGTTCAAGTTCGGGCGCAACGAGTTCGCTTTCAAAATCCCAAGCGGGAGGCTTGCCCTCCCAACACACATGCGCGGTGCCTGTTTCATAAGGACCGATCAACACACCATTGGTTTCTTCACGCAAATAAGCATGCGACCACGGATCGCGCACGACAGGCAATTCCGGCTCGTGATCAATCAGAGCCTGCAAGGGTTCGGTGATGAGATAATGGTGAAGCATATTTGAGATCGGCACATTATGGCCGGTCCATGAGCCCACCACATCGCAATAAGAGCCTGCCGAATTCACAACATGTTCGCAGATGATATCGCCTTTATCGGTAACGACCTTCCATTCGCCAGACGGCAGCAATTGAATATCGGTCACAAGTGTACGGCGATAAATTTCAGCACCAAGCTTACGCGCGCCCGCTGCCATGGCATTCGTAATATCCGCAGGCGCGACATGACCATCTGTAACCGTAAGAAACGCCGCCTTCACACCATCAAGATTGAGGAACGGATGAACTTTTCGAATTTCGTCGGGACCGATGATATGCGCCTCATAGCCCGCGAGTTTCGAAACGCCATAAACTTGATTGAGCCAATGCACTTCCTCGTCCGTGCAGGCGAGACGCAAACCACCGCAGCCGTGCCAACTAACAGCATGACCTGTAAGCTCTTCGAGCTTCGGATAAAGCTCGGTGCCATAGACATGCACTTTGGTCATGTTAAGCGAAGAATTGAAATGCGGGCATTGCCCCGCCGCATGCCAGGTAGAGCCTGAGGTTAGCTCACCCTTCTCGATAAGGACGACATCGCTCCAGCCTTCAAGCGCGAGATGATAGAGAAGACCGACACCCATCACGCCGCCGCCGACAACCACCACCCGTGCATGAGATTTCATCACCCGTCTCCCTCACAAATCTTGTCCCTGATTTGACGAAAAGCTTAGCGGGGATGCAAGGGGTCAATCCCGTCGAAGCGACAAAGATCATCCTTGATTCGCCCGAAAAGAGGTCACACCCAACTGCAATTAGGGGGATGCTATGCCTTTATCGCTTCTAACGGTTCAAAAGGAGAGCTCGACGGCCCCGCATGGGCAATCACGATTAATCAAAGACATGAATCGGAATCATGGGTTTTAAAGGCTTGTGCAGGCTTTTGGTTGCGGGCCCTATTCGCCAAAACCAATGGCCTCGCGATTGACCACAAGCGCGGGATCAAGTTGCCCCTTGAAACAATCCAATGCATTTTGGATTGATTTAACGGCCATGCGGATCGCCGATTCTGTTGTCAGCGATGCCGTATGCGGTGTGAGATAAAAATCATTGCGCTGAAGCAAGGGATGTGGCGACGAAGGCGGCTCTTCCGCAAACACATCAAGACCCACGCCGGCAATCTGTTTTTGATTAAGCGCCTCAAGCAAAGAGACTTCGTCAATAAGACCGCCGCGCGCGGTGTTCACAAGCAGCGCGTTCGGTTTCATGACTGCCAATTCGGCTTTTCCAATGAGAGGTTGCTCGCCTGTTTTAGGCGCGTGAAGGCTGACAAAATCCGCGCGTTTTAATCCTTCATGCAAATGAGCAATCGGCGTCACGCCAAGTTTCGCGAGGGTCTCCGTTGATAATCCCGGATCATAGGCGATGACATTCATGCCAAAGCCATGCGCCATGCCGAGCAAATGACGTCCGATCCGACCCAGTCCAACAATCAACAATGTTTTTTCAAATAGCTCAACGGAATCAAATTTATTCCGCAAAGCCCACTGACCCTCACGAACCGCAAGATCATAATGTTTTATTCTTTTAGAGAGCGAAAGCATCATCATCATGGCGTGTTCAGCCACAGCGCGCGAATTCACATCACCCACAATGGCTAATGGAATTTTTCTCGCGTTCAGCGCCTCGACATCAACCGCGTCATAACCCACACCGTGGCGTGAGACAATTTTCAGACGCGGTGCGGAGGCGATGGTCTCTGCGCGCACGGGTTGGGTGCGCACGACAAGACCATCCACCTTGGGCATGAGAGCGGCGTAAGACTCATAAGTGAGATCCGGAACATAGTCATAAGTGGCATCGCTTTGCTCTTTGAGGAGCTTAAGTCCCGCCTCATGAATATTGCCAGCAACAAGAAGATGTGGCTTCATTGACATCACTTTCTCATGAAAGACTGCTCAGTCACCAAGGAGTCCTGATCTGCCGCTTGGTATCATTACCAAGACAACGCTGGTGTTTTCACTGGCGCGTCCCAAAGACGAAGTGATTCATCATTAAGCGCTGTCAGGGTGATGGAGCAGCCCGCCATTTCGAGCGAGGTGACATAATTCCCGACAAGACTGCGCGCGACCGTAATGCCACGACCGCCCAAGATTTTACGAACCGAATTGGCCATCAAATAGAGTTCCATACCGGGCGTGCCACCAAAGCCGTTTACAAGCAGCAAAACAGGAGCACCCGATTTCAAAGACATGTCAGTCAAAATCGCACCTGTCATTTCGGCAGCAATGTCATCCGCGCTCGCAAGCTTCACACGACGACGGCCCGGCTCACCATGAATGCCCACACCCATTTCCATCTCATCATCGCCAAGTGTGAATGTTGGCTTGCCTGCAGCAGGCACTGTGCAAGAAGTCAGCGCCACACCCATCGAGCGCGTGCGCGCATTCACATCTTTGCCAAGCGCATGAAGCGCTTCGAGATCGCGTCCTTCTTCCGCCGCAGCACCAATGATTTTCTCGACAATCATGGTGCCCGCAACACCGCGACGACCCGTCGAATAAGTTGATTTTTCGACCGCCACATCATCATCCGTGATCACGGACAGAACTTTGCCCGATGTCATCTCGGCGGCCATTTCGAAATTCATCACATCGCCTTCATAATTCAAGACGATGTAGAGAACGCCTGCACCCGTATTCACATTCTCAGCGGCTGCCAACATCTGATCAGGCGTAGGCGACGTAAAAACTTGGCCAGGGCAAGACGCATCCAACATGCCATGACCCACAAAGCCTGATTGCAAAGGCTCGTGACCTGAACCGCCGCCAGAAACAAGTGCGACTTTACCGGGCTTCAATGTTTTACGGCGAACAAATTTATACTCATCGCCTAAGGACAAGATATCACTGTGGGTCGCTACAAAACCATCAAGGGCTTCGGTCAAAATTGTATCGGTGCTGTTGATAAGCTTCTTCATGACGTCCCTTCCTTTTTCACGATTTCGACTCTGTATCATCCAAGATTCTAACGAGATGACGAGCCATGGTTTCAAAAAGTGTTTCTAACATTTGATTTCGCGTCGCGTCCCCAAGATCGGGAAGTTCAACGCTGATCCGCCTTGTTTGTGTTTGTGAGTTGACAAGGCGCAAACGGCCCGGATGCGCTTGCAGATAAAGATCAAGAAATTTCCGCTTTTCTTGATCAGAAAAATGGCACACATCAAAAAGTGCATCGAGATGCGTTGCCGGGATCGGCATGGGATAGGCCGGATTAGCAATTTGCGAGATGAAAGAACGATTTTTGCCAAGCGCTGTTGCAAGCCTTTGCCGCGTTCCTGAAGGGCGAATATCGAGCACTTGCTTCAAAATCTTTTTATATTCGGCAAGAGCTGACGGATCACCACGCAGAGGAACACTCTCAGCCATGACGTGCCCTCATCTCGTCAAAACTGAAGTGAGTGATGGCAAGCTTCGCACGACCAACCAATGATGGCGCTGCGGAAAGACTGCGAATGCCAGCGTGCAGTAAAAGCGGGATGAGATCGGGATCGCCACCCGCATCGCCACAAAGACTCACATCGCATCCGCTTGTCTCGCCATGCGCTGCAACAAGTTCGATGAGCTTTAAAACAGCCGGATGACGCAAATCGGCGAGTGATGCGACCGCGCCAATATCGCGCCCCGCCGCCGTGGTATATTGCACGAGATCATTCGATCCGATGGAGAAGAAATCGGATTTGAAATGTGAAACGGCAAGTGCGGCGGCAGGCACTTCAACCATCATGCCGAGACGCGGCATCTCCGCTTTGACACCACGCGCTGTGAGCGACTCATATTCTTCCTGAAAAAGCGCGCGCACCTCATCAAGCTCTGAAGGCACCGTAATCATCGGCACCATCACTTTGAGCTCGCCATGAGGCGCCGCACGCAACAGCGCGCGAATTTGAACGCGAAACACATCAAGCCGCTGAAGCGAGAGACGCACGCCGCGAATGCCTAAAAACGGATTGCTCTCGCCATCAATTGTGAGGCCCTTAATGGGCTTATCGCCCCCCGCATCAAGCGTACGAATGGTGACGGGACGTGTGCTCGCCCATTCGAGCATGTGACGATAGGCTTGATATTGCGTGTCCTCATCAGGAAGCGCCGGCCCTTCGCCAAACAAAAATTCGGTGCGCACCAAGCCAATACCATCGCAAATTTTTGGATCGAGATGCACAAGATCTTCAACGCCCGCAATATTGATCAAAACCGAAATTCTCGTGCCGTCTTTTGTAATGGCCGCTGAGTTTTCAAGCGATTTAGCGTTTTTTGCGAGTTCTTCATCGGCTGATTGTCGCTTTAGAAATTCAGCATGGGTTTCATCATGCGGTGCGACAATCACCTGACCCAACGCACCATCAACCAGAATGAGTGAGGACGCTGAATCGGGGATTTCACCCAATCCCACGATCATCGGAACGCGACGGGCGCGCGCCAACATCGCGACGTGACTCGTCGGACTACCTTCAGACAATAAAATTGCACCACCGCGTGACCAATCAACCAACAAAAACCGCGAGGGCGCTAAATCACGCGCCGCGATGATTGCACCAGGCGGTACAGAGAATTGTGCGTGCGATCCATGAAGATGATCAAGCACCGTATCCCGAATATCTTCGAGATCGGCTGACCGCGCGCGAAAATATTCATCATCACCATTACGATAGATTTCAATTTCCGCATCAAGCGCCTCACGCCATGCCTGATCCGCCGCATAACCCGAAGCGATTGATTGAAAGGCGGGCTCAGCCAACGCGTCGTCTTCAAGCATTGCGAGTTGAAAGCCAAGAATTTCCGCAGCTTCGCCTTCTGCACGATCGGCGAGAGCGGAAATTGATAACAACGCATGAGCAATAGCTTTTTTTAATTCATCAGCTTCACGCGCCGGATCGCCTGAAGAGACGCGATGCGCCTTTTGCTCGACAAGGCGCACGACCGGACCAGAAGCAAAGCCCGGCGAAGCGGGACGACCGGCGAGCCGAAGCTCAGCCATGATCATCCCCATCGGCTTCATCAAAACGGCGCTCCACGAGATCTATCAGCGCCTTAATCGCCTCGGGCGCATCATCGCCAGAAGCTTCGAAATAAAGCGTCGTGCCTTTTGGCGCTTTTACACGCATGATTTTGACTGGGCTCTTCGCATCAATCCACGGACCAGTTACCTCTGTTGCAACAGAAATGACAGAAGAAAAACTTTTCGCAAGCTGTGTGAGTTTTACTGACGGCCTCGCATGAAGACCCACAGCATTCGTCAACAAGACTGAACCCATAACAGGCGATGTTTTTGATAAAGGAGGCGCGTTCATTGCGGCGAAAGCTCCTCGGCCGTTTGTTTGACAATATCGAGCGGCGAACCGCCCGAGGCTTCCGTGGCCGCAATCACTGCGCCTTCAACAATCGGTGCGTTGCAGATCACGATGCGCTGCTGCTTCGTTTCGTCAATCATCTCGATGGCCATTTCTGTATTGGTTTCAGCGCCACCAAGATCGACAAGCACAGCCACACCCGCTTCAGACCACGCGCGATCAATCGCGTCCATGATGCGGGCGACATCAGTCCCCAAACCGCCATCGCTATTGCCCCCCGTATAAGCGAGCGGCACCGCATCACCCACCATCTGACGCACCATATCGGCCGCGCCTTCGGCGACTTTTTCAGAGTGAGAGACGATCACAATACCAACATTCGCCATGATTGTTTGAACTCCTCAGGCGCCGAAATGTTTGGCAATGGTTGCAATCAATAGCGATGACGACCGCGCACCCGGATCCATATGACCAATGGAGCGATCGCCTAAGAAAGACGCGCGGCCACGAATCGCTTTCATCGGTATTGTTGCCTCTGCGGCTTGGCGCGCTGTTTCTGAAAGATGCGCCGCAAGGCCTGTGCGATGATCCCATGCCGCGAGAACAGGGGCCAAAACATCCAGCATTGTCTTTTGACCGACTTCCGATTTACCTCGCGCTTTCACAGCTTCAATCGCTGATGCGAAGGCTGTACGAGCATTTTCCGAATTTGGTGCTTCGCTTATTTCTTTTGCGAGAGACAAAAAGAGCGTTCCATACAGCGGACCTGATGCCCCGCCGACTTTCATCACAAGCTGCGTACCAATGGCTTTCAACATATCGGGCAGAGGCCGCGAAGCAAGCGACTCAGCATCCGCAAGGAGTGACTCAAAACCGCGCTTCATATTCACGCCATGATCACCATCACCAATGGCTTGATCAAGCGATGTCAATTCATCCGCATGTGCGGCAATGACTTTCGCGCAGTCTTCAATCAATGCTTTTTTCAAAGCGCCATCCATGGCCATTTCCCTTATCCGCGAACCCGCTCGCCATCGGTCGTAAAAAACAGCGGCGACAATGGCGTGAGATGAACATGATCGTCTTTTTCGAGGCCTGAATCAGGTGGGCTCAACACGACTACATCCTGCCCCTTCATTTCGATATGAAGATGATTTTGATCACCAAGATGCTCCACCCAAGTCACGACACCATTGCCATCTGAGCGCGTCGATTTTTCAATCGAAAGATGTTCCGTACGCAAACCCATAATGCTCGCTGCCTTAGGCGCAGCAACCGAGGGAAAATGGTTTGTCGGAACAAAATTGATCGAGGGCATTCCGAGACGCGATGCGACATACATATTTACGGGATCAGTATAAATGTCGCGTGGCGTTCCGATTTGAACGAGACGACCTTTTTCCATCACGCCGATACGCGTTGCAAGCGTCATCGCCTCAATCTGGTCATGCGTCACATAAAGAATGGTGGCACCAAGATCACGTTGGATACGTTTTAATTCAATCCGCAAATCGCCACGCAATTTTGCATCAAGCGAAGATAAAGGTTCATCCATGAGATAGATCGAGGGTGAGCGCACCAAAGCACGCGCGATTGCAACGCGCTGCATTTGACCACCCGAAAGTCGGGTCGATTGATTTTGTAACTTATCATCAATGCGAACGAGCTCGGCGATCTCCCGCACTTTTTTGTCGATCTCGGCTTCCGAGAGACCGCGAATGGGCGAGCGCAAAGGAAAAGCGAGATTTTCAAAAACCGTCAAATGCGGATAAAGCGAATATTGCTGAAAGACGAAAGCGACATCGCGCTCAGCAGGCGCTGCCTTTGTTGCATCCTGTCCGTGTATGGTTACTGTGCCATGATCAGGCTGTTCAAGGCCCGCGACAAGACGCAGCAAGGTTGTTTTGCCCGCGCCTGTGGGACCGAGCAACACAATGAATTCACCATCACCGATCGAGAGCGACACATCATCAACGGCGCGTGTTGAGCCAAAATTTTTCGTCAAGCCTGAAAGAACAACCTCAGCCATGGAGTGCTCCTTCATGTAACACGCTGCGCAATGCGCGACCGGAGGCCTTGTCGAAGACCGAAAGTTTATCTGCGCGGAAAGAGAGTCCAACATGGTCACCAATGGTCGCCTTACGATCAGCGCCGATACGCGCACGAACCATTCCGCGCTTCGTTGTGATCGTGACAATTTGCGTGGTGCCCAAATATTCGACACCAAAAACTTCACCACGAATGGCGGATTGGTCATCAAGCCGCACATGTTCGGGGCGCACACCCAAAACGAGATCAGACTCGGCAATCGCTTCACGCGCTGCGGGCATTTCAACGGCAACGCCATCAAGCATGAGGCGATCGGCGCCAATCGTAAGTCCGCCGCGCGTTTCAAGGAAATTCATAGCAGGGGATCCGATAAAATCAGCAACAAACAATGACGCAGGCCGTTCATAAATTTCGCGCGGGCTTGCCAATTGTTCAATCACGCCTTGATTCATCACCGCAATCGTATCCGCCATCGACATCGCTTCGAGCTGATCATGCGTGACATAAACGGTTGTCGCTTTGAGGCGATTATGGAGCGCACGCAATTCACCGCACATCACATGGCGAAATTCGGAATCAAGCGCGCCCAAAGGCTCGTCCATCAAAAAGGCCTTGGGTTGACGCACAATCGCGCGACCAAGCGCAACACGCTGACGATCACCACCCGACAAAGAGGAGACGGGCTTGTAAAGCAAGTCTGTAATCCGCAAAATTTGCGCGGTCTCTTCCACGCGACGACGAATTTCATCGCGCGCAACGCCATCGCATTTCAACGGAAAGCCGATATTCGCGCGTACATTCAT
>JBJTCD010000018.1:0-21897 GCA_046091665.1 Hyphomicrobiales bacterium
CAATTCTGGCTAGTATTTTAGTGCTCGCGGGCGCGGTGGGCGCAAGCCAGCGTCGACGAATTCGCGACGCGGTGATTTTGAAAACGCTGGGCGCGACAAAAGCGCGGCTTCTTTCTGCATTTTTGACCGAATTTGCGATCCTCAGACTCGCTGCGAGCTTTTTTGGCTCGATTGCAGGGCTTTTGTCAGCATGGGCGCTGGTGGCTTTCACGTTCAAAACCGCGTTCACATGGCCACTCGGAGACCCCTTGATCACAACAATTATGGCGGTTTTGGTTGCGATTGGGCTTGGTCTCATCGGTACATGGCGGGTGCTTGAAGAAAAACCGGCGCGGCATTTGCGCGCGTCCTAGTACGGTCTCGTTTTTTGACTCGCCCTTGTTTTTGCCAAAATTAAACGCATATTAATTGCGTGTCGTGATCATTGGATCGCGAACTACAGACGGAAAAAGGGAAATAAAATGGTAAATTACGATCGCAACGCCTCCGCTTGGACTACAGGCGCCGCGCGAGTCGGCGCTGCGGAGTATGACCTCGGTCTCCGGTCTTATATGCTGGGGATCTACAATTACATGACGCTCGCACTCGGCATTTCTGCGCTTGTGGCGTGGGGCACTTATATCTCCGGTGTTACCGCAAGCCTGCTTACTTCGCCGATCGCTTTTGTGGTGATGCTTGCACCGCTTGGCTTCGTCTTGTTCATGTCATTCCGCTTCGAGAAGATGAGCTACTCATCACTCATGGGCACATTCCTCGCTTATTCGGCAGTGATGGGCTTGTCGCTCTCGACCATCTTCGTCGCCTATAAAGTGGGTAGCGTTGTCCAAGTCTTCGCCATTACGGCGGCGGCTTTCGGCGCGCTCTCGCTTTATGGTTACACGACACGCCGTAGCCTTTCAGCCATCGGTTCGTTTTTGGTGATGGGCTTGTTCGGCATCGTGATCGCGATGCTCGTTAACATCTTCTTACAGAGCTCGGCCTTGCAATTCGGCCTGAATGTATTGGGCTTGTTGGTCTTCGCAGGTTTGACGGCGTGGGACACGCAGCGCTTGAAGGACGAATATGATTATGTTGCCGGCGATAAAGAGTTGATGGGCAAAGCTTCAGTGATGGGTGCTTTGACGCTCTATCTCGACTTTGTGAATATGTTCCAGTTCTTGCTCGCATTGTTCGGCCAGCGGAACAACAACAACTAATCTTCAAATAAAATGAATAATGAAAGGCCCCGGTTCTGCCGGGGCTTTTTTTATGCTCAAGACTTTGTGCCTCAAAGCATAACAAGCGAAACGGGTTTTTCAAGACTGCGCAATACACGATCAAGCTCATGACCGCGCTTCAACACCTGACCTGCGGAGGCAATAACCGCATAGGCTCCTTGTCGACGAGCAAGTTTTGGGTTCTTCTCAATGCGATAGAGCGGATATTCTGTCGAACGCCGAAACACAGAGAAGACGGCGCGGTCTTTTAAAAAATCAATCGCGTAATCCCGCCATTCACCGGCCGCAACTTTACGTCCATAAACGCTCAGCAAAAGCGCCAATTCTTTACGATCAAAAACAACGCGCGCGGTATCTGACGTCGGAGCGCCAGACGGCCAGGGAAGAATGGAACTATGCGTCGTTGTCTCGCCGTCCACCGGCCTAACCCCCGTCCCTCACACACGCATCATCGACAGATTTGCGTGCCCCTACAAGCCCAAAAAAGGAACCTCAGATCAAAAAATCAAGATTTTGCCTTAATCTCGTCTTTTGAACGCCCCACTGCGCAGCGATTTTCATACGTGACGCCGGGGTTGGATTGGTTCCGACCAGACTGCCCCCCAGCCTCTCGGAACGAGATGCAATCCATCCCCGGCTCGTCCCTGACTGTTTTCCTGACTTCAAGGGGCCGGTTTTCCGGTCCCTTTTTTCTTATGGACGTTCAGGCGATCAAGCCGACGCTTTGAAGCGCTGCATTCTGTTTCTTCGCAACGTCTTCAATTGAAAATGAATCAATCGCTTCATTGAACAAACGATAAAAATTCCGTTCTGCATCGAGATGCAAGAACACACCGCCCAAGCCAATCGCCGCGCGATCCATAAAGACGAATTCACGCGGGATCGTCACTGGGCCTTTTTCTTTCAACGCTTTGTGAACGGTGAATGCTTCTTTGCGGCCATACTCGCCGGGGTTTAATCCATCGGCCACCGTGCGTGTGCGATCATCGAGAAGGGGCGCATAAATAAAGCGCGCCCATAAATTCAGGATATCAATCACTTCGGCATTGAGTCCGCGAAAGCCCCATGTCTCATAAGCATGAACAATGCGATCGCGATCATTGGAAAGAAGTCCACGATAGAGATCGACAACGCCACCCACAAATTTGGCCGGGAAGATTCGAATGCATCCATAATCAAGAAGATTGATGCCCGAGGCAACGCCCGCATCTTCAAACACAGTGTAATTGCCAAGATGCGGATCGCCATGGATAACGCCAAAGCGGCTGAAAGGATGCCACCAAGCCCGGAACATCGCGGTGGCCAAATGATTCCGAACTGTTTGATCGGATGATTTGAAATCAAGAATCTTGCGGCCCTCGAGCCATTGCATGGTCAAGAGACGCGCGGTCGATAGGGATTGATGAATTTGCGGAACGCGCACAAGCGGTTCGTCGGCGAGCATATGGGAATAAAGTGCTGCGTGTTTTGCTTCGCGGCGATAATCAAGCTCTTCGCGAATGCGCGCGGCAATCTCTTTGGCAATCTCACGCGTATCGACGGCAGGTTCAAATTGCCGATGGAGTGAAAACAGAATCTCGAGTTGCGAGAGATCCGCTTCAACCGCAGAGGCCATATCAGGATATTGAAGTTTCACTGCAAGCTTCTCACCGGTTTGATTAGTGGCTTGATGCACTTGCCCAAGCGAAGCGGCGGCTGTTGGATGAAGATCAAAATGAGCAAAATGCGCGCGCCAATCGTGACCCAATTCTGCGATCATGCGGCGCTTAACAAAGGCCGCACCCATTGGCGGTGCTTGGCTTTGAAGTGTTGCTAATTGCGCCGCATAATCAGGTGGCAAAGCATCAGGTATGGTTGCGAGTAATTGCGCAACCTTCATCAAAGGACCCTTCAATCCGCCAAGAGCGGCCGTCAGCGCCGTCGCATTGCGATCATCGACATTGTCGAGACCGAAGAGACGTCCGCCGACAATACGCGCAGCGACACCTCCAACATTCGTGGCCACGCGCGCATAACGCATAGCCCGACCAGAGAAGCGGTTCCGTTCAGGATCTAATTCACTCATGACATCTATCCACCATCACCACTTCAATACGAAGAAGCAATGATGCCGGATCGATTAATCCATCGACTCGAGTTCGACAATCATTCGCTCGATCAAAGATAATCCCACCTGCCAGAAGGCCGGATCGCGCGCATCAAGTCCAAAAGGTGCCAAAAGTTCGGAATGATGTTTTGTACCGCCCGCTGCAAGCATCGCAAGATAGCGCTCGGCAAAACCTTCCGCAGCATTCTCGTAAACCGCATAGAGCGAATTTACCAAGCAATCGCCAAAGGCATAAGCATAAACATAGAAGGGCGAATGGATGAAATGCGGAATATAGGTCCAGAAGGTTTCATAACCATCGCCCAAGCGAATTGACGGTCCAAGACTTTCGCTTTGCACTTTGAGCCAGATCTCGCCGATCTGTTCAGCGGTGATCTCACCATTTCGCCGCGCCTGATGAATTTCGCGTTCGAATGTATAAAACGCGATCTGTCGCACGACCGTGTTGATCATGTCCTCGACTTTAGCGGCCAACATGGACTTACGTTGTTTTTGATCCTTGGTGCGATCAAGCAATCGACGGAATGTCAGCATCTCACCGAAGACAGAGGCCGTCTCCGCAAGCGTCAAAGGAGTCGGCGCCATCAATGCGCCATTGGAAGCGGCCAAAACTTGATGAACGCCATGGCCCAATTCATGCGCAAGCGTCATGACATCACGTGGTTTACCGAGATAATTGACAAGCACATAAGGATGAGCCGACGGCACGGTCGGATGCGCGAAAGCACCTGGTGCTTTTCCCGGACGCACGGGTGCATCAATCCAATTTTTATCGAAAAAATCATTCGCGATCGAGGCCATGCGCGGCGAAAAATCACGATAGGCTTCAAGTACCATTGATCGCGCATCGGTCCAGGGAATCGTCGGTTGTTCGATTTGCGGCAGTGGCGCGTTTCGATCCCAATGATCAAGCGCGCTTTTTCCAAACCACTTTGCTTTCAATTTGTAATAACGATGCGACAAACGCGGATAGGCCGCACGCACCGCGCTCACAAGCGCTTCTACAACCTCGCGTTCAACGCGGTTTGAAAGATGGCGGCTATCGGCGATATCTGTAAATTTACGCCAGCGATCGGAGATCTCTTTATCTTTCGCAAGCGTGTTGGTGATCAGAGAAAAAGTACGAAGATTGGCGCGAAATGTTTTAGCGAGCGCATCAGAGGCGCGATGGCGAACCGATTCATCAGTGTCCTGAAATTTATTCAGGATGGGTTCAAGGGTTAGCTCTTCGCCATCAAATTCAAAACGTAATGCGGCCATGGTTTCATCAAAGAGTCGATTCCATGCATTTGCGCCGGTTACTGATTTTTCGAGAAAGATTTGCTCGAGCTTGTCATCAAGCTGATAGGGCTTTTCAAGGCGAATATCTTTAAGCCAAGGCGCATAGTGAGAGAGTGGCGCTTGCGCGGCGGCTTGATCGAGAGCGGCATCATCGAGGCGATTGAGCTCAAGCGTAAAAAACAAAAGTTCGGTGCTGAGCGCCGTCGCACGATCCTGCGTGTCGCTATAAAATTTTGCCCGTACTGGATCCGTTGTGTCACCTGAATAGACGAGACCCGCATAAGAGAGGATACGCCCTAGTTTGTCATCAATGGCTTCATAGCGCTTGATCGCTTCATGCAAAGCGGCAGAGGGTGCGCTCCCTTTCAGAAGCGCATCAAGCTTGCCGCGATAATCGGCAGCAAATTTATTCGCCTCAGTTCCAACCCACTCAAAATCCGATTTCAACTCGGCGGAATCGGTGCTCGGGTAAAGATCGTTCAAATTCCATTCGGGCAAAGCACCAAGGGCCTTGGCCTCTGACGCGGAAAGACCGGCGGATACGGCGTGATGAATGAGGGAGCGTGGTGGAAGAGACGTGCGCATGAAGGGTCCAACTCAGGTTAAGACTTAGATCATGATGGTTAAGAAAGAGATCGCTTTTGTTAAGACTTGGCGAGAGACCCCTCATTCATACAAAGCGTCCCCCGCTCAATCAATAAAAAACGAGCTTTGCGGAATGCGGCATTAAAGCGGCCTTTACCAAACAACGCCACACTCGAACCGAATCACATCTCATTCGAGTGCCTCTTTGTATGAAGCGTAAAATTCTGATCGTTGAAGATGATCCCGTTCACCAGAGCCACCTTGTGCGCCTGATCACACGTCTGGGACACGATCCTGTTCCTCTCGCCTCAGGTCAGGACGCGCTTGATGCGATTATGAAAAGACGCGATCCTTCGATCGCTGCTGTTCTTCTTGATCTTGTGATGCCCGAACTTGATGGGATGGGCGTGATCACAAGACTACGCGCGGCGGGCTATCACACACCCATCATCGTTCTCGTCAAGCCCACAGCGATTGATTCGGCGCTTGCGGCGATCGCGGCCGGTGCACAGGATTTCTGCCTGATTCCTGCTGGGTTCGAACGTATTGCCGTATCACTAAAGAATATGCTGGTGCCATCCGTGATGCCGCTTAGGGATGTGCCAACTGCTGAGGGGCGCTTTGTTGCTCTTGGCTCTTCCCAAACTTCAATTCTTCGCGGGTCCCTACCAAGCCTTGATAGAGTCGTCCCTGAACATGATCCGCTTTCCGCAACCATTCCCGTTGTCGATCACAACGGGGATTTGCGATCACTCGCTGCAATTGAAAAAGACGTGATTGCCTTTGCAATCAAAGCCAATGCGCAGCCTTTTGCTGCTATCGCGCGCGCTTTAGGCATTAGTCGATCCACGCTCTACCGCCGGATCGAAGAGATCACTCATAGTGAATTTGAAAATAATCCGCCCGTTTATGGGGATGCCGCATGAGATCAATTGCATCAACTCTTTTCCTCTGCCTCGTGTCTCTTCTCCCGATCAGTGGTGAGCCCTATGCCTTCGCAGAAGATCGCGCCTCCGTGATCGAGACACGAGACACACAAAGCACCATCGATCTCACAAATCGGATTACGGAAGAAATCAAAGCACTTCGTCTATCAGGATCACTGCCCGCAATCATCATGAAATGGCCAAAAGCCGATCGTGAAAATTTCCTGAATTTCTACACGGCTCGCAATGATACGCCTTTGTGGTTTGGAGGCCCGTTTCTGGATGAGCGTCGTGAAAGCCTTCAACGCCGCCTCTTAAGCGCTGATGAAGACGGCATGAACGCGAGCGATTATCCAGTGCTGCTAATCTCTGCATCAGAAACAGATCCCAGAAAAATTGCCGAAGCGGATTTGATTTTGTCGGCAAGCGCTGTTGCTTTTGCGCGCGACGCCCGCGGCGCGCGAATCGACACACTCAAACTGTCAAAATTGATAACGCCGCGATTAGTGATCCCGCGTCCGACAATGGTTTTGGTGGATTTGATGGGCACACAGAATGTGGGAGATCGCCTGCAATCTTATCAACCCCGTCACAAAGGCTATCTCGATCTTAAATCCAAATTGTTGGAGCTTCGTGAAACGACGGGAAGCCTAAGTGAGTCAGCGCCAGTCACCAAAGCGCTTCCGCAAAAGACACGCACGACGACGGCAATGGTCAGCATGATGGCACCAAGCGCATTTGACATCGTTGTGAATATGGAACGTTGGCGTTGGGTGCCGCCAGAGCTTGGTGAAAATTATATCTTTGTGAATTTGCCTGAGTTCAATTTAAAACTCATTCGAAAAGGCGAAGTGGCACATATCACAAGAACGGTTGTAGGTAAGCCGGATACGCCGACTCCCCTATTTTCAGCCGCCATCAACTCGCTGATCGTCAATCCGAGCTGGCATGTCCCACAATCGATCATTCGCAATGAGTTTCTTCCAAAACTTGCAGAAGATCCGGCATTTGCTGAAAAATCAGGATATGAGATCACGCAAGACGGTGACATGACTTATATCCGGCAACCTCCGGGTGAGCGGAACGCGTTGGGCTTTGTAAAATTTAATCTACCCAATGAACATGCAGTTTATTTGCATGATACGCCGATGCGCAAACTCTTTGCCAATACGGATCGTGCCTATTCCCATGGGTGCGTAAGAGTTGAAAATCCCTTCTCGCTCGCCGCGATGGTTTTGAACAATCCGAAATATGCCGAAGACGCATTGAAGTCTTTCATCGGTCGCGATGAACGCGTCATCAAATTAGAAGAACCTCTGCCGGTACATTTAGCTTATTTCACAGTGATCACGGGTGAAGATGGTCAGATCAAGCGGCTCGGCGATATTTATGGTTATGACAATCTCGTCTTGACCGCATTAAAGATTGATCAGCATCGCAGTTTCGCGGCCCTTAAATAACAGCAAGGCTGACCTCATCGGTTTCGGGTGGTCTTTCCATGTAAAGGCCGATAGAAGAACGCGATCCATCTTCCGGCTCGATCTTCGGACACCCCATGCAAAGAACCTCAATTGGCCCGCTTGAATGGGCGCTGCTCATCGGTCTCTCGATCATCTGGGGCGGCTCCTATCTTTTTATGAAAGTGGCGGTTGCCTCTGTACCGGTTTTCACAATCGTCTTTTCGCGTGTGGCCCTCGGCGCTTTAGCCCTCGCTCTCGTCATATTTGTCATTCGTACCGAATTTCCAAAAGGCCTTGGCGTTTGGCGCGCCTTTCTGGGCATGGGCATCATCAACAATGTCATTCCAATGAGCCTCATTGTTTATGGCACAAGCAAAATTGATGCGGGTCTTGCCTCCATCATCAATGCCATGACGCCGCTTTTCGCGATCATCATCGCGCATTTTGCAACGACAGATGAGCGCTTCACAGCCAACCGCCTGATCGGTGTGGCGCTTGGTGTCGGCGGCGTGATTGTGCTGATCGGGCCGAGTCTATTGTTCAACACAGACGTCAATATTTGGGGCGAGTTAGCCTGTCTCGCAGCAACTCTCTCTTATGCATCGGCAAGCATTTTCGGACGTCGTTTCGCGCGTCTGAAATTGCAGCCGATTCAGATCGCCTTTGGCCAGACAGCGTCGGCATCGCTCGTGTTGCTCCCGATCTCATTGATCATCGATAAACCTTGGATGATGGGCGTTCCAACAGAAGGTGCAATTCTTAGCATTGCCGCGCTTGGCATTCTCTGCACGGCGATTGGTTATCTCATGTATTTCCGTGTGCTCAATAATTCAGGCGCAGTGGCCGTTGCCCTTGTTACGCTTTTGATTCCGCCAAGTGCATTGGTGCTTGGAATTTTCGTGCTCGGCGAAACTCTATCCCTTACCGATCTCGTGGGTATGGGGCTGATCGGCATTGGCCTTGTGATCGTCAATTTTAAACTGAAATCAGTTCACATAATGAGCGAGCGAAACAGCGCGACAACATCTTCATAAACCGATTTTTTAAAGGGGATCACAAGCGAAGGTAATGTTTCCAACGCCGCCCATCTCCAATTTTCAAATTCAGGCTTATGGCCACCAGGCGGTGCAAGAATATTGATCTCGCTGTCTTGCCCTTCAAAGCGGAAGGCAAACCATTTTTGCGTCTGGCCGCGATATTTGCCTTTCCATGCCGATTTCGCGACATCGGGCGGAAGATCATAAGTCAGCCAGTGCGGTGCTTCGGCAATGAGAGAGACGCTTGTCACGCCGGTCTCTTCAGCAAGTTCTCGCAAGGCCGCGGGATAAGGTTCTTCATCCTTATCAATTCCACCTTGCGGCATTTGCCATGAGTGATGCGCATCAACATGCTCGGGACCCGCTTCGGCGCGGCGTTGCCCCACGAAAATCAAGCCCTGCCGATTGACGAGCATGATGCCGACATTCCGGCGATAAGGCAGATCCTCGTAACGCATACCGACTACCTTTGCTGCAACAGCACCGAACTTGCGGGAACGAGGCGAACCCCTTGCGCGGCCAAGCCTTCGCTCCACTTCTTTAGGCGCTCTATCGCAAGAGGCGTGATCACCGCAACCCCCAAAGCCGAACCGTTCTTTTTTGCCTCGGCCGTCAATCGTTCCAAAGCTTCATCGATCCCGTTCGGCGGCAGATCGCGATGGATCAGACTCGTGATCCGCGCATGATTATTCTGCGGCGCGGATGTAGTTTTATCGGGCCGTGAATGAGTAACTAAGCCGAGCCCACGGGTTTCAGCTTGGCGGGCAAGAAGATCTTTGACATCCGGCGTAATCAACCCATCCGATCCGGAAATCGCGAGCAAACCGGCATAGCCAGCAACCCGTGCCATCGACCATTTCAAGCGGGTGAGATTCTCGGCGTCGCCCGCTGCCGGCATAAGCGCCTTCGGCCCCGAATCTTCAAAAACCTGTTCTCGGGAAATGAGAGGGACATCCAGAAACACTTCATGTCCTTCTTCGCGAATCTCTCCCGATTGCCGATCAATCTCGCGCGCATAGGGTGAGAGGGCAAAAGACATATCGCTTGGTAGCCGCAAAATGGCTTCAAGCGTTGCCAACTGTCCGATACCCGCTCCCCGAAGAATGATTGCGACACGAGGCTCAGTTGTGGCGGGTTCCGCTTGGGGTGGCAGCGGCCGTGCATAAACCTTGAGCGGCGTTGCCCCATCCTCCGCGCGGATCGGCAAAACACCCTCAGGTATAATTTCAATTAAACGCGGATCAGGCGCGGGTGCCAATCCATGTTGCGACACGGTACGGCGGGACGTGCCCGTCACCACAATCTCTTGCGGCCATTCAATCGGTACAATTACGTTTGGTAAAGGGGGGGCGCGAAACCATCCCCCATGCCATGCCAAGCCAATGGCTCCGATCGTCATGAGGCAGAGAACACTCGCCGCGATGACAAAGGGCGCATAAGACCTTGAGAGGCTCTCAGATACCGTTGGGGAAGATGAATCTAAGGACGGCAAAGACGTCGCGTCTGACATCGACATAAAAAGGCTCTCGCAAAAATAACAAGGAGAGACTTCATGATCGATGAAAAGCGGAAATTTCCCGTTAATTCATGATTCAAATTTTAGAGAAACGAAAACATTTTTGTCCTCGCTCCCTATGACGATCAATTGGCGGGCGTCGTGTCTTTGGCCGGTTCGGCAAGGCTTCCCGATTTGATGCCTCGCAACAAATCAAGCGCATATTGCAATTGCTTATCCTGCTTGGGATCAGTTGGAACATAGGCCGATGAACCGCCTTGCTCATTGGTGCCATTCTTCAAATGGCCTTTCAAAGCGGCTTCACCCTTGGTCTCGTCCTTACCTTTGATTTCATCAGGCACGTCTTGCAGCACCTGGATGTCAGGATCGATACCCTTGGCCTGGATAGAACGACCCGACGGTGTGTAATAACGCGCGGTCGTCAAACGCAAAGCGCCGCTCGGTCCCAAAGGAATGATCGTTTGCACCGAGCCTTTACCAAAGGAACGCGTGCCAATGATGGTTGCACGTTTATGATCTTGCAAAGCGCCCGCAACGATTTCAGAAGCCGAGGCTGAGCCGCCATTGATCAGAACCACAACGGGTTTACCACCTGTCAAATCTCCCGAGCGGGCGACATAACGTTGCGCATCATCAGGATTACGCCCACGCGTTGAAACAATTTCGCCACGCTCCAAAAACGCATCCGAAACCGCAATCGCTTGATCGAGCAAACCGCCCGGATCATTACGAAGATCGACGATATAGCCTTTGAGCTTATCGGCAGGAATGTTCTTCGTGGCTTGGTCAATCGCACTCTTCAAACCATCCGATGTCTTCTCGGTAAATTGCGTGATGCGGATATAGCTCACATCATTTTCGATACGTGATTTCACCGATGAGATTTTGATAATTTCACGCTTGAGACTCACTTCGAATGAGTCTGCGCCTTTACGGCTGATGCGTAATTTCACCGAGCTGTTCACAGGACCGCGCATGCGATCAACGGCCTGATTGAGGGTAAGGCCTTGAACCGAGTCGCCATCAATCTCAACGATGAAATCGCCCGCAAGAAGACCGGCGCGTGAAGCGGGTGTGTCGTCAATCGGCGTGACAACTTTTACAAAACCATCTTCCTGCGTGACTTCAATACCAAGTCCCCCGAATTCACCTTTGGTTTGGACCTGCATATCCTTGAAGCTTTTCGGATCCATATAGCTTGAATGCGGATCAAGCCCGGACAACATGCCGGAGATGGCTGACTCAATCAGCTTGGCGTCTTCTGGCTTCTCGACATAATCGGTGCGGATCTTTTCAAACACATCGCCGAACAGATTGAGCTGGCGATAGGTTTCTGAACTCGCCGCCACAGCGCTGATCGTGCCGACCGGGATGCCTTGCAAGGCAAAGGCAACCAGACCGCCACCAAAAACGGCACCCGTGAGCAAATAGGTCAATCTACGCATCATCCGCGACCTTTCCCAACCGCTGCAGAGGACCACCAAGGCGTCGGATCAACCGGCGTGCCCTCTTTGCGGAATTCAACATAAAGCACAGGCTGAGCCGGTGTTGCGCCGGCCTGCGTCTGCTGATCTTTTGACGGATCGCCCATAACAGCCACGGGCTCGCCCGCCAGAACGAATTGACCGAGACTTACGCTGATCCTGTCCATACCTGCAAGCAAGATGTAATAGCCGCCGCCCATATTGAGAATCAAAAGCTGACCATAAGTCCGAAATGGCCCGGCAAAGGCGACCCACCCATCGGAGGGCGCGGAGACGAGAGCCCCCGGGCGCACTTCAAAGGTCACGCCGCGGGTCAAGCCGCCGACGGGGTCACGCGCATTAAAACCACGCAGCAAAGTGCCGCTCACAGGCAAAGGCAGGAGACCTTTCAATTCACCAAAGCCGACTTTGGGGGCTTGGCGCGCGGGATCACGAAAAGCCAAGGCGGCGAGTTTGTTGCGGGCATCCCGCGCGGCCGGATCACTCGCGGCTTTCGCCTCTTCTTCAGATTTCGCGGCTGCTGATTTAGCATCCCGCGCGGCCCGCGACACACTATCAACCTCGGTTTCAAGACGACCAATCAAATCTTTCAAACTTTGACTTTTCGCCGCGAGCGCCTCGGCTTTCTTTGCATATTCTTCCGCACGACTCTCCGCGCCAGAAATCTCTTTTTGGCGCGCCTCAACCAGAAGAGAAATATCTTGCCGATCGCGCACAAGACTTTGCACATCGCGTGCAAGACCATCACGCTCGGCGGCTGCGGAGGACCTTATCCTTTCAATCGCCGCGAGATCGGCAGCCAATTTATCCGTCTCGGCTTTGAGATCGGGCACGACGGATCCCAATAAAATGGCGCTGCGAACTGTATCGAGCACATGATCGGGATCAGCCATCAAAATTGGTGGCGGCATCGTCCCCACACGTTGAAGCGCGGCAAGGATATCGGTAGCAACCGCTTGACGTGTTTCAAGCGATGCACGCGCTTTGGCTTCAGATTCCGTTAATGTTGCCAGTCGATCTTCAACCGACCGAATGCGTATTTCCGTTGCGCGGATGCGATCCGTTGTCTCGATCAATCTTTGATTTAATCGCGCACGATCATTTCGCAGCGTTTCGATTTCATCTTGTAAACGCGAGCGTTCTTCGGAGCCGCTTTGCAAAAGTTGTTCGGTTTCTTGTAGTTCAAGTTGTCGCGTTGCTTTTTCAATCGATGAATCAGACGCATGCCCATGCGCGCATGGCAAAAGCATAATCAACCCGATCAAAACGGGTTGGAAATTTTGAAGGCGAAATCCGTAACGGCGCATTTTCGCACAAAAATCCTGTCACGCCCGATGATAAGGATGACCGCTCAACAAAGTCATCGAACGATAAAGTTGTTCTGCCAGAATAATCCGCGCCAATTGATGCGGCAATGTTACAGCACCAAAGGCGATGACAGACTGCGCCTCTTTGACAAGATCAGGATCAAGTCCATCCGCGCCACCGATTACAAATGACAGAGTCCGAGACCCATTATCGCGCAAAACTTGAATTTTTTTTGTCATGGTTTCGCTGTCTATGGGTTGGCCTTTGGCATCGAGCGCAACCCATGCCGACTCGGAGAGGCGCTGCCTGATCATCTGCGCTTCTTCGATTTTTCGGTCTTGTGGACGTGTGGCGCGGCTCTCGGCAAATTCGATCACTTCAAAACCGGTAACGGCCAGACCCCGTCCTTGATCGCGCGCGCGGGTTAAATAGCGGTTCACAAGTTCACGCTCGGGACCCTCTTTCAGGCGTCCCACCGCCAAGATCTCGACTTTCACAATGTCACCGTCACGAAACGGCGCGTTCGACCGGACGATCCGATCCCCACATTTTTTCGAGTTTGTAAAAGCTGCGGACTTCCGGACGGAAAATATGAACGATCACATCGCCGGCATCGATCAAAATCCAATCGCAATGCGGCATGCCTTCGACGCGCAAACCCGTATGACCTTCGGCTTTGAGTTTTTCAATCAGCTGATCGGCGATCGCGCCGACATGGCGATTGGAGCGCCCGGAGGTCACGATCATGGCATCGGCGAGTGAGGTTTTGCCAGCAAGATCAATCGCGACTGTATCTTCAGCTTTTGCGTCTTCAAGCGTTGCAAGAACATCCCGAAGCATAGCGCCCTGCGATGGATTCGTCACTTTCGCGGACGCGGGCCGGCTTTTTCTCGTGCCGGCGGACATGACGGTCTGTGTCAGTGGTCATTCCCCATGATTAACGGTCCTCAAAGGACCCACATTGAATCTGCCTGAAGCATCGGCAAAGTTCAACATAATCTTCAATCCTTACGATTCAATGACGCTGTCGCAAAGCGGTGGACGATAGTTTGGAGCGTGGCCCGTGCAAAACCATCAAAGCGGGGGCTGGCTGATCAGCAAGAACGGAGGCCTTTAACTCAGAAAGACGAAAACGTCCCAATGCCACTGCGGCTGGCGCACGCAGCGCGTGATGGGTCGAGCCCGGGCGATCAATAACCGCAATCGGAACCGTTGCTGCGATTTCCTGCCAACGGGCCCAGCGATGAAATCCTTCAAGATTATCCATGCCCATAATCCAAACAAAGCGGGCCGCTGATGAGCGTTGTTTAAGATAAGCAACCAATTCATGAGTATAAGACGTGCCAAGACGCTCTTCGATGGCGATGACGTGAATCTTCGGATGCGAAGCGATCCGACGCGCGGCTTCGACTCTCGCTTCGATTGATGACAAATCTTTTTTGTCCTTGAGCGGATTGCCGGGCGTTACAATCCACCATACCGCATCGAGTTTTAAGCGGCGCAAGGCTGTTAAACTGACAAGACGATGGGCCGTATGCGGCGGATTAAAAGATCCTCCAAAAATACCGATACGTTGCTGCCGTCCATGGGGAGGCAGAAGAGGCATCAAAAGCGAAGAGGAATGATCCGTCACCGCACCCTTACCTTTCACGCTCTTGCCGATAGACCAAGATCATGTCGCGCTTCGGCCAAAAGCCGATCCGACGCTTCTTCAATTTTTTCCTGCATCAAAGAAAAAAACGACTGCCGTTCAACGCCGGGCTCAATCGCCGGTAAAATATCGACCACGATTGTGCCTTGTCGCAATTTCATTGAACGACGCGGCCAATACATTCCTGAATTTAGGGCGATCAGCAAACAAGGAACCTTAAGGCCCGAATAGATTTGTGCAATTCCAAACCGATAAGCAGGTTCGGCACCGGGCGGACGGCGTGTCCCTTCGGGAAAAATCAAAATCTGACGTCCGCGATCAGCATGAATTTCACGATGCGCCGCCTTTACCAATTTAAGAAGTGTGCGCGAACCCCCTTTTCGATCAATCGGCACATTTCTCATTTTCGCGAGAAACCATCCAAAGAGAGGGATATAGGCCAATTCGCGCTTTAAGATAAAACAAGGATCCTCAAAGAGACTTAGAAGAGCAAAAGTCTCCCAAATCGATTGATGTTTCGCCGCGATCAAAAGCGGGCCTTTAGGGATGTTTTCTAACCCCCGGAATTCAACTTTGATGCCCCCGACCACACGACAAAGCCAAAGATAATAACGACTCCACGCACGCGCTAACGCAATCACGAAAGAGCGCGGGAGAAGCAAAACGATAAGCCCGGCGAGCATCCAGGCAATCAAATTGACATAAAGTGCGACCATCAAGAGAAGCGCGCGAGGAGAGACGCCTGCTTCTTTTTTTTGATCATCGTGTAAATCAAGTGACACTGTTATTCATCCCACATTTGCAGCATCAGATAATCTTTTGCTGACATTAAGTCTCACAAGAGCAGCCATATATTTAATCGGCTCAAGAATGATAGCATATAAAGTACTAAAACGGCCTTGGAAGAACTGCTCTCCAAGCGGTAAACCCGCTCGGTAGGGATAAAGCACTCGATCAGGCAAAAGGGCACTGATTTCAAGCATGGCGCGCGGCAGATGAAAGCCTGCGGTAACAATGGCAAGCGACTTATAATTTTTTTCGCGTGCCCAGAGTGCGGCTTCTTCCGCATTACCTCTCGTATTCTGCGCTTGATGGCCAAGATCGATGCAACAGGTTGAATAAGGCGCAAGAGAGGGCACGAAACGAATAAGATCATCAAGGTCTGCGCGGCCACCGACACCGCTGATTAAAAGATGTTTTGTAACACCGGAGGAGAGAAGACGAGCGGCATCCGTCAATCGATCAGGACCGCCCGTCAAGACAATGGCTGCATCAACGGTTTTGAGTTCAGTTTGATCATATCGGGCAAGAGCGGTGACATAGCTCGCAAAACCAGTACTCAAAACTGCAATAGCCAAAAAAAGAACGGTAGAGAAAAGTCTTTTTTTGCTCATGGATGTTCTCATGGCATGATCCATCACACCAAGCGACTTAAAGTCGAATGAACCGTCAAACGCGAAACGACACTGGCTAAAAAAGAGACAAAGAGTGCCACTGCGCCGATGGCGATGATGATCGCCACACCTATAGATGATAAAGGATCCGCAGCGCCAAAGCCGAAGATGTCTTGCAATCCATCAGAGCCGGCGATCATAAATCTCAAAACGCCGAGAATAACGAGCGCGAGACCGGCACCTAAAATTCCGCCGCGCAAACCGAGGCTGAAAAAATGCCGCTGAAACACGCGCGCAATATAGCGATCATCGGCACCCATAAAATAAAACACTTCAACAATCTCTCGATTGCCGACCATCGCGCCGCGGGTGGCAAAGACAATCGCCAGGGCTGTGGCAGTGAGAACAAGAATAAGACCAAGCGCTGAAGCGACCACAAGTGTATTGCCGAGTTTGGTCAAACGCTTTGTCCATGAGCGATGATCATCGACAATCGTTCCGGGAATATCCTTCGCCAATTGTTGTTGCACGGCTTGAATATCGGGCGGCGCATCGGGATTGATCTCAACCGCAATCATTCGCGGTATTGAAAGACCGCCAAGAGACGATGCGGGACCAAGCCATGGTTCAAGCATGCGCAGAGTCTCATCTTGCGAATAAATACGGACCTTGGTCACGCCTTGCACGTGCTTCAGATACTCGGTCGCACGATTCAAATCCGTATCAATCGCGCGACCCGTTTGTGGACGAAGCTGCACCGTCACCTCGGATGACAAGAGCACCTGCCAACGCGCGGTCGCTGCCGAACCAAAAAGCACAAGCCCTGCGGTCAATGCAGCAATGAAAGTCAAAATGAAAATCACGGCCACGAGCGTTCGATCTGTAAGTGGATCTGGCGCGACCAGTGAATCCGTCGAGAACCGATTGAGAAAAGACTGCCACGCTGATCTTTGATTGTGAAAATCGGTCGATGACATGGCCTAGCCCTCAACCTGTAAATGATGATTTTGCAACACAAGACGACGAGCGCCTTTAATTTGCTCCATCAGACCTATGTCATGCGTTGCAATCAAAATGGCTGTACCTGATCGATTGAGCTCGACAAAAAGTCGCAACAAGCGCCCTGCCAAAACCGGATCAAGATTCCCAGTTGGCTCATCGGCAAGAAGAAGTTCAGGTTGCGAGACCAGCGCGCGCGCAATAGAGGTGCGTTGCTTCTCGCCTCCCGAGAGCACAGGAGGCTTGGCATCAAGCAAGTCGCCCAGACCAATCCATTTCAATAATTCGATCACTTCGGCGCGATAGCTCGATTCCATTCGACCGCGAATTTTAAACGGCAGCGCCACATTCTCGTAAATCGTCAAATGATCGAGAAGTCGGAAGTCTTGGAACACAATGCCCATGCGTCGGCGCAACGTCGTTAGGCCGTCTTTATCAAGTTGTGCGGTATCTTGCCCAAAAATTGAAATCATCCCGCGCGTCGGTTTCAGGGATTGCAGGATCAACCGGAGGATTGTGGTTTTGCCACTCCCCGATGCGCCGGTCAGAAATTGGAATGATTGCGGCATGATGGAAAAACTGATGTCGGTCAGCGTTTCCGGCGCCGCGCCATAGCGCAGTCCGACATTTTCGAACCGGACGAGTTCCCCGCCCCACCGATTGGATTGAGCCTGCACGCGAGTCTTCAACCTTCCTTAAAGGTCATGAGGGCATGATCACGAGCCATAGCAGGAAACTATTTTCGGAAGGAAGGGTATCTGATTCGCCATGCTGGTCGTTTGCCCAAATTGCTCGAGCTCCTATTTCGTGCGCTCGGAGACTCTCGGCGGCGAGCGCCGGATGATGCGGTGCGGCGTGTGCCGGTCGACTTTTCAGGCAGAAGTGGAGCTTAAATCAGCCGAAATTCCCGAAGATTTCTTAAAATCAGCGCCAGAAACACCTTATTTTGAGAATAAGACCCAAGCCGCTCCTACGCAGAAACAGCGCCGTCCCCGTTTTGGGATGTTGGCCGCTGGTCTCGCGGGTTTTACCGGCCTTATCGCCGTGATCGGCGGCGTTGCACAGGATTTTGACCGGCTTAAAGCCCAAACAAGCCAATGGATCGCAGGCTTTCTGCCCGGACTCGCCACTCCACGCCTTGTCCTTCAAAACATCAAAACCCGTTTTGATGGCGAAGGGGCGGATCGAGCCCTCATCATCGAGGGCATGATCCTCTCTGATGCCTCGACCCCCCATAATCTTCCGAGCCTCAGCTTTGAAATTCGTTCCACGGTGGAAGACGGGTCTGTCGGGCAGAGCATTTTCCAGTGGATGATTCCGCCTCCGGCCCCCACAATCGACCGTGGAAACCCCGTTCCCTTTCGCGCAAGACTTGCCTCTCCTCCCCGGGAGGGTAAAGACATCGTGATCCGCCTCGCCGGCGCCTGAAGACACGGGGGGTGGCCGCTTTTGCCAGAAGGCAAAAGACATCGCCATGCTCGAGAGGGATCATGACCCAAGAACGAAATGTCTCCGTCCTGATTGACGAAGCCAAAATTGCCGCCCGCAATACCGAGATTGCTCAAGAAATTGCGCGCAAAGATCCTAAAGGGCTTTTGGTCATCGCGATCCTCAAAGGGTCCTTCATGTTCGCAGCCGATCTGATGCGCGCGCTGCATCACGCGGGGCTCATGCCGCAAGTCGAATTCATGCATCTCTCAAGCTATCGCGACGCGACGATTTCTTCGGGACAAGTCGTTATTCTTAAAGATGTAGAAAGCGATGTGCGCGATCGTGACGTGTTGCTGATCGATGATATTCTTGAATCAGGCCGCACGATTGCTTTTGCGAAAGACCTTCTCGCTGCCCGTGGCGCGCGTGTGATGACATGCTGCCTTTTGGAGAAGCCGGGCAAGCGCGCGGTATCGATCAATGCCGATTTCGTCGGCTTCGTGATTCCGGATAAATTTGTGGTTGGTTACGGAATGGATGTCGCCCATTCCTATCGCCAGCTCCCTTTTATCGGCGTGTTTGATTAAGCGCTCTGCGCGCGACCAATCCACCCCTCTAAAACAGCATTGAGCCATTGCTCGACATCGTGATCATGTTCAAACCATCCGTCACGATGTTCATGGGGGGCGCGCGCGCCTTTATGATTCATCTTTTCAAAAGAGCGTGTAGTCCATCGGCAAATCATCGCATAGGTCACTTCGGGGTGAAATTGCAAAGCAAGTGTCTTTTGTCCGATGCGAAAGGCTTGATGCAGAAAGGCTTCGCTTTCAGCGAGCAACTCAGCGCCTTTCGGCAAATCAAAACCTTCACGATGCCAGTGATAAACAGCACGCGGCCATTTCGTGCTATGCGATTTTGCCCAGTATTCACCGGCCTTTGTTGGACGAAGCGGATAATAACCAATCTCGGTTTCTTCTTCCGGATGTTTATATACTCGCGTGCCCATTGCACGACATAAAAGCTGCGCGCCGAGACAGAGGCCCAGAAAGGGCGTTTCGGCATTTAACGTGCGCTCGATCAATTTGATCTCTTCGCCAATAAATGCGTCGGAATCATTCGCGCTCATCGGACCGCCGAAAACCACAACGCCGGAATAATCTTTGAGATTATTTGGGAGCGCTTCCCCCAGAGGCGGGCGACGCAGATCAAGATGAAACCCGCGCTGCCGCAAAGCATAACCCACCCGACCGGGTGTTGAATGTTCTTGATGAAGAATGATCAGAACGGGCTTAGTCACTGGCGAACATCAACACTCAACGCAGTTGGAGAATCATACATATTCATAAACAAAGGTCGAGAGCACGGTTTGTCTCACCCTCTCCCATACACATCCTCCAGGCGCACAATGTCATCTTCGCCGGTATAGGAACCGACTTGGACTTCGATAACTTCAAGCGGCACTTTGCCGGGATTGGAGAGACGATGGACTTCGCCGATGGGGATATAGGTGCTTTCATTTTCATGAAGCTCGAGGGTCTTATCGCCGATCGTGACTTCCGCCGTGCCGGAGACGACCACCCAATGTTCCGAGCGATGGAAATGTTTTTGAAGTGAAAGTCGCCCGCCGGGCTTCACGGTGATGCGCTTCACATGAAAGCGCGGGCCAATATCGATGCGCTGATAGGCACCCCAGGGGCGATACATTTTAAGATGTTCGCTCGCCTCACGCTGGCTTTTGGCTTTGAGCGCCTCAACCAGAATTTTGACTTCGCCTGAGTTTTCTTTGTTGGTCACAAGAACCGCATCGCGCGTTGAAACAACAACGACATTGTCGAGCCCCGCAACGGTTGTGAGTACGTCATCGGAATGAACAAGGCTGTTGGTGGTATCAAGCAGAGCGACATTGCCAGTCGCGCGATTGCCACGCTCATCATGTTCGGACGCGTCCCAGAGTGCGCCCCATGTGCCGATATCCGACCAATCAAATGAGGCCGTGACCACAGCGGCATGAATGGTTTTTTGCATAACAGCATAATCAATCGAAATCTTTGGCGCATTCGCGAAAGCTTCAGGATTTAAAAGCGTGGCACCGAGATCGCGCGAGCACTCTTGAAGTGCGGTTGCCGCACACGCACTAATCTGCGGCGCGTGACGCTCAAG
Source organism: Hyphomicrobiales bacterium (assembly GCA_046091665.1). GTDB lineage: Bacteria > Pseudomonadota > Alphaproteobacteria > Rhizobiales > Beijerinckiaceae > CAIUPE01. The sequence continues at coordinate 20,557 of JBJTCD010000018.1, forward strand.
TTCTTCAATCATCATGTCGGGCTTAAACATGAAGTTGCCCGAGTTCCACACATAGCCTTCAGCCACAAGATCACGCGCCATGGATGCGTTCGGCTTTTCAAGAAAGATGGCAATGTGTCGGGCGTCGCCCTCAACTTTGTCACCCGGCTTGATATAGCCATAGGCGGTTGAGGGATGAGACGGCGTCACTCCAAAGGTCACGATCTTTCCGGCATTGGCCGCAGGCATGGCCCGCTTCACGCTCTCGCGAAAGCCTTGCACATCGGCAATCATATGATCAGCCGCCAGCACCAGACCCAAGGCACCCTCATGATGCTGCTTCACCCAATGCGCGGCCGCTGCAATCGCGGGCGCCGAATCTCTTGGGCTTGGTTCCATCAGAATATCAACAGCCACACCCACCGCATCGGCCTGCTCTTCCGCCAGAAAGCGGAATTTCTCATTCGTCACAATCAAAGGCCTGCCGAACAAGGCACGATCATCCACCCGCTTCAACGTCGCCTGAAATGTCGAGAGCGTCCCCAAAAGCGGCACAAACTGCTTCGGAAAACTATCACGCGAAACAGGCCACAACCGCGTGCCCGAGCCACCGCATAAAATAATTGGGATGAGGGTCATGATGCGAGAGGCTCCATTTTCAAAAGATTACCCGGCAATGAAATCGACAGGACGCATCACTAACCTGTTCGCTCAACAAACCATCCATCGGATTAATGCTTAGCCTCAGCTTCGGCAACAAAAAAGCCCCGCACCGAGGCGCGGGGGGGGGGTAAGGTCAATCTAGGGCAGGTTCAATTTCAATGACGAAGCAAGCCCAATCTAATTCCGCTTGTTCTGGCGATTGGCGATCAAATCATCGACCACACCCGGATCGGAGAGCGTCGATGTATCGCCCAGATTGCCAAATTCATCCTCGGCAATCTTACGCAAAATGCGGCGCATGATTTTACCCGATCTTGTTTTCGGCAGGCCCGGCGCGAATTGAATGAGATCGGGCGAAGCAATCGGGCCGATTTCTTTTCTGACCCACGCAACAAGTTCTTTACGCAGAGTGTCGCTCGCTTCTGTGCCCGCCATCAAAGTGACATAAGCATAGATGCCCTGTCCTTTGATATCATGCGGATAGCCGACCACAGCGGCTTCCGACACTTTCTCATGCGCAACAAGCGCGCTTTCAACTTCGGCAGTGCCCATGCGGTGACCGGAGACATTGATCACGTCATCAACGCGACCTGTAATCCAGTAATAACCATCCGCATCACGACGGCATCCGTCACCTGTGAAATATTTATTCGCATAAGTAGCGAAATAGGTTTCCATAAAGCGCTTATGATCCCCATA
>JBJTCD010000019.1:0-15755 GCA_046091665.1 Hyphomicrobiales bacterium
TCGTCTCATAGCGAAGGGTGCTGCGGGCAATCCCAAGAACCTCGCATGTCCTTCGCTCAGACGTACCGAGCTTTTGACGCGCTTGAATGACCGCACCACGTAAGTCTTCAGCGCTCAGATCTTGGGCTTTAAAAAATCCAGACTCTCCTTCAGGATCAATTTGTCGAGCTCAAGATCCGCAACGATCTTCTTGAGCCGCTGGTTCTCCTTCTCGAGCGCCTTCAACTCTGTCAGCTGCGGCTTTGCCATCCCACCAAAATTCTTGCGCCAAATGTAATAGGTCGCGTCACTGATCCCCGCCGTTCGGCAAGCTTTGGCAACATCCGCACCCGCCGCCAAATCAAGTTCCACCTGCCGTAAAATCCTCAAACAATCTTCATCCGAATACCGCTTCCGAGCCATCTCCAACCCCTCCCATTGGCACCACCATAATGGCTCAACTTTAGGGGGCTAAGACATCCGGACGGAGAGCCACTCGTTAAACTTCATAACCAGGGAAATGGCTTCAGCCATGCTCGAGAAGCGCAATTTGAATTCCTGTCAGGTTTCTTGGGAGGCCCTCGACTCTATTTCGAGCATCATCGATACTTCAATGTGAAACGCATGCACGTTCACATCGAGATTGGACTTTTAGAGCGAGACTTTTGGATAAGAAGCATGGATATGGCTCTCGGGTAGATGGCAATTGAATCTGAATTCAAAGGCTGCCTGATGAACCATTTCCGACGTGTAGCGGATGCAATCATCAACAAAAACGCGACGGAATCGCAATTTTAGTCTTGCGTTGCAAATCTCGCTCGGTAAACTGTTAAAAAATAGTTCCGCACAGGAAACATTCAAAGGAGGCCATTTATGCCTATGTCGTGGAGATTTTCGACACTTGCTGACCGCCATCGCGAGCTGGGGTCAAAGCTTGAGGACTGGTCGGGCATGGGCACGGCGTGGACCTATGACGGTGATACCGCAGACCAGCACGCCATCGTCCGCACCAAGGCCGGCCTCATGGATGTGTCGGGTCTGAAGAAGGTTCATCTCGTAGGTCCGCATGCGATTGCTGTTTTGGATGCAATCACGACGCGGGATTTGACGAAGGTCTATCCCGGTAAATCGGTTTACGCTTGCATGCTGAATGATCGTGGAATGTTCACCGATGACTGCGTGATTTTCCGGACTGGCCCCAACAGCTGGATGGTCGTGCATGGTTCTGGGTCAGGGCATGAGGAAATCGTGAAGCAGGCCGTGGGCCGCAATTGTGCTGTGTTGTTTGATGACGATCTGCACGATCTTTCGCTGCAAGGCCCTGTCGCTGTGGATTTCCTCGCCAAGCATGTGCCCGGCATTCGCGATCTCAAGTATTTCCATCATATGCAGACAACACTGTTTGGTGCACCCGTGATGATCTCGCGCACTGGCTATACTGGCGAACGTGGCTATGAAATATTTGTGCGCGGCCAAGATGCACCATTGATTTGGGATACGATCCTCGAACAGGGCAAGTCTATGGGTATTGCACCTGTGTGCTTTACAACACTCGATTATTTGCGTGTTGAAAGCTATCTCGTGTTCTATCCTTACGACAATTCGCAGATGTATCCCTTTCCCGATCAGCCACCTGGCGATTCACTTTGGGAACTCGGTCTCGACTTTACAGTGTCGCCGGGCAAAGTAGGTTTCCGTGGCGCCGAAGAACACTACAAGCTCAAGGGCAAAGAGCGCTTCAAGATTTTTGGTCTCCTTATCGAAGGCAATCAGATTTCTGAAGGTGGCGATGAGTTGTGGAAAGATGGCAAAAAGGTTGGTGTCATCACCTGCCCAAGCTATTCCAAGCTCACCAAAAAGAGCATGGCCATCTGCCGCATGGATGTAGACGTGGCCAAGCAGGGCACGCCGCTCGAAGTGCGTGGCAAGAACTTGAAAGCCAGGGCCATTGCGCATACCATCACGTTTGACGATCCCGAAAAGAAGAAGCGCACGGCAGTCGGCTAAACCATGCTCGTTAAAGGCATCAAAAGCCGCCCCGTCTATGGTGGGGTGGCGATCGATCCCAACGCAAAGAAACATCTTTTTGTGTTGGAAGGAGAAGCCGCGCTGTGTCTCGCCGATCAGAAACCTCCGGCCACGGAGATGGCCAAGGCCGACATTCTTTATGTGCCCCATGGCGATGTAAATCAACAGGATGTGTTGAAGGCGCTGCAGCCAAATGATTTCTGGGCCGCACTCACACTGCCACCGCTGCTTGGCCGTCTCGATGTTGTATTGTTGTCAAGTCGCATGGGCATGCGCCTCTATATTGCTGGTACTGAAGGGTTTATTGGTCAAGCCATGCGCGTTGCACTTGCTCATGGTATTGATTTCAATGCCATTAAAACGGAGCATCGCGGATCGGAAGAACGCCGCGTGCAATGTGTGCATTGCAAAGGCGTCACCGACCACGTGAAGACCCAGCCGGTAATGTGCTCTCATTGTGGACTATCCCTGCTGGTGCGTGACCACTATTCGCGACGCATTGGTGCATTCCAGGGCGTATGCATCGATGCGGAAGAACCCGGCACCGGACCTGCGCCAGAGGTTGCGTTTCCATGACTATCAATACTGAAATGCATTGCCGGGTGACGGCGATCACCAATGTTTCAGAGAAGGTGAAGCGTTTCCGTTTCGAGCGGATTGACGGCGAGCCCATGCCCATTTTCTCTGGTGGTGCGCATGTGGTTGTTGCTTTCCACACGGATGAAGGCTTGCGCCGCACACCTTACTCCTTGATGTCAGTGCCTGGTGACACATCAGGCTATGAGATCAGCGTGTTGCGCGTGGAGCAATCGCGTGGCGGTTCGCATTATTTGCACGACAAGCTGAAGGTAGGTGATGAGGTTCACCTCACGCAGCCTGTGAACCTATTTACGATTGACCAGCGCGGCAAGAAGCATCTCTTGTTTGCAGGCGGCATCGGCATAACACCTTTCATGGCCATGATGGAACAGTTGCACCGTGAAGGTGAAAACTTCGAACTCTATTATGCCATTCGTGATCGCAAGCACGGCGCATATTGGAAAGAGTTGCAGGCGCGTTATGGCTCACGGGTGAACCTTTTTGTCGATGCGGAGAAGAGTTTCATTCCGTTGGACGCTGTTCTGGGCAATCAACCACTTGGCACACACCTGTATGTTTGCGGGCCTGCGGGCATGATTGATGCTGTGTTGAACAAGGGCACGGCACTGGGTTGGCCGCAACAGAACTTGCATTTTGAACGCTTCCTGGCACCTCCTACGGGTGAGACATTTGAGGTGGTTCTGACACGATCGAACAAGACCATCACAGTCGGCACACATCAAAGTATTCTTGAAGCTGTTGAATCCACTGGCGTTGAGGCACCTTATATGTGCCGTGGTGGTGCCTGTGGCATGTGTGAGACCAATGTTGTGTCTTACACTGGCACTCTGCAGCATAATGATATTTATCTGGAGCCAGAGGACAAAGCTTCGGGCAAAAAAATCATGATCTGTGTATCGCGGATCAAGGGTGATGTCATCACCCTTGACCTTTAAGGAGAACGGGAATGAACATCTATTTCAAAAAAGAAACATTCCGCGAAGACTTCACCTTCAAGAATTCGCCGGAGGGAATCCGTCATTTCCCGTTTCCCTTCCATGAAGACAAATACATGTATGCCGTCAACATGGAGCCTCATGTTTCGTCTGGCCCCAAGGGTCACGCCTATAATTCACTCATTGATATTGACGAGCACTACGTGGCGGAAATGCAGGACCGCGCCCTCGTGCTGAAAGAAGACCCGCTGCGCTGCCAAGCACTCCCCCACATGATGGCGGCGCAATGGGACACGCTTGAGCTGATCATGGAGCAGAAGGCGGCTGGCTTTCCGGAATATTTCTGCCTGACCAAAGATGGTGACAATTGGCACTGGATCAACAAGCCGCTGAGCATAGACCAGAAGTTTGTGTTTGGCGACGTGACAACATTGCCCTGTGAGCCGATGGAATATATCGGCAGGCAAACCCAAGGCGATCTCTGCATCGTTGATCAGCGTGACAACCAGCTGTGGATGGACGCGGGCATTGTCACCACGCAGGCCGACTGGTCTCTTGATTTTGACATCGGTATGAATTTCATGGAATGGCATGGTCCCGTGCCTCTCGCGCATCAGATTGGAGTTTTTGATCGTGCATTGAAGTTCCTGCTCAATCTGCAACAAGGAAAACCAGTGCGCCGATTGAACTGGACGATGACCATCAATCCACGCCTCGACACCAGCCCAGAGAACTATCACAAATGGGGCACGGACCGGATGACGGTGACGCCGGAAAATGTGGGCGACAAGGTGCATTTGCGCTGCGAGCTACAAAGCCTCTGGCGTCTGCCGCGCTCCAACGCGATTGTTTTTGTCATCCGCTGCTATCTCTTGAAGATGGAAGAATTGGTCACCGTTCCCAAGTGGGCGCGCCGTTTCCACCGCGTGTTGCGCGATCTTCCGACTGAGTTGGTAGACTATAAAGGCCTCACACGCTATCGTCCGGTTACAGTCGAATGGTTGTCGCAATTTGACGATGGTCAGCCGACAAGTCCGGGCATTTTCCCGGATTGAGGAAGACACCTAGGGGGCGAAATGAAACGTCTAGCAATCATCGGCGCAGGGCCTTCAGGTCTGGCGCAGCTCAGGGCATTTCAGTCTGCAGCTAAAAAGGGTGCTAATATTCCGGAAGTCGTCTGTTTCGAGAAGCAGGATAATTGGGGCGGCTTGTGGAATTACACGTGGCGCACAGGGCTGGATCAATACGGCGAGCCCGTACATTGCTCAATGTACCGCTATCTCTGGTCCAACGGCCCCAAGGAAGGTTTGGAATTCGCAGACTATTCTTTCGAGGAACACTTCGGCAAACAAATCGCCAGCTATCCGCCGCGCGCTGTGCTGCTTGATTACATCGAGGGCCGCGTAAAGAAGGCCGGGGTGCGCAAGTGGATTCGTTTTTCAACCACCGTGCGTATGGTGAACTACGACAAAAAGAAGGGCAAATTCACGGTTACCGTTCACGATCTGAAAAAAGATCGGATGTATCAAGAAGTGTTCGACCATGTGATCGTGGCATCGGGCCATTTCAGTGTTCCCAATGTGCCTGAGTACCCCGGCTTCGACAAATTCAATGGCCGTGTATTACACGCCCATGACTTCCGCGACGCCCGTGAATTCAAGGGCAAAGACCTGCTTATTCTTGGCACGTCCTATTCCGCAGAAGACATTGGTTCGCAATGCTGGAAGTATGGGGCGAAGTCATTAACAGTTGCGCACCGCAATGCGCCGATGGGTTATGACTGGCCTGACAATTGGAAGGAAGTTCCGAAGCTGGAACGAATGGATGAAAACACCGCTTACTTCATTGATGGAACAGCCAAGAAAGTTGACGCTGTGATTCTCTGCACGGGTTACAAGCACCACTTCCCATTCCTGCCTGATGAGCTGCGGTTGAAGACGGCCAATCGGCTTGCAACGGCTGACCTCTACAAGGGCGTAGCCTGGGTTCATAACCCCAAGCTGTTTTACATCGGCATGCAGGACCAGTGGTTCACCTTCAATATGTTTGACGCGCAAGCCTGGTGGGTGCGTGACGCTATCATGGGGCGGATTAAGATTCCAACCACGAAGAAAACCTTGCAGAAGGATGTGGCCAAGCGTGTTGCTGGCGAAGATGCGGGCAAAGACGCCCACGACGCCATTCACTATCAGGGTGACTATGTCAAAGAACTGATTGCAGAAACCGATTACCCGTCATTCGATGTGGATGGGGCTTGTGAGGCGTTCTACGAATGGAAAGAACACAAGAAGAATGACATCATGGCCTACCGTAACCATTCCTACAAATCTGTCATTACCGGTACCATAGCACCTGTTCACCACACGCCATGGAAAGACGCGTTGGACGATTCAAAGGAGAGCTATCTCAAGGCGAAGTAAGTAGCTTCAAATTCTCAAAAGAAAATGCCCAGCGTGACCGGGCATTTCTATTGATTACGAGCGCGGCATCTTCTTTTCTGGATCGTAGTGCGCAAACTTCACGACCGTTGCAGGCAAGCGCTTCGCGTGGCCGTCGGCCTTGCCGATTTCGACTTCTGTGCCAATTGCGCTGTTGCCGGAGTCAACTCGGGCGAGTGCAATGTTCTTCTTCAGGAGGGGTGAGCGCATGCTGCTGGTGACGACGCCAACTTGCGCGCGGCCGATATGAACGCAATCGCCGTGACCTACGGTTTCATTTGAATCGATGTCGAGGCCAACGAACTTGTAGCGCGGATTGTCCTTGCGGGCGAGCAGTGCCGCCTTGCCAATGAAGTCATCCGTCTTGGTTTTGAGTGGCACAGTGAAGCCGATACCTGCTTCAAATGGGTCCGTCTCGGAGCTGAATTCGTAATGGGCAAAAATCAATCCGGCTTCAATGCGCACCATGTCGAGGGCTTCAAGGCCCATGGGTTTCAGGCCGTATTTTTGGCCTGCCGTCCAGACCGCATCGAAAACTTCGTTGGCGTGTTTCGGATGGCAGAAAATTTCATAGCCGAGTTCGCCCGTATAGCCCGTGCGCGAAACAACAATCGGCACGCCTTCAAAATGTCCAATGCGCGCCACGGCGAAGCGGAACCATTCCAACTCTCCGATGGAGGGCTGTGCAGGCGATGTCCAGATGATCTCTTTCATCAAATCACGACTGGTGGGGCCTTGCACGGCGATATTGTGCAGTTGATCTGTCGATGAACGCACCCAGGCTTGATAGCCCATTTTCTCGGCCTGCTCGCGCAGCCAAATGCCGGAGTAATCATCTCCACCAATCCAGCGGAACAGATTTTGTCCGAGGCGGAAGACAGTGCCGTCATCAATCATGCCGCCATTTTCATAGCACATGGCGGTGTAGACAACTTGGCCGGTCGAGAGCTTGCGAATGTCACGGGTGCAGCAATATTGCAGCAGGGCTTCAGCATCGGGACCAGTCACCTCAAATTTACGTAAGGGGGAAAGATCCATCACCACGGCCTTTTCACGGCAGGCCCAATATTCCTCAATCGGTCCATCATTGTTGAAACGGCCCGGCAGCCAATAGCCGCGATACTCCGCATAGTGGCGCGTCATTTGCGAGAGCTTGGAGTGGAAGGCGGTTTCTTTTGTCATTACTGGATCTGCATCAGGAGTCATGCGGGTGGCTACTGCTCGTTGGAATTTTTCTTCTGCGCCATAGACGCGCACGTGAATGTCGGTGGGGTTCCAGCCATTGCCGGGATCAATGTCATCAGGGCAAGATGATGTGACGCAGACAAGATCAGTGAGTGCTCTGACCAGCACATAATCGCCAGCGCGCGACCAAGCTTCGTCTGAGACGATCACGTTCGAATGATCCATGTGCGTGTTATAGAAAAAGTTTAGGGCTTCCCAGCCTTTGCGCTTTGCAATTCCAAAAGTATCAAGGGCGTAATTGAAATTGTCTGAGCAATTTGCATGGCCGGGATAACCGATATCGTCATAGTAGCGGGGGTTGCAGGCAGTGGCGAAAGCGTCGTGACGGCCGCATGTATCTTGCACCACTTCAATGAGTGGTTCGAAATCCAGCGCAAAAGCTTTTGATGGTAGGCCTGGAATGGGATAAGCACGGCCTGTGAGGGTGCGTGTGATGGTGGCATCCAGCGCATGCTCAATGCCCCTGTCGAGCTTGCGGGCGGAAAAACATTGGAAGTCCGTCATCTGCCTGCCAGAGACATCAATGATCTGGATATATTCGCCAGCCTTGACCGTGTAGGCGCGCGCCGTTGCAGCTTTGATGCGAATATCTTGCAGCTGGTCAGCCAACGGTTCAGGCAAATCAAAACCCAAAAGCTTAGGTTTTGGATTTGCGCGGATGAGACGCAGCTCGATATCTGTTGCCGTATTCTGTTGATCCGGTGTCATCTCGTCAGACGGCACAGCAACGACGAGCACGCCGTCATGGCCTACGGATAACTCGGCCTTGTTGCCAGCGCGGCTTTCACTTCCAAAAATGTGAGTGCTCACAGCTTTGCCCAGATCAATCTTACGCCGCGCCAGTGCAGCCAAAGTGCGGCGTGAACTTTCATCTGCCTGCGCCAAAATGGATTTCAAACCATCGCCAGCGCCATCAGCGGAAGCACCAATGGCCGAAGCATCAAAGCGACCCTTGCTGTCGCAGAATAAAAGTTCAGCCCGTTGGCCGCCTTCGAGGTCTGTGAACAGCAGACGATCCCCAGCAGCAACATCAATCAGAATCGAGCCACCACCCTTGACGGGAAAGCGTTCTACATTGGGCGGCAAGGCCCGGTCACCCGGCCTGAGGATGCGGCTGTGGCGGGGAGCGAAAAAGGCAGTTGAGTTCATCTGGTAACAGCCAAAAGTTACGTTGAAAACCGCATTGTTTGCGACTTCCAAGGAGCATAATTGCATAGTTTTGCTTGACGGTCGATATCCTGAAAGTAAAAAATGTTTCATGGGGGTGTTGGTTTGAACAGTATGACTGTACATGCCAATCTTTCATACGGTCGGCAAGAATCCATCTAGAGATTGGGCCGATCGCAACAACAACGGGGTAATAGAGGGAACGTTTCCATGTCACAAAACAGCGAATCCGGGGGCTTGATTAGAGCCCTAGATTGGAAGGGTGCTTTTTGGGTCGCGGCTGGTGTACCGCCACTTGTGCTCTTCTCCATCGGCGGCATTGCCGGCACTACGGGCAAGCTCGCTTTCGTCGTCTGGATCATTTCGATGATCATGGGCTTTTTACAATCATTCACCTACGCAGAAATCGCCGGCATGTTCGGAAACAAGTCTGGCGGTGCCTCGATTTATGGTGCGACCGCGTGGTTGCGCTATTCAAAATTCATAGCACCACTGTCCGTGTGGTGTAACTGGTTCGCTTGGTCACCCGTGTTGTCACTCGGTTGCGCCATTGCAGCGGGCTACATTCTCAATGCGCTCTTCCCTATTCCTGCAGCTGATTCACAGGCCGTACTTGACTGGGTAACGGCGAATGCAGCCAACTACACCGAAACAACAAAAGCAGTAGTTGATTACATTTCTGCAAATGCTGGCACAGCTCCGGTTGATGCCATCAAAGCTGTGGCATCTGCTGATGGTGTTGCTGCACTCACGCCAGCTGTTCGCACTTGGACTGCACTTGACCTTGCCGTTCCAGGTCTTGGAACGCTGCACTTCAACTCAACCTTTGTGATCGGTGCTCTTATGATGCTGATCATTTTCTGGATTCAGCATCGCGGTGTGGCACAAACCGCTGTCACACAAAAATGGCTTGCGATTATTGTTTTGGTGCCGCTGTTGTTGGTGGGTCTCGTGCCTATCCTGACAGGCCAGATCAACAGTGCAAACGTCATGGGCCTTGTGCCGCCAACAGCAGGTTATTCCGGTGTTGACGGCATATGGAACCTCGGCGGCTGGACACTGTTCCTGGGCGGTCTCTACATCGCTGCTTGGTCAACCTACGGTTTTGAAACCTCTGTGTGCTACACACGCGAATTGAAAGATCCAAGGCGCGACACATTCAAGGCCATCTTCTTCTCGGGCCTTCTCTGCTGCCTGTTCTTCTTCCTCGTCCCGTTTGCATTCCAAGGCGTGCTTGGCACTTCGGGCATGCTGGCACCGGGAATCGTGGATGGTACTGGTGTCGCCGAAGCGCTTGGCGGCTTCCTTGGTGGCAACAAGGCAATCACGCAGATTTTCGTGATCATCATGATCTTTGCCCTTTTCCTGTCGATCATGACGGCGATGGCCGGTTCATCACGCACCCTTTATCAGGGCTCGGTTGATGGCTGGTTGCCACGTTACCTGAGCAAGACCAACAGTCATGGTGCCCCAACTAACGCCATGTGGACGGACCTGGGGTTTAATTTGTTCCTGCTCGCACTCGCCTCTGATCTCGGGGGCTATTTCTGGGTACTGGCGATTTCGAACGTTGGATACATCATCTTCAACTTCTTGAACTTGAATGCTGGCTGGATCCACCGTGTGGACTCAGGCCATATTGAGCGCCCGTGGAAAGCACCAAACTTCCTCATTGGCCTTAACACAGTGTTGGCTTTTGTGAACGCGCTGTTCCTGGGGGCTGGTGCAAAGGTCTGGGGTTATCCCAATGTATTGTGGCAAGGCTTGTTCTTTGCAGCGCTGATTATTCCAGTGTTTTGGTTCCGCCATTACATGCAGGATGGGGGTAAGTTCCCGGCAGGGGCATTGGCTGATCTTGGTTTGAAGGACGGAAACCTCGGTGAGCGTAAAGCAGGTATGTTGCCATACCTTGTGTTGGTTGTTGGCGCTGCAGTGGTTATCTTTGCCCACTTCTTCTTCCAGCTTCCAAGCTGAAGTCGATTAACACTTAAGACATGCCGCCATTGTTATGCAGTGGCGGCATTTTTGATGAGGACGTCATGACTTTAGCCAGCAATGCACTTCTCGGCAAACCTGTGGCTGACGAAATTCTCGCTTCCACAAGTGCAAGTGTTGAAGCACTTGCCGCCAAGGGGTGGCCTGCGAAGCTTATTTCTATTTCCATAGGCCATGTAGATGCGGTGAACCTCTATGTGCGCAATCAGGCGAAGGGGGCTGAGCGGGCAGGCATCGCATTTGAAGAGCGCATTCTACCCGAAAACATCTCACGCATGGAAATCCTTGGAATGATGGAGGCCCTCAACACAGACCCCCGTGTCACAGGCATTATCATTCAGCGACCAATTCCAAAACATCTCAACATTCGCGAGCTGCAAACCGCTGTGCATCCGCTGAAAGATGTGGAAGGCATGCACCCGACGTCGATTGGTAACATCGTGTATAAGGACGTGGCTCTTGCACCCTGTACAGCTGCAGCGTCGGTTGAACTTTTGAAACGTACTGGCCTCAAGCTTCAGGGGCTTGAAGTTGTGGTGATTGGCCACTCCGAAATTGTTGGCAAGCCCATCGCGTTTCTGCTGATGGCGGAAGGTGCAACAGTTACCGTGTGCCATCACATGACACGCAATCTGGCAGTACATTCGCGCGCGGCGGATGCCATGTTTGTGGCTGTCGGCAAACCGCGCTTTATTACCGCCAACATGATCAAGCCCGGCGCTGCCATCATTGATATTGGCATCAACCAAATTGATGAGGCTGGAAAGTTCAAAACTGTCGGCGATGTCGATTATGATGAATGCGCGCAAGTCGCAGGCTGGATCACTCCGGTACCGGGCGGTGTCGGCCCCGTCACAGTAGCTAAGTTGATGGAAAATACCCTGTCAGCCTTGAGGGCGCAGCACGACTATTACGTTACAGCATTTGACTCCAAGCCTGATCGCTTGGTGCACGTGGCACCGATTGCTTAACGCGCGGGATTTTGTCTGCCATATATTCCCATCGCTGATGAAGGTGAGATTGTCGCCTATCGCGTATCATACGATAGCAGGCCCAGTCTTCACTTGGTGGCCATTCAAAACAAAACTGTTGGCCATAGACTTCCTAAAAGTCTTTCGAGATGCTGCGGCACTAATTGTAAAGTGCGCTGCCCTCCTTCCAGAAGCTTTGGACCTAGATTTGAGGATAGATTAGTGGCGTTCACTTTATCATGGTCATGCCAAGCCCAACTCCGTCCGCTTTTGCTTGGCCCAAGTTTGGATCACGGCGTCTACCGCCAAACCTATAAAGGCCACGCAGAGTCCAAGCATGAGACCGTTCCCAATGCCGTTTTTCTCGGACAGTGCCTTGAGGATCAACTGGCCCAAATCTTCTGTGCCAATCATGGCACCAATCATCACCATGAAGAGAGCAAATACAACAGTCTGATTGATGCCAAGCATAATGTGCGGCAGAGCCAACGGTATTTCGATTTGGAACAAACCTTGCCATCTGTTGACTCCTGACATGGCGCCGGCGTCTCGCAGCGATTGGGGCACACTTCTTAGCCCTTCGATTGTGTATCTTGTCATCGGAATTGTCGCATAGATAATTACGGCGATAAGGACGGAAGTATCAGTGACGCCAAACAACATGATAACAGGCACGATATAGATAAAGGATGGAAATGTCTGCATGGTATCGCAAATGGTCAGCACTGCTTTTGAGGCAATATTGCTTTGTGCGCTGATGACGCCGATCAAACTGCCCAACAATACCGAGATCACGACGCCAAACGTAGCCATATACATTGTAATCAGAGCTCTATCCCACCACTGCGTCAAAGCGATAAAAAGTAGAAATCCGCCAACCACCAGTGCTGTTCGCATGCCGCCAACAATAAAACCAATCCCCATGGCCAAAAGGAAAGTGGCTGACATGGGCATGCCAAGATATGCATTCTTCATCGGAACCAAAACCTTGGTAATAAGCCAGACATTAAATGCATTGAGTGGCTGATACCAATTTTCCACTATCCAATCGACGCCTGACTGCCAGAAAGATTCAGTGGTGATGCCTTTGTCATGCGGAACGAGATAGAAGTAATTGACCTTGTCCTGAAAGAAATAGCTTCCGAGAAAGGCCAGCAAGCTGCCGCCAGTCAATATGGCGATCATGCCAAGTGCATATTTGTTACGCTCGAGAAAACTTTGGTCGGCAAAATAGTCTATCTGCTTGCTCGCCCACCCCAATGACAGTTTGTCGAGCGTTACGGCAATCAATACGATGCAAATGCCGAGTTCCAATGCTTGGCCAATTTTCAGCCCATTGATCGCCAGCAACAGATTGTATCCCAACCCTTTGGCACCAATAAAGGACGCAATCACAGCCATGGCGAGGCATTGCATTATAACTTGATTGACCCCGATCAACAGATTGTGGCGGGCGCTGGGGAGCATAACCTTGGTGAGCAACTGCCACCGGTTGCAGCCATTCATCAATGCTGCTTCCCGCACTTCCGGCGAGACTTCACGCAATCCCAACAACGTCAGCCTTATCATTGGTGGTGTTGCAAAAATGATCGTTGCAATCGCACCGGCATGGTCACCGAGGCCAAACATGACCGTTATGGGCACAAGAAAAGAAAAATGCGGCATGGTTTGCGCGACGTTGAGCAACGGCGTCAAAATCGTTTCTGCAAATCGGCTCTTGTACGCCCAGATGCCGAAAAACAGACCAAACACCACTGACAGTGGAGCGGCAACAAGCACAAATGACAACGTCTCCATGGCTGGTTCCCATTGGCCAAATATGGAAATGTATGCCGTGGCGAAGGCGACAAATGCAGCCAGCCATCGCCCGCCTAAGGAGTATCCAAGCAATGTTGCGCAAGCCGCGACGACCGACCAAGGAAGTCCTTGGATAGCAGCCCAACTGTTCTCGCCGACGAAGTCCCAACTCGTGAAAGTTACAATGGTTTTGACACCACCAAGCAGAATTTCACGTATAAAAGTAATTAGAAAAAGCACAGCTACTGAAATTGATCTGGTTACCTCTTTCAGAAGATAAGTCTCTTCGTAATCTTCAAGTTCGGGGTTGTAGGTCTGAATCGGAAACCAATCGAACAAAAGATAGTTGGCTGCATCGGCCACCTTGTTGGGGACTTCCGCCAAGAGCGATGGAAAGCGCCAGAACCAATTGCTTTCATTATGAGGCACGAGAAAATAGAGGAGAAGGAAGCAGCTGATAAGCAATGACAATTGCAAATATTTGCTATGGCGCAAGATCTGAGCCATCACGCAGCCTCGCTTTTTCCAAACAGCAGGCATATAATTGATTTTTTGTCCATTACACCGACGACTTCACCGTTCTTGCCAGTCACAGGCACCGGATTTTCTTCGTTCAATACTGCTTCTACAACTGTCTTTATAATGGCTTCACTTGCAACCGTGATGCTGCTCAGCCTGATTTTGCTGTCGTACTTTTCCATGACATCGCCGCAACGTAAAACTTTTTCGCGGGGCACATCATTGGTAAATTTTGCAACATATTCAGTTGCTGGGTTCAGGATAATACGGGCAGGCGTATCAATCTGTTCGATGACTCCATCCTTCATGATAGCAATTCTGTCTGCCAATCGCAAAGCTTCATCAAAATCATGGGTCACGAACAGAATGGTCTTGTTCAAGATTTTTTGCAGGCGGAGAAATTCATCCTGCATTTCTTTCCGAATGAGTGGATCAAGTGCCGAAAATGGTTCATCCAAAAACCAGATGTCTGGCTCCACCGCCAATGACCTTGCGATGCCTACACGTTGTTGCTGACCGCCACTGAGCTGCCGTGGAAAGTAGTTTTCGCGCCCGCCGAGGCCGACGAGTTCGATCATCGCCACAGCACGCTGAACGCTTTCCTTGGTGCTTCTTCCCTTAACTTGCAAAGGAAAGGCGATGTTTTCCAAAACCGTCTTGTGAGGCAACAGCGCAAAGCTTTGGAATACCATTCCCATCTTATTGCGGCGCAATTCGATCAATTGCTTGCTGTTCATTGCCAGGATGTCTTCACCGTCAATGAAGACCCGTCCAGCGGTGGCATCGGTAAGTCTGGAAATGCAACGCAGCAGTGTCGACTTGCCTGAGCCAGACAGACCCATAACAACAAGAATTTCACCCTTGTTGACTTCAAAGCTTGCATTGTTGACGCCGAATATACATCCAGCGGCTTTGAATTTATCTACATCAATAATGCCATTCGATTGACGTATTAATTGGAAAGTGCTGTCTCCAAAAATTTTAGAGACAGACTCACATTTAATAACCGTTTGGCGACTGTTATTAGACGAAGCACTCATTCGTATCAAATTCCCAATTGAAATTTATACGCCCAACACATCGACCGTTTGTCCCGCTGCGTTTATATTGGGCACCACTCTCCCCCGGCATAGACAAGGGGAGAGTGGCCACTTCCAGGTCTCTATCTTTTCTAGATCATTGTTAGGTTTAGATTATTGGACGAAAGGCTTCCAAACAGCTTCGTTTTCTGTTAACCATTTCTTGGCAGCATTCTGATGCGTCATCTTGTCGATGTCCACCAATGCAGCCATTTGTCCAATTTGTGTTGTGGTGAAGGAAATCTTTGAGAACACCGCATATGCAGCAGGGTGTGTTTTCGGGAACTGATAGTTCGCCGCTTTCTTCAACCAGCCTTTTGGTGAACCGCACGAACCGTCTCCGCCATCGGCTTTTCGGCACCCTTCTTTAAACGGAGGGAATTCGATAAAGACGAAGCCATCCTTGTCGGTAAAGTTTGGTGTCCAGTTAAAGGTGATGACGCCGCGTTTTTCCTTTTTTGCCGATTCAAGTTCTGCCCAAATTGCATCGGCCGAGCCTGCAAATTTCACTACATATTTATCACCGAGACCCAATGCTTTCAGACGGTCAGGCATCAGATCGCCATGCCAGCTCTGGGGGCCCTCAAGCCAACGGCCTTTGCCATCGGAATCTGCCGACTTGAAAACATCAGGGCAATTCTTCAGCGCCTCCCAGTTTGGAAGTCCCGGGCAGAGGTTCATGTCAATCACATATTTAGGAACGCCCATTTCTTCGAGCGTTGAGGCTTCATGCGTGCCAGCATCAATAACACCGCCCTTTTTCATTGCATTATAGAACGACGCACCGAAAGTAGATTGCCAAACCTCATGCGAGATCGTCACATCGCCGTTGCGAATTGCTTCGTAAACGGCCTGTGTGTCAGCGGGCTTATATTCAACCTTGTCGCCTATGCTTTCAAAAATCCCACCAATCACATAGGCCATGACCACTTGGCTGGACCAATTGTGGGTCGGTATAATGATTGGCTTTTTGGAGTCCTCCGCGGACACTGGATTGGTAAA
>JBJTCD010000020.1:0-3177 GCA_046091665.1 Hyphomicrobiales bacterium
GTATCGCGCTGCGCATAATGACAATCATACTAGACTCGCCATATGGGAACTTTGCGATCATTTAAACATCGCAACTTCCGAATACTTTTCTCCGCAAACTTCATCTCCAATATTGGCACCTGGGCCCAAGGCGTGGCGCAAGCTTGGTTGATTCTCGAACTCACAGATAGCGGTTCATATCTAGGTATCGTCACAGCGCTGCAATTTCTTCCCATACTTTTCTTTAGTATTTCTGGGGGAAAGATCGCAGATAAATTAAATAAACGTAAAGTCTTGATGCTCACAAATCTCACGGGCGGGCTATCAGCGTTATCAGTCGGAACTTTAGTGCTCACCGATAACATCAAGATTTGGCATGTAATGTTTTTTGCCTTCATGCTTGGAATGGGCAATGCCATCGATGCCCCAGTTCGTCAGAGTTTCAATGTTGAAATCGTAGGAAAAGCTGATCTGCCGAATGCAGTGGGTTTGAACTCGGCGAATTTCAATACTGGTCGCTTGATCGGCCCGGGGCTTTCAGGACTCCTGATTGCCGCTTATGGCACTGGCGTCTCCTTCATTCTCAATGGAATTTCCTATCTCATCGTGATTATTGCCCTCATCAATATTCGCGAAGCTGAACTTTTCCGTGAAGAACGCAGATCATCCTCAGCAAAGATTCGAGAGGCGCTGCGCTACGTCGCAGCTCGGCCCGACATTTTGGCGGTCATGATCACGGTCTTTTTTGCCACGAGTTTTGGTCTGAACTTCAATATCTTCAACACCATGATGGCAACTCAGGTCTTTGATAAGAGCGCTGCTGAATATGGCGCCTTAGGAAGTATCTTGGCGATTGGCTCACTGTCCGGCGCAATTATCTCTGCGCGCCTGGAAAAGAAGCGCGGTCCACGTTTTGTGATGTTGGGTGCCGCAGTCTTTAGCGCGTTACTAGTTCTCGGTTCAATCGCTCCAACGTATTTAATCTATGCAATTTTTTTGCCCTTTATTGGATGCGTTGCACTTCTGACTTTCATTGGAGCTAACACCATGGTTCAGATACGAACAGATTCGGAAATTCGCGGACGTGTGATGGGAATTTATCTCACGGTATTCCTTGGCGGAACTCCCATAGTTTCGCCATTCATAGGTTGGATGACTCAAGTAATCGGAACTCGCGAAACTATCGGGATATGTGGCTCAATTTCTTTACTTGCGGCGCTAATTACTTACTCGCAATTCCATGACAAAGGCGCGCCGCCTGCGAGTGTTAAAGTTGCCGATGTATTAGAGCCCGCTTACGAGGACAAAAAAGACTAAGCTGAAAAGAATCGCAAGAGTCACGATTCTGCGCGTCTTATAGTTCACTTTCTCTCCATTTCACGGTCATCACTTGGCACTAAGGCAACGATAACAAATGCGAGGACTACGAGCGTTGGCACAAGGAGAAATGCATTCACGATGCCGAATCGATCAGATAGAAAACCGAGAAATAAAGGGGATAAACCGATAGCAAGTCCAGCTCCAAGACTCGACTTTCCAATCGCAAGATCTGGTTTATCTTTTCCAAATCGCAATAGACGGAGAGTTGAAAGCGCAAACTGCATCGAGGTTCCAAAGCCAACGAACATAAGGGCAATAAAAGAAGTGACCAGTATTTCTGATGTCCAGAAGACCATAAAACTCAAGCCTTGAAGCGCAATGATGAGTTTGAGTCGCTTATCAATATCCATGTGAGGAAATAGATATGTCCCAAACCATCTACCAGCCATCATTCCAAGTGGAAATGCAAGGACGAGAGTTGTGGCTAGTGGAGCGCTGATATCTGTTTTATTGCGGAGCAAGGCAGCGGCCCAAAAAGCGATGGCAAACTCAGCGGCGATACAGAAACTCATTCCAAACCAGCTAATCCAATACTTACTGGAAAGTGATCCGCGTTGGTGTCCTGACTCCTCAGGAGTGTGTTCAAAATTTTCTTGCCGACCGAGAGCTAAGTAGAGAACTACAGTGAATGGAATACATAAAAGTAGTCCTAGCTTCCAACTAAAACTGCTACTTGCAATCACACCAATGATGAAATTACCAAGGAGCACGAAGGCAGAATTCACACCGTTGGCTTGAGAGGTTGCACGCGCCGAGTGTTGCGAATAGTGAATCGAGAGCTTCATAAAAGTATTGTTGATGGTGATAGAAAGTCCAACTCCAGCAATCAAAATTGCGGTGATTGTCTGCCATGCATAAGGAAGCAATACGAAACCGAGGGCACCGGCGTCAAAAATCGCTAGCCCCAACCAGACGCTGTTCATTCGACCAAAGCGATGCACGATGCGTGCATTAAGCGAACCGGCGATAATTGATGCAAAACCAAGTGCAGTGCCATGAAGCCCAGCTACCGCAGCGCTCGTACCTTGCTGCTGTTGAAGCAAGGGAAGTGCGGGACCAAAACCGCCCATAAAGAGGCCAAAGCAGCCAGTTTGAAGCGCCGCGAGCCAGAAGACTTTGTTGCGGCGATAAGTCGAGCTATTCAAAGAACTATTTCTTCAAGTTCTCTACTACATATTCAATGCATTGAGTAAGAGCAGAAACATCATCAGGATCAACTGATGGGAACATACCAATACGAAGCTGATTCTTACCCAATTTACGATATGGCTCTGTGTCAACAATTCCATTCGCACGCAGAACTTTGGCAATCTCTAGCGCATCAATCGAGTCATCAAAGTTGATGGTGGCGACTACTTTTGAGCGCATCGCAGGATCATTCACAAATGCGGTGGTGTATGAAGTTTTCTCTGCCCAGCCATACATAATTTCCGCAGACTTTGCCGAACGACCAGCAGCAAAACTCAAACCACCGTTGTTGTTCATCCATTCAATTTGATCAGCAAGCAACATCAAAGTTGCGACAGCTGGAGTGTTATAGGTCTGATCCAAACGGGAATTTTCAATCGCGGTGGTGAGATCAAAGAAAGCCGGAACCCATCGACCGCTCTCCTTTATCTTTGCTACTCGCGCGATTGCAGCGGGGCTCATCAGCGCAAGCCAAAAACCACCATCGGATGCGAAAGATTTCTGAGGTGCAAAGTAATAAGTATCAAATTCTTGTGCTTCGACAACAAGTCCGCCCGCTGCGCTCGTTGCATCAACCAGGACTAAGGCTCCATCAGTATTTGCGGGGCGCTTTATTGGCATAGCAACACC
>JBJTCD010000021.1:0-14339 GCA_046091665.1 Hyphomicrobiales bacterium
AGCGGGAAGGCGATGTTTTCAAATGCGGTCAGATGCGGATAAAGCGCAAACAGCTGGAACACAAAGGCGATATCGCGTTCAGAGGCGTGAAGTGATTGAACGGCTTTGCCCTCGATCAGAATATCGCCCGTATCAATTTCCTCAAGACCGGCAATCGCGCGCAGTGTGGTCGTCTTGCCACAACCTGAGGGGCCAAGCAGAACAACAAATTCGCGATCTTTGATCGAGAGATTGAGTTTCCGGATGATGTAATTATTGCCGAAATATTTTTCGACATCACGAAGGACGATATCCGCCATATCAATGCCCACCCTTCCTATCGGCCGGTCCGAAGCGGGCAAAGATTGTAAACAGAATGAGCCCGATCAAAGTTATTGTGACGCTATAGCGATGAAGCACTTCGAACCAAGGCTGGCAGAGAAAAATCAATCCGCCAATCATCAGCGCCATCGCTAAGGGAACGATCACTTTATTATTGAAATCACGAAATGAGTCCGACATTAAAGCCTCTCTATTTCCGGATCGCGCCAAAGGTGACGCCACGCAACAAATGATTGCGCAGTAAGAATGTGAAGATTGATACGGGAAGAAGGAAGAGAAGCGTGCCCGCCGCGATCGCGGTCCAGTCGGTAATGCCGGAGCCGAGCTGTGCGGGAATAAAGGGCGGTGCGGTTTGCGCTTCCTTATTCGTCATCATCAAAGCGAATGCATATTCATTCCATGCGGTGATGAAACAAAAGACAGCGGTTGCAGCAATGCCGGTTGCAGCTTCGGGCAGAACGATTTTGAAGAAGGCTTCAATCCGGGTGTAACCGTCAACCAAAGCCGCTTCTTCATATTCTTTCGGAATTTCATCCATAAAGCCCTTCATGAGCCAGACGGAGAAAGAGAGGTTGAAAGCGGTATAAAGAATGATCAATCCCAAATGTGTATCAACGAGCCCCACTGCGCGATACATCAAGAACATCGGAATGGCGACGACAACCGGCGGCAACATGCGGGTTGAGAGAATAAAAAACAAAAGATCCGCTTCACCGGCAATCTTAAATCGGGAGAAACCGTAAGCGGTGATCGTGCCCATCGCGACGGCGAGAAATGTTGAAGAGATGGCAATGATCAAAGAATTTAAAAAGCGGCTGGGATAGGCGGACATTTGAGGGCCGCCTGCCACTTTCAACACGCGCTCGCCCGCGTCATAAATCTTTTTTTCCCACCAGGGTGCTTCATCATAAGTGGCTTGGTCAGGTTTTTTCTGCAGCTGCACGCGTTTGGTAAAGAGCTTGATGAACGGTGTGATTTCTGGCGTGAAAACAACAGTTGGCGGCACCGTTGTCGCAAGGCTTCGCGGTTTGAACGCGGTTGAGGCGATCCAGTAAATCGGTGCCAACATCGCAATCGTGATCACGATGACGGCAGCGATCGCGAGGCGATGGCCGATTTTTTGCGCATTCGAACGGACAGCGGCCATCTCAGCGCTCCTTCACCTGATTGAGATACTTCACATAGATATTCGTAATCGCGACAACCATGATCAAAACGATGTAAGCAAGCGCGCAGGATTTACCGGTCTGCCATTCCTGAAAGGCAAATTTATAAAGCCTGATCGCGATCACTTCTGTAGTCGGTTGCGTCGACATGATGAAGGCGATGTCGAAGGTTTTAAACGCTTCCATGGTGCGAAAGATGATCGCAATCAAAAGGAGAGGCGAGACAAGCGGCAAGGTGATCCGTGAGAATGTGTACCATCCACTCGCGCGATCAATGGACGCCGCTTCATAAAGATGTTTCGGAACAGCAGAGAGACCGGCAAGTGATAACAACATCACGAAAGGTGCCCACATCCAGATATCGGTGATAGCCACCGCCCAAAGGGCGGCATCGGCGTCGGAGAGCCAGGCAAAATCATCAAGGCCGAAAATATAATTGATGACGCCCCATGAGGGACTATAGAGCAATTGCCAAAAGAGACCGACGACAGCGGCTGACATCATCATTGGCAAGAGAAGCAATGTTGTGATCAAGCCTTTTGCTGGCAGCGCGCGATTCAGCAGAAGCGCAACGCCAAAGCCCACAAGCACTTGGCCGCCCACCGAAATGATCACATATTTTGCGGTAACGGTGAAATTGTTCCAGATATTTGGATCACTTAAGAGATCGCGGTAATTTTGCAAGCCCACAAAGACAGGCTCTTCGCTGCCCGCAGCGCTATAATCATAAAAGGAATAACCAAGCGAATAGATCAGCGGGAAAATGTTAAAAATGATCAAAAAGATGATCGTCGGAATGATAAAGAGATTTCGAATTTTGAGATCGCTCATCCCGCGCAACGCGCTTGGCGAAGTCTGCTTCAATGTCGCAATCACGGGCTCACTCCCTCATCTCATTTCTTGAAAAACTTGCCGAGTATCCGGGAGAATACCCGGCAAGTTTAATGATACGACCTTATTTGTAGCGTTTATATTTCTTGAAGGTCGCTTCCCAATCCTTCGTCATGCCGTTGAGGGCTTCTTCGGCAGTGCCTTTGCCGGAGATCACGAAGGGATAGATGCGTTGGTTCATCGCGGTCAGGAGTTCCGCATATTCCGGCGTGGCCCAGAAATCTTTCACCATCAACATCGAGTCATAGAAGGCCTTGTTGTATGGTGTCGCATTCTGGAATTCAGCCGATTTCAACACGGCGGTCGAGCAGGTGTAGCCACCAAGTTCAGCCCATTTCTTTTGGGTCTCGTCCTTGATGAACCACTCAAGGAACTTCATCGACGCTTCTTTCTTCTTAGAATAAGAAACGATTGAAATGCCTTGACCACCAAGAGCAGCGAAGCGCTTACCGGTTGGACCTGCCGGATTGGCGAAGAAGCCGGTGCCTTTGGCATTCGGATTCGTTGCCGGATTGGCAAGCGCCGGGAAGAAGGCGAAGTAGTTCATGCTCATCGCGGCGAGCCCTTCGGTGATCGCCTGATTATTTTCGAGGAAGAACGCTTTCGCCCAGCCGGGAGGTGTGAACTTATAAAGCTCTCTATAGGCTTTCAGACCTTCAACAGATTCTTTCGAATTGGTAATGCCGTCCACTTTATAAGTGGCATAATCACCAAGATCGCCGCCATAAGAGAAGATTGTCTGTTCAACACCCATAGCCATCGCGTCATAGGAGTTGTCAGTATAGAGCGCTACGCCGTAACGCTTTTGATCTGGTCTATGGAAGAATTCAGCAATGTCCCGCAATTGCTTGTAATCTTTCGGAACATCGAGATCATAACCATATTTCTTTTTGAAGGCTTCTTTTTCCTTTGGATCTTCGAACCAATCTTTACGATAGGCCCACCCATTGGCGTCACCTTCAAGCGGAATTGACCAATATTTTTTTGATCCCGCGGGATATTCTGCATAGCCAGCAACCGTTGCCGGCAAGAATTTATCCGCGAGTTTGTTTTTCTGGAAGAAGTCGGACAGATCGACATAGTGGCCGTCAGTCGCGCCCGCACCAACCCATTGGGAATCGCCCACGACCATATCATAGGTCGAGCCTTTGGCGGCGAATTCACGGAATGTTTTGGTTTGGAAGTCCGACCAAGGTGTTGTTTCAACGGTAACTTTAACGCCCGTTTCTTTAGAATAAATATTGACGAGTTCCTGCAGATAATTTGCCGGATCCCATTCGGCCCAGAAGATTGTCAATTCTTCCGCAGCCGCTGCTGACGCACCTGCAATCGTCATTGCAACGCCCGCCATCAACGAAGCAAAAGTCTTTTTGGACATCGTTTCCTCCTCGTTTCTTTCCGCCGCCGGATTATTGTTTTAGGGGTGGCGGCTGGTCGCTCCTATGGGGTGCGGCCCCCCTTTCGCTTTACCCGCTGTGGTTGGGGCATCGTCCCCTTTTTTAATAATCGATGCCTTTTCACCGCAGCAGATTCCTGAATTGCGGATTTGACTAATGTCGTGGCCGTCCACATCGCGATGCTCGCAGCTTTTTCACCGCGTAGACGCCACACATCACTTAACACCACAATCGATTCAATGCCGAACACAAGCGAGAGCGCTTGTTTCAATCTTTCATATTCACCTTTGGTCAGAACCGTCTCGAGCGGTTCAAGCGCATTCTGTAATAAAGTGCGGCGCAACCCGCGAACGGGCGGCGCATCTTTATTTTTCGCGACTTCATGAAATGCCATAGCCAGGGACGCGCGCAAATGTGCTTCATTCGCCTGCATACGGGGATAAGCAAAATCCATCAGGTCTTCGATGCGCTCAAGCGCGTCATCGGAATCCGACGACCATTCGAGAATGGGGCCGAGTGCTTCAACAACAATCGCTTTGACGAGCGATGCCTGTGTCGGGAAATAGCGATAGGCTGTGGCGCGCGACACTTCACAGGCTTCCGCCACTTCACTCACTGACGGAATGCGCCCGGTATTGGCAAGGTTCACTGCGGTTTCGAGCATCAATTTATACATCCGCGCGCGCGGGCCGCGTGCGTGTTTGTTTGACTTATCTATCTCTTGACCTGAGATCAGCATGTCCATACGATACGACCGTCTCATTTTTTTGCAACGGGCAAAATGAGACACCACGACGAAAAAATAATTCGTCGGGACGACAGGGAGGGATGGCGAGCATGCGTAATGCCGCATACGATTCTTTTTGTCGCACTCACTCACGCCGAAGCTTGAAAAGCCAGGCTTATTTGTCATTTGTGCAAAGCAACATCATGCGAGGTTTCTTATGACTCCGCATATACTTGTTGCTGGCACGGCGGACACGAAGGGTGAAGAATTATCCTTTCTTGCCGAGATGATCCGCGAGGCAGGGGGGCATCCGATCATTGTTGATCTTGGCATTGGCAAAGCCTCGATCGCTGTGGATATCTCACAACGTGATGTGGCTGCGTTTCACCCTGAAGCGCTTTCTTTACTGGGTACAAATGATCGAGGACCCGCAGTCACCGCGATGGGGGAAGCCTTCGCTATATTTTGCAGCGCATATAATTCTTGCGATGCAGCAATTGGCATGGGTGGCGGTGGCGGCACATCAATTGTTTCAGCTGGTTTTCGCGCTTTTCCGATTGGCTTTCCGAAATTGATCGTTTCAACAATGACATCCGGAAACATAGCGCCTTATGTCGATATTTCCGATATCGGCATGATTTATTCGATAACAGATCTCGCCGGATTAAATCGATTAAGCCGACGCATTTTGAGAAATGCTGCCTCTGGCATTGTCGGCATGGCGCGTGCGCGGAGGGACGATGTTCAGTCACGCTCTGTGATTGGTCTTTCTATGTTTGGTGTCACAACACCTTGCGTCACAGCAATTGTTGAAGCGCTGAAATCCGAACATGAATGTCTTGTGTTTCATGCCACGGGCTCGGGTGGTCGCGCGATGGAGAAGCTCGTCGATAGCGGTATGATTTCTGCCTTGATTGATGTCACGACGACAGAAATTGCCGACGAACTTTGCGGCGGTGTTCTTTCCGCTGGTCCTGATCGTTTGGGTGCGGCGATCCGTACCGGAATCCCCTATATTGGATCGGTAGGTGCGTGTGACATCGTCAATTTCGGTCCACCTGAAACTGTGCCCACGACATATAAAGACCGCTTATTTTATCATCATAATCCGCAAGTGACTTTGATGCGCACAACAAAAGAAGAATGCGCCGCAATCGGCCGTTTCATTGGTCAAAAGCTTAATCAATGTCACGGCCCTGTCCATATTCTCTTGCCGACAAAAGGTGTCTCCATGCTCGATGATGTGGGGAAGGCCTTTTACGATCCCGAAGCCGATGAAGCGATCTTTTCTTCACTTGAAGCAAGCTTAAAAGAGACAACCACTCGAAAATGCGAGCGGCTTCCTTACCATATCAACGCGCCAGAATTTTCTGAAGCACTTGTTCGCGTTGCTCGTCCTTACCTCCACTGAGAACAAGAAAATGACAAAACCAGATCGAAAGACATTACTCAAAAAATTTCACGGGATGATCGAACAAAGGATCCCGATCATTGGAGGTGGTGCGGGCACAGGGCTTTCCGCCAAATGTGAGGAAGCAGGGGGGATTGATCTCATCATCATCTATAATTCTGGCCGCTATCGTATGGCAGGTCGTGGTTCGGCTGCGGGGCTTTTGGCTTTTGGCAATGCGAATGAAATCGTCAAGGACATGGCACGCGAAGTTTTGCCAGTTGTTAAACACACGCCTGTGCTTGCTGGCGTCAATGGCACCGATCCCTTTGTGTTGATGCCTCAATTCCTGGCTGAATTGAAGCATATGGGATTTTCCGGCGTTCAAAATTTCCCAACCGTTGGTCTCTTTGATGGTGTCATGCGCGCCAGCTTTGAGGAGACGGGGCTCGGTTATGGCGAAGAAGTCGCCATGATTAAACAGGCGCATGCGCTTGATCTTCTAACAACGCCCTATGTATTCAATCCCGATGAAGCGGTTCCAATGACGGAAGCAGGGGCTGATATCATTGTTGCGCATATGGGCGTGACCACAGGCGGATCAATTGGTGCGACATCCGCCAAATCGCTTGATCGATGTGTCATAGAAATCGACGCGATCGCAGAGGCTGCGATGAAAATCAGAAAAGACATCATTGTGCTTTGCCATGGCGGACCCATCGCCATGCCGGATGATGCTGAATATATACTGAAGCGCACAAAAAATTGTCACGGCTTTTACGGCGCGAGCAGTATGGAGCGTTTGCCAGTTGAAACCGCGCTGACGAAGCAGACACAAGATTTCAAAAAACTCAAATTTTAACAAGGATAAATGGGGAGGGATTGAGAATGGCAAGAACCTATCGCAGCGCCGTCATTCATGCGCCGATTGAAAAAGTATGGTCAACCATCCGGGATTTTAACGGATTGCCGACCTGGCATCCGGCGATAGCCAAAAGCGAGATTGAAGGCGGTCGCGCGTCCGATTCCATCGGATGCGTAAGAAGTTTTTATCTCCAAGATGGCGGTCATTTGCGCGAGCAACTTCTGGCGCTCAATGATCCAAAACATACATTTACTTATAATATTTTAAAATCTCCGATGCCGGTAAAGAATTATGTCGCAACCTTGCGCCTCACGCCGATTACGGTCGGCAATGAGACGCTTGCAGAATGGTGGGCAGATTTTGACGTGACCTCTGGAACGGATGACGAGATGATCACTCATATTGGTGACAATGTGTTTGTGGGTGGTTTTGCGGCGCTTAATGCCAAATTGAAGAAATAGAAAAAATTGATCACGAGGAGGATCAGATGAAACTTGGCTTTAACCTCTTACTCTGGACGACCCATGTTCGCGAAGATCAATTTCATCTGATCGATGATTTGAAAGCGACGGGGTTTGATGGTGTAGAAATTCCCCTGTTTGAGGGCGATGTTGCCCATTATGAAAAACTCGGGAAAAAGATCAAGCAAGCGGGCATGAGCTCGAGTGCTGTCACCGTGATGATTGGCGGCAATGCGCTTTCACCTGATAAGGCTCAGCGTGATGCGGCGCTTAATCATTTGAAATGGGCGATTGATCGTGCGGCCGCGTTGGGTTCGGATATTCTTTGTGGTCCCTTCCATCAGCCATTAGGGGAATTTACCGGAATAGGTCCGACAGAGGACGAAAAAAATCGCTGTGCAGAAGTCCATAAGGCGGCGGCTCACTATGCTGAGAAAGCCGGCATCAAACTTTCTGTCGAACCTTTGAATCGGTTTGAGTGCTATTTCTTGAACACTGCGAAAGCGTCAGCTGATCTTGTCGCGCGTGTCGGCGAGAAGAATTACGGCTATCTCTATGACACGTTCCATTTTCATATCGAGGAGAAGAGCCAACCGGAAGCGATCCGACAAACAATCTCGGCGATCAACCATGTGCATATTTCCGAGAATGATCGCGGCACACCCGGAACAGGCCAAGTTAATTTTGATGCCGTATTCAAAGCGTTGAAATCCTCGGGATATGATGGATGGTTGACGGTTGAAGCTTTTGGCAGCGCTTTGCCGGATCTTGCAGCGGCGACAAAAATCTGGCGACCTTTGTTTGACAAGCCAGAAGACGTTTATCGCGGCGCGTTCAAGCTGATGAAAGAGGGATGGGCGCGCGCATAAACGTTGAAATGCACAAGCGAACTTTACTCGAAAGCGCGTGAGCCCATCGTTATAATCAAATCAAGCGGCTCTAGGCTTTGTTGAAAAAGCGAGACAACAAGGCCTGCATCCGCATGCCTCCCTCTGCAGCAACTTTTTTTGTTTCTGTGTGGGAGGGATCGCCTCCAAACAATCCCGCGCCGTAATTGGTGACCATCGAGAGGGCCGCAATGCGGAGTCCAATCCGACGCGCCAGAATGACTTCGGGTACCGTTGACATGCCGACAAGCGTGGCGCCGAGCATTTTCGAAGCTCGTATTTCGGCGGGTGTTTCAAAACTCGGCCCCGGAAACCAGTGATAGATGCCTTCTTTTAGCGCGATGCCTGTTTCACCTGCCGCTTCCATCAATTCTGTTCGTATAGCTGGGTCATAGGCATCAACCATCGGAACGAAACGCGAGTCGTCAGTGAGTCCGATCAAAGGATTTATGCCGGAGAAATTGATATGATCGGCAATCAAAGACAATGAACCGGGCGGGACATCTTCGAGGAGCGAGCCTGCGGCGTTTGTTAAGATCAGATTTTTTATTCCGAGTGCCGCCATCACTTCGATGGGATGCCGCATCACTGCGGGGTCACCATATTCGTAATAATGCGTGCGGCCTTGCATCACGAATATACGAGCCTTGCCGATCATCCCTGCAACGACGCGTGCTGAATGACCTGAGACATTGCCTTTCGGAAAACCGATAATCTGCGCGTAAGGTAAAATCACTGGATTTTGAACGAGATCAGCGACCGGTCCCAAGCCTGTGCCCAGAACGATGCCATAATCGAAGGGGCCTTCAATCCCATAATCTTTCAGCGTGGCAAGTGCCTCATCAATTTTTTGCGTCATGCTAAATCTCTTGGGCCGAAAGCATGGGGTAAGAGCGATTGTATGGAATAAGTGATGGGTTCTTTTGTTTTTTCATCAAGCACATGAATGCGTGTTGTTTCGCTTGAAAATTCAAAGATGCGTTGGCGGCACGCGCCGCAAGGGAAACACGGATTGCTTTTTACGCCGACAATTGCGATGTCGGCGATCTCTGTTTCGCCTTGTGAAATCATGGCGGCGATGGCACCTGCCTCTGCACATGTGCCTGCGGGGTAAGCTGCGTTCTCGACATTGCAAGCAGCGAAGATTTGACCTGTGCTGGTTCGAATGGCTGCACCCACAAAAAATTTCGAATAGGGCGCATAGGCTTTTGATGCGACATCATTCGCCGCATCAAAAAGTGATTTAAGGTGAGGATCCATCAGCGTTCTTTCACATAAGGCAAGCCAGAGGCTTTGGGCGGAATGGCTTTGCCGATAAAGCCCGCAAGCAAAACAACGGTCATCAGATAAGGCAAAGCCTGGATCGCCTGCACCGGAATTTGGCCAATCCCCGGTACCATGACGCCTTGCAGACGAATGGCCACAGCATCAAGAAGTCCGAACAGAAAACATGTCCAAAGTGCGGGCCATGCGCGCCATTTGGCAAAGATCAATGCGGCCAAAGCGATGAAGCCTTTGCCTGCCGTCATGTTTGTGAGGAAGCCCGCGGCTTGACCAAGTGCCAAATATGAACCGGCAAAACCGCACAAAATACCGGCGATGATCACCGCGGCGTAGCGTAGATTTGCGACCGAAACGCCGGCGGTATCGACCGCTGCCGGATTTTCGCCCACCGCGCGAATGCGCAGGCCAAAGCGAGTGCGGCGTAACACAATGCCGCTCGCAATTGTGACTGCTAAGGCGCAATAAGTGAGGAGCGAGTGACCGGAAATTAAATGCGCATAGATCGGGCCGATGATCGGGATCGGATCAATCGTGTCCGCGCCGGGCCATATCAAAGGCAGGAATCGCGCATCGCCCTCAAGAGGTGTTGTTCGTCCTCCTTGGTTGTACCAGGCGTTCCCGATGAGCGCTGTTAAACCGGCTGCAAGCATATTGATGGCAACCCCCGAGACAATTTGATTGCCACGTTGACTGATGGCCGCAAAACCATGGATCAATGCAAAAATAATTGCGGCAATAACGCCCGCACATAGGCCGACCAACGCACTGTTTGTGGCGCCCGCAGCGGCAGCAGACGCGAACGCCGCAACAAGCATTTTGCCTTCTAATCCGATGTCTACGACGCCGGATCGTTCCGACCAAAGGCCTGCTAAACAAGCAAACACCAAGGGAACACAAAGCCGAATGCTTGATTCAAGAATGGCGATGAGTGTGGCGTAGATCTCCATGGTTCTAGGTTCCGCTTTTCAAAAAGCGCGCGAAGCCACTTGCAACGGGTCGGCGAATGAGGCCATCAAGTGCGCCAGCAAAAAGAATAACAAGACCTGATATCGCGACAATCATATCGCGCGTGACGCGCGGCATCTCGAATGAGAGTTCAGTGCCGCCTTGATAGAGAATGCCGAACAAAATCGAAGCGAGAATGATTCCAATCGGATGCGCGCGCCCCATAAGCGCGACAGCGATACCGATGAATCCATAGCCAGAAGAAAATTCGAGAAGCAGACGGCCTTGCACGCCCAAAATTTCATTGACCGCAAGCAGACCCGCCAGTGCGCCAGACATCGCCATGGTGATCATGGTAATGCGGCCAATCGAAATCCCCGCATAGAGTGCAGCCGTGGGATTATGTCCCACTGTACGGATCGCATAGCCAAGTCGCGTATGCCAAATCAGAATCCATATAAAAGCGGAAGCAAACAAAGCGAGTATGAATGACAAATTGAGCGGCGATTTCGGAATTTTAATGCCAAAATAAGCGAAAGCTTCGTGCAGATAAGGCAAATGCGCTGCATCAGAAAACACGCGCGTTTCGGGCGACATGGAGCCGGGTTTGCCAATCACATTGACAAGCAAATAGACAACCAATGTTGCCGCTAAAAAATTGAACATGATTGTGGTGATCACCACATGGCTGCCGCGCTTCACTTGCAGATAGCCGGGTATAAAAGCCCAAAGCGCGCCCATAATCATTGTGCCTAAAATGGCGAGCGGAAGAACAAAATACCAAGGTAGAAAATCCAAGTGTAAACAGACTAAAGCCGCACCAAGCCCGCCGATTGTGGCTTGGCCTTCTCCGCCAATGTTGAAAAGCCCGGCATGAAAGGCGATGGCCACTGCAAGGCCGGTGAAAATAAAATTTGTGGCGTAATAAAGTGTGTAGCCAAGACCTTCGCCTGATCCCAAAGCGCCTTTGACAAGGAGAACGGTCGCTTTCACAGGATTTTCCCCAATGCCTATGACGACAAGGCCCGCGATGAGAAAAGCAACAATAACGGCGAGAACCGGAACAAGACTCACATCGGCCCATTTCGGGAGTTCAATCGGCGCGCTCATGCCACACGCTCCGTTACACCCGCCATAAGCAATCCAAGGTCGCGATCATTGGTTGTTTCCGGTCGCCGTTCGCCCGTGATGATACCGTCGCACATCACAATGATACGATCCGAAAGACTCAAGATCTCATCAAGTTCGACAGAGACAAGAAGAATGGCAACACCCTCATCCCGCAATGCAATCAGGCGCTTATGGATAAATTCGATGGCCCCCACATCAACGCCACGAGTGGGTTGCCCGACAAGAAGCACCTGAGGATGATGTTCGATCTCGCGTGCAAGAACAATTTTTTGTTGATTACCGCCAGAAAATTTGGCTGTCTTTAGTGATGCATCCCGCGGTCTTATATCATACCGATCCATCTCTTTCATCGTATGCGTGTCAATTGCGGACAATGAAAGAAAGGGTCCGTTGCGAAAAGCTTCATCGGAGTCAAAGCCGAGGATCATACTTTCCGCCGCACGAAAGGCCGATACAAGGCCCATCCGCTGACGATCTTCGGGAATATGCAACACACCGTGTTGACGACGTTCAGCGGGGGTTGGTGCAAGATCGATTAAATCTTTGCCGTCGAGCAGAATGTGCCCCAGAGTTGGCGTGATGATACCCGCTAAAGCTTCCAAAAGTTCTTTCTGTCCGTTGCCGGCCACACCCGCCAATCCGAGAATTTCACCAGCGTGTATTTCGAATGAAATATTTTTGACACGCAACGCGCCATGCCGATCGCGAATGGACAAATTTTCGACGCTTAGACGCATAGGTCCAATTTTGGCTGGGCCTTTGACAATGTCGAGCAAGACATGGCGGCCAACCATCAGATCGGCTAAATTCGCAGGCGTTGTTTTTTCGGTTTCAAGCGTGGCTACCATTTCGCCGCGACGCATCACCGAGACATGATCGGTCACGGCCATGATCTCATAGAGCTTATGCGTGATGAGGATGATGGTCTTGCCTTGTCGCGCGAGCATACGCAAAAGTTGGAAGAGTTGCTCGGCTTCATCCGGTGTGAGAACCGCCGTCGGCTCGTCAAGGATCAAAATATCGGCGCCACGAATAAGCGCCTTTAAAATTTCGACGCGTTGTTGAAGACCTACCGGGAGCTCTTCAACAATCGCATCCGGATCGATGGTCAAACCGTAATCTTGTCCGAGTTTTTCGAGGCTTAGGCGAATGTCTCTTTCGCTGTTTCTGAGCCATGCGCCACCTTCAGCGCCAAGCATGACATTTTCAATCACGCTCAGTGGATCGACCAACATAAAATGTTGGTGCACCATACCAATGCCGGCGGCAATGGCTTCTTTGGGGGTACGAATGCGAACCTCTTTGCCATTGATCTCAATGGTGCCGCGATCCGCTTCATAAAAACCATAAAGGATCGACATCAAAGTCGATTTGCCCGCGCCATTCTCGCCAACAATTCCGTGGACGGATCCGCGCGCGACCGTGAGGTTCACGTTGTTATTTGCGCGAACCTCGCCAAAGCGTTTATCTATTCCGTTAAGGGCGATGGCGGGAACTTGTCCCGCCATCGTGTCATTTAGTCGGGGCACTTGCTGTCTGACATATAATCGTGAACGACGATCTTTCCCGATGCGATGTCGGCCGCCGCAGCATCAACCGCTGATTTCATGTCAGCGGTAATGAGCGCTTTATTGTTATCATCCAAGGCCCAGCCGACGCCGTTCTCTTTGAGACCCAACACCGAAATGCCCGCCTTCCATGTTCCGTCTTTCGCGGCTTGGAAGGAAGCGATTGTTGCATTGTCAACGCGCTTCAACATTGAGGTCAGAACTTTACCCGGGTGCATGCCGTTCTGGTTTGAATCAACACCGATACCGAGCTTCCCTGCATCCGCAGCGGCACGCAAAACACCAACGCCCGTGCCGCCTGCGGCATGATAGACCACATCAACACCACGATCGATCTGCGATTTCGCGAGTTCAGCGCCCTTCACAGGATCATTCCATGCCGCACCTGTTGTGCCGGTCATATTCTGCAACACTTCTGCTTTGGCATTCGCGTATTTCACGCCTTGAACATAACCACAGGCGAAGCGACGGATGAGCGGAATGTCCATACCGCCAACGAAACCCACTTTACCGGATTTGGATGCTTTCGCCGCCAAGAGCCCCACAAGGAAGGAGCCTTCTTGCTCCTTAAACACAACGGATTGCACATTCGGCGCATCGACAACCATGTCGATGATTGTGAATTTCGTATCCGGAAATTCTTTTGCGACTTTTTCCACGGCCGACGCCTGACTGAACCCTACGGCAAGGATGGGGGAGAAACCATCTTTTGCAAAACGACGAAGCGCTTGTTCACGCTGCGCGTCATTTTGGATTTCAAAATCGCGGAACTCTACACCTGAAGATTTCTGAAACGATTCAGCACCACGGAAAACGCCTTCATTGAAGGATTTATCAAATTTGCCGCCAAGATCATAAACGATAGCCGGCTTGACTGTGTCTGCATGTGCGGCGAGCGTTAGACCCGCCGTTAAAAACGCGCCAAGAATAAATGAGCGCATAGCCCACCCCCGGGCACCATTAAATCTCATTTAGCTCCTCAACGACGCCGTAATTTGCGGAATTACGCAGCCCTTATTCAATGTGGCTTCAATCGCTCAATTAACCTGCCGCCTGCCAAGATTTTCTAACAAAATTTGCAGATGATAGGGCGCGTTCGCCCCACTGCCAGACATACGATTCCTTGTTGGAAGATCGGATCTTTCCACCTTCAAGCTGAACCTAGATGTAGGAAACGGCTTCACCTCGACCCTACGCCATGCCATGTTCACATCAGGCAACCTGATCGGGTTGCCTGATCCAAAAAAAGGGGGTGGGCTATGCGCTCATTTATTCTTGGCGCGTTTTTAACGGCGGGTCTAACGCT
>JBJTCD010000022.1:0-49526 GCA_046091665.1 Hyphomicrobiales bacterium
ACTTGGGATTGTGTCAAGCCTTAGCAGAAGCCCAATCGGACATAATGAGAATACGTCAAGCGCGTGTTGATATCTTCTCAGATGGCAATTTAAGAAAAGTTCGACCCTCTCGTGAGCGAGTTTCTATTCTAAAAATGATATTTAGAAGAAAGATAAATGCGATTAAAAAAATGTCGATCGATTCTTCTTTACCTTCTCACTTTAGACAGGATCTCAAATTCGATTTGGGTCTCGACGCAGTCCATGAACTCGAAGAAGAATACGAAAAATTGATAAACCGCGTTATTCCTATAGAGGAGGGGCTGGGCTTGATCATCGGCAAGCTCAATGCACTCGAGCGGTATGAAAGGCGTGCTCTATCCCGTCGCAACAAGGCCTTACGCGAGCTTGACGAATATAACTTTAGCAAAGCGCTTGGCACTTCATAAAAAATTGCACATCGCGCAAATGATTGACCTGGAAAGCAGTTGTAAGAGATTGAGCATAATGTTAGGAAATTTTTCATAATTTAGAAATGGCTTTGAAATTTGGCAGAACGAACCTAGATCTGGTTATCTTATTGAAATTAAATAATTTTTATACCTTTCGATAACTAAGTAGGCGACAGACGAGTTGTTTGAAACATCCAACGCCGGTCAAAAAATAACTAAGACGCTTAGTTTCAAACGGGGCATCACGTTAACTCTTTAAAAACAATACCTTAGGCTTTTATAAATTCATCGCTCGTATGGTCAGGCATTGATATTAAAAGATTGAAGGCAACGAGCACGCTATGACGGACGCATTTCGGCCACGGACAAAATTTGTCATCGGTCCTGATGGAAGCCCCCTCACGATTGCTGACTTACC
The DNA here is from genome assembly GCA_046091665.1 of Hyphomicrobiales bacterium. Lineage (GTDB taxonomy): Bacteria > Pseudomonadota > Alphaproteobacteria > Rhizobiales > Beijerinckiaceae > CAIUPE01. Next base: position 850 of record JBJTCD010000022.1, read on the forward strand.
ACCGAGCTCAACACGACGTTGGGTCATAAGACGCAAAGCAGAAGTCGTAGCCGCCGTTCGCGGTGGTCTCTTGAGCCTTGATGAGGCTTGCGCTCGATACACCCTCACAATCGAAGAATTTTTATCCTGGCAAGCCTCCATTGATGAACATGGCCTTGCTGGATTACGCACGACACGCATTCAACAATATCGACATTGATTTTAAAGCTCACGCTCGTTCAAAATATCATTAAGAATTCAATTTAGACGATCATAATGTGAGATTATCAATGCCGCTTTAGTGCCTGCATCAATTTTTGTCGCTCGAAAATCAAAACTGCAAGTGCTGCAAATAAGAGCGGAATTAGTAAATAGAAAAGTCTAAAAACCAGCAATGCGGCGATAACGTCGGCAGCTGAGATATTTGGCATCGCTTTTAGAAACACAAATTCCAAAACACCCAATCCTCCAGGCGCATGCGACAATAATGCCGCTGAAAAAGATCCGAGAAACGCACCGAGCACAGAAAAATAATCAACACCCTCTGTTTGAGGAAGCGCAAAGTAAATGATGCCTGCCGCGCCCAGTAATTCGAGTGGCGCGGCAAGAAGTTGACGCATCACTATGGCGGGGCGCGGATAATAAATATGAAAGGATCCGATCGTGAGAGGTTTGAGGCCCAAAAGTGAACCCAAAACATAAAGCGCGACGCCGATGATAAATACAAATCCGAGAACACGTCCCGGCCATACCGGAATATCAAAGAGGCGTGAAATCAATTCTGGCTCGCCGATCAGCACAATGCCGCCAAGCATCACCGTACCGAGTAAAAAAGTAAAAGAGCAAAGTGCAACAAGTACGCCGATCTCGGCGGCCGTCAGACCTTTGGTCGAATAAGCGCGATAACGCACAGCGGCACCTGAAAAGACCGAAGCGCCAATGTTGTGCGAGAGCGCATAAGTCGTGAACGACACAACGGAAATAAAGCCCCACCCCAATTGTTTGTTCAAATGCAAGAGCGCAATGCGGTCATACCAAGCAAGCGCGCCATAAGCGACGAGCGTGGAAAGACCCGCCAACACCCAGCGGTGAAAGGGTATCGCCGAAAGGCTTGCGAGAATATCACTCGCGGATAAAGATCGAATTTCTTGATAAAGAAGCCATCCGGAAAAGATGACGGCGATGAGTCCAAGCGCAGGCCAAAGAAAATCAAAGATGCGTTTCATGAAGCCCTGCATTCATCATTCAGCAAAGTCGTGCCAAGGCTTCCCGAACCCGTCGCACCCACCCCCTCTTTTTGCATGAGGCAGACCTCGGCTACAAGAGGACTCTCGCAACAGAATCGGAAGCCAAGCGGCTTTTTGGCCAAACACGGACGGGTAAGCGTTATGACAGCCCCTTTTGAGCAAAATGGATTTTACGCTTTGGCTCCGGGAAAACTCGGCGTGTTGACCATTTATTTCGAAAGAAAGGCGCCCTTTCCGGAAAAAACTCTCTCATGGCCTGAGAATTTGCGTATAGAAAAACTTGGGCCATCGGATATTGAACGCTATCGCGCTCTCTTTAAATCTGTGGGCGGACCTTGGCTTTGGGTGTCACGCTTAAAATTTTCCAATCAAGAACTTGTCACGATTTTGTCACATCCAAAGATCGACGCCTTTGCTTTAACCGATGGCAAGGAGGATATCGGAATTTTAGAGCTTGATCATCGCGAACACGAGGAAGAAGGCGCCGAGATCCGTTATCTCGGTCTCGTACCTCACGCGATGAACAAAGGATTAGGCCCGCGATTAATGGCCTATGCATTCAATGAAGCGCGCGCGAAAAGCGTAAAGCGTTTATGGCTTCACTCCTGCCATATCGATGCACCCGGCAGCGCCAGCTTTTATCAATCACAAGATTTTCATGCGACGCGCAGCGCTATTGAGATACTCGATGACCCACGGATCAGCGGCCATCTTCCGCGTGACATCGCGCCCCATGTGCCTTTGATTGAGGCGCATGAGGCGTAATTCATTTTTATAAGAGATTAAGCGCGTGCGAGGCGCAAACCGGCTGCCACGCGATCAAGTTCGGCTTGCTCGCGTACCGCTTCCATCGCCTTTTCTTTGATGCTTTCGCGATCATCAAGAATTTCGAATTTCTTCAGATCTTCAAACGCCTCTTCGAGCTCGGCGCGCGCATCTTCACGCTGCCCCTCGAGATCCTGCGCGGATTGAAGAAGATTATCGCGGCGTTGAATCGCAGCGCGTGCATAAGTCGGATAGGCGAAATGCGCGCGATCCGTAATGCCCGCGCGGGTTTCTTCTGCTGCGATTTCGCGGTCAAGTTCACCCGCCATTCTTTTGAATTCCGCAATCATGGTTTCGATTTGCGAAAGGCGACGGCGCTTCTCATCAACTTGGAACCGTTTCAAGCGCATCAAGGCATCACGTGATTTCATCATCAGTTAAAACCCGTTAATTAACGACCGCGTTGCCCCTTTGTGATCCCTTTAATGAAAGGTAAACAGATCACATCGAAGCCATCACGCTGGCCAACCGGGCGTAACTATCGCGCAATGAGGTTGACTCTTCCTTACTTTGTCGAAGAAAATTTTCGAGTTCAGGAAAAAGTTTTATGGCGGCATCCACTTCGGCATTGGATCCCACCTTATAGGCGCCGAGTCGGATCAGTTCTTCAAGATCGGAATAAGTGGAAAGCGACGCGCGGGCCGATTGCACAAGCGGCCAATAGGCGGGATCGGCCGAACCCGGCAAGGTGCGCGAAATCGATTTCAAAACATTAACAGCTGGATAACGTCCGCGTTCGGCAATCGAACGCTCCATAACAATATGGCCATCAAGAATACCGCGCACCGCATCCGCAACCGGTTCATTATGATCATCGCCATCAACAAGCACGGTAAAGAAGCCTGTGATTGTGCCTTCGCCCGGTCCGGGACCCGCGCGTTCTAATAAGCGAGGCAATTCGCTGAAGACAGTAGGTGTGTAGCCTTTGCTTGTCGGTGGCTCGCCAACGGACAAACCAATCTCGCGTTGCGCCATCGCAAAGCGCGTCACGCTATCCATCATCAACAATACATTCTGATCGTGATCACGAAAATATTCAGCAAGTGACAAACTCGTCCATGCCGCTTGCCGTCGCATCAAAGGACCTTCATCCGATGTGGCAACGACGACGACAGAACGCGCGAGGCCTTCGGGGCCTAAATCATCTTCGATGAATTCTTGCACTTCGCGGCCACGTTCACCAATCAAGCCGATCACCGCACAATCGGCTTTCGCATTGCGCGCAATCATTGACAACATCACGGATTTACCAACGCCGGAGCCTGCAAAAATGCCCATTCGTTGACCGCGTCGGCTCGTAAGAAATGTATCGAGCACACGAATACCGAGATCAAGCGGTTCACCCAAACGACGTCTTGTATGCGCTTGCGGAGGATCGGCACGAAACGGCATCAAGCGTCCACCCGTCGTCAAAGGACCCTTTCCATCAATCGGCTCACCAAAGCCGTTGAGCACACGACCGAGCCATGAGGGGTCCGGGCGAAGGCCAGGCAGCGACGATCCCTCATAGGCGCGCGCGCCCTGCCTTATGCCTTCAACCGAGCCGAAGGGCATCGCGAGGATCGTGCCTTGTTCAAGGCCAATCACTTCACAGGTTAAAAACCGCGATCCTGCTTCAACGCGCAAGCGACCGCCAACAGGAATGCGTCCGATGGGTCCCGCGATGCTGATCACAAGCCCGCGCACGGCCACAACGCGACCATAAAAATCGCCCGGATCAATCTCGGAAAGCGCTTCGGTCAGTCGAGTGATTCGCGTGTTTTTTGCCAAAACCATTTCGTACGGGTCCCTCAATCAAGGCCACACGCCCCGATTTTTTCCATTGACCGGTATCACCGCCGATCCCGTACGCTTTACTGATTCGCGATCGAAACAGTCGCAAACCTATGAGTCAAATGAATCATTTAACCATGTTTCTTAAAGTAAAAATTAAACATGATTAGCTCAAATTATCATCATTATTTCAATAATTTATCGTAAATTTTGGGCAAGAATTTGGTTAAGGCTTGCACGAGAGAATCATCATTTGTTAACCATTCCACAACAAAGTGCAGGGCAAGTTAATTTTTGTGGAGTCGAGGCAGGAAAACCGTCGGGGGCGACGGCACTGTCGGACACAGGTAACGGGTCGAGAAGGGGCAAGGGACGGTCATGCGCGTATTGCTAATCGAGGATGACAGCGCCACCGCGCAGAGCATCGAGCTGATGCTTAAATCCGAGGCTTTTAATGTTTACACGACAGATCTCGGTGAAGAAGGGATCGATCTGGGCAAGCTTTATGATTACGACATCATCTTGCTCGATCTCAATCTCCCGGACATGTCGGGTTATGAAGTGCTGCGCTCGCTGCGCGTCGCGAAGGTCAAGACACCGATTTTGATCCTCTCGGGCCTTGCGGGCATTGAAGATAAAGTGCGCGGCCTCGGTTTCGGCGCGGACGATTATCTCACCAAGCCTTTTCATAAGGATGAGCTTGTTGCGCGCATTCAAGCGATTGTGCGCCGCTCGAAGGGCCATGCACAATCGGTCATCATCACCGGCGATCTCACCGTCAATCTCGATCAAAAGACGGTCGAAGTGGGCGGCAACCGCGTACATCTCACCGGCAAAGAATATCAGATGCTTGAGCTTCTGAGCTTGCGCAAAGGCACAACGCTCACGAAGGAAATGTTCCTCAATCATCTTTATGGCGGCATGGATGAGCCGGAACTCAAAATCATTGACGTGTTCATCTGCAAGCTTCGGAAAAAACTCGCCAACGCATCAAACGGTACGAATTACATCGAAACCGTTTGGGGCCGTGGCTATGTGCTTCGCGAAATGGCCGACGAGGATATACGCATCTCGGCCTAATAGACTCGAGGGTCGATGACCCCGAGGGCAAGCCTCCCCAAAACTCAAAAAGCCCCGTTTTACGGGGCTTTTTTTATTGTTTCGTGTTTGGCGATTTGAAGCACACTCACGCTTTTTCTTGCGCTTTGATTTGCATCGTCTCGCCCTCAATTGAAAGTGCGATTTGAAATCCCGCCTCGCCCGCAATCAACCCTGTGTAGTAAGGTTGAATGGCATGAGCGTCGATCATTATTCCATCGCGATTCTGCGCGAGCAATCCTTCAACATGCGGCGGAATGCGTGCGCTTGTTCCTGTGGCGGAAATCAAAAAATCACCACGCTCACCTTCCGCTTTCGCAAGCGCTGTGATCTGACCGCCGCGCGGAATGGCGGTCGTTGCAATCATCAAAAGATTCAAAAACAATTTCACCTGATTTTTAGGCAGAAGCACGCGCGGCGCTTCAATCGCCAATTTGATGCGATCATCCTCAATAAAGCCTTTGGCGATTTGCGCCGCATCGCCCAAATCAATCGCTGCGCCTGCGGATCCGGCAGCTCCAAAGGCCAAACGTGCAAATTGCAAACGAGCGGACGCTTGCCGCGCACTTTTGCGGATCAAATCTTCCGCAAAAGACCGCATGCCCTCGTCTTTTTCTTCTTCAAGAACTTCAAGACCATTCACAATCGCGCCCACCGGACTGATCACGTCATGACACACCCGGCTGCAAAGCAGTGCCGCAAGATCGAGAGCAGAGAGCGAAACATCAGTCATTATCGGTTTCCATCGTCATTCAGTCATCAAACTCGCCCGCGACATAAGCCCTTTTTGACGATCAAGCGGGGGCCGCCGCGATTCTGCCCTAATCATCAGACGATAATTGTAAAAATTTCAGTAATCCTTTGTCCTTAAGGCAGGATCATCATTGATTGTTATCGTCGATTCGGATTCACACTATTTTGTTTGAGCGTGATTCGCTGCGCAGGTTCAAAGCGGTCATCGAAAAAAGGGGACATCTATGAAGCTCTCTCACATTGCGGTTCTGGCCGCTCTGATCGGCGCGGTTGCCGTCACGCCCGCTCTCGCTCAACAGAATAAGCCGCAGCCCCCCAAGACTCTTGGTTCTTCTGCCAATCAAGCGCCCGAAACGTTCAAGACTGATGATCTCGTCAAATCGGGGCACACATTTTTCGGCAATGTCTCGCAAGGCCTTGCCTCCGTCATTGAAGCGGCGGTGAAGCGTTGGGGCCAACCCAATGGTTATATTTTGGGTCAAGAAGCCTCAGGCGCCTTTTTCGGTGGCCTCCGTTATGGCGAAGGCACGCTCTACACCAAGAATGCCGGTGATCGTCAGGTTTTCTGGCAAGGCCCGACAGTAGGATTTGATGTGGGCGGCCAAGGTGCACGCACCATGATGCTCGTTTACAATCTGCCTTCAACAGAAGCGATCTATCGTCGCTTTGGTGGTGTTGACGGTTCGGCCTATTTCATCGGCGGTTTCAATGCCACAGCGCTTGCCTCAGATAATATCGTTGTGGTGCCAATTGCCTCAGGCGTCGGCGCGCGTTTAGGCGTCAATATGGGCTATTTGAAATTTACGAAGGAAACGACCTGGAATCCGTTCTGATTGCAAACACGATGAGCGGGCGCTTAAGCCCGCTCTAACGCTTGCGTCAAATCAGCAATCAGATCGTCGGGATGTTCAAGCCCGACGGACAATCGCACAAGCCCATCACCAATACCCATTTCGGCGCGTGCTTCCGGCGTGAACCGTTGATGCGTCGTCGTTGCGGGATGTGTAACCAGACTCTTCGCATCGCCCAAATTGTTTGAAATGCGCACAAGCTGCAACGCATTCAAAAAGCGGAAAGCTGCGTCTTTGCCGCCCTTCACATTAAAGGCGATCAAGGTCGATCCCCCCTTCATCTGTTTTGCAATGATGTCAGCTTGCGGATGATCCTTGCGGCCGCAATAGATGAGAGTCTCGATTTTTTTATGCGAAGCCAAAACATCAGCAACGATGCCAGCGCTGCGTGTTTGCTTTTCAACACGAAGCGGAAGCGTTTCAAGGCCCTTTAACAACACCCATGCATTGAAGGGCGAAAGCGCCGGTCCCGTTTGCCGCAAGGGTGTTTTGATATGATCAACGATAAATTGCTCGGAGCCCAAAATCACACCGCCAAGACAGCGGCCCTGCCCGTCAATATGTTTGGTCGCTGAATAGACCACGCAATCCGCGCCGAGTTCAAAAGGCTTTTGCAAAAGTGGTGTTGCAAAAACATTATCAACGGTGAGCTTTGCGCCCGCATTATGAGCGATGTCAGCCACAGCGCGAATATCAATGATTTCAAGCGTTGGATTTGATGGCGTTTCAAGAAAAAACACTTTCGTGTTGGGCCGCACAGCATTTTTCCATGCTGAAAGATCGGTGCCATCAACAAGCGTCGTCTCAACGCCAAAACGCGGCAACCATTCTTCAATCACATAACGACAAGACCCAAACAAAGCGCGCGCCGAGACAATATGATCGCCCGCTTTCACTTGTCCCATGAGAGCCGCTGTGACGGCAGCCATACCGGTAGCGGTTGCCCGAGCGGCTTCAACGCCTTCAAAGGAGGCCATCCGCGCTTCGAACATCGCCACCGTAGGGTTCGAGAAGCGGGCATAGATATAGCCGGGCAACTCGTCCTTGAACCGCGCCTCGCATTCCTCTGCGGAGTTGTAAACATGGCCTTGAGTGAGAAAGAGCGCTTCCGACGTCTCGCCAAAGCTCGACCGGAAGGTGCCGTCGTGGACCAGGCGGGTTTCGGGATGGAAAGGACGGGCGGGGGAAGAAGATTCCACCATGATCGGGCTCCAGAAGAAAAAATCTCCATTTTCATAGCGCAGTTCAATTCGTTCTTAAAGACGAATTATCGTTCTTTGTAACGAAAATTATGCTTGACCTCTGTTATATTCTATTACACGCTTAATTTATGTGAATTTATTATTTATCGTAAAAATCTGTAAATAATATTTATTCTCCAAAATTCTGTGTTATATAAGGTCACGGTCATAAGCCACTCGAAGGGATGAACCCATGAGCAAAGCCCAGCCCCTCCCCGCCATTGTCATTGCCAATGACTTGCTGAGCGGCGATGTCATTTTCCTTGGTGCCGACAAATGGGAATTAACTCATGAGCGCGCTGCGGTGGCATCGGATCAAAGCGCTGCGGACGCGCTGCTTGCCCGCGCGAAACTTGATTTTGTCGCCAATCGGATCGTTGACCCCTATCTCGCACAAGTGCAGATCACAGGTGATGGCACGCCGGTGCCTGTTCACTATCGCGAGAAAATGCGTACACGCGGACCTACCATCCGTCCGGATCTCGGCAAACAAGCAGGTCTTTAATTATGTATCGTTATGACGAATTCGATCATCGTTTTGTTCGCGAACGCGTTCTAGAATTTCGCGGACAAGTCGAGCGTCGTCTTGATGGCTCGCTCTCGGATGATGAATTTCGTCCTTTGCGTTTGATGAATGGCCTCTATTTGCAGCTTCATGCCTATATGCTGCGCGTGGCAATTCCCTATGGCACTTTGTCTTCGCGCCAAATGCGCCAGCTCGCGATGATTGCGGATAAATGGGACAAGGGTTACGGCCATTTCACTACGCGCCAGAACATCCAATTCAATTGGCCGAAACTCAAAGACGTGCCGGATATTCTTGATGCGCTTGCAGATGTCGAAATGCACGCCATTCAAACTTCCGGCAATTGCATTCGCAATGTGACAGCGGATCAATTCTCTGGCGTGGCTGCCGATGAAATTGAAGATCCTCGTCCGACCGCGGAATTGCTGCGTCAATGGTCGAGCCTTCATCCGGAATTCACCTTCCTGCCGCGCAAATTCAAAATCGCGGTGACAGGCGCCGAGCATGATCGCGCCGCGATCAAAGGCCATGATATTGGCTTGCGTATTCTCAAACATCCGACAAGCGGTGAAGTGGGTTATGAAATCATCGTTGGCGGCGGCCTCGGTCGCACACCGATGATCGGTAAAGTCATTCGCGACTTTTTACCAAAGGCTGATCTTCTTCCCTATCTCGAAGCGATCATGCGCGTTTATAACGCTGAAGGTCGTCGCGACAACAAATATAAAGCGCGCGTGAAAATCCTTGTTCACGAAACCGGCATTGATGAAATTCGCAAAGCGGTCGAAGAGGAATTTGCTGCAAGCAATCGCGCGGCCATCGCTGCTGATCCGAAAGAAGTCGAGCGGATCAATACCTATTTCGCTCCGCCCGCTTATGAGACTTTGCCTGATAGAAGCGCGCGTCTCGAAGCCGTAAAGGCGCATGATCCCGAGTTAAAGCGCTTTATTGAAACCAATGGTTTTGCGCATAAGGTTGCGGGTTATGTCGCGATCACCGTGTCTTTGAAAGCGATTGGCGCTGCGCCGGGTGATGCGACATCAGACCAAATGCGCGCGCTCGCTGATCTTGCAGATACCTATAGTCTCGGTGAATTGCGTGTCACACATCTTCAAAACATCGTTCTTCCTTATGTGAAAAAAGACGATGTGCCGGCTCTTTTTACGGAACTTAAAAAACATGATCTCGGCACGGCCAATGTCGGTTTGATCACTGACATCATTGCGTGCCCTGGCATGGATTACTGTGCGCTGGCCACCGCGCGTTCGATTCCGATTGCACAAGACATTGCAAAACGTTTCGCTGATCCGGATCGTCAACAACTCATCGGCGAACTCGGCATCAAGATTTCAGGCTGTATCAATGCCTGTGGCCATCACCATATCGGTCATATTGGCATTCTCGGTCTCGAGAAATCGGGTGAAGAAAGCTATCAAATCACACTCGGCGGCGATGCGACTGAAAACGCCGCGATTGGCGAGCGTCTTGGTCCGGGTGTGACGGGTGATGATGTGCCCGATACCATCGAACGCATCGTCGATATCTATCTTGCCGAGCGCCAGAAGGGCGAACGTTTTATCGATACCTATCGTCGTGTTGGACTTGATTGTTTCAAAGGAGCCATCCATGCCACTGATGCGTGATTTTTCTTTCGTCAATGATCAATGGCGCAAGCTTGCGGATAATGAAGATGTGCCGCGCGATGGTGATGTCATCATCAACTTCACGCGCCTTGATGAAGTGGCGGATCGGTTGAAAGCGCAAACGGGAAAAACCGGTTTGCACATCTCGAACACGGTAAGGCCCGCGCAATTGCAGCCCCTTTTCAATCAGATCGCGCTGATCTCGGTGGCATTCCCCGCTTTCAATGATGGTCGCGGTTTTTCAATCGCAAAACGTTTACGTCATTTGGGATTTACGGGAACTTTGCGGGCCACGGGACCTTTGATCGCGGATCAATATGCCTATGCCAAGGCCTGTGGCTTTGATGAAATCGATTTGCCGGAAACATTGGCTCAGCGCCAAACTGCCGATCAATGGCAAAAAGCGGCGAATGCGATCTCGCTCTCCTATCAACGCGGCTATCACCGCCCCGCGACCATTCTCGACCAAAGGCGCGCCCGCGCGTCCTGAGACAATCAGCCGGGTCGAAAGGGCGGTTCTTTGATAGAAATCGTCCTAACACCGCCATTGGACGCGTGAATGTCTTGGGATAAAGATCACACGAGTATCCCTTGTTGATCCCTGTTCGACCCAAGTTCCGTTCAACCCATGTCTCGTAAGCCGACTGAAACAAGAGTAACCCGCATCGAACCGCTCGCCCGGTTGCCGGTGTTTTTCGGCTTGAAGGGACGCCGCGTGATTGTTGCGGGAGGCTCGGAAGCCGCAGGCTGGAAAGCAGAGCTCATTGCGGCGGCGGGGGCAATCGTTGAGCTTTACGCTGAAGATCCTTCGGAAGAGTTGCGCGATGTGCTCGCGCGGCTTGATGATCCGAACATCATTCATTTCGCGCGACCATGGTCGATATCGATTTTCAAAGGCGCAGCGTTAGCCATTCTCGCCACCGAGAATGATGCCGAAGCGCAAGCCTTCCGTTGCGCGGCCATTGACGCGGGCGTTCCTTGCAATGTTGTTGATCGTCCCGCTTTTTGCGATTTTTCTTTCGGCGGCATCGTCAATCGGTCACCGCTTGTCATTGGCATCTCAACTGACGGTGCCGCGCCCGTTTTTGGTCAGGCTGTTCGTACAAAGATCGAAGCCCTCTTGCCGCAAGGTTTGGCGCGTTGGGCGGAAGCCGCACAAAGCTGGCGTCCGTCCGTTCAGGCTTTGAGTCTTTCTTTCCAGAAACGTCGCGCATTTTGGGAGCGTTTCACTGCACTTGCTCTCTCAAAGCCGAATGAGATACCGCGTGATGAAGAACGCGATGAGCTTCTTGCTGAGAGCGTCTCAACAGCCTCTTCTCCTGAAAAAGGTTCAGCTGTTCTTGTTGGCGCAGGCCCCGGCGATCCCGAATTGATGACGCTCAAAGCCGTGCGTGCGTTGCAATCAGCGGATATTGTTCTTTACGATGATCTTGTGTCACGCGCCGTGCTTGATTTTGCGCGCCGTGAAGCCAAGACCATGCTTGTGGGCAAAACAGGTCATGGCCCGTCATGCAAACAGGAAGACATCAATCGCTTGATGGTAAGCTTTGCACAGCAAGGCAAACGCGTCATTCGATTAAAAAGCGGTGATCCAATGGTGTTCGGCCGCGCGACTGAAGAAATTGATGCGTGCCGCGCAGCCGGCATTCCTATTGAAGTCATTCCCGGCATTACAACCGCACAAGGTGTCGCAAGCCGGTTGTTGAAGTCACTGACTCATCGCGCGATTGCGCGTCGTGTTCAGTTTCTCACAGGCCATGACAATAAGGGCCAATTGCCGCCCGATATTGATTGGCGCGCGATCGCTGATGATGCCGCAACAACTGTTGTCTATATGCCCGCGCGCACCATTCGGGCTTTAACCGATGCGGCGATTTCACATGGACTCCCCTCAACGACGCCATCGATTGCAGTTTATAACGCAACACGCGCTGACGAAGATGTGATTGAAGGCACAATTGCCTCTCTTGCTGACCGCATGGCGGAGAAAGAACGTAACGGTCCCGTGATTGTGTTGATCGGTCGTGCGATGGAAGGCGCAGGATCAAACTGGGACTCATTATTGCCTACAACGCATAATGATGCGGCGCTTCACAAGAGACAATCAGCTTCGGCTTGATCTTTATGCGCGACGCCATTCGGCGAGCGTGATTCCACCAAGCACAAGCATCAGTGCCAGCGCGTGATAAAGGTGGAAGGGTTCGCCCAAAAGAATGATCGCCAAGAGCGGCCCGAAAATCGGCACGAGATTTGTAAAATTTGCAGCGCGTCCGGGCCCGATCAATTCCACCGCTTTCAAAAAGAAAAGCTGTGCAAGCAAAGACGGGCAAATGCCGATAAAGGCAACGATCGTCCACCCTTCAACAGTCGGCCATTGCGCTTCGCCCAACGCCATCTCGAGTCCTAAAAGCGGCAGAGATGTTATAAAGGCCGCCATCGCGACAAGTGCAAAAAAGCCAATGCCCGAAACTTTTGGTCGATTGCGCAACATAAGTGTGTAGATCGCGTAACTCAAACACGCGATCACAAGACCAACATCGCCAATATTGAAATTGAAATTCAAAAGAACGTCGAGTTCACCGTGGCTCGCCACCGCAATCACACCGGCAAGCGCGAAGGGAATTCCCATCGCTTGCAGCAAAGTGAGTGGTGTGCGTTGAAAAATCGCCGCGCCCATCAAAACGAAAATCGGTAATGCGCCTTGCAGGATCGTCATATTCACGGCGCTTGTGTGATGCGCCGAGAGATAGAAAAGTGCGTTGAAGCCCGTAAATCCAAAAATGGCCCCCAGCACCAGACGCAGAATATGATGCTTCAACACAAACCAATCTTCGCGAATGCGTGAGAAAGCGAAAGCAAAAAGCAAACTGCAAGAAATCAGCCAGCGCAGCGTGACGATGACCATAGGCGAGACCTCACCGATGGCCACACGTCCGGCAATGCCATTCGCGCTCCACATCAACATTGTGAGCGTGAGAAGGAGATAGGGGTTTGAGGCGCCTAACCGCCTGATCGTTTGGAGGACCGCTTTCATGAGTTGTTCCTGAACCGGTCTCCAACCACACGCAACCCCCGATGCGACATGAGGGACACAACAAAATTTCATCGTTCCGGAATGCAAATCCCCATGCTATCAGCGCGGAGAAACCAAAAATCGAACTACGGGGTTCTCATGTCCCTCAGATTTCTTGTCATCGAAGGCAATGTCAAAGGCCCGCGCGAGCGCCATCGCGACACCTATGGCAAGACCTATTCGGATTCTTATGGCTCGGTTCTGCAATCGATCGAACCTGACTCGATTTATGATGTCGCCTTCCCCGCCGATGAGGGCGCGAATCTCCCCGACATTGCGGGCCTCGAATCCTATGATGGCATCTGCCTGACGGGTTCGGCGCTGAATGCCTATCACGCAACGCCGGAAATTCTACGCCAGGTTGATTTGATGCGCGCGGCCTTTAAGTCACGTACACCTGTTTTCGGCTCCTGCTGGGGGTTGCAAATGGGCGCGCTCGCCGCAGGGGGCGATGTGCAAGCCAATCCGCTTGGACGTGAAGTCGGCTTTGCGCGGCGGCTCACCAAAACCGAAGCGGGTGAAACTCATCCGCTCCTCAAAGGGCGTCCCGCTTCATGGGATGCCCCCGCCATTCATCTTGATCTCGTCTCGACCCTGCCCGGAGATGTGACGGTTCTCGCACGTAACAGCCTCACCGAAGTGCAAGCTGCCGAAATACGTTATGAGGGCGGCGTGTTCTGGGGCGTGCAATATCACCCGGAATTCAGCCTTGAGGAGCTGTCGGTCATTCTCGACCGCTATAAGCCGACCTTACTGGCGGAAGGCTTCCTGCGCACGGAAGAAGATCACGCGGCCTATGTCGCAGAACTCCGCGCTATGGGCGACGACCCGACCCGCCATGATCTCGCCTGGAAACACGGGCTCGATCAGGAAATCCTCGATCCGGTCAAACGGGTGACCGAATTACGCAATTTCATCGCGCATTATGTGAAGCCCATCAAATCGCAACGTAATCGCGCATAATCTCACATAAAAACATCCCCTGATTTTTGAGGCGTTAAGGGCAATTCTCCTTTCCCTTTGGGGCGAAAATGCTTTATCGGTTCGCCGCAAGCCTCGGCCTCCCGACTTGCGGAGTTCCGGGGCTTTTTGCTGTCGAAAAGGATGTGGTGAGATGGGTAATGTGGTCGTGGTCGGCGCCCAATGGGGCGATGAGGGCAAAGGCAAACTCGTTGACTGGCTCTCCGAGCAGGCCGACACGGTGGTGCGCTTTCAAGGCGGCCATAATGCGGGCCATACGCTCGTCATCGGCGACAAGACCTATAAATTATCGCTCCTTCCTTCCGGCGTGGTGCGCCCTCATAAGCTCGGCGTGATCGGCAATGGTGTCGTGCTCGATCCCTATGCGCTCGTTGCTGAAATTGATCGGTTGAAAACACAAGGCGTGATCATCACGCGCGATAATCTTCGCGTCGCTGAAAATGCAGCGCTCATTCTATCGGTTCATCGCGAGCTTGATGGTTTACGTGAATCCGGCCCAGCCGGCACCACCATCGGCACAACGAAACGCGGCATCGGTCCGGCCTATGAAGACAAAGTGGGTCGGCGCGCGATCAGGCTCATGGATCTTGCCGAGCCTGAAACATTGCCAGCGCGTGTTGATCGTCTGTTGCTGCATCACAATGCGCTGCGTCGTGGTGCGGGTTTAGCCGAGTTTGATGCGAAATCTGTTCTCAAAGAATTGCTCGACATCGCGCCGCGCGTTTTGCCTTACATGGATGTTGTGTGGCGTTTGATGGATGAAGAACGCCGCGCCGGTAAACGGATTTTGTTTGAAGGCGCGCAAGGCGCGTTGCTTGATGTTGATCACGGCACCTATCCCTATGTGACCTCGTCAAATACGGTTGCGGGTCAAGCTGCGACAGGATCGGGTATTGGGCCGGGCGCTGTTGGTTATGTTCTTGGCATCGCGAAAGCCTATACAACGCGCGTAGGCGAAGGTCCGTTTCCAACCGAACTTCATGATGAGATCGGCGAACGCATCGGCACGCGTGGTCATGAATTCGGCACCGTTACAGGTCGTAAACGGCGTTGCGGTTGGTTCGATGCCGTGCTTGTGCGCCAAACCGTTCGCACATCCGGCATCAATGGCATTGCGCTCACCAAACTCGATATTCTCGACGGGTTTGATGAAATCAAAATCTGCACCTCCTATCGGCTTGATGGCGCGGTGATTGATTATCTTCCCGCGAGCCAAGCCCAACAGGCGCGCGTTGAACCAATCTATGAGACGATTGAAGGCTGGAGCGCAGCCACAAGCGGCGCGCGCTCGTGGAAAGACTTGCCGGCGCAAGCGATCAAATATGTCCGACGTGTTGAAGAATTGATCGGCGCGCCGGTGGCGCTTGTTTCGACCAGTCCGGAACGCGAAGACACGATCCTCGTGCAAAATCCTTTTGAGGCTTGACGCGGACGCCTCAACCGCGTGAGGAAAGCGCAATGGTCGATTACTACGCGCTGATCTCCCCCACGATCGAGCCTTTGGCCGGAGCCTCGCCCGAAGAGCGGCAGGTTGTCTATCGTCGACTCGTCGATATGCTCGATCAGCAATTGCGCGCGGCTGAGCCGCCACGCAGCGACAAAGAAATCTTGCGTGAAAAGATCGAACTTGAATCGGCAATCCGTCGCGTGGAGCGGCATGTGCTCGCGCGGCAAAAACCAAAACCGGCACCGAGTGAACCGCCAAAACCCATCACGCCGGAAAACAGCGAAGCGCTGCTCACGCCGAATGAAATTCCGGTTCAGGCACCAATTCGCAAAGACATCCTCGGTCTTTCACGTTTTGCAACCTCGTCTGGCGAGGCGAGTGCTCGGCCAGAAAAAGACAATAGCTCGGACGTTACGACGCGCGCTGCCTCTTTTGAACCCAAAGAAGATGAGCCGCCTTTGATTGCGGATCAGGACTCATCTCCCGAAGCATTTCTTGATGTCGTCGCCGAAAACACAGCACTCCCCGAAGGGGAAACGTTGTTGGATGATGGAGCATCAGACAACGACACCTTATCGGACGAAAAAAATTCTGATGAGATCAGTCTTACCAGTGCCTCTGTTCTTGATGAGGTGCCCGTTCAACCACTCGCGCCGCGTGAATTTTTCACTCGCCCGCTTCCATCATCGCCGATCGAAACGACTGCGCGTGATGAAATAGATCAAAGCGAAGAAGCGCCTTCTTTACCGAAGGCTCTTGATGCGGATTATCTTCAAAAGGGCGATGAACTCATCGAAGATGATCATCAAGCCACTGATGATTCAGAAACTGAAATCGATACGCGGAATGAATTTGAGGAGTCGCAACCTCAATCATCCATCGCTCCCCTTCCCGTCCCTGAGCCGCGCGCCTTCACGCCGACGACCGGAATCATTCTGGCACAACAAAAACCTGAAAATACGCGCTATAAGGGATTGATCCTTCGTCTTTTGATTTTGTTTTTTGTTCTGCTCGCTTTGATGGCTGCGGTTGCGGGTGTTGCTGAATTCTTAAATCGAAACAGCGCAAATGAAATCGCAACTAAGACAACAACAGACACCGCTGATGCGATTTCATCGCCGACGAAATTTACGGATCGCCTGCCGGCCGAACCCGATGAACCGCAAGTCAACGCGTCAACACAGACCGGCGCGACTCCCGCTGATCAAAATGCAGCGAGCGCCAGTCCACTTGTGACGAGGGCGCTCTTTATCGAGGAACAAGCCGGGGGGATCGGGGAAGCGAAAAAGACCGAAGGGCGCGTGAGCTGGAAGCTTAATACATTAACGTCAAGCACAACCGGCGCCGCGGATCTTGGTGTGCGCGCGACGATTGATCTCACGGATGCCGGATTAACCGCCTCGCTCCTCTTTAGAAAGAATCGCGATCTCACATCTGCAAATGCGTATCTGATCGAAGTGAATTTCCAATCGGTTGGTGAAGCGCCGAATGGCAAGATCCGTGACATCAGTCTGCCGGAATTGCGGCCTGATAAAAAAACGCGTGGTGTAGCTTTGGCGGGCATTCCAGTGCCCGTTTCCGATAATGTGTTTTTGATTGGGCTTAACGCGCTGCCCGCCGATATCAAACGCAATATCGAACTCATTCAAAAGCAGAATTGGTTCTTCATTCAGGTGCGTTTTGCGACCGGCAAACGTGCGCTGCTGCTCTTTGAAAAGGGTAAAACGGGGGACCGCGTCTTTGAAGACGCGATCCAAGCGTGGAAATAATCTAAAGAGAGATTCTGATCAGACGACTGGTAACGCCAAAGGCACCGTTTGATGATCACGCGCCGCCATATGATTCTGAACGGCCTTTTGAACTTTTTCAAACGCTCTCACTTCAATTTGGCGAACGCGTTCACGCGACACACTAAATTCTTCTGAAAGCTCTTCGAGCGTGACCGGCTCCTCTGCCAAACGACGCGCTTCAAAAATCCGACGCTCACGATCATTGAGCACATCAAGCGCAAGCATCAAGGCTTGATGGCGGTAACTTGATTCTTCATCTTCTTCCAAAATCGTTTGTTGCGACGGCGCATCATCAACAAGCCAATCCTGCCATTCGCCATCACCTTCGGTATCGGCGCGCAAGGGCGTGTTGAGCGACGCATCGCCACCAAGACGACGATTCATCTCGACCACTTCGCGCTCTTCAACACCAAGCTTTGTCGCAATGGTCTTGACCTGTTCAGGGTGCAAATCCCCTTCACCCAAGGCCGCGATTTGGCTCTTCGCTTTACGCAAATTGAAGAAGAGTTTTTTCTGATTGGCTGTCGTGCCCATTTTCACGAGCGACCATGAGCGCAAGATATATTCTTGAATAGCGGCTTTGATCCACCACATCGCATAAGTCGCCAAACGGAACCCCTTATCGGGCTCGAAACGTTTAACGGCTTGCATCAACCCCACATTGCCTTCGGAAATCACTTCGCCAATCGGCAACCCGTAACCGCGATAACCCATTGCGATTTTTGCGACGAGTCGCAGATGCGAAGTCACGAGCCTATGCGCGGCTTCCGAATCCCCATGTTCGCGCCAACTTTTGGCAAGCATATATTCTTCCTGAGGCTGGAGCATCGGGAAGCGACGAATTTCAGCAAGATAACGCGACAGGCCGCCATCAGCGGCTAATAAAGGCAGGCTCGAAGACGCCATGACATCCTCCGGGTAAGGTCCCCAATTTACGCGGCAGACCTGAAAGCGGTTGCTTTACGCCAACCGGACCTCTGTATATAGCGCAAGAAACAATGGCAAAAAGGGGGCAACAGAAGAGTTTCGCTTGCTCTTATGCAAGCGGCGACCCGAAATCCGCAATCAGGGCCTCAAAATCGGCGGGCAGAGCACTTTCAAAATGAAGCTCTTCTCCGGAACGCGGATGGGCAAAGCCGAGTTCCCGCGCGTGAAGCGCCTGCCGCGAAAAATTTTCGACCGCGGCCTTTGCGCGCGGCGCCAGAAGCCCCGCTTTGGTTTTAAATCCCGTGCCATAAACGGGATCGCCAATCAGCGGATGGCCAAGATGGGCCATATGGACACGGATCTGATGCGTGCGACCGGTTTCAAGCTGACAGGCGACCAGAGCGGCCACGGGTGTCCCTGCCTCGCTCGCAAATCGCGCTTCGACTTCATAATGCGTTACCGCTTCGCGGCCTCTGCCCGGCCTGACCACCGCCATGCGGTCCCGATGGGTTGAGGAGCGATCAAGCGGGGCATCAATGGTTCCGCTCTTGCGATCCGGCACCCCCCAAACCAGAGCCGAATAGGTGCGAACCAAAGGCCCAGTGCGGCCATGGTCGGCAAATTGCGTGGCAAGCCCCTGATGAGCGCGATCATTTTTCGCAACCACCAAAAGGCCGGATGTGTCCTTATCAAGACGATGGACAATGCCCGGCCGCTTCACGCCGCCAACGCCTGAAAGGCTGGCGCCACAATGGGCCAACAAGGCATTTACAAGTGTGCCCGTCGGATGCCCGGACGCCGGATGAACAACGAGGCCTGCAGGTTTATCGATGACGATCAGATCCTCATCCTCATAAACAATCACAAGCGGGATGTTTTCGGGGAGCGGTTCCGCGGGCTCGGCTTCCGGAAGGCGGATCGTAAGGACCGATCCCATCCGAAGCTTTTGCCCGGGATCATCAACCGGCGCGCCATCAAGCGTAACCTGCCCTTCGAGGATCAAGGTTTTAAGCCGCGTGCGCGACACTTCGGGAATGGCGGCAGCGAGATATCGATCCAGCCTCTCGCCCTTCTTCTCTTCTTCAACGGTAAAGGACAGATCATCGCTGTCGGCATCCGGAAGGGCATCATCACTCTTATTCATGGTGCGCGGAGTAGCACGGTTCCCGCTTCAAAGGCGATCTTTTTGATCCGCTACAATGGTTACATGTCAAACGATGGTTGACATGTCAAACGATGGTTGACATACTGGGCCATGGAGATCGAGTCCATCGCTCATAAAGGCTTGCGGCGGTTTTTCGAAACAGGCGTGTCAAAAGGCCTTGTCGGCGACATCAATCGTATCCGAAAAATGCTGGTCTTTATCGATGCAGCAGGCAGTTTTCATGAATTATCGATACCGCCCAATTATGGCTTGCATGAATTAAGTGGAGATAAAGCGGGACGATGGGCCATGACAGTCACCAAAAACTGGCGACTAACGTTCATCAAGATCAATGAAACGACGATCAGCGAACTTGATTTGGAGGATTATCACTGATGGCTTTAACGATGCATCCTTCTCTTGCGATCCATCCCGGTGACTGGCTCAAAAGTGAAATTGTTGATCCTCATGGTGTGAGCATCAATCACCTTGCAGCGTGTTTTCATGTAACACGGCAAACACTCAGCAACTTATTCAATGGCCACACTGCACTCACGGCTGACATGGCGATCCGATTTGAAAAGGCTTTTGGCATTAAAGCGGATACCTTGATGCGGATGCAAAGTGCTTATGATCTTGCTAACGCGCGCGCACATGCTGATAAAATCATCGTCGAGAAAGTGTTGCCCCTCGCTTGAGCAAATTAAAAGCGATGACGTAATGTGACTGAAGGCTTTCATAAATGTCAAAACATGACGACAAGAAACATCATCATGAAGACCCGCCAACGGCACTCTCGTCCAAACATTACGGGCGGGAGCTTGAAGCGCTCGATCTCGAACTCGTTCATTTGCAACAATGGGCACAAAACACAGGTGCGCGCATCGTTGTTTTATTCGAAGGTCGTGATGCTGCTGGCAAAGGCGGTGTAATCAAACGGATTGCCGAGCCACTCAATCCGCGCTTTTGTCGAATTGCTGCATTGGGTGTGCCGACCGAAAAAGAAAAATCGCAATGGTATTTTCAGCGATATGTTACGCATCTGCCCGCTGCTGGCGAAATCGTTCTCTTTGATCGCTCATGGTATAATCGCGCGGGCGTTGAAAAGGTTATGGGCTTTTGTACAAGCGATGAATATGAGGCTTTTCTCAAAGACTGTCCTGACTTTGAAGCTTTGCTCATTCGCTCCGGCATTCATCTCGTCAAATTCTGGTTTTCGGTGAGTGATGAAGAGCAAGAGAAGCGATTGCAAGAACGTGCGAGTAATCCATTGAAGCAATGGAAGCTCAGCCCCATGGACATCAAAGCGCGCGATCTTTGGGTTGAATATTCACGCGCAAAAGACCGGATGTTTGCCGCAACGGATACCGAGCTTTCTCCCTGGTATGTCGTTGATGCCAACAACAAACAAAAAGCGCGGCTCAATTGCATCAGGCATTTTCTGAGCCTCATCCCCTTTACGCGCGAGCCGTTCACCCCACTAACCCTCTCGCCCAAGAAGGTCGCCACTGATCCTTATGTCCGCCCGCCGAAATCGTCCCAACGGCTCGTGCCCGATTACTACGGCTAGGACCGGCGATATTTGCCTCAAATTTGCGCAGAAAACGCATAGCTTAGGGCCCGTCATACACTTGCCATGATTATATTGCACTGCAACATTATGAAAATGGATTTAGTGAAACAGGATGATTCGGGTTCTGGTCCCGATTTCGAGCCCAACCCGGCCTCGACGATCCGCCGGCTTTGGCCCACGGATATGGACGCCTATCGCGCCCATCTTAAAAGGCTTGATCCGGACTCGCGTCATGCGCGGTTTGGTGGCGGTATTTCTGATCAATTTATCGACGCCCATGTCGATGCGTCTTTGCGGATGGATACGCTGATCTTTGGCGCTTTCAACAAAGGCGAAATGATTGGCGCAGGCGAGCTGCGTATTCTTTTTGGCGCATGGCCGATCGCGGCAGAAGCCGCTTTCTCCGTTGAGCGTGCCTATCAAGATCATGGCTTAGGCGATGCGTTGATGGCACGTGTTGTGGCCGCTGCACGCAATCGTGGAATTCTGCGTCTAGCGATGACGTGTCTTAGCCATAATGAACGCATGCGCCATCTTGCGCATAAGCATCATGCTGAATTTGTGAATAGTGATGGCGAGACGGAAGCGTGGTTGCCGCCTGCCTCGCCAAGCGCTTTGACGTTGATTGAAGAGACCTTCGGCGAAACCGGTGGCCTCTTCAACAGTCTCTTTCGGCATTCGCGTAATTAATTCGCGCAGCCATCACTGATTTTCAAAACGTAAGTGCGCGCGCTTGTTTCACACCCGGTAGGCGCTGAATGCCTTGCAAGATATGCGCGGGTGCTGCGCCATCAATTTCGACAAGCGCGATTGCTGAGCCCCCTTCATTATCACGACCGAGAGCAAAGGTTGCGATATTCACATTCGCATTGCCAAGCAGTGACGCAAAACGACCGATAAAGCCAGGCTTATCTTCATTCGTTACGTAGATCATGGATGGACCAAATTCGGCATCGACCTTGATGCCCTTGATATTGATGATGCGTGGCTTGCCATCGGTGAATACGGTCCCGGCAACCGAACGTGTGAGATCATCGGTGACCACTTCCAAGGTGACGAGTGATTCATAATCGCCGTCACCTTCGCGAATCGTCTCTTCAATCACAATGCCGCGCTCTTTCGCGACAACCGGTGCAGAGACAACATTCACATCTTGGAGTGCAGGTCGAAGCAGGCCCGCAATTGCAGCCGCCGTCAGCGCTTTGATTTTCAAATGTGCGACTTCACCTTGATAGGTGATGCGCACTTCTTTGATACCGCTGTCAGTGAGTTGCCCCGCAAAGGAACCAAGCTTTTCGGCCAATGCGATAAAGGGCTTGAGCTTCGGCGCTTCTTCCGCCGTGATCGATGGGAAGTTGATTGCATTTGATATAGCGCCGCGCACGAGATAATCCGACATTTGCTCGGCCACTTGCAGCGCGACATTTTCCTGCGCTTCATTGGTTGAAGCGCCAAGATGCGGTGTGCAGATCACATTGGGATGATTGAAAAGCGGATTTTGCGTTGCGGGCTCTTCGATGAACACGTCAAAGGCCGCACCGGCAATATGCCCCGTGTCAAGCAATGCGCGCAAAGCGTGCTCATCAACCAATCCACCGCGCGCGCAATTAATAATGCGCACGCCCTTTTTGGTGCGGGCGAGATTATCCGCTGACAAAATGTTTTTGGTTTGCGCGGTCAAAGGTGTGTGCAGCGTGATGAAATCAGCGCGCGCTAACAAATCTTCGAGTTCAACTTTCTCAACACCCAGATCAATCGCGCGTTCGGGCGATAAAAACGGATCATAAGCGATGACGCGCATTTTAAGACCCACAGCGCGGTCAGCGACAATCGCACCGATATTGCCACAGCCGACGATGCCAAGCACCTTGCCGGAAATTTCAACGCCCATGAACCGGTTCTTTTCCCATTTCCCCGCTTGTGTTGACTGATCCGCTGCTGGAATTTGACGCGCGAGCGCAAACATCATCGCAATCGCGTGTTCTGCCGTTGTGATTGAATTACCGAAAGGCGTGTTCATTACGATCACGCCTTTGGCGGTCGCCGCCGGAATATCGACATTATCAACACCGATGCCGGCGCGACCTACAACTTTCAGATTGGTGGCGTTTTCCAAAATCTTCGCCGTGACTTTGGTGGCCGAACGAATGGCAAGACCGTCATACTGATTGATGATCGCAGCGAGCTTGTCTTTATCTTTGCCAAGATCCGGTTGGAAATCGACTTCGACACCGCGCTCTTTGAAAATAGCGATCGCAGCGGGAGAAAGAGAATCAGAAATCAAAACACGAGGAGCCATGATGAATGTCCTTTGATGATCGACGCTCGTATGGAAACGAACGTTGCGCATGACGCGCGATGAAGGGAAATGAAAACGCGGTTGCTTACGCAGCCTTCGGCAAAGCGGCCTTGGTTTGATTGAACGCCCATTCGATCCACGGCATCAAAGCCACGACATCGGATGTTTCAACCGTTGCGCCACACCAAATGCGCAAACCCGGAGGCGCATCGCGATAAGAACCAAGATCAAGCCCAACGCCTTGTTTCTCAATCTTTGCTGCCACATCTTTTGCAAAAGCCGCTTGATCTTTTTCCGACATCGCACTGACCACCGGATCAACGAAATTCAAACACACGCTTGTGTTCGACCGTGTTGCCGGATCTTTCGCCAAGAATTCGAGAAACGGTTTTTGTAACACAAAATCGGCAATCGCTTTGGCGTTTGCATCACACCGCGCGACGAGGCCTTTCAAGCCGCCGATCGTCTTCGCCCATTCAAGCGCGTCAATATAATCTTCAACGCAGAGCATGGACGGCGTGTTGATCGTCTCACCTTCGAAAATACCTTCGATCAATTTACCGCCTGATGTGAGACGGAAAATTTTCGGCAAGGGCCAAGCGGGTGTGTAGCTCTCAAGCCGCTCAACCGCGCGGGGTGACAAAATCAGCATGCCATGCGCGGCTTCACCGCCAAGCACCTTCTGCCAAGAATAAGTAACAATATCGAGTTTCGCCCAATCGAGATTTTGCGCGAAGGCAGCCGAAGTCGCATCGCAAAAGGTAAGCCCTTTGCGGTCTGCTTTAATCCAATCGGCATTCGGTACGCGCACACCTGATGTTGTGCCATTCCACGTGAAGAGCACATCATGATCGGGATTAACGGCGGAAAGATCAGGTAGCTCGCCATAGGCAGCCTTCATCACGCGTGCGTCTTTGAGCTTTAATTGCTTGACCGCGTCATTCACCCAGCCTTCGCCGAAACTTTCCCACGCAAGACAATCGACGGGGCGCGCACCAAGCATCGTCCACATCGCCATTTCATAGGCGCCCGTGTCAGAGGCCGGCACAATGCCGATGCGATAGTCGGCGGGCACTTCGAGCACCTCGCGCGTCAGATCAATCGCGTATTTCAAACGCGACTTGCCGAGCTTCGCACGATGCGAGCGGCCTAGAGCGGCATTTTTTAGGGCGTTGGGGGTCCAGCCGGGGCGCTTCGCGCAGGGGCCAGAAGAAAATTGCGGGTTTACCGGCCGCAAGCCGGGTTCTGTCTGCGTCATCATTTTCTCCATCCTCACAGATGGGCGTCCCTCGTTGGGGAGGGATGTCCCGCTGATGGAGTTACGGGAGCTTGACCGCGGCGTCAATCGGTAAATGTCGGGATTAAGATAAAAAGATTCGTCTATCTTTTAGGCAGGTCTTTTAAAGACATTCACGCCGCTTTGCCGCGATAGCGTTTCACCTTGATTGACGGCGCGCGACGACGGGCCTGTGCGATGTCATAAGCATTCTGCATCCGCATCATGGTCTCAAGCTTCAACCCAAAAGCTTTCTCAATACGGATCGCCATCTCGGGCGAGAGCGATGCGCGTTCGTTTAGAAAGGCTGATAGCGCGGGGCGCGTGACACCAAGCGCCAACGCCGCTTCGGTGACGGAGAGATTATAAGGCTCAAGCAACACGTCACGAACAACAGCGCCAGGATGCGACGGATTTTTCATCGTGATCTCGATAGGCTCTGTCATTTTATCCTCAGTGGTAATCTTCAAAATCGAGATCGACAATCGTACCACGAATTTCATCGATATCGAAAGTCAAACGCCAATTTCGGGAGACAGAAAAACTCCAACGTCCTCTTCGATCACCTGCCAGACGATGAACACGCCACCTCTCAACGGCAACCAACTCGTCAATCCGCTTTATTGATCCCAAAAGAGTAATCATCGCTGTGATTTTGAGCGCATGGGCTGGAGGTAATCCCGACGGATCGCCCCGCTCAATAAAGCGCTTTAATCCGCGATGCCTAACCGATCCAAACTTCATTGTCCCTACCATGTCACACGCAGAATGTAAAGTGTAACGATACACTTTACATTCTATCCGAGGGGCGCCTCACGCGGACGACATGGCAAAGAGACTATCGGGGGAAGCGTAAGCTTACACCCTGTCACATGTGACAGGGTGTCAAAGATCTTTGATGGAGAGCGAAAGGAAAACTATGAATTGGGCGTCAGGCCGCCACGCTTGAGAGCGCGCTCACAACATCATCGACTGCTTTTTCAACAAGCACGCGATCATCGCCTTCAGCCATGACGCGGATCACAGGTTCAGTGCCTGAGGGCCGAATGACCAAACGTCCGCGCTCACCCAAGGTGGCTTGCGTTGACGCGATCGCTTCGACGACACGCTTATCTTTCAATGGTTGACCTGATTTGTAGCGGACATTTTTCAGGATTTGCGGCAGCGGATCGAAGAGATGGCAAACTTCACTCACCGGGCGATTGAGCTTCTTCACCATAGCAAGCACTTGAAGCGCCGCGACAAGCCCGTCCCCTGTGGTCGAAAAATCAGAGAGGATCATATGGCCTGATTGCTCACCGCCAAGATTATAGCCATGCTCACGCATATGCTCGAGCACGTAGCGGTCACCCACTGCGGTGCGTTGCAAAGAAAGACCGAGGGAATCGAGATAACGTTCAAGCCCGAGATTGGACATGATGGTTGCAACCACACCCGGCTTTGACAAGCGGCCATCATCTTTCCAACTTTTGGCGATCACCGCCATCAACTGATCGCCATCAACCACTTGGCCTTTTTCATCGACGATGATCACGCGATCCGCGTCACCATCAAGCGCGATACCGATATCAGCACGCATTTCACGCACTTTATTGATCACCGCATTCGGAGCGGTGGAGCCCACATCTTTGTTGATGTTGAAACCGTCGGGCTCAATTCCTATCGGGAACACTTCAGCGCCCAATTCCCACAGCGCTTCAGGAGCAACTTTGTAAGCTGCACCATTGGCGCAATCGATCACAACCCGAAGGCCATCAAGATCCAAAGCGCGCGGCAAGGTGCGTTTCGCAAATTCAATATAGCGCGCATGCACGCTTTCAATGCGCTTCGCGCGACCAAGCGCTGCGGATGCGGCGAGTTTCGAAAGAATGTCACCATCAATCAGCGCTTCAATTTCGCGCTCGGTTTCATCCGATAATTTGAAGCCATCCGGATCAAAGAGTTTTATGCCATTATCTTCATAGGCATTATGCGAGGCAGAAATCATCACACCAAGATCCGCGCGCATTGAGCGCGTCAGCATCGCGACCGCCGGTGTCGGCATCGGGCCGAGCAACAAGACATCCATGCCAACAGATGTGAAGCCGGCCACAAGCGCGGTTTCAATCATGTAACCGGAAAGCCTTGTGTCCTTGCCGATCACAACACGATTGCGATGTTCACCGCGACGAAACACGAGCCCCGCGGCCTGCCCGACCCGCAAAGCGAGATCAGGCGTAATCACTGCATTCGCTTTGCCGCGAACACCATCAGTTCCGAAATATTTACGCGCCATGACAGGACCACGCTCCTCATACGACCGCGACACCTAAAGGACGAATGCCCAAACGCCAAGCATCCCGGCCGTCACATTTGACGACGGATTTTTACAAGGAAGGTCTGAACAAAGGCTGAATGCAAAAAACGCCCGGTATTACCGGGCGTTTGAAATTTATTGCCGCGCCTTAGTTGTATTAAGCGCTGGGTTGCGGCTCCATGCCCGCATCAGGCTCGGGACGCGGACGGCCTTTGCCTGCTGTCGGAACAGCCGAGGACGCCTTGGTTGCCCCACCATCACCGCTTTCACGCAAAGGCGGCTTGCCATCAAGAAGGTCGCGGATCTCATCGCCTGAGAGCGTCTCATATTCGAGAAGGCCTTGTGCAAGCGTTTCAAGATCGGCCGCGCGATCGGTGAGAATGCGCTGCGCTTCTTTGTACCCGGCTTCGACAAGCCGACGAATTTCAGAGTCAATTTTCTGCGCTGTCGCTTCCGACACATTTTGTGTGCGTGCCACCGACATGCCCAAAAACACTTCGTCTTGATTTTCGCCGTAAGTGACGGTGCCAAGTTCTGGCGAGAAGCCCCATTTCGTTACCATCATGCGAGCAAGACGTGTCGCTTGTTCGATGTCTGAGGCCGCGCCAGACGTGACTTTTTCCTTGCCGAAGATCTGCTCTTCAGCGACACGACCACCCATCATGATGGCCAAGCGTGATGTCATTTGTTCAAGCGACATCGAGAGCTTATCGCGCTCAGGCAATTGCATGACCATACCCAACGCACGACCGCGCGGAATGATCGTGGCTTTGTGAACAGGGTCTGTTGCCTTCACATTGAAGGCACAAATCGCATGGCCCGCTTCGTGATAGGCGGTGAGCTTCTTCTCATCTTCCGTCATTACAAGCGTGCGGCGTTCCGCACCCATCATAACTTTGTCTTTCGCGTCTTCAAATTCCTGCATCGTTACGATTCGCTTGCCACGACGTGCAGCAAGCAAAGCCGCCTCATTGACAAGATTCATCAAATCAGCGCCCGAGAAGCCCGGCGTTCCGCGTGCAACAACTTTAAGATCCACATCGGGTGCGAGCGGCACTTTGCGCACATGCACCTTCAAAATCTTTTCACGGCCTTGCACGTCAGGGTTAGGCACAACGATCTGACGATCGAAGCGACCCGGACGCAACAATGCTGGATCAAGCACATCGGGACGGTTTGTCGCTGCAATCAGAATAATGCCTTCATTGGCTTCAAAACCATCCATCTCGACAAGCAGTTGATTGAGCGTCTGCTCACGCTCATCATTGCCGCCGCCAAGGCCTGCGCCACGATGACGACCGACCGCATCGATTTCGTCGATGAAGATGATGCAAGGCGCATTCTTCTTGGCTTGTTCAAACATATCGCGCACGCGGCTTGCACCAACGCCGACAAACATTTCAACAAAGTCGGAACCCGAAATTGTGAAGAAAGGCACATTCGCTTCGCCGGCAATCGCACGTGCCAGCAATGTCTTACCCGTGCCCGGAGGGCCAACAAGCAACACGCCGCGCGGAATACGTCCACCGAGGCGTTGGAATTTTTGCGGGTCACGCAAGAACTCAACGATCTCTTCGAGATCTTCTTTCGCTTCATCAACGCCAGCCACATCCGAGAAGGTCACGCGGCCATGCGCTTCTGAAAGCATCTTGGCTTTCGATTTGCCAAAGCCCATCGCGCGGCCATTCGCACCTTGCATTTGACGCGAGAGGAAAAACCACGCGGCCATCACCACAATCAGTGGCAACCAATTCACAAGCAAAGCCAGATACCAGGGCATACCTTCGCTCGGCGGCTTCGCGGCAAAATTCACGCCCTTTGATGACAGACGCGACACAAGGGTCGGATCATTCGGCGCATAGGTTGAGAAGGGGCGACCATCGGTCAGCGTTCCGGAAATGTCATTGCCAGAAATTGTCACACCCGCGATGCGGCCTTGATCCACATCTGAGAGAAATTGGCTGTAGCTCAGATCCTGAGCGCCGTTCCGCGAGCCTGGGCTCTGGAACAAGGTCACAAGCGCGAGAACCAACAAAAAGATGATCACCCAAAGGGCAAAATTGCGCACATTCGGATTCATGGGAACAGCACTGGCCTTTCTCGGACCCTGACACGCGAACGCGCGCGCAGGTTTCAGGCCTTCTATTTAAGCACCCGATGGGCCCTTGCCAAGGGAAAGGCGGGAACGACGTGGCGGTTCTCGAGAAACAGTAATGCCGCCCTGTCGATCCAACGCAATAATCGCCCCGCCAAGCGATCTTTGCAGCGATTTTCCAGCCCTTAACGCGTCACTGAGCGCCGCATGGAGCGCTTCGAGACGGTTTAACTCCAAAGCTGCGCCGTTCGAAACGCGGCGAATGGCGGCCCCAATGAGCCTGATTCCGATCTCCGCAGGGCGCGACAAAACGCCCGGCGTGAAGCGTTCGCCGGATGTCGAGGGGATTCGCAGGCCTCGTTCGGCATCTTCAACGACAGCTTCAAGTGCCTCATCGGCGCGACGCATCCGCTCAGCGAAGCGCATGAGGCGGGCAGTATCGAGACCTTCGCGGCTCAAAACATCAGCCGCCGAGCGTAAGCGCGGCCGCGCAAAGCGCTGATTCACATTAGAAGGATCTTCAATCGGCGAAAGGCCTGCGGCCGTCACGGTGGCGCGCAAACGCACACCTGATATCGCCAAGAAGGGACGGAAAAGAACGTGGTCACCCTGCAAAGGTGTTTCGCTTGCCATACCTGCGAGACCTGAAAGGCCTGAACCTGCAGCAAGACGCAAAAGCACCGTCTCGGCCTGATCGTCAGCATGATGACCGGTTAGAATTACACGCGCGCCAAGCCCTTTTGCGTGTTCAGACAATAAACGATAGCGCGCGTTCCGCGCGGCTTCTTGAATACCTTGTGTTGGCTTTTCGCCTTCCCATTTCAAAATCACATGCGGAAGGCCGAGGCCCGCTGCGACGCGGCCCACCATTGCGGCTTCTTCCGCGGCTTCAGCGCGCAGTCCGTGATCGACACTTGCAACCGCCACGCGCGGGCGCGCGCCGTGTTTTTCTTTTGCCCACCGTGCTGTGACGATGAGCAGCGCAAGAGAATCTGCACCACCAGAAACAGCCAGCAAAACCTGCTTTTCAGATTCGATCGGCGCGAGAAGCGCACGCACTTCATCCGCGCCAAGCGGTTCGACCTTCGGAAGCTGCCGAGACTTTTTCAACAGCCGGCTCCCTTCTGCGCTTTCTCAACACGTGACTTCAAAGCCGCATCCGCATCGGGATAGCGTTTCGCAAATTCACCAAAAGTGGCGCAGGCTTGCGTTTTCTGACCCATGCTCACAAGCGCATCGCCAAGCTTTGCAAAAGCCAAGGGTGCCTGTTTCGCATTGCTGTAAGTCTGCGCGAGTTTCAAATAGGTTTGCGCGGATTCAGGGAAACGCTTCAAACGATAATCACTATCACCCGCCACAAGCATCGCTTCGGGCACAAGCGCGTTTTTCGGATAGGTTTGAATAAGCTCACGCGCGAGGCGTCCTGACTCATCATAATTGCCTGCGGTGAATGCAGCTTTTGCTTGCGCCAAAGTGGATTTGGCATCGGCCGGTTTTGCAGGCTCTGCCGGGGGCTGTTTGGCATTTGCCGCTTGTGCCGCAAGCGTTCCCGCAGCGCCTGATGGCGCTGCTCCCGCCTTTGAAGGCGCAACAAGGTTTAAAGGCTGAGATGTTGACTCACTCGCGCCTGATTTTTGCGGCGAAACGGGTTGCGCTTTCATATCTTGAAAACGCATTTCAACATCTTGCTCGAATTTCTTTAATGTCTCTTCGAGTTTTTTGTTGGCAAATTGCAATTCTTCGACCTGCCCCGACAATTGCCGGATTTGCGATTCAAGCCGATTGATTTTGACAACATAATCACTTTCCGACGGCGCATCTTGTGCAAGCGCCAGCGATGACAGGCTGATCAACACCGTCGCAATAAACGGAAAAGTCAGGACTCGCGTCATCATGATCAACTCACTCTTTGAAATGATAACGGCGCGGGGAGAGCCCGCGCCGGCAATCGCATCAAAGCAACGGTTAAACCCGTCGCATCAACTCCGGCGCGTGATCAGTTTCCACCCGAGAGTGTTGTCACAGCGCGACGATTTTGTGACCAGCACGAAATATCATCGCAAACCGCAACGGGTTTTTCTTTACCCCAGCTCTTGGTGGAAAGGCGCGATGCAGCCACGCCCTTTGAAACAAGATAGTCGCGGGTTGTTTGCGCACGACGCTGACCAAGCGCGAAGTTATATTCACGCGTGCCACGTTCATCGGCATGACCTTCGATCAAGATTTTATACGAACCGTATTGATTTAGCCACTGAGCCTGCTTGTCGAGTGTGGCCGTTGCCGTTGATGTTAAATCTGATGAATCGCTTTCAAAGAAAACACGATCGCCGACATTCTCTTGGAAATCCTGTGAGCTTCCTGGCGTTGCCGATCCGCTACCAAGGCTTGCGAGATCGCCAGCACCCGTCGTCGCTTTGTCATTGGCGCACGCGGCCAGAAAAAGCGCGGCACCCACCGCAACTGCGAATTTTAACGCCCTTACCGAAGCCAATCCCTCAAGCATTCTGCTCGCTCCAAAAAATATAATTTCAATTTAAGTCGATTTAAAGCCGCGTTGGTTAACAGAGCGTTCCTGAAATGAAGGCAAATAAGGCCTTTTTGAGGGCAGGCCACCGATGCGTCGCTATGGTTAATCAAAAGTAAAATTTCATAGTGAATGACGTGTTAACAACAAAAAGACCCGGACTATGCCGGGTCTCAATCAAAGCTCACGTGCAGGAGCGGTGAAAAAAAATCAGTCGTCGTTTTTGAGCTGCTTGAGCTTGGCAAAAACCGAATCCACATCGATCTTTTCTTCGGAGACTTCGGCTTCTTGAGCTGTAAAGCCTGCGAAAGGTTCAAGCGTCTCTTTGGCCGTGGTGACTTCAGCCGGCAACAAAGTAT
Source organism: Hyphomicrobiales bacterium (assembly GCA_046091665.1). Classification (GTDB taxonomy): domain Bacteria; phylum Pseudomonadota; class Alphaproteobacteria; order Rhizobiales; family Beijerinckiaceae; genus CAIUPE01. The sequence continues at coordinate 32,570 of JBJTCD010000022.1, forward strand.
GCGCCGCTTCAGCCGGTTGCACGGTCTTGTCTTTGGAGGAGCGATTCACCTCGAAATCAAGATCGATCTGCGAGCAGAGGCCCAAAGTGACCGGATCCATCGGCTGCAATTGCGCGATGTTCCAATGCGTGCGCTCTTTCACCTGCTGAATGGTGGATTTGGTGGTGCCGACAAGACGCATGATCTGGGCGTCTTTCAATTCAGGGTGATTGCGCACGAGCCACAAAATGGCATTCGGGCGATCGTGACGACGCGACAAAGGCGTGTAGCGCGGGCCTTTGGTGCGCTTGCGCTCAGGAATACGCACGGTGCTTTCCTTAAGCTTCAAACGATAATTCGGATCTTTTTCCGCGCGCTCGATTTCGTCACGCGTCAATTGCTCATGCATCACCGGGTCCATGCCCTTGATGCCGGCCGCGACTTCACCATCGGCGATGCCTTTGACTTCAAGCGGATGGAGATGACAGAACTCGGCGATCTGCTCAAAGCTCAGCGCCGTGTTATCGACGAGCCAGACGGCTGTCGCTTTGGGCATCAATGGACCTGAAGTCATGGCACGAGGCTCCTTGCGGTCAAATTGCGGTTTCCACCACGCATAGGATCGCCTGCGCTCCGACCGGTCTTTTCCGAACCGGAGCCCCGTTTGGCAATCAGCGTAGCGGGAATGGACCCCATATAGGGGGAAGTTGGGCGCGGCGCAATTGGTTCCTGAGCCCTAAACGCCACAGTTCAGGATGATTTTGCCTATATGAGCGCTAGATTCGAGCATTTCATGGGCTTTTGAGGCCTCTGTGAGCGGAAAAACCGCATGAATCTGAGGCCGAATACGACCAGAGGATAAAAGCGGCCAGACTTTTTCTTCCAAGGCGCGGGCGATGGCGGCCTTCTCGGCGACGCTGCGGGGGCGCAGGGTCGAGCCGGTATGAACCAGCCGCTTAATCATCAGCGGCATCAGATCGATCTCGAGTTTCGAGCCCTTCTGATAGGCAATTTGGACGATGCGGCCATCGCGCGCGGCGGCGGCATAATTGCGAGCCACGTAATCGCCGCCGACCATATCAAGGATCACGTCAACGCCACGCCCGCCTGTCGCGGTCTTTACTTCTGCGACAAAATCTTGCGCTCGATAATCAATCGCAAGATCGGCGCCGAGATTGAGACAGGCAGCGCATTTATCCGCATGGCCCGCAGTTACAAAAACAGTTGCCCCAAAGGCTTTGCCCAACATGATGGCCGTTGTGCCGATGCCCGATGTGCCGCCATGCACGAGAAGCGTCTCACCGGCTTTCAACGCGCCCCGTTCAAACACATTCGTCCACACGGTGAAAAAGGTCTCTGGCAAACCGGCAGCCTCAATCATCGAAAAACCTTTTGGCACCGGCAACGCATTGCTTTCATGCACCGTGCAATATTCCGAGTAACCGCCGCCCGGCACGAGCGCGCAAACCGGGTCACCAACACGATAGCGCTCGACACCTGAACCCAAAGCCACAATCGTTCCGGCAATCTCGAGCCCAGGCACATCGGAAGCGCCTTGCGGCGGTGGATAACCACCTTGGCGTTGCAAGACGTCTGGCCGGTTCACACCGGCAGCCGCAACATGAACGAGAAGCTCGCCCTCTTTTGGTTGAGGGAGGGGACGTGTTTCGGGAACCAGAGCTTCAGGCCCGCCGGGTTTCGGCAGTCCGATACAGGTCATTGTCGCGGGCAAACTGGTCATCATTAACCCTCACTTGAGGAACTGACTTAGAGGTTCGGATCCGATCTTGAGACAAAAGCATTTAGGACAGTATGATCGATTACTCAAATCTGCAGCTTATGGTTAAGTTGATTTATTGTATTAACCTTTGAGTTGAAATTGACGTCTGGTGAGATCATGTCCGATCCTTTTTTTGAAGAGACGCGAAAGAAAAAGAAAACCGCCCACGACATCGGCGAAGATCTGAGCGCCATTTCCATAGACGAGCTTGATGAACGCATTTTACTTTTAAAAAGCGAGATTTTGCGGCTCGAAGAAGAAAAATCGAAAAAGTCTGCCGTAAAGTCTGCGGCCGATACTTTGTTCAAATCGCGCTAGTTCAGCTCGCGTTAACCGTAAACACACTCCTAACGCGCGCGATCAAATTTTCTGTTTTATAGTCATGATTGAGGTTAGCCGTCTTGAGACGACTGGCGAATAAAATGCGTTGAACGGATCAGGATCATCCAATGGCGGATGTGCAACCCTTGCGACCCTTGCAGAGCTCCGGAGCGATTACCTTCGGACGTGATTACATGTCGTCCGACGCCTTCCGCGCTTTGTTTCGCGAAGGGATGGCCTTGGTTGAAGATGCCGCAGCCTATCTCGATGGCCCGGGCCGAGAAGAAGCCCGTCGTTTGCCGCGTCTTTCTGCTCTTGCTTATGCCGATGAAAGCATGCGTCTGACCACGCGCATGATGCAGATTGCTTCTTGGCTTCTCGTGCGTCGTGCGGTTGCTGAAGGGGAAATGTCACCAGAGAAAGCCACATTGCAGATGGCACGCATTCGTTTGGTGAAAAATGAATTTGCAACACATGGATCAGACACAAATATTTTGCCGCGCCGATTGATTGATCTCATCAATCAATCGATCCGCTTGCAAGAGCGCGTGTTGCACGCGGATATGATTTTGAAGAATAATTCTGAAGATGCACCGACGCCATCAGGCCGCAACGCTGTGGCGCTTCAACATCTCTTGATCAAGTCAGCATTTTCGCGTGGCGCAACGCATCACTGAACAAAACATCGGTCATGCCAACCTATAACAAAAAGCCCCGGTCGATGCCGGGGCTTTGTGTTTAAATCTTATAGTGAGACGCGGCTTATTTCTTGCCGCCAATGCCGAGACCTTCAAAGCGCTTGTTAAAGCGCGAGACGCGGCCGCCACGATCCATGATCTGGGCCGAGCCGCCAGTCCATGCCGGATGCGAGTTCGGATCGATGTCGAGCTGCATCGTGTCGCCGGCTTTGCCCCAGGTCGAACGGGTCTCAAAGCTGGTGCCATCGGTCATGACGACCTTGATTGTGTGATAATCGGGGTGAATCTCGGCCTTCATAATCAAAATCCTTCCAAAAGCGGCGTCCGGAGGTGTGCACAGGGATAAAAAGGCACTTTCCGCCCGGGTCTGAATTCGCGGAAGCCGTGCCTATAGCGGATGACCCCGCGCGAGACAAGTCAGGTCTGGACAAGATCGACATTCGGGGCGAAGAAGCGCCTATGTCGATAAATACTCCGTCCGATCCTGCCGCTGCCCGTCCCCGTACGTCGCTCAAGGCCCTCCTCCCGCTCCTGCCCTTCGCGTTGCGCTATCGCAGCCGTATTCTGGCAGCTCTCATCGCCCTCATTCTCGCTTCAGCCTCGACATTAGCCATTCCGCTCGCCGTGAGAAGAATGATCGATTACGGCTTCTCGGCTGAGGGCGCTGATCTGATCGATAAATATTTCGCGATGATGATTGTTGTCGTGACGATCCTCGCGGCGGCCTCGGCCTCGCGTTATTATCTTGTGATGACACTTGGCGAACGCGTTGTCGCCGATATCCGCACGGCGGTGTTTGATCATCTCACCCGTCTTGATGCCGGCTTTTATGACACTGTGAAATCCGGCGAACTCGTTTCCCGTCTTTCTGCCGACACAACGCAGCTTAAAAGCGCGTTCGGTGCTAGCGCGTCTGTCGCTTTGCGAAACTTCGTACTCTTTATCGGTGCGGGCGCGTTGATGGTTTATACAAGTCCGCGTTTGTCGGGCCTTGTTGCGCTTGCCATTCCGATCATTGTTTTACCACTGGTCGCCTCAGGTCGTAGCGTGAGACAACGCTCTCGCCTCGCGCAAGATCGTCTTGCAGATGCATCAGCTTATGCCACCGAAGCGATTGGTGCGATGCGCGTGATGCAGGCCTTTGTCGCCGAACATCTCACACTGAAAAGATTTTCAGACGCAGCCGAAGAAGCCTATGACACCGCACGCGTTGCCACGCGCGCGCGTTCGCTTCTCACAGGCATTGCGATCACACTTGTCTTCTCAAGCGTTGTCGGCATTCTCTGGTATGGCGCGCAAGATGTATTGGCGGGCCGACTATCGGCCGGAACACTTTCGCAATTCGTTCTTTTTGCGGTTCTTGCTGCGAGTTCCTTGGGCGAACTTTCGCAAGTATGGGGCGAGATCAGCGCGGCAGCGGGTGCTGCCGGACGATTGGCGGAACTTCTCGCGATTAAACCCGCGATTGCCGCACCGACAAATCCAACACCTCTGCCGACACCACCGTGCGGCACAATCGCTTTTCATAAAGTGGCGTTTTCTTATCCAACACGCCCTGAAGAGGGCGTTCTTCACGATGTGAGTTTCGAAGTTAAAAAAGGCGAGCGCGTTGCAATTGTTGGCCCATCAGGCTCCGGTAAAAGCACAGTGATGCAGCTGCTTTTGCGTTTTTATGATCCGCAAGCAGGCGAAATTCTCGTAGATGATATTGCGATTACAAAAGTAGACCCGCGTGAATTGCGAATGCGCATTTCATTCGTGCCACAAGACAGTACCGTATTTGGCGCGTCGATTGCGGAGAATATCCGTTATGGCAAACCCGATGCCACAGATGCCCAATTGCGCGCCGCAGCCGAGCAAGCGATTGTCGATCAATTCGTGATGCAATGGCCCGAGGCCTATGAAACGCGCATCGGTGAACGCGGCATCACATTGTCAGGCGGTCAACGTCAACGCATCGCGATCGCGCGCGCAATTCTAAAGGACGCGCCGATTTTGCTGCTTGATGAAGCAACCTCCGCGCTTGATGCGGAAAGCGAAACGCTGGTGCAAGCCGCGCTTGACCGTTTGATGGAAGGGCGCACGACGATTGTGATTGCGCATCGTCTTTCAACCATCGTCAAAGCTGATCGCATTCTCGTGATGGATCAGGGCCGCATTGTTGAAGAAGGCGACCACGCGACTTTGGTCGCGAAAGGCGGACTTTACGCGCGCCTTGCCGCCTTGCAATTTGAAGCGGGGCATTAGGGTTTAAAGCGGACCGAATAAAGACGTTGCGGCTCATCCCATACCCCTTTCCATTTGACGAAATGTACCAATAATGATACATCACGCAATGTGATCGGTCGTGTGTCTCCTGTTACGTTTCGGTTCTGGCGTTCGGCATCCGTTCATGAGCCGGTGCGCGAATGGCTCGGTTTATTGTCAATTGAGGACAAAAAGCGGATCGGCCACGACATCGCTGTCGTACAATTCGAATGGCCTATCGGCATGCCAATATGTCGACCCTTAGGTGATGGCTTGTGGGAAATACGTTCGACATTACCCAGCGGACGCGAGGCTCGTATTCTCTTTGGATTTGCACAAGAACAGATGATTGCGGTTCATAGTTTTTTTTCAAAAAGACGCAGAGCACACAAAAACGTGAGCTTGATGTGGCAAGAACACGGTTAAAGGATCTCAACAGATGAGCAAGACATCCAAATCATCGATTGGTTCAAGCTTTGAAAGCTGGTTGGATGAGGAGCACATTCGTGACGAGGTCACATCATCCGCCATCAAGACGGTCTTGGCCTATCAATTACAAAAAGCCATGACGGAACGGGGTCTTACAAAATCAGCTCTTGCGAAGGAAATGAAAACAAGCCGAGCGCAGATTGATCGGCTGCTTGACCCGCATAATCCAAGCGTAACGTTGGATACGCTGCAACGCGCCGCGAAAATTGTCGGACGAAATTTAAAGCTCGAATTGGTTTAATCAACCCCTCACCGATCGGTGAGTTTCAACTCGATGCGGCGGTTGCGTTTTAAGGCATCTTCGCTTTCGCCGAGTTCAATGGGTTGGAATTCGCCAAAGCCCGCTGCCATCAGCCGCGTTGGTTGAACACCCTTTGAGACGAGATATTGCACGACGGAAATCGCGCGCGCAGCAGATAATTCCCAATTCGATTTGAATTGGCCTGTGCCGGTCACGGGCTTTTTATCCGTGTGACCATCGACGCGAAGGATCCACGGAATGTCTGGCGGAATTTCACCATCAAGCGCGATCAATGCGGAAGCGAGTTTATCAAGTTCGGTTTTCCCTGCGGTGCTGACCGCAGCAGAACCGACATCAAAAAACACTTCCGACTGGAACACAAAGCGGTCACCAACGACACGCACATCAGAACGGTTCGAAAGAATTTGCCGCAAGCGACCAAAAAATTCCGAACGATAGCGCGCGAGTTCCTGAACCTTTTGTGCAAGCGCCACATTGAGGCGCTGCCCGAGATCAGCGATCTTGGCTTGGCTTTCCCGATCACGCGCTTCTGAGGCGTTGAGCGCATCTTCGAGTGCAGCCAATTGCCTCCTCAAAGCATTAATTTGTTGATTAAGTGCTTCGACTTGCGCCAAAGCGCGTGCTGAAATTTGTCGCTGCGCATCAAGATCGCGATTAAGCGACGCCATCTGTCCGCTGGCATCAGGGGCAGGCACCACACCGCCACTGCCCGCAAGCAAGCCCTCGAGTCTTTTACGTTCTGTCTCGGACGCGTTCAGCGTGTCGCCGAGCAGTGCAAGATTTTCTTCAAGATTTTTACGATTGACCCGCTCAAGCGCAAGAAGATCGGTGAGCTCGGATATCTGCCGCGTAAGTTTTTGCAGCGCCGTGTCTTTATCCGTTACTTGTTGACTCAAGAAAAATTGAGCGACCATGAAAACAGTAAGCAAGAATACAATGGCGAGCACAAGCGTCGACAACGCGTCGACAAAGCCGGGCCAGTAATCTATGCCACGTTCACGACGGCCGATGCGGGCCATTCTTTAGCCCTTCCCGTCAATCGCTTTATGAAGCGCGGTCAATACAGATTTGATTTCAGCTTCGCGTGCCGCTTGTGCTTCGACCCAATCACGGATCAATTGCTGTTCAGCGCGCATATTGGTGACAAGCGATTGAATGCCGGCTGCGAGATTTTCAATCGCGGCCACATTGGCCGCGGCCAAGCTCGGCTCAGGAAGACCTGATGATGTGGTTACAGCGGTTTCACCAGTGGTCGCTTCAGGACCCGCAACAGAGGCAAGAAAATTTTCGAGCTGTTCGTAAAACTGATTTTGCGCTTGTCCAGCTTGCAAATCGAGAAAACCAACAACAAGCGAGCCTGCAAGACCAAAGAGTGAAGACGAAAATGAAATGCCCATGCCGCCCAAAGGCGCAGCGAGGCCCGCTTTCAATTCTTCAAACATGAGCGCAGCATCAGATCCTGCTTTCATCGACTGAATGACTTTGCCAACGGAACCCACGGTGTCGAGCAGGCCCCAGAACGTGCCAAGCAATCCTAGAAAAACGAGAAGGCCCGTGAGGTAGCGTCCGGTATCGCGCGTTTCGTCAAGACGCATACCGATTGTGTCGAGAATGGCGCGAAGAGATAAAGGCGAGAGCGCCTCACGCTTTGAGCGGCCCGCAAGCATACGCGCCATCGGCAATAAGAGCACCGGCTCGCGCTCGATCACAATGCCGCTATCGCTTTCGAGAAAAGCATTGGCCCATTCGATCTCACGATAAAGCCGCGTGACTGACCGGAAAGCGAGCACCAAACCGACAATCAACACGCCGAAGATCAAGGCGTTGAGTGACGGGTTGGCGTTAAAGGCCTGGATGATTTGACGGTAGAGAATGAAGGCGATGAAGGCGCCGAGCACCAAAAACACAACCATACGAACAAGATAGGCCGTAGGCTTCGTTAACGGCATTGTATCATTTGAACGAAACATGCGCCCTCCCTGTCATATTCCCCATGTTCGCCGCTTCGCGTCAAAGGTTCAAGGTCTTGACAGATGAAAATCCAGCTCTGGTTAACGCGTGGTCGCGAGCGTTGCGGTGAGCGTTTTATGAAGTGCGGAATTCCCGGCGACGAGGCTCAAACTGTCGGGCTTGAAGTCTGATCCTGCGAAATCTGTCACGAATCCGCCAGCCTCGCGCACCAAAACAACGCCCGCCGCTACATCCCAGCTGTTCAACCCGCCTTCCCAAAATCCTTCAAAACGACCCGCGGCGACGTAAGCAAGATCAAGCGCGGCAGATCCAAATCTGCGAAAGCTTGATGTCTTTTCCATGACCGCGCCGACTTCTTTGAAGAATTGTGGGAAAGCAGCGCGGTTACTGGGCGATATACCGGTGGTCATCAACGCATCAGCCATCTCTGTGCGGCCGGAGACACGCAACCGACGATTATTCAAAAACGCGCCTTTGCCTTTCTCAGCAATATAAAGCTCATCTTTGATCGGATCATAAACAACACCCGCGACATAAACACCGTCGCGTTCAAGCCCGAGTGAAATTGCAAAATGCGGAACGCCGTGAAGAAAATTCAACGTGCCATCGAGCGGATCAATATGCCAACGATGCGAAGAATCTTTACCTTCGACAATGCCACCCTCTTCCATCACAAAGCCAAAATCGGGCCGCGCTTTTAAAAGCGCCTCATGAAGAATTTTTTCGGATTTGTGATCAGCCGCCGTGACAAAATCATGCGCGCCTTTGCGTGAGACCTGAAGATTTTCAACTTCGCCAAAATCGCGACGCAAACTTTTTGCGGCTTTCATGACGGCATCAACCATCACAGTCATAAGCGGAGAACGAATCACGGCTTTACCCTTTCAAACAGCGGCGGCGATTTGCGGGTGAATAAGAATGCGCCCCCAAGCTGCCGTATAGATCATGCTAGACCATGGCACGGGGTTGCCGGTCAAGAGTTCTGCTTCGGTCGTGATTTTTTAGCGCTCACCGCTCGGGACGATGGGCAGAGACAATGGCCTGATATAAGTCTTTCAGCACTTCGGGCGCATCATCAGTCAATGCAACAATATCCGGCGCAAAAGCCACAAATTCAGCCCCTGTTTCAGCAAGCGCCACGGCCATCTCGTGATCACTCGCAAAGGCCACGCACGGCGTTTGGAAAAGTTCCGCCCACCAGGCGGCGCGCTCAAGAACAGCGGATGAGGCAGGCAGTGATCCATCAGCACGCGGCTCACCAAACATCACATAATCGGTGCCGGCTTCGGCAGCCTCCATTGCATCGTGACGCGCTTTTAAGCCACCAACGCCCACAATCCGATCAAGCGGTTTTAACACCGCAAGCGCTTCTAAAAGTGAAGCAGTGCTTGTGAGGTGAACACCGTCGGCACCTGTGCGCGCGACCAGCTCAAAGGCATCAACCAAGAGCAAGGCGGCATTATGGTTTTGAACAATCGCGGCAACGGATTTTGCGTGATTGATGCGCGCACGATCATCACTCCCAGTTACCGGAAGGATGACGGCATCAAAGGGCACCGCTTCAACAAGTGGTGCCAAACGCGCGCACAGCACTTCGGTATTGTCTTCCGAAGGCGCAAAAAGAATGAGACGCGCGGCATCACTCATGATCACAAATCCCGCGCGTTCTTTTCACTCTTATCCGAAGACCGGATCGAGTTTGCCGGCAGCATAGAGTTTCGCCATGTCAGCAAGCGTATGGATCTTGCCAAATTTTGAAGCTTTGCCTGCCGTGCCGAATTCTTCAAAACGCTGCTTGCAGAGTTTTGTCATCGCATCCATGGCAGGCTTCAAATATTTACGCGGATCGAATTCGCCCGGATTTTCTGCAAGCACTTTGCGCACCTGACCCGTCATCGCCATGCGATTATCGGTATCGATATTCACTTTACGCACGCCATTCTTGATGCCGCGTTGGATTTCTTCCACCGGCACGCCCCAAGTCTGTGGCATTTTTCCGCCATAGGCGTTGATGATGTCCTGCAAATCCTGCGGCACCGACGACGAACCATGCATCACAAGATGCGTGTTTGGCAGCAAGCGATGGATTTCTTCGATCACATGCATCGCGAGGATCGCACCATCGGGCTTGCGCGTGAATTTATACGCGCCATGTGATGTGCCCATGGCAATCGCGAGCGCATCAACTTTTGTGGCACGCACAAATTCGACCGCTTCTTTCGGGTTAGTCAAAAGCTGATCATGCGAGAGCTTGCCTTCAAAGCCGTGGCCATCTTCCTTCTCGCCTTCACCAGTTTCGAGCGAACCCAGCACACCCAATTCACCTTCAACCGAAATACCGCCGAGATGCGCCATATCGGTCACGCGCTTGGTGATGCCGACATTATATTCCCAGTCGCCCGGAGTCTTGCCGTCTTCTTTCAACGAACCATCCATCATCACCGATGTAAAGCCTGCTTGAATGGCGGTCATGCAGGTCGCGGCGTTGTTACCATGATCAAGATGAACGCAGATTGGAATCTGCGGAAAGATTTCGGTCAACGCATCCATCATATGTTTCAACATAATATCATGCGCATAAGAACGCGCACCGCGTGAGGCTTGCAAAATCACCGGCGCGTCGGTTTCAGCAGCAGCCGCAAGGATCGCGTTCGCCTGTTCCATATTGTTGATGTTGAATGCAGGCACGCCATAGCCGTGTTCAGCCGCGTGATCGAGCATTTGTCTCATTGTAATGCGTGCCATAATCCTAAATCCCCTTTTGTCTTTTCGACGATTTACAAATCACTTTGTGTTTATGAGCGCCTCAACGCATCAACGCCCGGCAAGGGCTTGCCTTCAAGCCATTCGAGAAACGCACCGCCTGCGGTTGATACATAGGTAAAATCATCAGCGGCGCCTGCGTGATTGAGTGCTGCGACCGTATCACCACCGCCAGCCACGGAGAGAAGCTGACCGGCTTTGGTGAGGCGTGCGGCTTCTTTGGCAACCGCATTTGTACCCGTGTCAAAAGGCTCGAGTTCGAACGCACCGAAGGGGCCGTTCCAGACGAGTGTTTTCGCTGTGCTGAGCTTTGCCGCAACGGCATTGATCGATTGCGGGCCAATATCGAGGATCATGTCGTCGGCACCGACGGCATCAACGGAGACAACTCTGTTTGCCGCATGCGCTTTGAATTCGGAAGCCACAGTCGCATCAATCGGCAATACGATTTCGCAGCCTGATGCTTTGGCTGTATCGAGTACAGCGCGCGCGGTATCGAGCAGATCTTTTTCGCAAAGCGATTTGCCGACAGCCTTGCCAAGTGCTGCGAGGAACGTGTTCGCCATACCACCGCCGATAACGAGAATATTCACTTTTTTCACAAGATTGCCGAGAAGCTCAAGCTTTGTCGAGACTTTCGCACCACCGACAACCGCGAGCACGGGACGTACAGGCTGTTCGAGCGCGTTGGCGAGGGCTTCGATTTCCGCCTGCATTGTGCGGCCTGCGTAAGCGGGCAACACTTTCGCCAAGCCTTCGGTCGAGGCATGTGCCCGATGCGCTGCAGAGAAGGCATCATTCACATAAACATCACCATTCGCTGCGAGCGCTTTAACGAAATCAGCTTCGTTCTTTTCTTCTTCCTTATGAAAACGCGTATTCTCGAGGCAGACAATCTCGCCATTCTTCATCGCATCAACGGCGCGCTTTGCCGCGTCACCAATGCAATCATCCGCAAAACCGACAGGTCGACCGAGACGCTTGGCGAGTTCTGCGGCGACGGGTTTCAGTGATTCTTTCGGATCAACGCCTTTTGGGCGACCAAAATGCGCGAGCAAAATCACCTTGCCGCCTTTATCTGCAATCTCGCGGATGGTCGGCAGAATGCGATCAATGCGAGTTGCGTCGGTCACACGACCCTCTTCCATCGGCACGTTGAGATCAACACGGACAAGAGCGCGCTTGCCAGAAACTGATGCGTCGTCGAGCGTATGGAAGAGAGACATCGTTATCGTTCCTCAGATCAACTTACCCATCGCAACCGCCGTATCACCCATGCGGTTCGAGAAGCCCCATTCATTGTCATACCAAGTGAGGATCGAGCAGAGCGTGCCGTCCATCACTTTGGTTTGATCCATGTGGAAGATCGACGAGTGCGGATCATGATTGAAATCGATCGAGACATTCGGCGCGGTCGTGTAACCGAGAATGCCCTTCAAAGGACCTTCAGCGGCAGCTTTGATCGCCGCATTGATTTCGTCCTTGGTCGTTGCGCGCTTGGCCACGAATTTCAAATCAACAACCGACACATTCGGCGTTGGCACACGCATCGCAAAACCATCAAGCTTGCCATTGAGTTCCGGCAAAACGAGACCCACAGCCTTTGCTGCACCGGTTGATGTTGGGATCATCGAAAGCGCTGCCGCGCGGCCGCGATAGAGATCCTTATGCATCGTATCAAGTGTTGGTTGATCGCCCGTGTAGGAATGGATCGTCGTCATCATGCCCTTCTCGATGCCGATGATGTCGTTCAACACTTTCGCAACCGGCGAGAGGCAATTCGTCGTGCATGAGGCGTTCGAGACGACGAGATGATCTTTGGTGAGCTTCTGATGGTTGACGCCGAAGACAACCGTGAGATCGGCGCCATCAGCGGGTGCTGAAACGAGCACGCGCTTTGCGCCTGCTGTCAAATGGGCCGACGCTTTGTCTTTCGATGTGAAAATGCCCGTGCATTCAAGCGCGATATCAATGCCGAGATCCTTGTGCGGCAATTGCGCCGGATCGCGCACCGCTGTCACCTTGATCGGACCACGACCGACATTGATCGTATCGCCCTCAACCGTCACTGTGCCCGGAAATTTGCCATGCACGGAGTCATAACGCATCAAATGCGCATTGGTCTCAACGGGGCCCAAATCATTGATCGCCACGACTTCGATATCGGTGCGGCCCGATTCAATAATCGCGCGCAAAACATTGCGGCCGATACGGCCAAAGCCATTAATGGCTACACGAACGGTCATAGTCATCTCCTCGCATGTAAAATCGTCAAAAGCCTCGCGCTCACGAGGCTCATCATCACGCTACAAAAGCGCCTTAACGAAGGCGCTCTGACACTTTTTCAACAACAGCCTCGGCGGTGATGCCGAACTGCTTGTAGAGTTCCTTATAAGGCGCGCTCGCGCCAAAGCCGGTCATGCCGACAAAGATACCGCTGGTGCCGATGATCTGATCCCAGCCTTGACGCACACCCGCTTCAATCGCGACATTGACTTTGGCCTTGCCAAGAACAGAAGCGCGGTAAGCGTCATCCTGACGGTTGAACATCTCAAAGCTCGGCACCGAAACCACACGCGCTTTGATGCCTTTCGCAGCCAATTGTTCACGCGCTGCTGCGGCGATTTCAACTTCGGAGCCTGATGCGAAAATCGAAACATCAGCCGCACCATCGGCTGCGATCAATTCATAGGCGCCGCGCGCGCACCGATTTTCGCTCGCATTATCTTTGCGCAACTGCACGAGATTTTGACGCGTCAAAGCGAGAATGCTCGGCGTGCAAGTTTCACCAAGCGCGATCTCCCAGCATTCTGCCGTTTCAACCACATCAGCAGGGCGGAACACGTTGAGATTGGGAATGACACGCAAAGCGGCGAGATGCTCGACCGGTTGATGGGTGGGTCCATCTTCACCAAGGCCAATTGAATCATGCGTCATCACATGGATGGCACGCACGCCCATCAATGCAGCCAAACGCAGAGCGGGACGGAAATAATCGGTGAAAACCATGAAGGTCGCATCTGACGGAATGATGCCGCCATGTAGCGCCATGCCATTCACAGCCGCCGCCATGCCATGTTCGCGAATGCCGTAATGAATGTAACGACCGGCATAAGAACCCGGTGCCATTGGCGTGATGTTTTTCGTCTTCGTGTTGTTTGAGGGCGTCAAATCCGCCGATCCCAGCACGAGCTCCGGCACCGCTTCGGTGATCGCTTCAAGCGCCATTTCAGACGCTTTGCGGGTTGCAACCGTTTGCGGTTCAGCAGCATATTTAGCTTTCAATGCCGCAATCGCGTCGTTCAATTTTGGTGACGGCTTACCGCCCATACGGCGCTCAAACTCAGCTGACTTCGAAGACGCAGCCAAACGCTTCTTCCATTCGGCATGAGCCGCTTGCGAGCGCTTGGCATTGGAACGCCAGGCTTCAAGCACATCCGCATCGACATGGAAGGGCTCGGGCGAAAGGCCGAGCGCCTCTTTCGTGGCCGCTAATTCTTCTGCACCCAAAGGTTCGCCATGCGCTTTGGACGTGCCCGCCTTCTTCGGCGCGCCAAAACCGATTGTTGTTTTGCACGCGATCATCACCGGACGATCCGATTTTTTCGCGCGTTCAACGGCAGCAAGAATGGCTGATTGATCATGACCATCAACCGCGTCTGTTGCCCAACCGGCGGATTCAAAACGTTTACGCTGATCAACAGAATCCGCAATCGACAAAGGCCCATCGATGGAGATGCCATTATCATCCCACAACACGATCAAACGATTGAGTTTGAGATGGCCCGCGAGCGCAATCGCTTCTTGCGAAATGCCTTCCATGAGATCGCCATCGGATGCGAGCACATAAGTGTAGTGATCGACGAGGTCAGAACCGAATTCAGCATTGAGATGACGCTCGGCAAGCGCAAAACCCACCGCTGTCGAAATGCCTTGGCCAAGCGGTCCGGTTGTCATTTCAACGCCCGGCGTATGACCCACTTCCGGATGGCCCGGAGTCTTCGAGCCCCATTGGCGGAAGCTCTTCAGTTCATCGAGCGTCATGCCCGGCGTGCCGGTAAGATAGAGAAGCGCATAAAGCAACATCGAGCCGTGACCGGCCGAGAGAATGAAACGATCACGATCAGCCCAATGCGGATCGGCGGGATCGAATTTCAGGACTTTGGTGTAAAGAACGGTCGCGATATCGGCCGCGCCCATCGGAAGACCGGGATGACCGGATTTGGCTTTCTCAACCCCATCCATGGCCAATGACCGAATGGCATGGGCCATCCGCGTGTCGAGCGCGAGCGCGTTCATTATTTTAGTCCTTTCGTCGAATGCGGAGGTTCTGTAACACCCCTCCCCCGCGAGTCAATTACCAACCGCTTCCCTTTGTCGCAGGCGTGCATTGCACTGCACAAATGCCTGACGATCTTACGCTCCGATACGGAAAAAGCGGCCCCGAAGAGGCCGCTTCCCCGTCAATTGTCTTGCTTTTCTTGGCCTGCCTGTAATTCACAAGCTGAATTTGTAATTTACCACGCAGCAAGCGACCAATTGGGTCACTCGGACGCGAAAAATCACGCGCCTTTTTGCTTCACGACGATCGGCATCAGAAGATCGCCCCAATAGCCGCCTTCGGCATGATGGCGGGCGGTGCGTTGCAGCTCGACCGACAGGCCCGCCTCAACCGCGCGCATCACGGCTTGGTTCAAGCGGTGGAGATCATTGGCGAGCATACGAATGGCGCTCTTCTGCGCTTCATTCATTTCGGTTGTGAGTTCTTCAGTGCGTTCTTTCACACGTGTTCTGGTCATGGGGTGTTTCCTCTGTTTTAGTGAATGGTGAATGGTGAGTGGCGAATTGTGAGTCATGTTTCCGTCATTGCGAACGAATGTGAAGCAATCCAGTTGATGTTAAAGAAAGAGTCTGGATTGCTTCGTCGTTTCACTCCTCGCAATGACGGAGTGGTGATTACTCCGCCGCATGCTTCTGAAATTGCGCGGCTTCGGTTGATTCACCCATCGCGGTTGTCGATGATTGACCGGCCGAAATCGTTGTGGCAACGAGATCGAAATAACCTGTACCGACTTCGCGCTGATGGCGCGTCGCAGTGTAACCTTTCGATTCCGAGGCAAATTCAGCCTGCTGCAATTCCGAGTAAGCAGCCATGCCACGATCTTTGTAACCAAGCGCAAGCTCGAACATGCCGTGATTGAGCGCATGGAAGCCTGCGAGTGTCACAAATTGGAATTTGTAACCCATCGCACCCAACTCACGTTGGAACTTGGCAATCGTGGCTTCATCGAGCTTGGCTTTCCAGTTGAATGAAGGCGAGCAGTTGTAAGCCATCATCTTGCCGGGATGTTTCTTCTGTAAGGCTTCAGCGAATTTCTTCGCGTCGTTCAAATCCGGATGCGATGTTTCCCACCAGATCAAATCAGCAATGTTTGCAAAAGCAAGACCACGCGAAATGCAATGATCAAGCCCCGTGCCTTCCTTTAAACGATAGAAGCCTTCCGGCGTGCGCGAATTTTCTTCAATGAAAGGACGATCGCGTTCATCAACATCGGATGTGATCAGACGCGCTGATTCAGCATCAGTACGCGCGACTGTAATGGTTGGAACACCCATCACGTCAGCCGCCAAGCGTGCCGCAACGAGATTGCGCTCATGCGCCGCTGTCGGGATCAACACTTTGCCGCCGAGATGGCCGCATTTCTTCTCGGAAGCCAACTGATCTTCAAAGTGCACGCCAGCAGCGCCCGCTTCGATATAGGCTTTCATGATTTCATAGGAGTTGAGCGGTCCACCGAAGCCGGCTTCAGCATCTGCAACAATCGGCAAGAACCAGTCGCGCTTCGCGCCACCTTCCGAATGTTCGACTTCATCAGCGCGTTTCAAAGTGCGGTTGATGCGGCGGCAGAGTTCCGGACCCGCATTCGCCGGATAAAGCGACTGATCAGGATACATCGCGCCTGCGGTGTTGGCGTCAGCGGCCACCTGCCAGCCGGAGAGATAGATGGCTTTAAGGCCCGCGCGCGCCATCTGCATCGCTTGGTTACCGGTCACAGCGCCGAGGGCGTTGATATAGGGTTCGCTCTTCAAAAGCTCCCAGAGCTTGTTGGCGCCGCGTTCGGCGAGCGTTTGCGCGATCGGGAAGGAGCCCCGAAGCCTTACGACCTCTTCGACCGAATAAGGGCGCTTGATACCGTCGAAACGGCCTTGGGGCGCATTCGGCACGAGAGTTTCAAAAGTCGGCTTGCTCATCGGAGTCTTCCTTTTTGCTTTAGTTTTGACATCTCTTTACAAAGCCTCCCCCGGAAGAACCATGTTGCAGTGCATTCCGGATCAGGTCTGTAAATTAAAGTAAAACAAAGATTGTGCGCCGCACCAGACGGACAATTGACTCGAAAGGTAAAGACATATAAAATTCACAATTGTAAATTTGTTATATTGTAAATT
>JBJTCD010000023.1:0-7452 GCA_046091665.1 Hyphomicrobiales bacterium
GGCCCATATCTTCATCATTGGGTTTATGCGCGCGGGTGGGCGGCAGATTGGCCGCGTCGCCATAAATGCGTTCGCCTTTGAAGCGGCCAGCTTTGTCTTCAACTTGCGCTTGACGCGCAAGCGGATCATCCGCAATCGCAAGTTCGGTTGCTTCCAAACGTTTGATTTCATCACGCAAGCGTGCAGCGGTTTCGAATTCGAGATTGGCGGCCGCCTCGCGCATCTTCTTTTCCAAATCCGCAAGCGTGAGTTTGAGATTATGTCCCGCAACCGGTTTATCGGCGAGGCCGGTATCGACCTGCACATGGTCGCGCTCGTAAACGCTTTCAAGAATATCGGAAATGCCGCGCTTGATCGTTTCCGGCGTGATGCCATTCGCCTCATTATAGGTTTTTTGTTTTTCGCGACGACGATTGGTTTCGGCAATCGCGCGTTCCATAGAGCCCGTCATTTTATCAGCATAAAGCACCACTTTGCCGTCGACATTGCGCGCGGCGCGGCCAATGGTTTGAATAAGCGACGTTTCCGAACGCAAGAAGCCTTCTTTATCCGCATCAAGAATGGCAACCAACGCGCATTCGGGAATATCGAGACCTTCGCGAAGCAGATTGATGCCGACAAGGACATCGAACACACCAAGCCGCAAATCGCGAATGATTTCGATGCGTTCAATCGTATCAATATCCGAATGCATATAGCGCACACGCACATTGTTCTCGTGCAGATACTCAGTGAGATCTTCCGCCATGCGTTTGGTGAGAACGGTGACAAGCGTGCGATAGCCACGCGCCGCAACTTCGCGCACTTCGCCCAAAAGATCATCGACCTGCGCACGAGCAGGACGGATCACCACTTCCGGATCAATGAGACCGGTGGGGCGAATGACCTGCTCGACGAAAATGCCGCCTGTTTGTTCCATTTCCCATTCGCCCGGCGTTGCCGAGACGTGAATGGTTTGCGGGCGCATGGCGTTCCATTCTTCAAAACGCAACGGGCGATTATCAAGGCATGAGGGTAGGCGGAAGCCATATTCGGCGAGCGTCGCTTTACGACGAAAGTCACCACGATACATGCCGCCGATTTGCGGCACGGTGACATGGCTCTCATCGGTGAATACAAGCGCATTGTCGGGCAGATATTCGAAGAGAGTCGGCGGCGGTTCACCCGGTTTGCGGCCTGTCAAATAGCGCGAATAATTTTCAATGCCTTGGCACACGCCGGTGGCCTCTAACATTTCGAGATCAAACAAAGTGCGTTGTTCCAAACGCTGCGCTTCAAGCAAGCGGCCTGAGCGAATGAGATCATCAAGCCGATGCTTTAATTCGTCCTTGATTCCTTTGATCGATTGCAACAAAGTGGGGCGCGGTGTGACATAATGCGAATTCGCATAGACTTTGACTTGTTCGAGATCGGCGGTTTTGTTGCCGGTCAGCGGATCAAATTCGACAATCGACTCCACCTCGTCGCCAAACATCGAAATGCGCCAGGCGCGATCTTCATAGTGGGCGGGAAAGACTTCGATAATATCGCCGCGCACGCGGAATGAGCCGCGAATGAAATCGCCACCGGAGCGCTTATATTGAAGCGCTACAAGATCGGCGATGAGCTGGCGTTGCGAAACACTTTCGCCAAGCTTCACCGAGAATGTCATCGCGGTATAGGTCTCAACCGAGCCGATACCGTAAATGCACGAAACAGACGCGACGATGATCACATCATCGCGTTCGAGAAGCGCACGCGTGGCAGCATGGCGCATCCGGTCGATTTGTTCATTGATGGTCGATTCTTTTTCAATGAAGGTATCGGTGCGCGGTACATAGGCTTCAGGCTGATAATAATCGTAGTAAGAAACGAAATACTCAACCGCATTATTCGGGAAGAAACTTTTGAACTCACCATAAAGCTGCGCGGCGAGTGTTTTGTTGGGCGCAAGAATAAGGGCCGGGCGCTGCGTCTCGGCAATCACTTGCGCCATGGTGAATGTTTTGCCGGAGCCTGTCACACCGAGCAGCACTTGATCGCGCTCACTCTGTTCGACACCCGAGACAAGCTCTTTGATCGCGGTGGGCTGATCGCCTGCCGGTTTATATTCAGAGACAAGATCAAAGCGAATACCGCCTTCGCTTTTCTCGGGCCGTTCAGGCCGATGCGGCGTCCAATCGGTACGTCCGCGAAAACGCGGATCCCCGCCTTCAAGCAATTCTTTGAGTGCGACCATCGTCGCGCCCGAACCGGTGACGCTATCATCGTCCTCATCGGCATCGCGTTTGACATTGCCTTGCCTCACGCGACGCGGCGCTTCTTTGAGCATTGCTTCACGTGAAATATCTTTGTCGCGAATGCGGTCGCCGCGGTGTGGACCTTCTGGCGGAATCTCGGGCAATCCCAAAGCCGCTTTGAGCTTCGGATCATTGACCGCCACATCGGCGCGATAACCCGCTTGCGGAGCTTCGCCGAAACCCTCTGTGCGGCCACTGAGCTTCCCCGCGCGCGCATTCGCCTTCGCTTGCCGCTCGGGCGTCAGCGCAGGGTTCAACAAAGCGGCAAGATGTTCATCAAGCGGTTTGAGATCAGGCTTGGAAGCCTTGCCGGTGGGTTTTGGTGATTTGACCATGGGATGCAAAATGGCCTTTCACAGGGGCCGGGGCAAGATGGCTGAAGCGTGACTCACGCCAAAAAGAAAAGGCCCGGATCAACCGGACCTTCGATGAACCGCAGGGCGCGGTCATTCAGTAAAAGGCCTCAGGCCTTGTGGCACTTTCCGTCTTTCCAGACCATGTGATGTTTCACGCATGTCTTTTGCGTCTTGTAGGTCTTTGCAAAGGCGAAAGAGGGGGCGAGGGCGAGGCCGGCAACGACGAGGCCGGTGGCAATATGACGGATCATGATCGAATTCCTTTGAAAAATCTCAATCAGACGATTCGCCTGATCTCTTGCAAATTTATCGCGGTCCTTCTTCTAACCCCATGACAAAGAGATTAAATTTGCGTCATGGTTATGAAGATTTATTAAGAATTATGGCAGCTAAAGGCTCGAAAATACGGGCATAATAAGGGGTTGGCTCTTGCCCCTTGGAAGGCGGGGCATTAGGGACAGGCGAGATTTTTTCCCTTTTCCCTGGCGTTGCCTTACCCGCCCGATCCGGAGTGTTCCCCATGGCCTTTCTTGCTGATGCTTTGTCCCGCGTGAAGCCGTCTGCCACGATTGCGGTGACGCAAAAAGCACGCGAATTGAAAGCGCAAGGTCGCGAGATCATTTCGCTCTCGGTTGGCGAGCCGGATTTCGATACGCCCGACAATATCAAAAAGGCGGCGATTGAAGCCATTCAGCGCGGCGAAACCAAATATACACCCGTCTCCGGCATTCAGCCCTTGCGCGAAGCGATTTCAAAAAAATTCAAGCGCGAAAACGGACTCAATTATAAGCCCTCGCAAACCATTGTCTGCACCGGCGGCAAGCAGGTGCTCTACAATGCATTCGTTTCGACTTTGAACAAAGGCGATGAAGTGATCATCCCCGCGCCTTATTGGGTGAGCTATCCCGATATGGTGCTTCTGTGCGGCGGAACCCCCGTCTTCGTTGATACGACGATCGAGAAGGGCTTCAAGCTTCAAGCTGCAGATCTTGAACGCGCCATCACGCCGCGTACGAAATGGGTCGTACTCAATTCGCCTTCTAATCCATCGGGCGCCGCCTATACGCGTGATGAGTTGAAAGCCGTCACCGATGTCCTTGTGCGTCATCCGCATGTGTGGGTTTTGACCGATGATATGTATGAGCATCTTACTTTCGGTGATTTCGTTTTCACAACACCCGCGCAGATCGAACCGAATTTGTGGGAGCGCACGCTCACTATGAATGGCGTGTCGAAAGCCTATGCGATGACGGGCTGGCGCATTGGCTATGCTGGCGCGCCGGATAATCTCATCAAAGCAATGGATATGGTGCAGGGCCAACAGACTTCGGGCGCGTGCTCGATTGCGCAATGGGCGGCGGTTGAAGCGCTGAATGGCCCGCAGGATTTTATTCAAGTCAGTCGCAAAGCTTTTGAAGAGCGCCGCGATCTTGTTGTGTCGATGCTCAATCAGGCGAAATATCTTTCGTGCCCGATGCCCGAAGGCGCGTTCTATGTCTATCCAAGCTGCAAAGACGCGATTGGCAAAACAACGCCGTCAGGCAAAGTGATCACGACGGATGAAGATTTTGTCACTGAATTGCTCGAAGCCGAAGGCGTCGCCGCCGTGCATGGCTCAGCCTTTGGCTTGGGCCCCAATTTCCGCATTTCTTATGCGACATCAAACAAGACGCTTGAAGAGGCGTGCAACAAGATCCAGCGCTTTACTGCTGCATTGCGCTAACGCGCCATGTTCAATTTATAAAATAAAAAGGCGGTCAAAGATCTGACCGCCTTTTTTATTTTCTGGAGATGTTGGACTTCAATACGCCCAGCGTTGCGCTTTCGAGACGAGGAAGTCTCGGAAGGCTTGCACGCGCGCAACATTTTTGAGCTCTTCCGGATAGACCAGATAGCTCTCAAGGGCGGGCGCCTCGAGTTGCGAGAGGACTTGCACGAGGCCCGCATCTTTATCGACAAGATAATCCGGCAGCACCGCAATGCCTGCGCCACGCGTGGCCGCGTGATAGAGGCCCGAGATGTTGTTAATCGTAAGTGCGGCGGGGCGCGGATGACGGGCATCGCGACCAATTGTTGTCAACCAATGCACATCGAGAAGATGCGAGGGTGTTGGGCCACCGAAAGTGAGAATGCGATGTTCTTCAAGATCGGCGGTTTCTTTCGGCGCGCCGCGTCTTTTGATATAATCTTGCGATGCATAGGCGTGGAAATGCACGGTGAACAACCGACGCTGGATGAGATCGGATTGCGTTGGTTGCCGCAACCAGATCGCGACATCCGCTTCGCGCATCGAGAGATCAAGCTCTTCATCGGTTAAAAGCATTTGCAAGCGAATGTCCGGATAGAGATCCAGAAATTCGCCGACGCGTGGTGTGAGCCAATTCGCGCCAAGGCCGACAGTGGTTGTCACGCGTAAGTCACCATCGGGTTTTTCGCGGCTGTCGGTGAGACGAGCACGTGCGGTTTCGAATTTCAGCATCATCTCTTTCGCGGTGCGGAAGAGATGTTCGCCTTGTTCGGTGAGGATCAAACCGCGTGCATGGCGATGAAAGAGCGGCACGCCCAGATCGCGTTCAAGCGCGCTCACTTGGCGGCTCACCGCCGATTGGCTGATCTGCAATACATCGCCGGCATGCGTGAAACTTCCGGCATCGGCCGCGACATAGAAAATGCGGACCTTGTCCCAATCAATTGTTGATGAGGCGGAGAAATTATTCGCAGGCGCCATCACTCAGCCGCCTTCAAATGTGTTTCATGCGCAGCAAGCCAGCGTTCCGCTTCAAGCGCGGCCATGCACCCCATGCCTGCGGCTGTAACGGCTTGGCGATAGACGTCATCCGTCACATCGCCTGCGGCATAGACGCCTTCAATCGACGTCGCAGTTGAATCAGCGGCGGTCCAAATATAACCGCCTTGTTTCATTTTGAGTTGATCAGCAAACACAGCGCTTGCCGGGCTGTGACCAATCGCAACAAAGACACCCTCAACCGGAATGGTTTTCACCACGCCGGTCTCTGTGCTTTTCACAATCACACCCGTGACCGAAGGCGGTGTGCCGCCACCGGCAATGTCGTCAACTGTATGGTTCCATACGACTTCAATTTTCGGATGTGCGAAGAGACGATCTTGTAGAATTTTCTCTGCACGGAAACTGTCGCGCCGATGGATGACGGTGACCTTTGACGCAAGGCCAGCGAGATAGAGTGCTTCTTCAACGGCCGAATTACCGCCGCCGATGACGGCCACTTCCTTGCCGCGGAAAAAGAAACCATCGCATGTCGCGCAAGCGGAAACGCCGAAGCCTTGGAATTTTTGTTCGCCCGGAATGCCGAGCCATTTCGCTTGCGCGCCGGTCGCAATCACAAGCGCATCGCAATAATAAAGATCGCCATTGTCGCCCGTCAGTTTGAAGGGTCTTTGCGAAAGATCGGCTGTGACGATGAGGTCGGAGGCGAAACGCGTGCCGACATGTTCGGCCTGAGCCCGCATCTGCTCAACGAGCCAGGGGCCTTGCACGGCTTCCGCAAAGCCAGGATAATTTTCGACATCGGTCGTGATGGTCAGCTGACCGCCAGGCTGTAACCCGCTGATCAATAAGGGTTTCAACATCGCGCGTGCGGCATAAATGGCCGCTGTGTAACCGGCGGGGCCAGACCCGATGATGATCAGCTTTTCGCGATGCTCTGCCATGACATTTCCTCAATCGTTGCCTAAATATGTAGCGTTCGGTTCGGCCATTGCAACATTGCTCGCTGCATTGTCCCCTCTTTTTTGCATAGGTCCAGACCGAAACAGCGGCTTTGAGACGCGGCATTTTGTCTTGTCGCATTGTGGCGGCTCAGGCTATTGAAACTGATGAATCGGCGCGGCCCTCGCGCAAGGTTATTTTTTCAAGGGAATGATCCCCACATGACGCCATCTCGCCCGGATTTCGACGCCGCGCTCGATCACGCTTTTGCCACTGCACACCGCTCCGAGACGCCTTATCGGCATTGGTTTGTGTCCGGGGTGTTTCCGAAGCCGGTGGCGGATCAACTGCTCGCGCTGCCTTTCCCCGTGCCGGATCTCGGTGGGGTTTCCGGTAAACGTGAAGTTCACAACGCGACGCGGCAATATTTTGATCGCGACAATATTGCGAAACATCCTGTCTGCGCGGCCATTGCGGAGTATCTTCAAGCGCCGTCCACGATTGCGCGTTTCAACAAAGCCTGTGGTCTTGATTTATCGGGCAATTATCTGCGTCTTGAATATGCACAAGATACAGATGGTTTCTGGCTCGAACCGCACACCGATCTTGGCGTGAAGAAATTCACGATGTTGATTTATCTCTCGGATGAGCCGGGCCATGATAAATTAGGTACAGATATTTATAGCGATGTGAACACACAGATCGGTTGTTCGCCATTCGCTAAAAACAGCGCGATGATTTTTATTCCGGCTGATAATACCTGGCATGGTTTTGAAAAGCGTAACATTCCTGGTGTACGCAAATCGCTCATCTTGAATTATGTGACGCCGGAATGGCGCGCGCGCGAGCAATTGTCCTATCCTGATCAGCCAGTTGTGGCGGGGTAAGGCTTTTGCCTATTGTTATTAAATGCGGACTAGCGCTTAAACCGTCGTTGCGAGTGAACGCTATCTCTAAGCCGTCATGGCAGGCCTTGTGCCTGCCATCCACGATTTGAGACGGAATACAATCGACCTCAAGAAAGTCGTGGATGGCCGGGCTAAACCCGGCCATGACGGCTTAGAGATAGCGTTCACTCGCAACGACGGTTTAAGCGCTAGTCCGCATTTAATAACAATAGGCAAAAGCC
>JBJTCD010000024.1:0-64562 GCA_046091665.1 Hyphomicrobiales bacterium
TTTAAAATATATTGCGAGTATTTCACTTAATCCTGAGAAGATTCCATTATATCCAGAATTAGATGGGCTAAGTCCATTCATTACAATGAAGGCTTTGATAAAGCATCATGCCTTTAAATCTGAAATGGAATATAGAATGTCAATATTTAGAAGTTTAGCCTTGAAGGAAGTAATTGAACAAGTTCGCATTCCAGTTGAAGATAAAAAAATCAAGGTACCGATATCTGAACGGATGTTTCCAATTAAAAAAATTATAATATCGCCAATGTCGAACCAGATTGAAAATTTCGAAAAAATAAATAAATTTTTGAAGTCCAAGCCAGAATTTTTAGGTATTAGTGTTACAAAGTCGAATATTCCGTTTCAGAGTTAAGACTAAATAGATTTTTGGGGTAACTTAAATTTTTTGTTATACGTTTTTTATTACTAGGATTTGATTTAGTCTATTTTCATCATTAAAAAAATCGCGTCGATCCTTCGGATCTTCTCGCAATGACGATTCAGATTTTCTCGTAATGACATTTTAAAGAAATCTAACATACAACTTAAGGCTGCATCATCGTTTCATCATTAGCCTGATCGTTCCGGCACACACGCCCGGGGCAGGTTGATCTTTGATGCGGGTTTGGTAGTATTCCCTTAGGTCATGTGAGAGCAATGACTCGGGGAATTAAGAAGCCCCAATTGAGCCGGCAGTGCATCTGCCGAAACCAAACTGCCCTGACGCGTGACGTCGGGGTGGCGGCGTTATGTTCAGGTCGCGAGACTAAAAGCGTCGCGACCATGCTTGCTATGGTTTTTTGAGCACCCCGACTCCAGCGCGGTTTCACGCGTCTGGAGTCGTTTTCATTTTAGCTGGCCGAGAGTGGCGCCGTCATGAAGGGGGGTCGCGTGGTTTTGAAAGCCTTCCCCGATGAGGCCGATGTCGGCGCGCTTGTACAAATCAGCACGGATATGACGCAAACCACGTTGCTGCGCTTTTTTGAAATCATCGAGCTTGAAAGGCGTCCGCTTACAGATGACGAGCACCGCGCGTTGAACGCGATGCTCGATTTGTTTCAGATTGCAGAGAGCGATGTGAAGAAGTTGAAGCGGCGGATGGGGAATTGATTGAGGGCGGCAATCGGTATTCGGAAATCGGTATACGTCATTACGCTCCAATGCTTATTCCGTCATTGCGAGCGTGAGCGAAACAATCCAGCTGATGATGGGCATTGAAGTGCTATGACTTCACAGCACCTCTTTCTGAATCTCCAACTGGATTGCTTCGCGTTCGCTCGCAATGATTGACTGTGGTTCCTTCGCTTGCAATGACGGACTGTGGTTTCTTCGTTCGCAATAACGATTTGGGTGCACCCATAAAACGACTGCCGCTCTACGACTGCCGACTGCCGATCTACGATTGACGACAGCCGAATTCTGATTGCCGTTTCTTCACACTCAAATTACCCGCTCCGCGATCCCGATATAAAGCGGGATGCCGATGAGGATATTGATCGGAAAAGTCACGCCGAGTGACAGACCGAAATAAAGCGAGGGGTTTGCTTCCGGCACCGCAAAGCGCATCACCGCAGGCACCGCGATGTAAGAAGCACTTGCGGCTAACACCATCAACAAACCCGCATCTGGCGCAGGCACACCCACAAGCAGCGAAAGCCCGAGCGCGAGCGTTGCATGAAGCGGCGGCGCCAGCACCGCATAGACAAGCAAGCCTTTCGGCATTTGTTTGAGCGGCGGGAAATTTCTCGCGGTTGCTAAACCCATATCGAGCAGGAAGAAGGCAAGCATACCGGTGAAGAGATTGCCGGAGAAGGGTTGCATCGCGGCTTTGCCCGCGTCACCCGACAAAAGCCCCACAAGCATCGCACCGAGCAGAAGCACTTGCGCGCCATCGGTCAGCGACTCTTTTAAAATCATGCCGAGCCCATGTTGGCCATGTTTTCCGGTTTGTGCGGGATTTGTTTTCTGTCTTTGCGCATTCACGAGAAGAATGGCGATGATGATCGCAGGCGATTCCATAAGCGCCATCGCCGCCGCCATATGGCCGCCGAAGGCGACGCCTTGTTCATCGAGGTAACGCGTCGCCGTGATGAAGGTCACAGCACTCACAGAACCGTAAGTGGCGGCCACCGCCGCTGCGTTCAAACCGTCCGTCACGCGCTTGAGATATTGATAACCGACAAGCGGGATGACAATGGCCAGCGTGATCGCCACCGCAATCGCGCCAACAACTTCGGTCGAGAAACCGGAATGGGCGAGCGCAAAGCCGCCTTTAAGCCCGAGCGCCATCAGGAGATAGAGCGAGAGAAAACGCGAGATCGGCTGCGGGATCTCAAGATTGGATTTCAAGACGCCTGCCAAAACGCCGAGCACAAAAAACAAAATCGCGGGATCAAGAAAATTCGACATGGGACTACCTCCGGTTCGGGCGGGGGTAGCAAAGGCGCGCGCCAAAAGATAATTGATAAATTATAGAAAATGCATAGACTAATATCTATGAATCCAAGTTTTCGCCAATTGCAGCTCTTTCTCGCGCTTGCCGAGCGTGGCTCGGTGACGGAGGCCGCACGCGTTTGCGGCGTCACACAGCCCACCGCCTCGATGCAGCTCAAAGACTTAGCCGATACGGTCGGTCTGCCGCTTTTCGATGTGATTGGCCGTCGCGTTCATCTGACTGATGCCGGGCTGCGCCTCGCCGAAACCGCGCGCGTGATACTCAATGAATGGTCGGGCTTCACGCAGGAGATTGACGGCATGCGCGGCCTCACGCGCGGGCGCCTTTCGGTCGCGGTGGTGAGCACGGCGAAGTATTTTGTGCCGAGCCTGCTCGCGGGCTTTTGCCGCAAATATCCCGATGTCGATATCGCGCTCGAAGTGTTGAACCGCGACGGCGTCGTCGCGCGGTTGAGAGACAATCGCGATGACCTCGCCATCATGTCGAAACCGCCTGAGGATCTCGATGTGGAAGAAGCGCGGTTTCTCTCCAATCCGCTTGTGCCGCTCGCCCCTTTATCGGACCAAGAAAAATATAAGAAACCTTTATCTTTGAGTGCGTTTGCGGAAGATCGTCTGATCTTACGTGAAAAGGGTTCTGGTACGCGCTTGGCTGTTGATGCGCTATTTGCGGGCGCGGGATTAAAACCGCGCATCAGGCTTGAGCTTGGCTCGAATGAAGCGATCAAACAATCAATTGCGGGCGGCATGGGCGTGGGCGTTGTCTCGCGCCATGCTTTGAGTAGCGATCCCGCAGCCGAGGGGCTTTACCTGCCCGAGGTCGAAGGCTTTCCGATTGAGACCTCATGGCGCATCGTGTTTTTGAAGGGCAAAAGATTGTCCCCCATCGCGCGCGCTTTTCGTGATCATTTGCTCATCGAGGCCCGCGCGCTTTCGCCCTCAGCTCCGCCTTAAGGCCGATGCTCTTTTGGTCGCTTTCGCGTTAGAAAGAGATCATGCGCGCCTTTCTCAACTCCTTCGATTTTTTGCTCTTCGGTCTCACGCTTGCGGGGCTGATCCTTGGCGGCGTTCTCTATGCGCTCGGTTATGGTGATGTCGCGTCCTATGTGTTCGCGGCGGGCACGGCGCTTGTTCTTGTCTCTTTGATTGTGATCATCATCCGCAGTCTCATGCGCGGCGCTGTGGGGCTCGATATTGTTGCCGCGATCTCGATGGCGGGTTCATTAGCGCTTGGCGAATGGGTGGCGGGCAATGTCGTGGCACTCATGTTTGCGGGCGGGCAGGTGCTTGAGGCCTATGCTCAGGCGCGTGCGCGCAAAGACATGACCGCGCTTATCTCGCGCGCCCCGCGCCGCGCACGGCGTTATCATGGTCGCGAGATTGAAGATATCTCCGTCGATCTCATTCGCCCGGGCGATTTGTTGTTGATCCGCCCTGGCGATGTGTTGCCGGTTGATGGCCAACTTTCAAGCGATGAGGCTTTGTTTGATGAATCTGTGATGACGGGAGAAGCGGCGCCTGTTCCCCACAAAAAAGGTGATGAGCTTTTAAGCGGGATCACCAATCTCGGCGGCGCCGTTGATCTTGTCGCGACAACCGATGTGCGCGCGAGTGCCTTTGCCGCGATCATTCGGATGGTGGAAGAAGCCGAAGCCCAAAAAGCGCCAATGGCGCGGCTCGCTGATCGTCACGCGTTAAGTTTTTTGGTCTTCACGATTGTGCTCGCGACGCTCGCTTATTTGCAAAGCGGTGATGCGGTGCGTGCGCTTGCTGTGTTTGTTGTCGCAACACCCTGTCCGCTTATTCTCGCTGTGCCCGTTGCGATTGTTGCCGGTCTTTCACGCGCCGCAAAACAAGGTGTGCTTGTCAAACATGGCGGCGCGCTTGAAACGCTCGCAGCAGTCAAAACCATTCTCTTTGATAAAACCGGAACGCTTACTCGCGGCGAACCCATTTTAAGCGAAGTGATTGTCGCGCCGGGTTTTGATCGCGCGTCTGTGCTTTCAAAAGCGGGCGCGCTTTGTCAGGGCTCAACCCATGTTGTGTCTTCAGCGCTCGTTCATGCCGCCGCAGAGCAGGGGTCTTTGTCCGCGCCACAGATGATTGTTGAATCTGCAGGCGAAGGATTGAGCGGTCAGGTTGAAGGCACGTCCGTTGCGGTTGGCACATTCCCTTTTGTTGCGCGTATGAGTTCTCCCGATGGATGGCATCCGGTGGCGAGGGATCTTGTCGCCGCAGAGACAGGTCTTGTAGCGGCGATTGCGATTGATGGAAAAATCAGCGGGCTTGCGCGTTTCATCGACACGGTGCGTCCGGAAGCGGCTGCGATCCTCGCTAAGCTCAAAGAAATGAAAATCACCCGCAGCATTCTCTTGACCGGTGATCGCCGCGAAGTGGCCGAAACCATTGCGAAGGGCTTGGCTTTTGATGAGGTGATCGCCGAGGCGACCCCTTCGGATAAAGTCGAAGCCGTTATTCATGAGAAAAAGCGGGCTGTTACCGCGATGGTGGGAGATGGCGTCAATGATGCGCCTGCACTGGCTGCCGCCGATGTTGGCATCCCATGGGGGTTCGGGGCGCGGGCGCGCCCGCTGAAGCCGCCGATATTATTTTGCTGGTTGATCGGCTCGATGCGTTGCCGGAAGCGATTTTGATTGCGCGGCGTTCATTTTTGATTGCGCGGCAAAGTGTCTATGCGGGTTTGGGACTATCGGCTTTGGGCATGGTTTTCGCCGCTTTGGGCTATCTGCAACCAGTCGAAGGGGCTGTTTTGCAGGAATTTATTGATGTTGCGGTGATATTGAACGCGCTGCGCGCGCTTCGCGGCAAAAAAACTGTCACAATTCAGCATTAATGCTGCGTTCATGGCGGTCTCGCTAGAAGCTTGCCATCGGGTTGCATATCGTGCGGCTTGACAGGCCATAACCGCTCCCGTAATGCGTCGGTCACCGTCAAACGGGGCGCCGTATTGGGGGAGTAGCTCAGTTGGTTAGAGCGTCGGCCTGTCACGCCGAAGGTCGCGGGTTCAAGTCCCGTCTCTCTCGCCACGCTCCGGACCTGTCCGATGAAGGGCAGGACGAGAGTGGCGCCGGGTCCTTCCGTTACGATCATCGCGTAGCCGCCTGTTAGCCGGTCTTAGCTCCCTTTGTGCGGGGCGTGGTTCGGGTTTTGGTCTGGTGCACTTTTTTGATCGGGTGCGCTTTCGTTTCGGAAGTTGTTTTCGATGATTGAGGCCGGGTTTATCTTCGCAATGAGTGCTGCTTTCGCAGCCGCCGTTTTCACTTTCTTTGTGATCCCCGTGATGATGCCGTTCTTGCGCCGTCACGCGCTCGCTTCCGTGAATGCACGATCAAGCCATAAAGTTCCGACTCCACAAGGCGCAGGCATTCCGATGACGATTGCCATTGTCGGCGTCTTTGCCGTGGCGATTATTTTTGCGCCTTTTCTCGCAGGGATTGATCGCACAATTCTTGCCGCTTTGGCTGCGGGTGCCGCTCTGATTTCGGCGCTTGGTTTTTTTGACGATGTCAAACCGCTTCCGGTTTTGCCGCGTGTTGGCGGCCAGATCGCATTGATTGGTCTCTTGCTTTACGTGACCCCCTCTTATGTTGCTCTCTTTGAAGGCGCCTTACCTTTATGGCTTGAGCGTTTGATTGCTGGTGTGGCACTCTTTTGGATGATCAATCTCACCAATTTCATGGATGGGCTTGATTGGTTGACGGTGGCGCAATTCACGCCCGTTGCCACGATCCTCATTATTCTTTCGGTCTTCGCGATGCCGACACCGCTTGTCGCCATGATCATGGCGCCCGTGCTTGGTGGCCTGATCGGTTTTGCACCTTACAACAAACCGATTGCGAAATTGTTTTTGGGCGATACGGGCAGCCTCGTGATCGGGCTTGTGGGCGGTTATGCGCTTTATCGTGTTGCGACCGATATTAGTTTCTTTGCGGCTGTCATTATTCCGCTCTATGCAGTGGCTGATACATCAATCACGGTTATTCGTCGATTGACGCGGGGCGAAAAAATCTGGACACCGCATCGCAGCCATTTCTTCCAACGCGCCACCACAATGGGATGGAGCGTGAAGCAGATTGTGGGCGTTGTGTTCGGGCTTAATATTTTTCTTGCCCTTTGTGGCTGGATGGCCGCGCATGCGACATCAAACACGGTGACGATGATTTCCTTCATGCTGGCGCTTGGTGCGGTCCTTGTGACACTTCGTGCATTCACCCGCGCTCCCACGGAAGTTCTTGCGCCTTCAAGCCTCTAAGCTTTTAAATCAAAGAGAGTTCGCGTTATGACCACCGGCACTCGCGGCATTGGCATGACAGCGATGAGTGTGAGCAATGATCTGAGTGATCTTGCGACACGCCTCGATGAAATTGAAGCGACGGACCCCTCTTTCGTTGAATTGCCGCTTTATGATCTTGATTGCGTGATCGCTGGGCGTGTCCATCGCCCGCAGCTTGAAGCGGTAAAAAATATTACGTCTTCGCGTGCGCTCAACTACACCGCGCATGGTCCGCATCCGATCAATTTTTTTGATGATGTCTTTCGCTTGCCTCGGCATTTCGAGGTTTTGAAAGCCTCAATGGAAGCGGCGGCCGAACTCGGTGCGGTTCATTATGTCGTTCACGCCGGTATGATGCCGCTTGTTCAAGCGGCAGGGCTAGAAGCGGCTTATGAACGCCAGCGAGAATGGCTTACGCGGGGTGGGGATCTCGCAAAGTCGCTCGGTCTTATGCTGTGTGTTGAAAATATTTTCGGCGATTATCATGGCAAGATTCATACTCCGACACCCAAACGCCTGGCTCAAGAAATGGCGTTGATCAATCATAGCCATGTGTGGGCAACGCTTGATGTTGGTCACGCCTTTATTGAAACCGATTTTCATGGCCTTGATCTTGTCACCGAATGCGCGGCTCTTGCGCCCTATGCACTTCATATCCACATGCATGATAATTTCGGCCGGCAAGATGATATTTCGATGTATACCGAGAGCGAGCGTCTCGCTTTCGGCCATGGTGATCTTCACCTGCCTATGGGTTTGGGTGGGATTGATTGGGATGCGCTTTTCAACGCATGTATTTTTCCTGATCGCGCCATTTTTAACATCGAGCTTGCGCGTCGCTACTGGCATTGGCGGCAAGATTGTGTTGATGCGATGAAGGCGCTTCACCCAAAAATCAAAACGAAAGTGTTTTAATCACGCGGCTCGGCGGTGCTGAGCGCGCCACCATTGAAGCGTTGCCGTTAATCCGTCTTCAAGCGCGATCTCAGGCTTCCATCCCAATGACCGGATAATCTTTGTATCGGCAAAGAGAATGGGCGGCTCTAGAGGGTTTGCTGGACGCACGCCAATTTTAAAAATGATCACCGCGACCTGAGATTTTCGCAAGCGTTTCAATCAAGGTCGATTGCCGTACCGGTTCACCAGAGCCAAGATTCACAACGCCTTGAAGCGATGATCCAAACAGCGTGATGATTGCGCGGGCTAGATCGTCGATGTGAAGATAATCGCGCCAGAGATCAAGTGGACCGAATTCAGCGACTCTATTCATCGCAATGGCATGGCAAGCCGATGCCACAAGTTTTGAAGGGTGTTCAAATGGACCATAGACATAAAAAACTCGTCCGATGGCAGCGGAAGATCCGCGCTCCTTATTGAGCATCAAAAGATGGCGATGGAATTCCAGTTTGCTCTGCCCATAAAGCGCTGTGGGCTTCTCTGGCGTTTGATGTTCAATCATGCGGCCATGGTGAATGTCATATTCGGCAACGCTGCCAAGAGATAAAAAACGTTTTCCGCCGAATTGGAAAAAGTGATCCGTGAGTTCGATACTGGCTTTCACCCAGTGAAGATTCTCTTCTGATGTCCAGAAATGCGGAGGACGCGCTTCCCACGCCGTGTGAAGGATATGTGTTGGTCTCACTGTATCAATGAATTTGCGTGCGGCACCCGTTTCAAGAAGATCAAGACTATGCCACGTCACGCCTGTAACAGGCGGCACAGGATCATCACGGTGACGGCGGATCGCGTGAAGAGATGCACCACCATACGTGTTTGCGAGTAAAGGTAAGATCGCTCGCCCGATAAATCCGCGCGCGCCTGTGAGAAGAATTTTAACTTCAGAAGCGCTCATCGGAAAGAGGGCCTTTCCTCAGGCTTTAAGTCCTTAAGCAATGGCCAAGCGCGATCTCTCTCATTGATCAGGTGAGGTTTGTGAGGCCATGGAATATCCAAGGCCTCATCATCATAGCGGATGCCGAAGGCTGCTTCTGCATGGTAAGGATCAAATAAATGATAGGAGACGACGCTGTCTTTTTGAAGTGTCAAAAATCCATGCGCGATGCCTTTTGGTAAAAACAGCGCGTGATCATCTTCTTCAGACAAAGTGATGTGATAAGCGCGCCCTTCAGTTGGTGATCCGCGACGAAGATCAACCGCGACTTCAAAAATCTTTCCTTTGAGGCAACGGATCAGCTTTTGCTCAGTATAAGGCGGTTTTTGAAAATGTAGGCCACGAAGTGTGTAAGCGTTAGGATTGATGCTCTCAGCGGTATGGTCGATATCAACGGGCATTTCAAGAATTGAAAAAAACTCTCGATCAAAGCTCCGCAAAAAAAATCCGCGCTCATCGCCTTTTGGTTCAAGCGCGATTAAAGCCGTCTGCGGAAAGGGCGTCGCCACAATCTTCATGACGCCTGCCTTTGCTCAGAGATATGAGGCGTGATGAAATAAGGTTGAGGGATCGGGATCAGAAATCGTCCGCCCCACTCAGCCACAAATGATAACTCATTGATGATTTCGTCTTTGATATTCCACGGGAGAATGACAATAATATCAGGCTTCAAAACAGAAATGAGTGACGGGTCAAGGATCGGGAGTCCTGAACCAGGTAAAAAGCGTCCGCATTTCGAAGGCGCTTTATCAACCGTAAACGATATCAAATCCGTGTTGATTTTTGCAGCATTTAAAAGTGTGTTTCCCTTTGCTGGCGCACCATAGGCGGCAATCAGGGCACCTCGTGCTTGTTCACCTTCAAGGATTGATTTGAGTTCTTCGATGATGGTTTCGATCTTGGTCGCTAAAGCGAGATAGGGCATGTCCTCGTGAAGTCTGGCGGCGGTTTCTTTTTCGCGCAATGTCTGCACGCGCTCATGAACCATTACATCGGTGCCAGCGTGTCGCACCGATAGCCGCAACGACCCGCCATGAACGGAAATTTCCTTGACATCAACGACTTGAAGCTCAACGCGCGCGAATAAGGGCTCAAGCGCCAAGAGCGAGAGATAGGAATAATGTTCGTGATAGATCGTGTCGAATTGGACAGCTTCCAAGAGTTTCAGAAGATGCGGAAATTCGAAGATGGCAACGCCGTCTTTTTTGAGGAGGGTCTTTACGCCTTTAAGAAAATCAAAAAGATCGGGAACATGCGCCAAAATATTATTGGCAAGAATGATGTCGGCGTGATCAATTTCGCGGACGAGGCGTTGCGCTTCTTCAGCATTGAAGAAAGATTCCAATGTTGGAATGCCATGGCGTTCACATGCGATTTCAGCAACTGAAGCTGCGGGCTCGATTCCTGTTACGCGTATGCCTGCTTTTATGAAAAATTGTAGGAGATAGCCATCATTACTCGCAATTTCGACGACGTGATGTTGTGCGCTTAAACCATGATCTCTGATCAGCTCTTCGACATGTTGTCGCGCATGTTCCACAAAGCTCGAAGAGATCGAGGATTGATAGACATAGTCTTGGCGGAAAAGGCGGTCAGCGGGAAGATCATCGGCGATTTGAACGAGGCGGCAGGAGCGGCAACAGGCAACACGCAGAGGGTAGCGCGGCTCAAGGCCCAGTTTTGATTTGTTCTCGATTAAATCGTTGGCGACCGGATGTTCGCCTAAATCGGCAAAAATGAAATCAAGCTCGTGTTTACAGGCACGGCATCGTCTTTGTGGCGCGCGGTTTTTATTTTTGAGGGTAGACATCACGCTTCGCCCTCATTCCAGAGTTTCCAGGGCGCTTTGTTTTTCTGCCAGAGGTCATCAAGATAAAGCCGATCACGCATCGTATCCATCGGATGCCAAAATCCTTGATGGCGGTAGGCGTTCAGATCTTTTGTGTGTGCAAGTGTTTCGAGTGGTTCGCGTTCCCAAATGGTTTGATCATCTTTGATGAGATCAAGCGTTGATGGATCAAGCACAAAAAATCCACCATTTATGATGCTGCGATCGCCTTGCGGCTTTTCTTGAAAATTCGCCACACGACCATTGTGATCAAGAGTTAATGCACCAAAGCGACCGGGCGGCGTCACAGCCGTTACTGTTGCACGGCAGCCGCTTCGATTATGACTGTCAATGAGTTTTTCGAGATGTATATCGGCAACACCATCGCCATAAGTCATCAAAAAGGGGTTAGCGGTGAGATGTGGTTTAATACGTTTGAGGCGACCGCCCGTCATCGTTTCTTCGCCTGTATAAACCAGAGTGACACGCTAGCGTTCGGCACGATTTCTGTGATAATGAATGGCGTGCGTTGCGAAATCGAAAGTTACATCTGAGCGATGAAGGCTGTAATTCGCAAAAAATTCTTTGATCAAATAGCCCTTGTAACCCAAGCAGATGATGAAGTCCGTCACGCCTTGGGCATAGAAAATTTTCATGATGTGCCAGAGGATGGGAGCACCGCCGATTTCAACCAAGGGCTTTGGCCGAAGTGTGGTTTCTTCGGAGAGCCTCGTGCCACGCCCTCCAGCTAGTATAACCGCCTGCCGGATCATGCCGTCCTCATGTCTTTCATATATCTTACCTTACGTAATATAAGTTAAGTTCTAGAGCGGAGAAATGTGGAAAGTTTGAATAAGCGTGGTGAGGAGGAGATTTTGCGTTTTACTCAAAATTTAAGCGATTAATGATCTCAACGGCCTTGAGACCAATGGAGTTCAATCTGCTGCCGGGTGAGGTCGGCGAGGAGTCCAGGCCTTTCGAGCGCGGTTTGATACCATTCGGCTGTTTTTTGGAGCGCTTCATCAAGTGTTAAGCGTGGAAGCCAGCCAAGTTTGGTGCGCGCTTTGGTTGAATTGAGAGCAAGTGTGTTGGTTTCCGGTGGTCCTTGTTCAATCTGTAAAGGAATTTCCTGCCAATAGGTTTCGTAGCGCCTGATAAGGTCGATCACGACGATCGTTTCTTCCTCTAGCGGACCGATATTCCAATTTTCGCCGGGTGCGTCGTTCTCTTCGTCGAGCACGCGTTCGAGAAGAAGCTGGTAGGCTTCGCAAAGATCAAGAACATGTTGCCAGGGTCTTTTGGCATCGGGTTTCCTGAGTTTCAAAGTGCTGCCGTTCTGAACCGCGCGAAAAAAATCTGGGATAATCCGGTTTGGCGCAAAATCGCCGCCGCCAAAGATGTTCCCGCCGCGCGCGACTTCGATCTTCAGGCTTCGTTCCCATGTCGATAGACTATGGCGATAGGAGTCTATGACAAATTCTGCCGCCGATTTTGAGGCGGAATAGGGGTCCTTTCCGCCGAGGAACGCGTTTTCATCAAAAGCTCGTCCGTTTTGCGTCGGCGCATAGACTTTGTCGGTGGTGATCGCGACCACGCCGCGCACGGACGGCGTGAGGCGTGCGGCTTCCAGAATATGCGCGGTGCCTTGCGTATTGGTGAGAAAGGTTCGGACAGGATGGGTATAGCCGGCAATCACAAGCGGCTGCGCGGCAAGATGTAAAATAGCATCGGGCGCAACGCGCTGAACCGTGTCCTGAAGAAGCGGAAAATCGGCGATGTCGCCGAGTGTATGGGTTTTAAGGCTTGGCCAGACATCGGCAAGATCAAACAAAGCTGGTTTCGTGTCTGGAGGCAGCGCGAAGCCATGGATTTCGGCGCCAAGAGTGGCGAGCTTCAAACTCATCCAGCTACCGGTGAAACCCGTGTGGCCGGTTATGAGAATACGCGCGCCGTTAAGGCGCGAGGAATAGTGCATAGGTCACTCCAAACAGGCACGATAATCTGCCGTTTGGTTGACCTAACGTCAATAAATACAAAAAAGCGGTTAATGAGATCCGATCAATAGGTGGCGCGACCACCGGAAAGATCGAAAACGGCTGCGGTCGTGAACGAGTTCTCTTTCGAGGCCAACCAGGCGATCATATTGGCCGCTTCGTCGACTTGGAGGAAGCGACCGCGCGGAATACGCGAGAGCATATAATCAATATGCTCCTGTTTCATCTGGTCGAAAATTGCGGTTTTTGCAGCGGCAGGGGTCACGCAATTCACAGCGATGTCCTGACCGGCCAATTCCTTGCCGAGCGATTTTGTAAGGGCGATCACGCCGGCTTTGGATGCCGAATAGGCGGAGGCATTCGGGTTGCCTTCTTTACCGGCGATCGAGGCGATATTGACGATGCGGCCATAGCCTTGCGCCTTCATCGCGGGGACGACCGATTTGCAGCAATAAAACACGCCATTGAGATTGATATTGATGATGTCATGCCACGCATCGAGCGGGTAATCGGCGAGCGGCATATTCGGACCCGCGATTCCGGCATTATTGACGAGCACATCGATGCGGCCAAAGGCCTTTAACGTGGCGTCAGCCGCCGCTTGTACGGACGTCGCATCCGATTGCTCAACTTTGACGACGATAGAGCCGGGGAGGCAGCTCGATGATTCGCGCGCCAGAGCCTCGTCTCGATCCCAAAGCGCCACTTTTGCCCCCGAACGGGTCAAGCGATCGGCGACTGCAAAGCCAATTCCTTGAGCGCCGCCGGTGACGACGGCAAATTGTCCTGCGAGATCGATAGAATTGACCATGGAAATCTCCCGTTTCTTTAATAATTGCCGGATCTATTGCCCGTTTTCGGAAAAACCACAAGCGCAGTCTCGAAAAGGCTTGTGGGGCTGATCTTCGGTTGCCTAGGCGGATATCCGTGGAGGCGGGCGGCTTTGGCTCTCTCCGACAAAGGGCGGCTTTTATGGGGCCTTCTGTCACCTTGCGCGACGCGAGGGGCTGGGCTATCCGTTGCACCGCAAAAAGCTGGGACTCGGATGCGAAACCTGGCGTAGAAGGGTCGGCGGTCGTGCAACCGGCAGTCGGCTATCGGGTCGGTTCCGGTCCTTTTTGGGGCTTGGAGTTCGGCCCGCTAAGGAGAGCTACCTGATGGGACACACCCTCGACCATCTTCTTGTCGATTACCTTCCGCTTGTCGTGTTTATCGGCCTGAGCGTTGTGATCGGCCTTGGGCTTTTGGTAGCTCCATTTATTGTTGCTTATCAGAATCCTGATCCCGAAAAACTTTCGGCTTATGAATGCGGTTTTGACGCTTTCGATGACGCGCGCATGAAATTCGATGTGCGTTTTTATCTCGTATCGATTTTGTTTATCATTTTCGATCTCGAAGTTGCGTTTCTGTTTCCCTGGGCTGTCGCGTTTAAAGAGGTCGGCCTTTTCGGCTTTTGGTCGATGATGTTGTTCCTCGCCGTGCTCACAATCGGTTTCATCTATGAATGGAAGAAGGGTGCTCTCGAATGGGATTGATGCCAGAGATCGCGCCACAAGCTCGCGGCTTGATCGATCCGTCGACCGGAAAGCCGATCGGCGCGAATGACAAATTTTTTACCGAAGTTAACGCCGAGTTGGGCGATAAGGGTTTTCTTGTCACCTCGACCGATGAACTCATCAATTGGGCGCGTACCGGTTCGCTGATGTGGATGACTTTCGGTCTCGCCTGCTGCGCGGTTGAAATGATGCAGCTCTCGATGCCGCGTTATGATGTTGAGCGGTTCGGTTTTGCCCCGCGCGCTTCACCGCGCCAGTCCGACGTGATGATTGTCGCCGGCACGCTCACCAATAAAATGGCGCCCGCTTTGCGCAAAGTCTATGACCAGATGCCTGAGCCGCGTTACGTGATCTCGATGGGCTCCTGCGCCAATGGCGGCGGCTATTATCACTATTCCTATTCGGTTGTGCGTGGGTGCGATCGTGTGGTGCCGGTGGACATCTATGTCCCGGGGTGCCCGCCAACGGCTGAGGCGCTGCTTTACGGTGTTCTTCTTCTCCAGAAGAAAATCCGCCGTACAGGAACGATTGAGCGTTAGTATGAAGTTGCGTTTGGCCAATCACAGGGAGCAAGACAATGTCTGATCCAGTTGATTTTATCATGCCAATGCTTCGTGAAATGCGGGCTGAAAATGTTGCGCTTCACGAAAAGACACATTCTGATTTTACGCGAATGGAAAAGAGGATCGATAAAATTGAAGATACTCTTAAAAATTTCCGCCAAGCATTAACGGCGGATACATTGATGAGCAAATTGATTACTGGTGAATTTGAAGAACGGATCGAGCTTCTGGAAGCAAAGGTTCGGGAATTGGAAACAACGAAATGAGTGAGCAGCTGATTAGTCTCGGCGAATCGATCAAGGCCACACTTGGCGCTGCTGTTCATTCGGCTGATGTCGCTTATGGTGAGTTGACGCTGCGTGCTGAAACGGCTGACACAATTCGTGTGCTCACAACTTTGCGTGACGATCCGCGTTTCCTGTTTAAAAACTTTACCGATTTGACGGCGGCGGATTATCCGGCACGCGAGAAACGCTTTGATATTGTTTGGCATCTTCTCTCACCAAAGCACAACACGCGCGTGCGCGTGATTTTCGAGGCGGATGAAACTCATCCGGTTCCGTCGGCGATTACTGTCTTTCCAGCTGCTGATTGGTATGAGCGTGAAGTTTATGACATGTATGGCGTGATCTTTGACGGTCATCCCGATTTGCGCCGCATGCTCACTGATTATGGCTTTCAAGGTCATCCGCTTCGTAAAGACTTTCCCACATCGGGCTATGTCGAAGTGCGCTATGACGATGAGCAGAAGCGCGTTGTTTATGAGCCTGTAAAGCTCGTTCAGGAATTCCGTAATTTTGATTTTCTCTCGCCATGGGAAGGTACGGATTATGTGCTGCCCGGTGATGAAAAGGCGAAGTCATGAACGAGCATCAGCTGAGAAATTTTACACTCAATTTCGGCCCGCAACATCCGGCGGCCCATGGCGTGTTGCGTCTTGTGCTTGAGCTTGATGGGGAAGTGGTTGAACGCGTTGATCCGCATATCGGGTTGCTTCATCGCGGTACCGAGAAGCTGATTGAGTCGAAGACCTATTTGCAAGCGGTGCCGTATTTTGATCGGCTCGATTATTGCGCGCCGATGAATCAAGAACATGCTTATGCCTTGGCTGTTGAAAAGCTGTTAGGCATCACTGTGCCTCGTCGTGGTCAATTGATCCGCGTGCTTTACTCGGAAATTGGTCGTCTTCTTTCTCATATGCTGAATGTCACGACGCAGGCGATGGATGTCGGCGCTTTGACGCCACCGCTTTGGGGCTTTGAAGAGCGCGAAAAACTGATGATGTTTTATGAGCGCGCGTCTGGTTCACGCATGCATGCAGCCTATGTGCGCCCGGGTGGTGTTCATCAGGATCTTCCCGATGATCTCGTCGATGATATCGAGGCCTTCTGCGATCCGTTCTTGAAAATCTGTGATGATCTTGAAGGACTCTTGACTGACAACCGCATCTTCAAACAACGCAATGTGGATATCGGTGTTGTTTCGCTCGATGATGCTTGGGCTCTGGGTTTTTCAGGCGTGATGGTTCGCGGTTCAGGTGCCGCATGGGATTTGAGAAAATCGCAGCCCTATGAATGCTATGCTGAAATGGATTTTGATATTCCGATCGGCAAGAATGGCGATTGCTATGATCGCTATTGCATCCGCATGGAAGAGATGCGCCAGTCGATCAAGATCATGAAGCAATGCATTCGTGAACTTCGTAAGCCGGAAGGGAAGGGAGCGATCTCATCAACAGATGGCAAGATCGTGCCCCCCAAACGCGCTGAGATGAAACGCTCGATGGAAGCGCTCATTCATCACTTCAAGCTTTATACCGAAGGCTATAAGGTTCCTGCCGGTGAAGTCTATGCCGCTGTTGAAGCACCGAAAGGTGAGTTCGGCGTCTATCTTGTCGCTGATGGTACAAACAAACCCTATCGCTGCCGGATCAAAGCGCCGGGCTTTGCGCATTTGCAGTCGATGGATTTTTTGTGCCGTGGTCACATGTTGGCGGATGTGTCTGCGATCCTTGGTTCACTCGACATCGTGTTTGGCGAGGTGGATCGGTGATGGCTTCTTCTTCAATCCAAGGTGAGTGCCTATGAGTGTCCGTCGCCTCGCGCCTGACGCGATCCAACCGCAGTCTTTTGCATTCTCTCCCGAGAATAGAGCTTGGGCTGATACGGTGATTGCGAAATATCCGGAAGCGCGCAAAGCCTCCGCCGTCATTCCGCTATTATGGCGGGCGCAAGAACAGCATGACTATTGGTTGCCAAAAGCGGCGATTGAATATGTGGCCGAGCTTTTGGGCATGGCTAAAATTCGTGTGCTCGAAGTCGCAACCTTCTATTCTATGTTTAACCTCGCACCGGTTGGACATCATTTTATTCAAGTGTGCGGCACAACGCCGTGCCGTTTGAATGGTGCCGAAAAAATCATCAATGTGTGCAAGAGCCGCTTTGGTGAAGAGCGGCAGGTGTCGGCTGACGGAAAATTCTCGTGGCTTGAAGTTGAGTGCCTTGGTGCATGCTGCAATGCGCCGATGGTGCAGATCAACAATGATTATTATGAAGATCTCTCTGTTGAGAGCTTTAACACGCTGCTTGATAATTTGGCGGCTGGCCGCCCTGTTAAAAAGGGTCCGCAGAAAGAGCGTCGCAATTCCGAACCGCTCGGCGGAGCGAAGACATTGCAAGATCCGTCGCTTTACGACGGGTCCGTTGTGGGCTCGTGGAAAGCCCGCTTCGATGCAGAAGAAGCAAAACGTGCGGAAGCCGCAAAAGCTGCCGCCGCAGAAGCCGCGAAAGGATAACGATCATGGTCGATATATCCAGTGAGTTGATTTACGAGGTCCTGAAATCAGTTCAATCGCGTCTTGGAAACATTGAAGAAGGGCAGCGGGAAATTCGTAACGAACTCAAATCAATGCGGATGCAATTGCAGGCTGTTCAGGTCGATACCGGAAATATCTACGAAACACTTTCTGTAATTGACATCAGAATGAGCAGAGTAGAGCGTCGTCTTGATTTCTCTGAAACAGCGGCACAGTGAGGCGGGGCTTTTGAATTATGTTGACTGATAAAGACCGCATCTTCACCAATCTCTACGGCTATCACGGCGCTGATCTTCAGTCCGCGTTGAAGCGCGGCAATTGGGACGGCACGAAGATTTTTATCGATAAAGGTCGTGACTGGATCATCAATGAGATGAAAGCTTCGGGCCTTCGTGGTCGGGGTGGCGCAGGATTCCCCACGGGTATGAAATGGTCTTTCATGCCCAAGCAATCTGACGGTCGTCCGCATTATCTTGTTGTGAATGCAGATGAGTCCGAGCCCGGCACCTGCAAAGACCGCGAGATCATGCGCAATGATCCGCATCTTCTCGTTGAGGGCTGTTTGCTCGCGTCTTTCGCGATGGGTGCGCATGTCTGCTATATCTATGTGCGTGGTGAATACATCGCCGAGCGCGAAGCGCTGCAGCGCGCGGTTGACGAAGCTTACGATAAGAAGCTCATCGGCAAAGACAATGTTCATGGTTGGCCCTTCGATCTTTACGTCCATCACGGCGCGGGCGCCTATATTTGCGGCGAAGAAACCGCGTTGCTTGAAAGCTTGGAAGGCAAAAAGGGCCAACCACGTTTGAAGCCGCCATTCCCTGCGAATATGGGTCTTTATGGCTGTCCGACCACCGTGAACAATGTGGAATCGATCGCGGTTGCAGGCACGATTTTGCGTCGCGGTGCTGGTTGGTTTTCCTCAATCGGCAATCCGAACAATGTCGGCACGAAACTCTTTTGCGTGTCCGGTCATGTGAACACGCCGTGCAATGTCGAAGAAGCGATGGGCATCACTTTCCGTGAATTGATTGATCGTCATTGTGGCGGTGTTCGCGGCGGGTGGGATAGTCTGAAGGCTGTTATTCCGGGTGGTTCGTCTGTGCGCATGGTTCCGGCACATCAGATCATCGACACGCCGATGGATTTTGATTCACTCTCGAAGCTCCGCTCGGGTCTTGGTACGGCGGCAGTGATTGTGATGGACAAATCAACCGATGTCATTCGTGCAATTGCGCGTCTTTCCGCCTTCTACAAACATGAGAGCTGTGGCCAATGCACGCCATGCCGTGAAGGCACAGGCTGGATGTGGCGCGTCATGAACCGGATGGCGGAAGGCCGTGCGCAGAAAAAAGAAATCGACATGCTTCTTGAAGTCACGAAGCAAGTTGAAGGTCATACGATTTGCGCTTTGGGTGATGCTGCGGCCTGGCCCATTCAAGGCCTCATCGCACATTTCCGTCACGAAATCGAAGAGCGGATCGATCAATATTCCGCCAATCCGCATAGTGACCCTGTGCGCATGATGGCGGCGGAGTAAGAGGGCGTCATGAGCAAGATCATCATCGACGGCAAAGAGATCGACGTACCGGCGGACTACACGGTTCTTCAAGCGTGTGAAGAAGCGGGTGCGGAAGTGCCGCGCTTCTGTTTCCATGAGCGGCTCTCAATTGCTGGCAATTGTCGCATGTGCCTTGTCGAAGTGAAAGGCGGGCCGCCGAAGCCGCAAGCCTCTTGTGCGTTGAATGT
This sequence comes from Hyphomicrobiales bacterium, assembly GCA_046091665.1. GTDB lineage: Bacteria > Pseudomonadota > Alphaproteobacteria > Rhizobiales > Beijerinckiaceae > CAIUPE01. The sequence goes on from JBJTCD010000024.1 coordinate 19,145, forward strand.
GCGCGATTTGCGCCCGGGCCCGAATGGTGAGCCGCCGGTTGTTTTCACAACGTCGCCTATGGTGAAAAAGGCGCGCGAAGGTGTGATGGAATTTTTGCTCATCAATCATCCGCTTGATTGCCCGATTTGCGATCAGGGCGGCGAATGCGATTTGCAAGATCAGGCGATGGCCTATGGCGTTGATACGTCGCGTTATGATGAAAATAAGCGCGCGGTTGAAGACAAACATATCGGCCCGCTCGTCAAAACTACGATGACGCGTTGCATTCAATGCACGCGCTGTGTTCGCTTCTCAACGGAAGTCGCTGGCGTGACCGATCTCGGTCTCATTGGTCGTGGCGAAGATGTCGAGATCACGTCTTATCTTGAAGCGGCGATGACGAGCGAGTTGCAAGGCAATATTATTGATCTTTGCCCCGTCGGTGCGCTCACTTCAAAGCCCTATGAATTTAAGGCGCGTCCTTGGGAGCTTACAAAAACTGAATCCATCGATGTGATGGATGCGGTGGGTACAGCGATCCGTGTTGATAGCCGCGCCAATGAAGTGATGCGTATTATGCCGCGCTTGAATGAAAGTGTGAATGAAGAATGGCTCTCAGATAAAGGCCGGTTCATTTTCGACGGGTTGAAAACACAACGTCTTGATCGCCCTTATCTTCGCGTCAATGGTAAGCTTACGCCCGTATCATGGGCAGAGGCTTTTGCAGCGATTGTCGCGAAAGTGAAATCCACGAGCCCGCAAAAAATCGGCGCGCTTGCGGGTCAATTGGCAAGCGTTGAAGATATGTTTGCGCTGAAGGCGTTGATGAATGCGCTTGGTTCGCAAAATATCGATGTGCGCTATCCGGGTTCCCCGCTGCACCCCAAACATGGTCGCGCCTCTTATCTTTTCAACTCGACTATTGCGGGCATCGAAGAGGCCGATGCGATTTTGATCATTGGATCGAACCCGCGCCACGAAGCGCCGGTTCTCAATGCGCGCATTCGCAAGCGCTATTTGAAGGGTGGTTTGTCGGTTGCGGTTGTGGGCGAAAAGGCTGAGCTGACTTATCCCTATGCTTATGAAGGCGCAGGGCCCGAAAGTCTTGAAGCGGCTGCAGCCAAACTCTTCTCCGGCAAGTCAAAGCCGATGATCATTGTGGGACAGGGTGCGTTGAACCGCGCTGATGGCGCTGCGATCCTTGCGCTTGCGGCAAAACTCGCCAAAGCGCATGGCGCGCTTACGCCTGACTGGAATGGCTTTAACATTCTTCACACAGAGGCATCGCTTGTGGGCGCGCTTGATATCAGCTTTGTGCCGGGTGAGGGCGGAATTGATACGTCTGCCATGATCAAAGCCGCTGCGCTTGATGTTCTTTATCTTCTGGGCGTTGATGAAGTTGATGTGCCTGCGGGTGCTTTCGTTATTTATCAAGGTACACATGGGGATCGCGGCGCTCATCGTGCCGATGTGATTTTGCCGGGTGCCACTTATACTGAGAAATCGGGTCTTTATGTGAACACGGAAGGCCGGGTGCAATTGGCCAATCGTGCGATCTTTCCGCCGGGTGAGGCGCGTGAGGATTGGGCAATTATTCGTGGTCTTGCTGAAACCCTTGGTGTGGTTTTGGCTTTTGACTCGCTGCCGTCGTTACGTAAAGCGCTTTACGCGGCCCATCCGCATTTCGTTGTTTTGGGGGCAATTGAAAAATCATTATCGTCGTCAGTTGAAGCCTCAGCGCAAGCCGACGCGGCTCTCTCTAAGGAACCGTTCCGTGCGGCGATTAAAGACTATCATTTAACCAATGCGATTGCGCGCGCTTCGCGTGTGATGGGTGAATGTGCGTCAATCGCGCGTCGCCCGGTCGCGGTCGCTGCGGAATAGGAAAGAGTGAAGCATGGCAAATGATATTGCTTCTTATGGTTGGGCGCTGGCACTCGGGATCACAATCCTGAAAAGTCTCTTGCTGCTTTTGGCGCTTTTGGTGTTTGTCGCCTTCATTCTTTTGGCTGACCGCAAGATTTGGGCGGCCGTGCAATTGCGTCGTGGTCCGAATGTTGTTGGTCCCTTTGGTCTCTTTCAAAGTTTTGCCGATTTGCTCAAATTTATTTTGAAAGAGCCTACGATTCCTGCTGGTGCCAACAAAGGTGTATTTTTGTTGGCGCCTCTTGTGACGGCCACTCTGGCGCTTGCGGCTTGGGCTGTCTTGCCGGTGATGGATGGGTGGGCAATTGCCAATATCAATGTCGGTGTTCTTTATATTTTCGCTATCTCATCGCTTGGCGTTTATGGCGTCATCATGGGCGGCTGGGCGTCCAATTCGAAATACCCTTTCTTGGGCGCGTTGCGCTCTGCTGCGCAAATGGTGTCCTATGAAGTCTCAATCGGTTTCGTGGTGATCACTGTTCTTCTTTGTGTGGGCTCTTTGAATTTGTCTGACGTTGTAAACGCGCAACGCGGCACTTATGGAATGTTCAGCTGGTTCTGGCTGCCGCTTTTCCCGATGTTTGTGATCTTTTTCATCTCGGCACTTGCAGAAACCAACCGTCCGCCTTTCGACCTTGTTGAGGCAGAATCCGAGCTCGTTGCCGGCTTCATGGTCGAATATGGTTCAACGCCTTACATGATGTTCATGCTTGGTGAATATGTCGCCATTGTCACCATGTGCGCCCTTACAACCATACTCTTCCTTGGGGGGTGGTTGCCGCCTTTCGATGTCGCGCCTTTCACATGGGTGCCGGGCGTCATCTGGTTCGTCATTAAAACCTGTCTTGTGTTTTTCATGTTCTCGATGGTGAAGGCGTTCGTGCCGCGCTATCGCTATGATCAATTGATGCGTTTGGGTTGGAAGGTATTCTTGCCGATCTCGCTCTTTATGGTTGTTGCGGTCGCGGGTGTCTTGCAATTCACCGGTTGGGCGCCGGGACATTGAGGAAATCAACCATGTCTTTGCAACAAGCCGCCAAATCGCTTCTCCTCAAGGAATTTGTCAGCGCCTTCATGCTGTCGATGCGGTATTTCTTTAAACCGAAAGCGACGATCAATTATCCGTTCGAAAAAAATCCCGTGAGTGCGCGTTTTCGCGGTGAACATGCTTTGCGCCGGTATCCGAACGGCGAAGAGCGCTGCATCGCTTGCAAACTTTGCGAAGCGATTTGCCCCGCGCAAGCCATTACGATTGAGGCGGGTCCTCGTCGCAATGACGGCACCCGTCGTACCACGCGCTATGATATTGATATGACGAAATGCATCTATTGCGGTTTCTGTCAGGAAGCGTGTCCGGTCGATGCGATCGTCGAGGGTCCGAATTTCGAATTCGCAACCGAGACACGTGAAGAACTTTTCTACGACAAAGAGCGGTTGCTCGAGAATGGCGCACGTTGGGAACGTGAAATTCAACGAAACATCAAAGCGGATGCGCGTTGGCGCTAAGCAGTAACGGGACATTGTCTATGAGCGTCGCTCAGATCTTTTTCTATCTCTTCTCGGCGATCATGATTGGCTCGGCCGTCATGGTGATTGTCGCACGCAATCCCGTTCATTCGGTTTTGTTCTTGATCCTCGCTTTTGTGAATGCTGCTGGCTTGTTCTTGCTCATGGGTGCTGAATTCTTGGCGATGATCTTGATCGTCGTCTATGTCGGCGCGGTCGCAGTGCTCTTCTTGTTTGTCGTCATGATGCTTGATGTTGATTTCGCCGAATTGAAGCAAGGTTTCGCCAAACATCTCCCGCTCGGTATCATCCTCGGCCTCATTCTCTTCATTGAACTCGCGATGGTGATTGGCACTTATCTTGTGAGCCCTGATGCAACGAATGCATCGCCAACGCTTGATGCGTCTGTTTCAAATACGGAAGCACTCGGCCGCGTGCTTTACACGGATTATATCTATTATTTCCAAACTGCTGGGCTTGTGCTCTTGGTCGCGATGATTGGTGCCATTGTGCTGACCCTTCATCACCGCCCGAATGTGAAACGTCAAAATATCGCAAACCAAGTAGCGCGGACAAAAGAAACCGCGATGGAAGTGCGTAAAGTCCAACCTGGGCAAGGTTTGTGAGGTGCATGCTATGATCGGATTGAGCCAATATCTCACCGTCTCGGCCATTCTCTTCACGCTTGGCGTGTTGGGAATTTTTATCAATCGCAAAAATGTCATCGTTATTCTGATGTCGATCGAACTCATTCTCTTGTCGGTCAATATTAATCTTGTTGCGTTTTCGAGCTATGGCGGAAATCTGATTGGTCAGGTTTTCGCACTTCTCATTTTGACAGTCGCAGCCGCTGAGGCGGCGATTGGTTTGGCAATTCTAGTTGTCTTCTATCGCAATCGCGGTTCGATCGCGGTTGAAGACATTAACACGATGAAAGGCTGAGCGGGGTTTCCCGCTTTACTCGTCATGATCCAGGCAATCGTCTTTTTTCCGCTTCTCGGTTTTCTGATCGCCGGCCTTTTGGGCCGTGTCATTGGTGCACGCGCGAGTGAAATAGCAACAACGGGTTTGATGCTCGCAACGGCTGCCATTTCTTGGTTCGTGTTTTTTGATGTGGGCTATGGCGGCGGCGGCAAAGTCCATTTGCTTGCCTCATGGATACGCTCTGGATCTTTTGAAGTCGATTGGGCGTTGCGCGTTGATACGCTCACCGCCGTGATGTTGGTGGTTGTCAATTCAGTCTCGGCGCTCGTACATCTTTATTCCATCGGCTATATGCATGAGGACCCGTCGCGCCCGCGCTTCTTTGCCTATTTGTCGCTTTTCACTTTTGCGATGTTGATGCTCGTGACGTCTGACAATCTGGTTCAGATGTTTTTCGGCTGGGAAGGGGTGGGTCTTGCCTCTTATCTCTTGATCGGTTTCTGGTTTGATCGGCCAACAGCGGTTGCCGCGTCGATGAAAGCCTTTATCGTCAACCGCGTTGGCGATTTCGGCTTTGCCTTTGGTATTTTTGTTATCTTCGTGTTAACCGGCACGGTTGAGTTTGAAGCGCTCTTCGCCAAAATTTCAGTGTTGCAAGGCGTCAAGGTCGATTTCTTGGGCATTGATTGGGATGCTCTGACGATCATCTGTTTGTTGCTCTTTGTCGGCGCGATGGGCAAATCGGCGCAATTCCTTTTGCACACGTGGCTGCCCGACGCGATGGAAGGCCCAACACCGGTTTCGGCTTTGATCCATGCCGCGACCATGGTGACCGCCGGTGTGTTCATGGTAGCTCGTTTGTCGCCTTTGTTTGAAGCAGCCCCTGCGGCTTTAACGGTTGTTGTTGTCGTTGGTGCAACGACTGCATTTTTTGCTGCAACGGTCGGCCTCGTTCAGAACGATATTAAACGCGTGATCGCCTATTCGACCTGTTCGCAATTGGGGTACATGTTTGTAGCACTTGGTTCAGGTGCTTATGGCGCAGGGATTTTTCATCTCTTCACGCATGCGTTTTTCAAGGCGCTTTTGTTTTTGGGTGCGGGCGCTGTCATACATGCGATGCATCATGAACAAGACATCCGTAAAATGGGTGGTCTTGCGGGAAAGATTCCTTTTACCACCGCGATGATGGCGATTGGCACACTGGCGCTCACGGGCTTTCCGCTAACTGCAGGTTACTTTTCGAAAGATGCCATCATTGAAGCGGCTTTCGCTTCAAAGAATGCTGCACAAACCTACGCTTTTATTCTTCTTGTTGCGGCCGCCTTTATGACAAGTTTTTATTCGTGGCGTTTGTTCTTCTTAACCTTCACTGGCAAGCCGCGCTGGGGTCATGACGCTCATGGTCACCATGATGATCATCATGCTCATGGTGTTGCTCATGGCCATGATGCGCATGATCATGGATCAGATGAACCGCATGAAGCGCCGCTCGTGATGTTGTTGCCTTTGTTGCTTCTCGCAATTGGCGCTCTTATTGCAGGTCTTGTTTTTGCTCCTGCCTTTATCGGTGAGTCCTATGATCATTTCTGGAAGGGCGCGCTCTTCACTGGAGAACATAATCATATCTTGCACGAGATGCACGATGTTCCGGCATGGGTGAAATATTCGCCTTTCGTGATGATGATTATGGGCTTTCTTCTCGCATTCACTTTTTATGTTGCGAAGCCTCATCTGCCGCGTGAACTCGCCGAGAGCCAACCGATCCTTTATCGGTTCTTACTCAACAAATGGTATTTCGACGAGATTTACGATTTTATCTTCGTCAATCCCGCAAACGCCATTGGCCGCTTCTTGTGGAAGAAGGGCGATGGGCGTGTGATTGATGGCCTTGGTCCTGATGGTGTTGCCGCGCGTGTCTCTGATGTCGCTGCGGGCGCTGTGCGATTGCAGACGGGTTATCTTTATCACTACGCATTTGCGATGTTGATCGGCCTCGCGGTCTTCGTCACCTGGTATATGTTTGGTGGAGCGCACTGATGCATAATCTTCTCTCCACTTTGATCCTTATCCCGCTCATTGGTGCGGCGTTTATACTTTTTGTGCCCAAAGGTCGTGAGGGCACGTTAAATAATATTCGTTGGATCGCGCTGATCACGACTCTTGTGACATTTGCTGTCTCGCTTCTCGCTTGGCATCGCTTTGATCCCACAAGTCCTGAATTTCAGCTTGTTGAACAAGGGGCGTGGATATCCGACGCAATCCGATTCAAACTGGGCGTTGATGGTTACTCAATGCCTTTCATTATCCTCTCAACTTTTTTGATGCCGTTTTGCATTGTGGCATCATGGGTGGCAGTCGAGAAACGTGTCGCGGAATATATGATTGCGTTTCTCGTTCTTGAAGCGCTGATGATCGGCGTCTTTGCGGCGCTTGATCTTGTGCTCTTCTATGTGTTTTTTGAGGCGGGACTCATCCCGATGTTCCTCATCATCGGTGTGTGGGGCGGTAAGCGCCGCATTTATGCGAGCTTTAAATTCTTCCTCTACACGCTGTTGGGCTCGGTTCTTATGCTCGTCGCCATCATGGCGATGTATTGGACGGCGGGCACAACAGACATCCCGTCTTTAATGAAATTTGCTTTCCCGGCTACGATGCAGAAATGGCTCTGGATTGGCTTCTTTGCGTCGTTTGCCGTGAAGATGCCGATGTGGCCGCTTCATACATGGTTGCCGGATGCTCACGTTGAAGCCCCGACTGCAGGGTCCGTGATCCTCGCTGCAATTCTTTTGAAGATGGGTGGCTACGGTTTCCTGCGCTTCTCTTTGCCGATGTTCCCCATTGCCTCGGCTGATTTTGCGCATTTCATGTTTTTCCTCTCACTCGGCGCGATTATTTACACATCGCTCGTGGCGCTTGTGCAGGAAGATGTGAAGAAGCTCATCGCTTACTCATCGGTCGCACATATGGGTTATGTCACACTTGGCATTTTCACTTTGACCGAGCAGGGTATTGAAGGCGCGATGTTCCAGATGATCAGCCACGGCATCATCTCGGCGGCGCTCTTCCTTTGCGTCGGCGTGATTTATGATCGCATGCATACGCGTGAGATTTCGGCCTATGGTGGCCTCGTTCATCGCATGCCGCTTTATGCCGCTGTGATGTTGATCTTCACGATGGGCAATGTTGGGCTGCCAGGAACCTGCGGCTTCATTGGTGAGTTCTTGACGCTTCTGGGTTCGCGAATTGCCAATTCATGGGTTGCACTTTTCGCAACAACAGGTGTGGTGCTCTCAGCGACCTATGCGCTGTGGATGTATGCGCGTGTTGTGTTGGGTAAGCTTGTGAAGCCCGAGCTCATGAACATCAAAGATCTTAACCTGCGTGAAGCGGTACTTTTGGTTCCGCTCGCCATTCTCACAATTTATTTTGGCTTTCATGCCAACGCCATTCTCGATGTGGTCTCGGTTCCCACTGAACCTTTATTGGCTTCAATCAAAACGGCGGTTGGCTCGGTTAAAGCCGCATCCCTTGCTCCATAAGGTTTCATAAAGATGTCTTCGCCTCTCGCTGTTCTACCGGTCATAACACCTGCGGTCCCAGAATTATTTATGGGCGCGGGCGCTTTGGTGCTCGTGTTGTTCGGCGCCGTCTTCGGGCAGAAATCTTATGCGTTTGTGCGCTGGCTTGTGATGCTCGTCATCGCGGTGACGCTTGTTCTCGTTTATCTTTCATCGGGTGCGCGGGTTGAGGCTTTTCATGGCGCTTTTGTCCACGATGGCTTTGCACGTTTTATGAAAATTGCGATGCTCTGGGGCTCGCTTATTACACTTTATATCGCCGATGCTTATCTAAAGGATACAAAGCGACAGGCTTTCGAATTTCCGCTTTTGATCCTGATTGCCACGCTGGGCATGATGCTGATGATCTCGGCGAATGATTTGATTGCGCTTTATCTCGGCCTCGAATTGTCTTCGCTCTCTCTCTATGTGATTGCGTCTTTTGATCGCGATAATGTGAAATCAACCGAAGCCGGTTTGAAATATTTTGTTCTTGGCGCGTTATCTTCCGGTATGCTCCTTTATGGCGCGTCATTGATTTATGGCATGACGGGTGCAGTTTCCTTTTTGGGGATCGCGAATGCACTTTCATCGGGTGTTTCCGTCGGCGCGATCTTTGGTCTCGTCTTTATCCTCGCGGGTCTTTCATTCAAAATCTCTGCTGTGCCGTTCCATATGTGGACGCCTGATGTTTATGAAGGCGCACCAACTCCGGTAACGGCGTTCTTTGCAGCGGGGCCAAAGATTGCGGCAGTCGCTCTTCTTGTTCGTGTGATTGAACAAGCCTTTCCCGGCATTGAAACGCAATGGCAGCAAGTCATCGTGTTCATCGCCATTGCGTCTATGGGGCTTGGCGCCTTTGCCGCGATTGGCCAGAAGAATATCAAACGGCTTTTGGCGTATTCGTCCATCGGCCATGTTGGTTATGTGCTTGTCGGTCTTGCTGCAGGAACGACAGAAGGTGTCGCAGGTGTTGCGACCTATTTGGCAATCTATCTCGTCACAAGCTTTGGCGCATTTGCCTGTGTTCTGGCGATGAACCGCAATGGTCATTATCTTGAAGACATCAATGAGCTTGCGGGCCTCTCGCGCACAAATCCGGCCTTGGCCTTCGCTTTCGCGATGTTGATGTTCTCGCTTGCGGGTGTTCCTCCGCTCGCGGGCTTCTTTGCAAAATGGTATGTGTTCGCAGCTGCCGTGAATGCAAAGCTTTATCCGCTTGCCATTATTGGTGTCGTCACAAGTGTCGTGGGTGCGTATTATTATCTGCGTATCGTGAAGATCATCTATTTTGACGAACCGCGTGAAGCCTTTACGCCAGCGCCTGTTGCGATCCGCTTTGTGGCGTCTGTCGCGGCGATCCTTGTCTTGGCTTTCGTGGTCGCACCGGCGCCTCTTGTGAATGCGGCGTCGCTTGCTGCGAAGTCTTTGTTCTGATCGTGGATTTCTCAGCGACTGCTCAACGCTCAGGCTTCACGCTTGAACATCATGAGACAATTGGTTCGACCAATGATCGCGCGATGGATTATTTGCGCGAGGGCGGCGCATCGCATCATTTTGTAATTGCTGACGAGCAAACGGGCGGGAGAGGTCGGCTTGGACGCGTGTGGGTCTCAAAGCCGGGCAATCTTTATGCGTCGCTCGCTTTGATTGATCCCGCGCCGCACGCGCGAGCCTTTCAACTTGGCTTTGTCGCGGCACTTGTTGTTTATGATGCTTTGCGCACCGTCGGTCTTGATACGGCTCATCTTTCGTTGAAATGGCCGAATGATGTGCTGTTCGAAGGCAAAAAGATTTCGGGAATTTTGATTGAGGGTCTTTCTTTACCAGAACAGCATCAGGGTGTGGTGATCGGATGCGGGATCAATATCGCTCATCATCCGTCGGACACGCTTTATCCGGTTACAGATTTGAAAACTGCGGGCGTGGTCACGTCGCCTTTTGAGGTATTTGGTCAATTCTCGGCGTCCTATCGGAAGTTTCTCGCGCTTTATCGGAAGGGCGAGGGTTTTGGAGATATCCGAGAGCACTGGCTGTCTTTGGCGCATGGGGTGGGCGGTCCGATTGTGGTCAAGGATCGTAAAGCGGAACGGAACGGGATCTTTGCGGGTTTGGACCGCGAGGGGCGCTTGCTTCTTGATCAGAATGGACACATCGAGCCGGTCATTGCCGGCGACGTATTTTTTTGAATTTCATAAAGGGTTCGATTGATGGCTGAGCCAAAAGCCGATTTTGTTTTTTGCGCGCTGGGGGGTCTCGGCGAGATCGGTATGAATGCCGCGCTTTATGGCTATGGCTTGCCGCATAAACGCGAATGGATTCTTGTTGATTGCGGCGTGAGTTTCGCCGGCCCCGAATTGCCGGGCATTGATCTTGTCTTGCCGGATTTGAAATTTCTTGAAGGCGTCAAAAAAAATCTCAAAGCGATCATCATCACTCATGCGCATGAAGATCATATCGGCGCCTTGATGGATCTCTATCCGCGTTTGGGTAAGCCGCCTGTCTATGCCACGCGTTTTGCCGCCGGTCTTTTTGATATCCGCCGTCAAAATGATCCGATGCAAAAACGCATTGCACTCACTTTGATGGAACCGGGTGATCGCTTGCCGCTTGATCCTTTCGATGTTGAGATCATTTCGGTGGCGCACTCGATTCCTGAATCGACCGCGCTCTCTATTCGCACACCGCTTGGAACGGTTATTCATACAGGCGACTGGAAGATTGATGAAACGCCGATTGCCGGTTGGAAAACGGATGACTTGCGTTTGAAGGCGATTGGTGATGAGGGCGTCTTAGCTCTTATTTGTGACTCGACCAATGTGATGCGTGAAGGTGAATCTTTAAGCGAAGATGATGTCGCGCGTGGGCTTTCCGATGTGATCGCGAAGGCGGATGGTCGCGTAGCTGTCACGACTTTCGCTTCAAACATTGCGCGTATTCGTTCCATCGCTCTGGCGGCCAAAGAAAATCGTCGCGAAGTTGTTGCCATCGGTAAAGCTATGGATCGCGCCATCCAAGTCGCAATTGAATGCGGTTATCTTGATGATGTTCCAGAATTTCGTTCAACCGAAACTTATGGTTATTTACCGCGTGATAAAGTTGTTGCCCTCTTAACCGGCTCGCAAGGGGAGCCGCGCGCAGCCCTTGCACGTGTTTCCGATGATCAACATCCTGATGTGACGCTCGCACCGGGGGATACAGTGATTTTCTCATCACGCACAATTCCTGGAAATGAGAAAGCCGTTGGTCGCATCATCAATGGTTTGGTGCGGCAAGGTGTTAATGTGGTTACAGATCGTCATGCACTTGTTCATGTTTCTGGCCATCCGCGTCAGGGCGAATTGCAGAAAATGTATCAATGGGTGCGGCCGCGCGTTCTCATTCCGGCGCATGGCGAAGCATTGCATCTTGAGGAGCATCGGAAATTCGCATTGCGTTCTGGCATTTCAGAAGTTGTGATCGGTCATAATGGCGATGTGATCCGGCTCGCGCCGGGCAAGGCGGATATTGTCGATGAAGTGCAACATGGCCGCATCTATAAGGATGGCAATGTGCTTGTGACGTCGGCTGATCCGGCGATTGCAGAGCGTCGGAAATTATCTTTTGGCGGTCTTGTTTCGATTGCTATCGCGATTGATCCGAAAGGTGAACTTGTTGGTGATCCTGCTTTTGCGGTATCCGGCATTCCGCAAGTGACAAGAGAGGGGCGTCTTTTTGAAGATGTGATTGAGGAGGCGGTCTTCTCAGTTCTTGAAGGGTTACCGAAAGCGAAAAGGCGCGATCCCGATCTCGTCGAGACGGCGTTAGAAAAAGCGGTACGCTCAGCGGTTGATGATGATTGGGGCAAGAAGCCGATCTGCCATGTGCAGATTGTCGTGGTGTAGAAAGGGCTCAGCATGATTGGTCGTCTCAATCACGTCGCCATTGCGGTCAGAGATCTTAGCGCCTCGACTCGGCTTTATCGGGAGACATTAGGCGCTAAAGTTTCAGCACCTTTGCCGCAGCCTGATCATGGCGTCACCGTTGTCTTTATCGATTTGCCGAATACGAAAATCGAGCTTCTCGAACCGCTCGGTGAAGCGAGCCCCATTGCCAAATTTCTTGATAAAAATGTTGATGGCGGCATTCATCATATTTGCTACGAGGTCGGTGACATTCTCGCCGCGCGCGACCATCTGATCGGGAAGGGCGCGCGAATCCTTGGTTCGGGCGAACCCAAAATCGGCGCCCATGGTAAGCCGGTTTTGTTCCTTCATCCGAAGGATTTTAATGGCACTTTGATCGAACTCGAACAGGCCTGAACGGGGACGACACGGATGTCTTACGCGACGCTTTTTGCCATGTATGCCATCGCTTGGTGGCTTAGTCTGTTTGCTGTTCTTCCTCTGGGGGTCAAAAGCCAAGAGGAGAGTGGTGATGTCACGCCCGGCACCGAGCCTGGGGCACCTGTGGCGCCGCGTTTGGGACGTAAGGTTTTGATCACGACAATTGTCGCTTTTCCGGTTGCGGGGGCTATTTACGCGCTCGTGCAATTTGCGAATTAATCACGCTAATTCATTGTTTTTAATGTAAAAATAAAAAAGGCAGGGACACGCCCTGCCTTGAAACTCTTTACATCCTCATCGCGCCCGGATGGCGTTGACCGCCGTCCATTATCGCTCTCTCAGTCCTCTTGCGGGACGTGATGCGGTATCCCTCCCTAGACTTAGCCTTGTGCCGATTGCCTCATGGCAGCGACCTCTTTTTGAAACCAGGCGACGCATTGCTAGCCTGTTTTTTTTCGTCTGTCACCCATTGTGACAGATTTCTGCCAAAATTTTAGCGCTTTGCGGAAAAACCATTCATCACGCGGAAAATGGGGGTCTCCCGAACGCTCCCGACCGGAGCGCTCCGGCTTGTGTTTTTGAGGCCGATGCGGTTCAAACGCTATCGACCAAGGCCGTCTTACCCGATTCCTTTACGATAGAGCCCTATAATGCGTCTCAGCCGTTTTTTTCTGCCCATTCTCCGCGACAATCCCAAAGAGGCGGAAATCGTCTCGCATCGGCTGATGCTGCGCGCCGGTATGATCCGGCAGGAGGCGGCGGGGATCTATGCGTGGCTGCCATTGGGCCTGCGCGTCCTCGACAAAATCAATCGTATCATTCGTGAGGAGCAAAATCGCTCAGGCGCGGTTGAGCTTCTGATGCCGACAATCCAGTCGGCTGATCTGTGGCGCGAGTCAGGACGTTACGACGCCTATGGTAAAGAGATGCTGCGCATTGAGGATCGTCACGAGCGCGAGATGCTTTTTGGTCCGACCAATGAAGAAATGATCACCGAGATATTCCGCGCATCGGTGAAATCCTATAAAGACCTTCCTCTCAATCTCTATCACATACAATGGAAATTCCGCGATGAAGTGCGGCCGCGTTTTGGTGTGATGCGTGGACGTGAGTTCTTGATGAAAGACGCTTATTCTTTCGATCTTGATCAGGCGGGTGCGCGGCACGCTTATAACCGGATGTTTGTTGCCTATCTGCGGACATTTAATCGTCTCGGTCTAACGGCGATTCCGATGCGTGCAGATACGGGTCCGATTGGTGGTGATCTCAGCCATGAATTCATCATTCTCGCTGATACAGGCGAGAGCGAAGTGTTTGCGGATCGACAAGTGCTCGATCAACCAATTCCTGCTGTTGATACAGATTTCGACAATGTTTCGGAACTTGATGCGATTGTGAAAGCATGGACCACGCCTTACGCCGCAACCTCTGAAATGCATGATGCCGCACGCTATGATTCAATTCCGGCTGAGCGTCGTGTATCCGCACGCGGCATTGAAGTCGGTCATATCTTTTACTTTGGCACAAAATATTCAGAACCCATGAAGGCGACGGTCACAGGGCCTGATGGTCGTGAGACGCCCGTTCACATGGGCTCATATGGCATTGGGTCTTCGCGCCTTGTTGCCGCGTTGATTGAAGCCTTCCATGACGAGAATGGAATCATCTGGCCGCAATCGGTAGCGCCTTTTGATATTTCGCTTCTCAACCTCAAAATTGGTGATGCCGGCACGGACGAAACATGCGCCACACTTTACAAGGCGCTTACCGCGCGCGGGTTTGATGTTCTTTATGATGATCGCGATGAGCGGCCAGGTGCTAAATTTGCGACTGCCGATTTGATTGGCTCTCCTTGGCAGGTGATGGTGGGGCCAAAATCACTTGCTGAAGGCAAAGTGGAACTGAAGCGCCGCAAGACGGGTGAACGTCATCTTCTCTCGGTTGAGGACGCGGTCCTCATGCTGACAGCCTGATCATGGCGCGCGACGCGTCGCAAAATATGGCATCAAGTGGGGCTTTTGCGCCTTTCGAATGGATGATTGCGTTTCGCTATTTGCGCGCGCGACGTCGTGAGGGGTTTATCTCGGTCATTGCTGGCTTTTCTTTCATCGGCATCATGTTAGGTGTTGCGACGCTCATCATTGTGCTTTCTGTGATGAATGGGTTTCGTAAAGAGTTGCTCGACAAGATTGTTGGTATAAATGGTCACATATTTGTTGGCGCCATTGATAAGCCGCTCACGGATTATTCGGAATTATCATCACTCTTCGAAAAAATCCCGGGTGTGAGTCTGGCTCTGCCGCTCATTGAAGGGCAGGCCTTGGCTTCTTCGCAAGCGAGTGCTTCGGGCGTTCTTGTGCGCGGCGTTCGTGAAAGTGATTTGCGTCGCATTCCTTCAATCGCAAACAATATCAAACTTGGCGCACTTGATGGTTTTGATAGAGCGTCGGGTGTGGTGATTGGCAAAAGACTGGCCGAGCAACTTTATCTGCGCCCGGGTGATAATATTACGTTGACCGCGCCGCGTGGACCGCAAACACCTTTTGGAACAGCGCCACGGATCAAATCCTATCCGATAGCCGCGGTTTATGAAATTGGCATGTCGGAATTTGACTCGACTTTTGTTTATATGCCGCTTGCTGAATCGCAATCCTATTTCAATCGCTCTGACGATGTGAGTGCGATCGAAATTTTTCTTATTAATCCTGATCGCATTGATGAGACAAAACTCGCCATTCAAAAATCAACGGAGCGACCAATATTCTTGACCGATTGGCGCCAGCGCAACAAAACTTTTTTTGGCGTTCTCGAAGTTGAGCGCAATGTCATGTTCTTGATTTTGACATTGATCGTGCTCGTCGCGGCGTTGAATATTGTCTCCGGTCTTATCATGCTTGTGAAAGACAAGAGTGCGGACATTGCGATCTTGCGCACGATGGGCGCAACGCGATCATCAATTTTGCGCGTATTTTTAATCACGGGCGCATCAATTGGTATCGTCGGCACACTTGCAGGGTTCGGTTTGGGTCTCGTCGTCGCGATGAATATCGAGACGATCCGCGCGTTTCTGTCGGCAGTCACAAAGACTAATTTGTTTCCGGCTGAATTTTATTTCCTCTCTCATCTGCCCGCCGATGTGGATGCACGCGAGGTGATCACTGTCGTGGGTATGGCGTTGCTCTTGTCTCTCATCGCAACGCTTTATCCGGCCTGGCGTGCAGCGCGGCTCGATCCTGTTGAGGCTTTGCGTTACGAATGAGCGCGTCTTCACCCCGTGTCGATCCCGTACTTCTCATGTGGAAGATCGAGCGCCGATTTGTTGATGCGGAGCAAACACTCGACATCATTCGCGGCGCGGATCTCGCAATCTGGCCCGGTCAATCGGTCGCGCTGATTGCGCCCTCTGGTACCGGCAAATCAACCCTTCTTCATATGGCAGGTCTTTTGGAAAAGCCTGACGCCGGTGAAATCTATATCGGCGGTACAGCGACCTCGACGCTCGATGACAAAGCGCGCACGACGATACGTCGGGAGACACTCGGCTTTGTCTATCAAGCGCATCATCTGCTTCCCGAATTTACTGCGCTCGAAAATGTCATGCTGCCGCAAATGATCGGCGGATTTGATCGGGGAGAGGCGCGACTGCGGGCTGCCGATCTCTTGCGTTACCTCGGACTTGGCGAGCGGCTCACGCATCGGCCATCGGAATTATCAGGCGGCGAGCAACAACGCGTGGCGATAGCGCGTGCAGTTGCTAATCGTCCGCGTGTGCTTCTTGCGGATGAGCCGACTGGCAATCTTGATCCAGCGACATCCGAACGTGTGTTCATCACATTGCTTTCGCTCGTGAAGGCGACGGGCCTTGCGGCCTTGATCGCGACCCATAATCTTGAATTGGCGCGGCGCATGGATCGCCGCGTGACGATCCGCGACGGACTGGTCGTCGAACTCGACTGACGCGTTTTAAAGCTTCCTTAACCATGAGTCTCGTCATCAAAAATCTTCCCTTGCAATGAGAACAAAACAAGAACATCATCACTCCATCGACAAAACAAGGAGGATTTCATGCTTCGCTCTGTATTTGAAGATGTAACGGAATTGGCAGCACTCGCTGCATTTTTGGCGACGATTTATGCTTGGTCAGGGATCTTCGCCTGAGTTTGTCCACGGCAGGAATGGTGCTTCATCTTGCCTTGGCCTTGGTCTTCAAGGCATGAAGCATAGGGTCGTGGGAGCAGTGAAGAATGGCGCGCGTTTTGGAAGAAGTGGGCTTTGTCCATCTCCATGTCCATTCTTCCTATTCGCTGCTTGAAGGTGCGCTCAAGATCGATGACCTCAAGAAACAGGCGCTCGGCGACAAGATGCCGGCGCTGGCATTGACCGACACCAACAACCTTTTCGGTGCTTTGGAATTTTCCGAGAAGCTTTCAGGCGCGGGCATCCAGCCAATCATTGGCGTCGAGCTGTCGATTGATTGTGGGGACGAGCCGCAGTCCCGCGCGGTTGTGTCGGGTCAAAGTTTCCCTTCGCTTGTGCTGATTGCAGCCACGGAAGTTGGTTACGACCATCTGATGGCGCTTTCATCCGAAGCCTATCTGAAGCCGGAATCGGGGGAGGCGGCGCATGTTTCGCTCACCGCTCTTTCAAACCGCGTTGAGGGTGTGATTGCGCTTACCGGCGGTCCCAAGGGTCCACTTGATCGGGCGCTCGCGTCGGGACAGTTAGATCTGGCCGAAGAGAGATTAAAGGCGCTCAAAGCGCTTTTTGGTGATCGGCTCTATATCGAACTTCAACGCCATGGTCTTCCTGAAGAAGAACGTGTTGAACCCGCGCTTCTTGATCTTGCCTATCGTTATGACGTGCCTCTGGTTGCAACAAACGAACCCTATTTCACTAAGCCGCAAGCCTATGAAGCGCATGATGCGTTGTTAGCAATTGCCGAAGGGCGTTTGATTTCAGACACCGAGCGGCGCCGTGTTACGCCTGATCATTATTTTAAAACACGCGCGGCGATGAAGAAGCTTTTCGCCGATCTGCCCGAAGCGCTTTCGAATACAATCGAGATCGCGTTGCGCTGTCATTATCGGCCTGAAATGCGCAAGCCGATTTTGCCGAGCTTTGCCGATGGACAAGAAGGCGAGGCTCTTGAATTAAAAAAGCAAGCGAAAGCGGGTTTGAAAGAACGTCTTGCTGTTCATGGTCCTGCCGAGGGGTTGACGGAAGACGATTATCGAGCGCGTCTTGATTTCGAACTCTCTGTAATCGAGCGGATGAAATATCCGGGTTATTTCTTGATCGTCGCGGATTTTATTCAATGGGCAAAGAAAGAGGGCATTCCTGTGGGTCCCGGTCGTGGCTCTGGTGCAGGATCGCTCGTCGCTTATGCCTTGACGATTACCGATCTAGATCCGCTGCGTTTCGGATTGCTCTTCGAGCGCTTTCTGAATCCGGAACGTGTCTCGATGCCGGACTTCGATATCGATTTCTGTCAGGATCGGCGCGACGAAGTCATTCGCTATGTGCGTGACAAATATGGTGCGGATCGTGTTGCGCAGATCATCACTTTCGGCACATTGCAAGCGCGTGGCGTGTTGCGCGATGTCGGCCGCGTTCTCGAAATGCCTTATGGCCAAGTCGATAAGCTCACAAAACTTGTGCCGCAAAATCCTGCAAATCCAGTGACACTTGAACAAGCGATTGCAACCGAGCAGCGATTACGTTCTGCCGCTGATGAAGATCCGACCGTCAAACGTCTCTTGGATATGGCCTTGATGCTTGAAGGACTTCATCGCCACGCCTCTACACACGCAGCGGGCATCGTGATTGGTGATCGTCCGCTTGAACAATTGGTCCCGCTCTATCGCGATCCAAAATCCGATATGCTTGTCACCCAATTCAACATGAAATGGGTGGAATCTGCGGGCCTCGTAAAATTTGATTTTCTCGGGTTGAAAACACTCACCGTGTTGCAAAAAGCGGTTGAGCTTTTGAGAAGTCGTGGTGTTGAACTCGATCTCTCAACCATTCCGCTTGATGATACGCGCACATTTGACATGCTCGGGCGCGGTGAAACGGTGGGTGTGTTCCAGCTTGAAAGCGCGGGTATGCGCAAAGCGCTTGCGGATATGCGCGCGGATCGTTTTGAAGATATTATTGCGCTTGTGGCGCTTTATCGCCCAGGCCCGATGGCGAATATCCCCGTCTATAATGCGCGCAAAAACGGTAAAGAAAAGCCTGATTATATTCATCCGAAACTCGAAGTCTCTTTGAAGGAAACTTACGGCGTCATCATCTATCAAGAACAGGTGATGCAGATCGCGCAGATTCTTTCCGGCTATTCGCTTGGTGAAGCCGATCTCTTGCGTCGCGCGATGGGTAAGAAAATTAAAAAAGAAATGGACGCGCAGCGCGAGCGTTTTGTTTCAGGGGCGGTTGAACGTGCTTTGGATGAAAAAAGTGCGGATGAAATTTTCGATCTTCTCGCGAAATTTGCCGACTACGGATTTAACAAAAGTCACGCCGCTGCTTATGCGCTTGTCGCCTATCAAACCGCCTATTTGAAAGCCAATTATCCGGTTGAGTTTTTGGCGGCGTCCATGACGCTTGATCTTTCAAACACAGACAAGCTTTCCGAATTTCGGCGTGAAGCACAACGTTTGGGTTTTCGCGTTGATCCGCCCTCGATCAATCGCTCAGGTGTGACCTTCGAGGTGCATGCGGATGGTGATGGGCAACTATCCATCCGCTATGCCTTGGCGGCCATTAAAGGCGTAGGCCAACAAGCGGTTGAGAGTCTCGTTGCAGCGCGTGGAAAGCAGTCCTTTAAAGATCTCCCTGATCTCGCTCGTCGCATCAATCCGCGCCTCGTCAACAAAAAGACTCTCGAAAGCCTCATTGCGGCGGGCGCGCTCGATGAATTGGAAAAAGATCGCGCGCGTGCTTTTGCGGCCGTTGATCAAATCTTGGCACTGGCCAATCGTTCGCAAGATGAAGCGAGCGCGGGGCAGGGTGATATCTTCGGCTCCATGGGTGAAAAAGAATCTTTGCGTATTCCACCGCATAAGCCTTGGCTCGCTTCCGAGCGGTTGCAGCGCGAATATGATGCGATCGGCTTCTTCCTGTCAGGCCATCCGCTTGATGATTACGCGTCGATTTTGAAACGGCTTAAGCTTCAAACCTATACGGAACTCTCACGTGCCGCCCGCGCCGGCGCGCCGGCAGGACGGATTGCTGCGACCGTTCTTGACCGCACAGAGCGACGCACGAAGTCGGGCAGCAAAATGGGCATTTTGGCGCTTTCCGACCGGACGGGTCATTTCGAAGCGATCATTTTCCAAGAGGGTCTCAATCATTATCGGGATATTTTGGAGCCCGGTCAGGCGGTGATCCTGATGGTTCAGGCGCAAGTCGAGGGCGAGGATGTCCGGCTGCGCATCAATGGTGCCGAGCCGCTTGAGAAGGCGGCTGCCAAACTCCCGTCAGCGCTTCGCATCACGATTGGCGATGAAAAGGCCATTCCTGAGGTCGCTAACGCGCTAAAAACTAAGGGAGACGGCGAAATCTCGCTCGTAATTCCCGTTGAAGGGGGTGTGCGTGAGGTCGAAATGAAGCTCTCAGGGCGGTTTCAGGCGACCCCGCAAGTGGCAGGGCTTTTGCGCACTCTGCCGGGGGTGCTTTCCGTCGAGCAGGCTTGATTTTACGGTAAAAATCAGCAGTTTCGACCTTGCCAATCGGGGGGTGGACCAGTATACGACCCTCCAGCACACATGCGGGAATTATGGCTTTCGGGTCATTTCCGGTGGCTGTCCATGGGGGCGGTCCACATCTCCCGCAGAGGACATAACCGGAGCATACACAATGGCTTTGCCAGATTTTTCCATGCGCCAATTGCTTGAAGCCGGCGCCCATTTCGGTCACCAAGCTCATCGTTGGAATCCGAAGATGCAACAATACATCTTCGGTACGCGTAACAATATTCACATCATCGACCTCGCTCAGACCGTGCCGATGTTGCATCGCGCGCTTCAGGCTGTGTCTGACACGGTCGCGAATGGCGGGCGCGTGTTGTTTGTCGGCACGAAGCGTCAGGCTTCCGATCTCGTAGCTGATGCGGCGAAGCGTTCGGCACAGTATTACGTCAATTCGCGTTGGCTCGGTGGCATGCTTACCAACTGGAAGACCATCTCGGGATCGATCCAGCGTTTGCGCAAGATTGACGATATGCTCGCAGCTGGCGTTCAGGGTTTGACCAAAAAAGAACGTTTGATGATGTCGCGCGAGAAAGAAAAGCTTGAGCGCGCGCTCGGTGGTATTCGCGAGATGGGCGGCACTCCCGATCTTATTTTCGTGATCGATACGAACAAAGAACAGCTTGCCATTCAAGAAGCCCGTCGTCTTAACATTCCGGTCGCCGCTGTTATCGATACAAATTGCGATCCGGATGGCATCACCTTCCCGATCCCGGGCAATGATGACGCGGGTCGTGCGATTGCGCTTTATTGCGATCTCATCGCGCGCGCGGCGATTGACGGGATCTCGCGTGGTCAGGGTTCGGTCGGCATTGATATTGGTGCCTCTGAAAAGCCTGTCGTTGAAGCGCTTCCGGTTGAAGCGCTTCCGGTTGAAGCGCCTGCTTATTCGGGTGAAGCTTTCGAACGTTTGGCCGCTCCTCGTGGCGCACCGGACGATTTGAAGAAGATTTCCGGCATCGGCCCGCAGCTTGAACAAAAGCTCAATGAAGCGGGTGTGTATCATTATTGGCAGATCGCTGCTTTGAACGATGCCGATACGTCATCGCTTGATCGTGATTTGAAGCTCAATGGCCGTATCGGTCGTGATGGCTGGATCGCGTCTGCACGCAATTTGATTGAAGCGGCCTGATTTTGTCATGTCGCTGACGCATCCTTTTTCAAGGGTGCGACTCTAGACAATAGGACGGCGAAAACAATTTCGCCGTTCTTTCATTATGATTTTGAAAGGATCGAACCGATGGCTGCGATTACCGCCGCGATGGTCAAGGAACTGCGCGAAACTTCAGGCGCGGGCATGATGGATTGTAAAGCCGCATTGGAAGCCAATGACGGCAATATCGAAGCGGCTGTCGATTGGCTGCGTAAAAAGGGTCTCTCGAAAGCCGCCAAAAAATCAGGTCGTGTTGCGGCCGAAGGTTTGATCGGTTTGAAAGTCGACGGCAAGAAAGGCGTTCTCGTGGAAGTGAATTCCGAGACCGACTTCGTTGCGCGTAATGATGCGTTCCAAGCGCTTGTTCGTTCAATTGCGACGGTTGCGCATAGTGCGGGTAGCGATGTTGAAAAAATATCTGCTGCGGCTCATCCTGCAGGTGGCACAGTTGCTGAAGCCATTCAGAACGCGATTGCCACAATCGGTGAAAACATGACCTTGCGTCGTGCCGCTGATGTGACTGTCTCTGAAGGTGTCGTGGGTGCTTATCTTCACACATCGATTGCCGATGGTCTTGGTAAAATCGGCGTCCTCGTTGGTTTGAAGTCTTCAGGCAAAGCCGATGAGCTCTCCGCTCTTGGCCGTCAAATCGCGATGCATGTGGCGGCCACCAATCCGCTCGCGCTTGATGCATCAGGCCTTGATCCGGCTACAGTTGCTCGTGAGAAGGCCGTTCTTGCTGACAAGAATGCCGGCAAGCCAGCCAATGTTCTCGAAAAGATCATCGAGAGCGGTTTGAAGACTTATTACAAAGAAGTCTGCTTGCTCGAACAGGCCTATATTCACGATCCCTCGAAGACGGTTGGTCAAGCCGTCAAGGAAGCCGCCGGCAAAGTCGGCGCGCCGGTAGAATTGACCGCTTTTGTGCGTTATGCGCTGGGCGAAGGGATCGAGAAACAGGAAAGCGATTTCGCCGCCGAAGTGGCGGCAGCCTCCGGTGTAAAAGCCTGAGGAAATCAAAGATAAGAGCGGCGCTTCGGCGCCGCTTTTTTTATGATGGCCAAGAGAATCGGGAGTGCAGCTCATGGCGAAGATTAAACGGGTCCTCGTGAAATTGTCTGGCGAGGCTTTGATTGCCTCGGATGGGTATTGGCTCAATCCCGCAACGCTCTCCCGTCTTGCTGCCGACCTCGCCGCGGCCTCGCACTCCGGTTACGAGATCGCGGTTGTGATCGGGGGCGGTAACATCATTCGCGGCGCGAAAGTGGGTGCTGCCGGTTGGATCGACCGCGCCACCGCTGACTCGATGGGGATGCTCGCGACGATCATGAATTCGATTGCGCTTGAAGGCGCGATTGAAGCGCAAGGCGCTTCTGCGCGTACGCTCTCCGCCGTCGCGGTTCCAACAATTTGCGAGACTTATGCGAGACAGCTCGCATCGCATCTCATTTCAAAGAAGCGGATTGTTGTGCTTGCAGGCGGCACGGGCAGTCCTTTCTTTACTACCGATACGGCTGCGGTGCTTCGTGCCGTTGAATTGAAATGCGACGCAGTTTTGAAAGCGACCCAAGTCGATGGCGTTTATACCGCCGATCCGAACAAAGACCCGACCGCCACGCGGTTTGATACACTCACCCATGATGAAGCGATTGCGCGTGATTTGAAAATTATGGACACGGCGGCTTTTGCGCTCGCGCGCGAAAACCGCTTAAACATTCTTGTCGGCTCCGCCCATAGGGAAGGGGCGATTACGGCAATCCTGCGCGGGGAGGCAAAATCGACGCTCGTTACCCCGTGAGCGATCTCCCGTCTTGAATGAGTGCCCGTGAGGGCGTATGCCGCACGTTATCCAGAAATACGGAAACCGGTTCCATGAGTGCCACTTTCGATATCAATGACATCAAGCGCCGCATGCAGGCGTCGATCGCATCTTATAAGCACGATCTCGGCGGGTTACGCACGGGACGCGCCTCCGCGAGCCTTCTCGATCCCATTCAAGTTGAAGCCTATGGATCGCTAATGCCGCTCAATCAGGTGGCAACGGTTACGGTTCCCGAGCCTCGAATGTTGTCGGTTCAGGTGTGGGACAAGAGCATGGCGCTTGCGGTTGATAAGGCGATCCGTGAATCGAGCCTCGGTCTTAACCCGCAGACCGAAGGGCAGGTTATCCGGATCCGCATTCCCGAGCTCAATGAGCAACGCCGTAAGGAAATGGTCAAAGTCGCCCATAAATATGCGGAAGAAGCGCGCGTCGCGGTTCGCCATATTC
This sequence comes from Hyphomicrobiales bacterium, assembly GCA_046091665.1. Lineage (GTDB taxonomy): Bacteria > Pseudomonadota > Alphaproteobacteria > Rhizobiales > Beijerinckiaceae > CAIUPE01. Next base: position 42,536 of record JBJTCD010000024.1, read on the forward strand.
GACGTGACGGCCTCGATATTTTGAAAAAGCTCGAAAAAGATGGCAAGCTCAGCGAAGATGATGCGGTGCGGCAGTCGGAGCAAGTTCAAAAGGCCACTGATCAATCGGTGAGCGAAATTGATCAAATTCTTGCGGCCAAAGAAAAGGAAATTATGCAGGTTTAAAAGGGCCGATCCTGAATTGGCCACAATGTCTGAGAAAGACATTTATTTCTTATCAAGGCGGTTTCGCGGTTATTCATGACAAGTTTGGTCCCTGATCTTATTCCCAAACATGTGGCCATCATCATGGATGGCAATGGTCGTTGGGCCTCGCAACGTGGGTTGCCGCGCTTTGAAGGGCATCGCCGTGGGGTCGAGGCGCTTCGCCGGACTATTCGCGCAGCGGAAGAACTCGGTATCCGTTATCTTACCGTCTACAGTTTTTCGTCCGAGAACTGGAAGCGCCCAGCAGCTGAGGTGAGCGATCTCATGGGATTGTTGCGAAGGTTTATTCGCAATGATCTTGCCGAGCTGCACGCACGCAATATCCGCATTCGTGTGATTGGTGTGAAAGAAGGTCTAGCGCCGGACATCGTTGCACTGCTTGATGAGTCAGAACATCTCACGCGCATGAATACGGGTTTAACTTTTGTTGTCGCGTTCAATTATGGCGCACGACGCGAGATCACCGATGCGGCGCGGTTGATTGCAGAAGCGGTCAAAGCGGGGCAGCTTGATCCTCAATCTATAGATGAAAAACTTTTTGCATCTTATTTAACTACTGATGGAATTCCTGACCCCGAACTTGTTATTCGGACATCAGGAGAGCAACGTCTTTCGAATTTCCTTTTGTGGCAGGCTTCCTACTCCGAGTTTGTTTTCACATCCGGCCATTGGCCGGATTTTGGACGTGAGGCTCTTGTCGAGGCGTTGCTTCATTATCAATCGCGGGATCGGCGCTTTGGCGGTCTGAGTTCTGCCATAGGCGGTGTTCGGTGAGTGAGCCGGGCCCGGAGGCTCGACCAGAAGGCGTGGTGAAGCCTCAGCGTGGGGCATCTGAACTTGCCGCTCGCGTGATCTCTTCCTTAGCTTTGGCAGGATTGGCGCTGACCAGTGCTTGGTATGGCGGGATCATATTGATCGTCGTCTGGTCCGTCGCTGCGATTACCGTTTTGCGAGAATGGTTTGGGTTGATCGGTGTTCCGCGCAATGCGCTGACGGCTTTTTGGATTTTCGGTTCTGCGAGCCTCATTCTTTCGGCACTCTCCGATCAACTCTTCGGGTTTGAATCCTATTCCATGATCATTCCCGCCGCTGTTGGAGCCGTTTTACTTGGTTTTTTTGCGCGATTTCGGGGCGTGTCCGCGGTCTGGACGTCTGTTGGGCCGCTTTATGCGGCCGTTGTTGTGCTTGCCCCTCTCTGGCTTCGTGAACGCGAGCCCGATGGTTTAGTGGCCTTACTCTGGCTCTTCCTAGTGGTGTGGATCTCGGACATTGGCGCGTTTTTTACCGGTCGTCGAATTGGTGGCCCAAAATTATGGCCTGCGGTCAGCCCGAAAAAGACATGGTCGGGACTTCTCGGCGGCCTCTTCTTTGGTACCCTTTTGGCGTCAGGTTTTGTTCTCCTCGACCGAATGGTGGTTGGTCCCGTTTTCGTTGGCGGCGCAGCGCTGTTCGCACTCACGCTTTCGACATCGCTTGTGTCCGAGCTCGGCGATCTCTTCGAGTCGGCGATGAAACGTCATTTTGGCGCAAAGGATTCGGGCCAGATCATCCCGGGTCATGGGGGCCTGATGGATCGGCTCGATTCTTTCGTTTCAGCCGGGCTTTTTGCGGTGATAATGCTTGATCTCTTTGGTTTTTGATTGGTTTTCTCTGTTTCAAGATTGTCCTTGCCGCATCTTCGCCTTATTGATCGCGCACCTCCGGGCTTCTGTTTAAAACCGTTTCGCCCCCCATCGATTTCAAGGACGAAAGATGCCCCTCTCCGAAGTGCCCTTTATGATCGGAGGCGGATTTCTGGCTTATGTCATTCCGTTCTTGTTTGTTTTGACATTGGTCGTTTTCTTTCACGAGCTTGGTCATTTCCTCGTCGGCCGTTGGTGCGGGGTGAAAGTTGAAGCCTTTTCAATCGGCTTCGGACCGGAAATCCTAGGGTGGACGGACCGAACCGGCACGCGTTGGCGGATCGCGCTTTTGCCGCTTGGCGGTTATGTCCGGTTCTTGGGGGATGCGAATGCGGCGAGCGCGCCTGATCACGAAACGGTGGCCGCAATGCCGGTTTCCGAAAGGGCCTTGAGTTTCCCGGCTCAACCAGTGTGGAAGCGGTTCTTGATCGTGTTGGCCGGACCGGTTGCCAGTCTTCTCTTGGCGGTCGTAATCTTTGCCGGAAGTGCCTATTTCTCGGGCCGTTACATCTTACTTCCGAAAATCGCCTCGGTTGCGCCAGGAAGCGCTGCGGAAGAGGCTGGTTTTCAAACTGGCGACCTCGTTCTGTCGGTTGATTTCGAAAAAATTGAAAGCTTCACCGATTTACAGCGGATCGTTTCGATCAGGCCCGGCGAGACTCTCACGATAGTGATCGATCGCGCTGGATCGCAACTCGAACTCAAAGCTGTTCCCCGTCTTCAGGAGCGCGACTCTTTTGTGGGCAAGAAACGGGTAGGTGTGCTCGGGCTGACTGCGACAAGGGATGGAACGACGCTCATATTCAAAGACGAGACTTTGATAGGTGCGGTCCAATTCGGACTGAGCGAGACGGTGAATGTGGTCTCCGGAAGCCTCACTTATCTCAAAAACATCGTGATCGGTCGTGCGCCGCCGGATCAATTGTCCGGCCCCGTTGGCATTGCGCGGATGTCTGGCGAAGCAGCAAAACTCGGCTTTATGGCGCTGATCGGCATGGCGGGGCTGATTTCGGCCTCGATCGGATTTTTAAACCTCCTGCCTATTCCGTTGCTCGATGGCGGGCATCTGGTTCTTTATGTGATCGAAGCGCTGCGGGGGCGTCCGTTGGAAGCCCGTACTGTTGAAACGGCTTTCCGGATCGGACTTGCCTTTATCGTAGCATTGACTTTGTTCACTTTGTTCTTGGATCTTGGACCGTTAGTCCATTGATAACGTTAACCTTTGACTAAGCCTATCGGGAAAATTAGGCGGATGTTGGGGGTAAAATCATGGTCGGTCTGTTTGCAGTTGCGAGCAAACCGTCTAAAAGGAAGAAGACGGATCAGGATCATGCCTGGGCATGGTCGGGGTCTTTTTTGACTGGGATTGGACCAGAATGAGACTGATTAACGCGATGATCTCTAAGTTTCGTTCGTTTGGCCGCCAGGCGGTGATTATCGGCTTGCTTTCGATGGCCGGACTTGCCGTCGCTCACGCCGAAACCGTCGTTGTTGAAGGCAATGTCCGCGTCGATAAGACGACGATCCAGTCCTATGTCTCTGGCCAGCCTCTCGATGCGGCCAAAAAAGATTTAATGGCGACGGGCCTTTTCCAAAGTGTTGAGATTGTCAAAAAAGGCGATCAGATCATCGTCACTGTTAAAGAGAATAACATCATCAATCGCGTCGCTTTTGAAGGCACTAAGCGGTTGAAGAGCGAGATGTTTGAAGGCGAATTGCAGTTGAAGCCGCGCGGTGCGTTCAGCCAAGCCGCGCTTGATGCTGATGTGGTTCGCATCAAGGAAATTTATGCGCGTATCGGTCGTTCGAATGTTGAGATCACACCGCGGATTGTTCCGCTTGAGAATGGCAAGATCGATGTTGTCTTTAAGGTTGATGAAGGTTCGAAAACCGGCGTGAAATCGATTGATTTCGTCGGTAATAATTCGTTCTCGGCCGGTCGCTTGCGTGATGAAATGCAAACAACGCAAAGCAATTTCTTGTCATGGATCAAGACAACAGACGTTTATGATCCGGATCGTTTGGCTGCCGATGCTGAATTGGTCAGGCGTTTTTATCTGCGCAACGGCTATGCCGATATGCGCGTGCTCGATACAAAAGTCGATTTTGACCAAGCTGCTGGCGGTTATCGCGTTGTGATTTCGATCGACGAGGGTAAGCAATATAAAGTAGGCGAGATCTCGCTCGAGTCAAAGATTGCACAGATTGACTCGGCGACTTTGCGTTCACGTGTTCAATTGAACAAAGGCGATGTTTACAATGCTGACCTTGTCGAAAAATCAATCCTCGGCATCACAACCGAAGTGGCGTCGCGTGGTTATGCCTTTTCGCAAGTGAGGCCGCGCGGTGATCGTGACGCTGCGAGCGGGACGATTGCCTTGTCTTTCGTTGTTGAAGAAGGCCCGCGTGTCTATATCGAACGCATCAATGTTCGTGGGAATACCCGCACACGTGATTATGTCATTCGTCGCGAGTTCGATATCGGCGAAGGCGATGCGTATAATAAAGTGATTATTGATCGCACCGAGCGTCGTTTGAAGAATTTGGGTTTCTTCAAATCGGTTCGTATTTCGAATGAGCCGGGTTCAACGCCTGATCGTGTAATCATCAATGTTGACGTTGAAGATCAATCAACGGGCCAATTCTCGGTTGGTGGTGGTTATTCGACAACGGAAGGAATCTTGGCGGAAGTTGGCATTCAGGAATCAAACCTTCAAGGCCGCGGTCAATATGCGCGGTTGCGTGGATCGACGGGTCAATGGACCAAGGGCGTGGAGTTGAATTTCACGGAGCCCTATTTCTTGGAACGTCGCTTGCAAGGTGGTTTCGATCTTTACTCCAAGGAAAGCGATAATAGTCGTTTCGCCTATTATTCGAATATGAAGACCGGTGCGACGCTCAGACTTGGTCTTCCTTTGACCGAAGAATTCACCGTGGTTGGTCGTTATTCACTTTACAATAACCGCATCACCGTCACTGACTCAACCAACGCTTCAACAGCAATTAAAGCCTCAGAGGGCCAAAATCTGACCTCGGCGATTGGTTATACGCTCGAGTATAATACGCTCGATAATACCATTAATCCTCGCAATGGTGCGCTTTCGAATTTGAAGCAGGATATTGCCGGTTTGGGCGGTGACTCTCGCTATCTCAAGACCACAACCGATGTGAAATTTTATCGTGAGTTGAACGATACATTCGTTGGCATGATCCGTGGCCAGGCGGGCTATATTTATGGCACTGATTTGCGCGTAATCGATAATTTCTTCCTTGGGCCCGATCTCATACGCGGTTTCGCACTCTCTGGTATTGGTCCGCGCGATGGAACAGCGACTGATCCCTCCCGCAATTCTTTAGGCGGAACGACCTATGTGGGGTCATCGGCTGAAGTGACGTTCCCGCTTTTCGGATTGCCGCGTGAAGCGGGTATTAAAGGCGCTGTTTTCGCTGATGCGGGCACAGTCTTTGGTTATTCATCATCGACGAGCATTTCCAGTATCGTTGGTAATGACCAGTCTGTTCGTACCTCTTTAGGCACGGGGCTTCTCTGGTCGTCGCCCATCGGTCCGATCCGTCTGGATTTCGCTGTGCCGATAACAAAGAACGATTACGATCAAGTGCAGAATTTCCGCTTCACTGCGGGTTCGGTGTTCTAATCTCGCGTGAGCGTTGGTCGCCAGTTCTGCAGGGCTGAATAAGGTCTGACGTGCCAGAGTTTTTTCGCTCATCTCCTCAAAGCGTCGCGGATCTCGCGGCGCTTCTTTCTTTGGACCTCGATGGGGGGGTCGATCCCAAGCGTGTGATGACGGGCGTTGCCGCGCTTGATCGCGCTGGTCCTTACGATGTCGTATTTCTTGAAAACACGCTGTACAAAGAGGCTCTCGCGAATACCAAAGCGGGCGTGGCTTTGGTTGCCGCTCCGTTCGCTTCTTATGTTCCGCAAGGCACGATTGCCCTGATCGTTCCGCATGCCCATGCCGCTTTCGCTATGGTTGCCATGGCGCTTTATCCAACAGCGGCGCATCCTGGTTTGGTCTTTGGTCAGAGCGGCATTTCAGCGGGTGCTTCGGTCCATCCTGAGGTTCGTCTTGAGACAAATGTCGCGCTTGATCCCGGTGTTGTCATTGGTCCCGGTGCGGAAGTGGGAAGTGGAACAACGATCGCTGCGAATTCGGTGATTGGTCCGCATGTGCGTATCGGGCGCAATTGTCATATCGGTTCGAATGTTACAATTCTTGCGGCTTTCATCGGCAATGATGTGATTATCCATTCGGGCACATCAATTGGTCAGGACGGTTTCGGTTTCGCGATCGGTCGGACAGGTCATACGAAAGTGCCGCAGATTGGGCGTGTAATCATCCAGGACCGTGTGGAGCTTGGCGCCAATGTAACTATTGATCGTGGTGGTGTTCGTGACACGATTATTGGTGAGGGTTCAAAACTCGATAATGCGGTGCATATCGCACATAATGTCGTGATGGGTCGGCACTGCCTGATTGCCGGACAAGTCGGCATGGCCGGCAGCAGTGAGATTGGTGACTTCGTTGTGATGGGTGGTCAGGTGGGCATCACCGGTCATGCGAAGATTGGTTCGGGAACACAAATAGCGGGCGGTAGCGCTGTGATTTCTGATCTTCAGGCGGGATCGAAAGTGGGCGGATATCCGGCGCGGCCGATTAAAACATGGTTTCGTGAAGTTGCGGCGATGGCTCGCCTGGCTCGTCAGACACGAGGTGGGCAGAAATCCGACCCGTCTGAGAGTGAATGAGTTTCGAAGATTTTAGGAGCAGGCGACATGACAGATGAAGCAAAGAAAGAATTGGGAACGGCGGATATTTTACGCATTCTCGAATTGTTGCCGCATCGTTACCCCTTCCTCCTTGTTGATAAGATCATTGAAATGAAGGGTGATGAATCTTGTATCGGCATCAAGAATGTCACGTTCAATGAGCCACAGTTTAACGGTCATTTTCCGGGCCGTCCCGTGATGCCGGGCGTCATGCTGATTGAAGGCATGGCGCAAACAGCGGGCGCGCTTTGTGTGGCTTCAAAAGGCGATAAGGCTCCGAAGATCGTTTATTTTATGACGATTGATAATGCGAAATTTAGAAAGCCGGTAGGGCCTGGCGATGTCGTCGAATATCATCTCACGAAAATGAAGCAGCGCGCGAATATGTGGTGGTTTAGAGGCGAGGCCAAAGTGGCAGGTCAGATCGCTTGTGAAGCCGAAATCAGCGCGATGCTTGTGAGCTGAGGGTGATGATGTCCATTGAAACGCAGATCCATTCGCTGGCAGTTGTTGATTCATCAGCCAAGCTCGGTGTTGGGGTGAAGATTGGCCCCTTTTGCACGATTGGTCCTCATGTTGAATTGGGCGATCACTCTGAATTAATCAGCCATGTGGCGCTTGCGGGTCGCACAAAGATTGGTGCGGAAGCAAAGATTTTTCCTTTCGCTTCGATCGGACATATTCCGCAGGATTTAAAATATCATGGTGAAGAGTCAGTTCTCGAAATTGGCTCGCATTGTCTGATCCGTGAAGGTGTAACCATGAACCCTGGTACCGAAGGGGGCGGATTGGTTACGCGGATCGGTCATCATTCTACGTTTCTTGCAAATTCTCACGTCGCCCATGATTGTCATGTCGGCAATCACGTAATCTTTTCCAATAACGTCATGCTTGCAGGTCATTGCCATGTGGGTGATTACGCGATCTTAGGCGGTGGCGCAGCGGTCCATCAATTTTGTCGCATTGGTGCGCACGCCTTTATCGGTGGATTATCCGGCGTTGAGAATGACGTTATTCCCTATGGTATTGCGCTCGGCAATCGCGCGCATCTTGCGGGTCTGAACATGGTCGGATTGAAGCGTCGTGGTTTTTCGCGTGAGGCCATTCAAGATATTCGCCGTGCCTATCGTTTGCTCTTCGCTGAAGAGGGCACGCTGCAAGAGCGTATTGAAGATGTTGCCGGTGATTTTGCGAATGACGCCATCGTTTCAGAAATTCTTGAATTCTTACGCGCAGCTGGAAGTCGTTCAATCTGCACGCCGCGCGATTCAAAGGAAGGGTGATCGTGTCGGATCAGTCCGACATCGGCTTGATCGCGGGGAGTGGTGCGTTTCCTTTTGAAATTGCCTATGCGTTAACAGAAGCTCGTCAAAAGCCTTTTATCATTTGTTTACGCGGATTTGTTGGGCGCGATGAAGCTTTGCATGATTTCGATCATGCATTCGCTGATATGCTCGATCCACAAAAAATCCTCTCTTTGCTCCGTGAGAAAAATATCAAACGTGTGATCTTGGCTGGTGGTGTCTCGCGGCCGGGCCCGATGGCGTTACTCTCGATTTATAGTTTTTTTCGTAATCGTGAGGAGTTACGCCGTATTGTCAGTGGCGGTGATGATCGCATTTTGCGCGGCGTTATCCGGTTGATCGAAGAGAATGGATTTTCTGTTATTGGTGTTCACGAAGCCGCTCCTCAAATCCTGGCTCCGGAGGGGTTGATCGGCTCTGTGATTGAAACGACAGAAGCGGATTCCGACATTACAATGGCGCTCAACTTGCTTAGCATGTTGAGCCCTTATGATGTCGGGCAGGGTATCGTGATGGCAAATGGACGCGTACTCGCTATTGAAGGTCCTGAAGGCACGGATGCGATGCTTGAACGCGTTCGGCTTATGCAGAAAAATCGCCGTGTTATTCTTGAGACTAAATCGGCAATCCTTGTGAAAGCGCCAAAGCAAGGACAAGATCGTCGTGTCGATTTGCCGGCGATTGGTCCAAGGACAGTCAAAGCGGCTTTTGAGGCAGGCCTTGGCGGGATTGCGATTGCCGCCAATGAAGTTGTCATCGTGTCGCGTTCTGAAACGATTAAAGCCGCTGATCGCGCGGGTTTGTTTTTAAAAGGTGTGCCACTTTTATGAACCGCGCTCGGCCCTTTCTCAAATTTGGTATCGTCGTCGGAGAAGTGTCGGGCGATGCGTTGGGTGCAAAACTATTACCCGCATTGCGTGATCGCTTTTCAATCTATGATCTCGATTTTGTTGGCACCGCAGGCCCCTTGCTTCATGCAGAAGGAATGAAATCTTTTTTCCCATTAGCCGATATTGCGGTGATGGGCATTGTCCCTGTGATCAAGCGATTGCCGTCTTTGCTCCGGCGCATTCAAGAAACGGCTGATCGATTGATCGCAGAAAAAATTGATTGTTTGATTATCATAGATAGCCCCGATTTCACTCATCGCGTTGCGCGTAAAATCAAGGAGGCTCTACCGCATATTCCGATCATCGATTATGTGAGTCCTTCTGTGTGGGCTTGGCGTCCGGGTCGGGCTAAAGCGATGCGAGATTATATTGATCATGTGTTAGCGCTTTTGCCTTTTGAACCGGTTGCGCATCAAAAGCTTGGTGGTCCAGCATGTACTTATGTTGGCCATCCCTTAATTGGGCGTCGTGAACTCTTTCATTCTACACATGAAGAAATTGATCGTCGTTCAAGCGAACCGCCAATTCTACTGGTCTTACCGGGTAGTCGCCGTTCGGAAATTACAAGGCTTATGCCGATTTTCGGTGAAACCATCGCGCGGTTAAGAGAAAAACATCATATCGATTTTGATCTGATCTTACCGGCGGTTGACCATCTTAAAAGTGAGATTGAAGACTTAGCAAAATCATGGATAATCAAACCGCGTCTTATCATTGGCGAAGCGGCGAAATATCATGCGTTTCGAAAAGCCTATGCCGCGCTTGCGGCCTCAGGCACTGTGACGCTTGAATTGGCAATGGCGCATGTACCGATGGCAGTTGGCTATCGCGTGGGTGCGCTCGAAGGTCAAATTCGACATTTCATCAACGTGCCCTCCGTTGTGCTTGCAAATTTAATTATCGGTGAAAACATCGTGCCCGAGCGCATTCAAGGCGCGTGTAACGCTGATCACTTAACGCAAGATCTTCTTCCGCTCTTGAGTGACTCTGAAGCGCGGCGGCGTCAATTAATGGGCTTTGATCGGCTTGATCAATTGATGTCGATCGAAGAGGGTAGTCCAAGTGTCAAAGCCGCGGAGATCATCGCGCGTTATGTGATCAAATAAAAACGCCCCGCAATCACTCGCGAGGCGTTTGTTTAAAGATTCGATATTCGATCAACGCATATTTTGCGGAACATAATCGCGGCGCGCGTGACCTGTATAAAGCTGACGGGGACGACCGATTTTCTGGCCCGGATCTTCAATCATTTCCTTCCACTGCGCAATCCAACCAACGGTGCGCGCGAGCGCGAAGAGGGCGGTGAACATCGAAGTGGGGAAACCCATCGCCTTCAAGGTGATGCCGGAATAAAAATCGATATTCGGATAAAGCTTCTTCTCAATGAAATACTCATCATGCAGCGCGATGCGTTCAAGTTCCATTGCCACATCCAGAAGCGGATCATCCTTGATGCCGAGTTCGGTCAAAACTTCATGCGTTGTCTTCTGCATGATCTTGGCGCGCGGATCATAATTTTTATAAACGCGATGGCCAAAACCCATCAGGCGGAATGGATCATTTTTGTCTTTCGCACGCGCGATATAATGCGGAATGCGATCAACCGATCCGATTTCCTGAAGCATTTTGAGCGCGGCTTCATTTGCGCCGCCATGGGCGGGCCCCCACAAACACGCAACACCTGCAGCGATACAGGCGAAGGGATTGGCGCCTGATGAACCAGCCAAGCGAACGGTTGATGTCGATGCATTCTGCTCATGATCAGCGTGAAGAATAAAAATACGATCCAACGCGCGTGAAAGCACCTTGTTCACTTTGTATTCTTCGCAAGGCACAGCAAAACACATGCGTAAGAAATTCGATGTGTAATCGAGTTCATTCTGCGGATACACAAAAGGCTGACCAATCGAATATTTATAGGCCATCGCAGCCAGGGTCGGGAATTTCGCGATCATGCGCATGGAAGCGATCATGCGCTGGTTCTCATCCGCAATATCAATCGAGTCATGATAGAAGGCTGATAGCGCGCCGACAGACGCGACCATCACCGACATCGGATGCGCATCGCGGCGGAAGCCTTGAAAGAAGCGCATCATCTGCTCATGCACCATTGTGTGGCGCGTCACGCGATAGTTGAAATCAGCGCGCTGGGTCGGCGTTGGCAATTCGCCGTAGAGGAGAAGGTAGCAGGTCTCGAGAAAGTCACCATGTTCGGCAAGCTGTTCAATCGGATAGCCGCGATAGAGCAACACGCCTTCATCACCATCGATATAGGTGATTTTCGACTCACAGCTCGCAGTCGAGGTGAAACCTGGATCATAGGTGAACATGCCCGTTTGGGCATAGAGCTTGCCGATATCAACGACACTTGGGCCGATGGTTCCGCCCTTCACAGGCATTTCAAGGGCTTTATCGCCGACTTTGAGGGAAACGGGCGTGGACATGGGCGACCTCTCTGGCCTTCTTTCGGGCAATCAGGGTTTCGTTTCAGTAACTGGGTTAGCTCAGTCACGCGAAAGGGACAATCACGCTTAAGGCTAATCTCGCACTGCAACATTGCATGACAATGACGAAGAAAAGTCAATGTCCCTGACCTATTATTTCAATCCTATGCTGAAGCCGCTTTTAATCTTGCCAGACACTCCTCGCGGCCAACGATTTCCATGACGTCGAAGAGGGGCGGCGAGGTGGCGCGGCCCGTGAGCGCCGCACGTAAGGGCTGCGCTGCTTGGCCCAGCTTGATGGCAGTGCTTTCGGCAAATTGCCGGATCGCCGCTTCTGTTGAGGCTGCGGTCCACTCGGTAAGAGCTTCAAGAATGGGGATCAAGGCAGCGATTTTATCCCGTCCCCCCTCAGCCAAAAGCAATTCCGCTTTCGGTTCAAAATTCAACGGTCTGACGGCATATAAATAATAAGCAGAATCAGAGAGTTCTAACAGTGTTTTCGCACGCTCTTTTAAGCCGGGCATGGCTTTTAAAAGCTTGGCACGCAAGGTGGGATCGATCGCCTTCGGCCATGACCGCTCGGGCCCGACATCCGGCAATATGGTTTCAATGGCGGCGAGCAGATCCTCATCGGCGCTTGCCCGCATATAATGGCCATTAATGTGCTCGAGCTTGGCAAAATCGAAGCGGGCTGGCGAGCGGCCGATCGTTTCAAGCCCGAAAGCCTCGGTCATTTCTTCAGTTGAGAAGAATTCCTGATCGCCATGGCTCCAGCCAAGCCGCACGAGATAATTTCGCATGGCTGCTGGCAGATACCCCATTGCCCGATAGGCATCGACGCCAAGCGCGCCGTGGCGCTTGGAAAGCTTTGAGCCATCGGGTCCGTGAATCAGGGGGATATGCGCCATTTCTGGAACTTCCCAACCAGCCGCCTGATAGATCTGCGTTTGACGGGCAGCATTGGTGAGATGATCGTCTCCACGGATAATATGGGTCACGCCCATATCGTGATCATCGACGACGACCGCGAGCATATAGGTCGGATTGCCGTCTGAGCGCAGGAGAACGAGATCATCGAGATCCTTGTTCTGCCAGGTCACACGACCTTGGACATGGTCATTAACGAAGGTTTCTCCCTCTTGCGGGGCTTTGAGACGGATCACCGGCTTGCGGCCCTCAGCAATGGCTCTGGCCTCATCCTCTGTTCCATTGAGTTCACGCCAACGGCCATCATAACGCATCGGGCGGCCCTCAGCGCGGGCAAGCTCACGCATGGCTTCAAGTTCTTCCTGGCTCGCATAGCATTTATAGGCATTGCCTTTTGCCAGGAGTTCTTGCGCGACGTCCCGATGGCGCGCGGCGCGCGCATATTGATAGATGACGTCGTCGTCCCAGGTAATGCCGAGCCATTTCAACCCATCAAGAATGGCTGCGATCGCGGCTTCCGTTGAGCGCTCGCGATCCGTGTCCTCGATCCGCAACAACATTTTACCGCCGTGGCGCTTGGCATAAAGCCAATTAAACAGCGCCGTGCGGCCGCCCCCAATATGCAGAAAGCCAGTGGGTGAGGGGGCAAAGCGGGTCACAACGGGACGGGTCATTGAAAGGTCCTGCACGTAAATCGTGTGGCGGAATAAATTGCTACTGGGCGTTCGTTTCGCCACGGCGCGTGTGCTGTAGCATCTCCCGCCCAGAAGGTTAAGGCGGGGGCGCCTCAGCAATTCAGGATTTAGGCTGTGAAAAATCCGTTCGGATCACGGCGCACGCGCGGCTATGCGGAGGCGATCGCACCCGCACGTCCAACGTCATGGGGATTGAATTGGTCAGAACCCATAACTTGGCTCTCAACCTCATTTGCGCTTGTCATGACACGCGAGGCGGATGCGCGGCGGCCTTTCTTGTTTTTGGCGCCTTCAACTTTCTGTGGCGTACTTCCTTATTTCGCGGCGGATGATGAACCTTCGATCCTCGCGCCGTTGATCGGATTGATTCCAATTTCGATTTTAATTGCCTATGCGATGCGACGCCCAACGCGCGAGCTTTTGTTTTTAGGCCTCGCGCTAGCCTCAATTTTATCGGGCTTTGCTCTGGCCGCATGGCGCACGCTCCGTGTTGATGCGCCGATGATCTCAAAAGCCACAATCGCGATGATGACCGGTTTGGTTCACACAGTCGATGCGAAGCCGGAGGGTGCACGTTTGCTCATCATGCCGCTCACGCTTGAAGGATATGATGGCGCTTTACCAAATTTTATTCGTGTGACGATGAGTGGTATGCCGCACTTTGAAGCGGGCGCAAAGATCAAAGCGAATGTTCGCATCTTGCCACCTCCGGGACCTGTAAGACCCGGAGGATATGATTTCGCACGCGATGCCTATTTCAATAAAATCGGTGGTGTTGGGTCACTGCTGGGAAAGTCTATCACTCTTTCGAAAAATGAGTCACTTTCATTTCGCTTCGATTTTGTTTCGATGATTGATCGTTTTCGGAATCATCTTGCAAACCGGATTGCGAATGTGATTGGCGGGCAGGCAGGTGCGGTTTCAGCGGCGCTCATCACGGGCAAGCGTGGGATGATTTCAGAAGAGACGAATGAGGATTTACGCCTCGCTGGTATTTATCATGTCGTGTCCATTTCAGGCCTTCACATGGTTCTTGTGGCGGGCATGATTTTCTTTCTCGTGCGTCTCTTTCTCGTTTTAATCCCCGGACTCGCATTGCGTTTCAATGTGAAGATATGGGCCGCGATTGCGGCAATGTGTGGCGCGATCGCTTATGATATTTTTGCCGGATCAGAAGTGGCGACCGAAAGATCGCTGTTTATGACCTTAGCGCTCTTTGGCGCCATTCTTGTTGGACGTCCTGCGCTCTCCATGCGCAACCTTGTTGTAGCCGCCTTTATCATCATCGCGATGGAACCTGAAAGCATTTTAGGTCCGAGTTTTCAAATGTCTTTTGCGGCGGTTGCGGCATTGATTGCGGCTTATGAAAGAGTGCCGCATCATGCCACACAAAAAATATCAGATAACGGCACTCAGAATGCATCTAAATTTTCTTATGGTCTCTTTGATCGCTTGGCTTCTTTTATTATTCGTCATGTTAAAGCGATTCTGCTCACAACATTTCTAGCCGAAATTGCGACGGCCCCTTTTGCTCTTTATCATTTTCAACGTGTTCAGCCGCTCGGCGTGATCGGCAATATCTTTACAATTCCGCTTGTTGAAATGGTGGCAATGCCTGCAGGCTTTGTCGGTCTCTTGGCTTTGCCTTTTGGACTTGATGGGCCTGTGTGGCACTTCATGGGCTATGGGGTCAGAATGATGCTTTCACTTTCGCATTATGTTGCCGAAATGCCTTTTGCATCTGTTTCTCTGCCGGCCATTTCGGTCTCATCCCTCCTCTTCGTGAGTGCGGGCATGATCTGGATTTTTTTATGGTCCACGTCACTGCGATGGATCGGATTATTTCCAATCTTGATCGGAGGAATCTTTGCGCTCACACAACGCATCATCCTGATATCTATATCGCACGCGATGGCGCCTCAGTCGCCGCGCGCGGGGTTGATGGGCGATTGCATGTCATGGGGCGAAATACGAATGAGTTCACGATCAACCAATGGCTCGCGGCGGATGGTGATGCGCGATCAGCGCAAGATGTGAGTGTGAAGCAGGGGCCACTTTGCAGCTCATCAGGATGCGTGATGAATGGCCTAGCACTTGAAAAAATCGTTCTTGGATTAGAGCGAGATGATCTCGCGGAAGATTGCAAACTCGCAAATGTCTTGATTACGCCTTTTTATGTGCCGCGTGATTGTGACGAGGCCTTTGTGATTGATCGTGATGTTGTTAATCATTATGGCGCGGTTGCAATTTATCGACACGACAATGCAAAGCTGCCAGTTAGCGCGTCGGAAAGATTTTATCTCACTGGTGCACGTGATCCCAATAAAAATCGTCCTTGGGCACCGCGCGCGGACCCATTGCCGCTATCAACACCCCCGCAAGAGAATGTTCAACGCACGCCAATTGATGCGGACGCGGAACCGCTCTCGCCACGATAAAACAAAAACGAAAAAAACTCAGTATCGCCGCATCAAGCTCACAAGCTTGCCTTGGATACGCACACGATCGGGGCCTAAGACGCGCGTTTCATAAGCAGGGTTTGCCGCTTCAAGCGCAATGGATGAACCGCGTTTGCGCAATCTCTTCAACGTCGCTTCTTCATCATCAATGAGTGCGACGATGATGTCGCCCGTATTGGCAGAATCCTGCTTTTTGATAATGACCGTATCACCATCATGAATGCCCGCTTCGATCATCGAGTCACCACGTACTTCGAGTGCGTAATGATCACCGGTACCAAGCATATCAGGGGGCATGCCGATCGTATGCGAACGTGACTGAATGGCTTCAATCGGCGTACCGGCCGCGATCCGCCCCATGACAGGGATAGAGATAAACGGCGGCGCATCATTGGCAGGCGCAGGGCGCACGCGCCCCAAATCACCTTCAATAACGCTCGGATTGAATTTTCCGCGCGGTGCATGGTTGGGCACCGCCATTTCCGGAAGCTTGATGACTTCGATGGCGCGCGCGCGATTAGCAAGGCGGCGGATGAATCCGCGCTCTTCAAGCGCGGTGATCAGGCGGTGAATGCCGGATTTCGACCGCAGATCAAGCGCTTCCTTCATCTCGTCAAAGGAGGGGGGCACTCCCTCAGCCGCCAAGCGGTCTTGGATGAAGCGTAGAAGTTCGATCTGTTTGCGGGTCAGCATGGGGCAGCACTCTCCGAATCATTTCCGCCTGATCATTCGCTTAAAATCGGAAACAAAAGATGAACACTCATAACCGTTCTTGATATGTTCCGCAAGAGGCAATATTCGGGGCATTGCGACTTTTCACTCAGAGCCGAATAATTCGACAGAGGTTTCCCGCAGGCTCTGCCGGCGCATTGGGTTTGCGGATCACAAGCGCGCCGGCTTCCGCCATCACGCGGATCATGGATGAATCCTGCAGCTCATAGGGTGTGGCCACGGGCAATCCATCATGCGGTGTCGTGAGTGCGGCGCGTAGATAATCTTGCCTCTTATCATTCGCACGAACGGCAACACCCAAACGTGCGAGTTCCGAAGGATCACGTGCGGCATTCGGGTCACCTTGCATGGCGCGGATGAGCGGCACCAAAAACAGACGCGCACAGACATAAGACGACACAGGATTACCGGGGAGGCCAAGGATCGCCATCTGGCCCAGTGTGCCGTGGATCAATGGTTTACCCGGCCGCATTGCAATGCGCCAAAAACCAAGTTCCATTCCGCGTCTTGCGAGAACCGATTGAACAAGATCGTGATCGCCAACACTTGCGCCTCCAAGCGTCACGAGAATATCGGCGCCCTCGCTCTCTGCTGCAATGATGCCGCGTTCGAGCGATAAAAAACTATCGCCAGCTATACCAAGATGAAGCGCTTCACCGCCTGCATCCTCAACAAGTGCGGCAGCGGTTAAATGATTGCTCGCAACAATCTGATCAGATGAGGCGCTGTGTCCTGGCTCAACAAGCTCATCGCCTGTTGCGAGAATGGCGATTTTGGGTTTGCGCGCCACGTGAATTTGTCCGTGGCCCATGGCGGCGGCGAGCGCGAGAGAGCGTGCATTTAACCGCTCCCCTTTTTTCAAAAGCGCGTCACCGATTTTGAAATCAAGACCTGTAACGCGCACATGGCGGCCGGTCGCTTCCATCTCTCGAACCACAACGCCTTCACCATCGCGTTCGGCATATTCTTGCAAGAGAATGGTGTCGGCACCTTTGGGCACGGGCGCACCGGTGAAAATGCGCACAGCTTCACCCGAATTTAACTCACGATGATAGCCATGACCTGCAGCACTCTCGCCAACAATTTTTAAGCGCGCATCTTTTGTTTGAATCTCTGCGCCTTTAACGGCGTAACCATCCATCGCTGATGCATTAAACGGCGGTTGCGTGCGTAAGGCCTGAAGAGGAGAGGCAAGCGTGCGTCCCTGCGCCTGAACGATTGAGATCGTCTCCGTTGGCATAGGCCGTGCAGATTTTAAAACGCGCGCTAAGGCTTCTTCGACGCTGATGAGCGACATGATTTACCCCGCGCGATAGGTCCCGCTTTTACCGCCACTTTTTTCAATCAAACGAATGGCACTGATCACCATGGCGCGATCAGCCGCTTTTACCATGTCATAGATCGTTAAAAGGGCGACAGAGACAGCGGTGAGTGCTTCCATCTCAACGCCAGTTTGCCCCGAGAGTTTCACCATCGCTCTTACACGAATGCCGGGCAATGTGTCGTCAGGGTCAAGATCAACGGCAATCTTTGAAAGCAGAAGTGGGTGGCACAATGGAATGAGTTCATGGGTTTTCTTTGCCGCCATGATGCTGGCAATCCGCGCCGCACCAAGCACATCGCCTTTCTTTGCATTGCCTTTTCGGATGAGATCCAATGTTTCTGGCAACATCGTGATGTGGCCTTCAGCAATGGCCTGTCTTTCGGTTACCGCTTTTGTCGATACATCGACCATTGCTGCGGCACCTTTATCATCAAGATGAGTGAGTGTGCTCATGCCGCGTCTCCAAAAAGCAAACTGCGTGTCGCAGCTTCTACATCATGTTGACGCATGAGGCTTTCACCAACAAGAAGCGTGTGAATGCCTGCATCATTCAAGCGACGGACATCGGCATAAGTAAAGATACCGCTTTCGCCAACTTTAATCCGATCAGACGGAATGAGCGGGGCGAGAGTTTCCGAAACAGTTAACGAAACTTCGAAGCTGCGCAAATCGCGATTATTGATGCCGACAAGTTTCGTTTTTAGAGGCAATGCGCGATCAAGCTCTTCGCGACTATGCACTTCGACAAGAACATCCATGCCGAGATCATGCGCGAGATGTGTAAGATCACACGCCGTTTCATCATCAACGCCCGCCATGATCACAAGAATGCAATCAGCGCCCCAAGCGCGTGCTTCATAGACTTGATAAAGATCATACATAAAATCTTTGCGAAGTGCCGGAAGTGACGTGACCGCCCGCGCCATTGTCAAAAATTCAGGCGCGCCTTGAAAGGATGGCTCATCCGTCAAGACAGAAAGACAAGAGGCACCACCGCTTTCGTAAGCACGCGCCAATGAGGGTGGATCAAAATCGGCACGGATCAAGCCCTTTGATGGACTCGCCTTTTTGATCTCGGCAATCAAAGCGGGGCGGCTCTGAGAGAGATGCACTTCAATCGCGCGCGCAAAACCGCGCGCAGCGGGTTGCGCGAGCGCGTGCTTCTTTATTTCCTGAAGTGGAATGCGCGCTTTCGCGTTTTCGATTTCAACGCGCTTATAGGCTTCGATCTTTTTCAGAATGTCAGCCATGAGTCCTCACGCGTTTGACGCTTTGATGAGGCGCTGAAGGGTCTCTTTCGTCTTGCCTTGATCAAGTGCTGCGAGAGCCTGCGTTACACCTTCCCGGATAGTTGCCGCTTTCTCCGCGATCACCAAAGCAGCACCAGCATTGATGGCTGCAATATCGCGATAGGGAGTGGTTTTACCTTCAAGCACATCTATCAAAGCTTTGGCATTATGTTCAGCATCTCCGCCTTTGAGATCTTCGGGCTTCGCGCGCTTCAGTCCCGCATCTTCAGGTGTGATCATGAAAGAGCGATAGACGCCGTGTTTGGCCTCGACGATTTTTGTTTCACCGGTTGTCGTGATTTCATCAAGACCATCAACACCATGCGCAGCCCAAATAAATTCGGAACCGAGCGATGTGAGTGTTTTCGCCATCGGCTCCAACCATTGTTCAGAAAAAACGCCAAGCATCTGCCGTTTTACACCGGCGGGATTAGAAAGCGGACCCAATAAATTGAAGATCGTTCGTGTTCCAAGTTCAACGCGCACCGGGCCGACATGACGCATCGCTGCATGATGCGTGGGCGCAAACATAAAGCCGACATGCGCGTCTCGAAGGCAGCGCTCAACGCCTTCAGGATCAAGCCCGACTTTCACACCAAGGGCTGTCAAAATATCAGCCGCGCCTGATTTCGATGACAAGGCACGATTGCCATGTTTCGCAACAGGCACGCCGCAACTCGCCACAATCAAAGCGGCAAGCGTTGAAACATTATAGCTGCCGGAATTATCGCCGCCCGTGCCGACAATATCGATGGCATTTGCCGGAGCGTTCACTCTCAGCATTTTTGCGCGCATGGCACTGACGGCACCGATGATTTCATCCACCGTTTCGCCGCGGATGCGTAAGGCCATCAGAAATGCACCGATTTGGGCGGGCGTCGCTTCGCCTGACAACATGCGATCAAAAGCGCTCTCTGCATCTTGGCGGGAGAGGGTATGGCCTTTGGCAAGTTCAGCGATGAGTGGTTTCATCTGATCCATGATCAAACTCTCTTGCGGCCCGATGTCTCGTTCCAGGCTTTCGCCAGATCGAGAAAATTTTTCATAATTGCGCGCCCGAATTCCGAGGCGATGCTTTCCGGATGGAATTGCACTCCATGGACCGCATATTTTTTATGCGAGAGACCCATAATCAAACCGTCTTTGGTTTCCGCGACGATCTCAAGATCCTTTGGGCACGTGTTGCGGTCGACGATTAGCGAATGATAGCGCGTCGCCTTGAAAGAATGATTGATGCCGCGAAAGATCGTTTTGCCCTGATGGTGAATCTCTGAAATTTTTCCATGCATGGGAAGAGGTGCACGGATCACATCGCCCCCAAAAGCTTGCCCTATGGCTTGCATGCCGAGACAGACGCCAAAGATCGGAATTTTTGGTCCGGCTTTTTTGAGCACATCGAGACAAATCCCCGCTTCATTCGGCGTGCACGGCCCAGGTGATAAAACAATCGCGTCGGGGTCTGATGCGATCAGTGCTTCGGTAGTTATCTCATCATTACGCACCACAGTGATTTCGGCACCCAGGCGACCGAGATCATGAAAGAGATTGAAGGTGAAACTGTCGTAATTATCGACGAGGGTGATGCGGGTCATGATCACTGCCCCCGCTTCGCGCCGAAGGCAAAACGAACCGCTTCATCGGCCGCGCGGAAAAGCGCCTTTGATTTTGCGATACATTCTTGCTGTTCGGATTTCGGGTTTGAATCATAGACAATGCCGGCGCCCGCTTGAACATGCATCTTGCCGTCTTTGACGATTGCCGTGCGCAGAACAATACATGTGTCCATCTCGCCATTGGCACCGAAATAGCCGATACAACCGCCATAGGGACCGCGTTTTTCACGTTCCAATTCATCGATGATTTCCATCGCGCGGATTTTGGGCGCGCCTGATACGGTGCCTGCGGGAAAGCCTGCGGCTAATGCATCGATCACATCATATTTTTCGTCAAGCACGCCTTCGACATTCGAAACAATATGCATGACATGGCTATAATGCTCGAGGAAGAAGGAGCCTGTCACCTCCACAGTACCTGTCTTTGCCACGCGTCCGACATCATTGCGACCGAGATCCAAGAGCATCAAATGTTCAGCGCATTCTTTTTCGTCTGCGAGTAATTCTTGTCCCAACGCGCGATCTTCGGCTTCAGTCTTTCCGCGCGGACGTGTTCCGGCAATCGGTCTGATCGTTACTTGGCCTTTCCAAACGCGTACAAGAATCTCAGGCGATGAACAGACAATTTGAAACCCATCGAAATCAAGATAACTAAGATAGGGGGACGGATTGACGCGCCGCAAAGCGCGATAAAGTGCAAAGGGCGGAAGTGCGAAAGGCGCATCAAAACGTTGTGAAAGCACAACCTGAAAAATGTCGCCGGCACGAATATAATCTTTAGCCTTTTCAACCATCGATAAAAATTCGGGCTCGGTTGTATTCGAGATTCCATGCTCAAGCGTTGAGAGACCAGCGGGCAAAGGAATGCCAGCAGGCAGGGGGCCTTCAAGCGCGGCATGGGCAGCATCAATTCGTTCAAGCGCCATCTCATAGGCCGCGCGTGGTGATATGCCGGACTTTGGACGCACAGGTGTCACAACCGTGATTTCATCTTTAACCGAGTCAAATATCACCATAATTGTGGGACGCATGAGGATCGCATCAGGAACACCAAGTGCATCGGGATTGGCATCGGGCAAACGTTCCATTTGCCGGACCATATCATAGCCGAGATAGCCAAACATGCCCGCAGACATTGGTGGCAAACCTTCTTCAAAAGCGATCATGCTTTCAGTAAGAATTTCGCGAAGGCTCGTTAAAGGGGGGTTACCGCAAGGCGTATAGGTCTCTCGATCAAGAAGCGCGTTGCGATTGATTTCAGCTTCGCCGTCGCGACAGCGCCATATCAAATCTGGCTTTAAACCGATGATGGAATAACGCCCGCGTGTTGAGCCGCCTTCCACACTTTCAAGCAAAATCGCATGGCGGCGATCACCTGCCGTCAATTTCAAAAAAGCAGAAACGGGGGTTTCCAGATCGCCAACGAGGGTCTTGCGGATGAGTTGCGCCTCACCGTCGAGATAATGCTCTTCGAAATGATGATATTCGGGAAGAGTGCCCATCGCCTGATCAATTCAAACCAAGAGCCATCGCACGTACGCGATCATTTACAGTCACGCCAAGATCCTGCTGCGTGCGCAACACATAGGCATTGGCATAATCATCAGAAAGCGAACGCCGCATCTGATCAGCAATCCTGCCTGCATCTGCAAGGGCTGTTGCTGAATCACCCA
>JBJTCD010000025.1:0-110169 GCA_046091665.1 Hyphomicrobiales bacterium
AATAACACCTGAGCATGCACCACTAGTATTTTTCATTATATACATCCGCTCAGAATTTGCATGCGCTGTTGAAATGAAAAAAAGCGAGAGTGTAAAAACAATAATTTGTTTCATATCTTTCTTTCCAAATATCTAGACTGACTGTTATCCATATGATCTTTTCATTATATACTATCCGTTCAAGATCATAGATCACACTCTAAAACATAAATAATTCAAATTGTTGATTTTTTTGAGGTTTATATTCTGGTCGGTTCAAATTTTATTATTCTGAAACTGAAAGAGACATATCGTTCTGTCGCCAATTGAAATTCCTGATCGTGTAATCAAAACCTAAAACACAGGGGATACGATAATGGTTTACCAGACATTTATATCGCCGAGACTATTCCCAAAGCTCCTTTTGATCGGATATCTCGCCATTTCCCCGGTTTCAGCAAGTTTTGCCGATGAGATTTCTGATGCCATTTCAGAAGCGCAAAAATCATATCAGGCAGGCGATCTTGTTTCGACAAAACAAGCCCTAGACACGGCGTCACAACTTCTTTCACAAAAAACGCGGAGGGGCTTACAAAGGCTTTACCAAAACCTTTGGCAGGATGGACGGCAGAAGATGCTGATTCAAGCGCAATCGGATTAATGGCGCTTGGTGGTTCCATGGCGTTTCGACAATATAAAAAGGGTGAGACGAATAACATAACGGTTTCAATTTCTGCCGATAATGCGATGTTGACTCAACAAATGACGGTCTTTGCTAATCCTCAGATGGCAGGATTGATGGGTAAACTGATTAAAATTAATTCTGAGAAGGGCATTCAGACAAAAGAAAGCGATATCACGATGGTGATCGCTAATCGGTTTGTGATCACGGTCAATGGCAACGCGACTGCGGATGATAAAATTGCCTATGCGAAGGCCGTTGATGTGAATGCGCTCTCAAAAATGAAATAGATCGCGTTTTAGCTTTTACTTGATTTTGGAAGTCCCCGAGACCAGCTTACTTCTAGGACGCCGCAGTGGCCTTGCCTGACCGCCAGACACACCCCTCTATAGTGCGACAATCCGTCGCATATGGGCTCCTACCGCAAAAACCGTCCTGAACCTGCGTTAACCTCTGTCGCGATCAGGCATCGCGCTGGTGTGATTTTTCGTTTTCTTGGCCCGCCGGTTGTGCTTCAATTGTGGCAAAGGTTTTTCAGGTTTGGAGTATAAGTCGTGGCGACCAAGAAGAAGACGGCCCTTCCGTCTGTGAAGGCGAAATTGGCCACTTTGGCCAAAAAAGCGGCTGCAAAGAGTGGATCTCAGGCCAAAATACGTGAAACCAAGGCCGCTTCCGCGTCGGCGAAGTCGTCGAGTGTCGCTGCGACCAAGGCCTCAATCAAAGTTGCCGCCAAGACCGCGTCGAAGGCTGCACCAAAATCTCAAGCCGCAGCGACGGCCAAAAAGCCCGCTCCGGAGAAGGGTGTCGCCAAGGTGAAGGCCGCACCGCAGATCGAGACCAAGGCCGCCGCTCCGAAATCAGCCGCTAAAACTGTTCCGACATCGAAGTCTAAGCCCGTCGCCAAAGCGCCCACCGCGCCAAAAACCGCCGCTTCCCCCAAGGTGAAAAAAGAGGTCGTGCCCGAAATCACGCTCACCCCCTTCGATTGGTATGCGGCGGCGAAAGAGCGGTTCTCGGTCGCCAAGAAACGTGAAGCCATGGGCTATGTTTCGGCCGAACGTTTCGCCCGCCTTATTGTAGAAGGCGAAGAGGCGTAAGCATCTTCACGGATCGCCCGCCTTCATTTGGATCCAGTTTCTTCGTTACACGTAAAGAGAGTGCGCTCTTTTGCGCGCGACAGTCATGCGCGTGTTTCATTTAGTAGCCAGCAAAACAGGATCATTGACGTGACGAATTCGATTTCGAAATCGCGTAAGACGCGGATCATTGAAGCGCTTGTCATTGCCATCTTGGTGTTCACAACCGCGACGATTGGCAGCCGCGCGACGATACCGAATATTGCTGAATGGTATGAAGGCCTCATCAAACCGTCATTCAATCCACCAAATTGGATTTTTGGCCCCGTATGGACATTGCTCTATGCGTTGATGACTTACGCCGCGTGGCGTGTGATGGGCCGCATCGATACACGGCGTGATACAATTCTTCTTGCGATTGTGTTTATCGCACAACTTCTCTTCAACGCCTTGTGGTCAATCATCTTCTTCGGCATGCATAATCCCGCATATGCCCTTATCGTTGTTGTTTTTCTTGAAGCGTCTGTTATCGCGATGATTCTTGTCTTCGCGCGCTATGATCGCGTTGCCGCTCTTACACAATTGCCTTATGCCGCATGGGTCGCTTTTGCATCACTTTTAAATTTATCGATTGTTCTGCTGAATCCAAATTAATTCAAAAAATTAGAAGCGCCCGAAAATCACGACGCCGGTCAGCGCGGCGATAAATAAAATTACATCGTGAGACGCCAACATCACGGCAGAGGGTTGATCTGCTTTGTGTAGCATCGCGGTTGCGCCAATCGTTGCCATGCCCCATCCATAACCCGCAACTGTG
Organism: Hyphomicrobiales bacterium; assembly: GCA_046091665.1. GTDB lineage: Bacteria > Pseudomonadota > Alphaproteobacteria > Rhizobiales > Beijerinckiaceae > CAIUPE01. The sequence goes on from JBJTCD010000025.1 coordinate 2,555, forward strand.
AGACACAGGGTGAAGCCGACCACTTCATTTTGAAAAAGAACGCCGATACCGCCTAATGTAAGAAGAAAAAGGCCGATCAATGAGGTGATCGTTCCACCGATATGTTTAAGGACATGACCGATTGTAAATCCTGGCCAATACATTGCTGACAGATGCGCCGCCATCGCAAAAGCCGAAAGCGAAAGACCCAAACCACACCCCATCATTGCGAGGGGTGAACGTGCCATAAGGCCATTCATACCCAACCAGGCCAATGACGCGATCACAGTCGCCATGGCGAATATCCACATCTGGGGTCTTTGGGCCGCCGATGTTAAGGCTGTAATTTCAATCCGTCGGCTCGGCAATCCAATTGCAAGCGCCAGCGTGATCAAATGCGCGATGCCTGAGGTCATAAGAATAGTGGAGGAGGCGAGGGGCCCAAATTTTTCCGATAAAGCGCCAATAAAAATTGGTGCCAGCAGCGCCCCCAAAGCGCCCGCGCCGAAAACCAAACCTCCAGCGCGACCAGCCATTGCGCCCGCATGGCGATAAAAAAGACCAAAGCCCTGCGCCATACCGAGCCACAACATACCGATTAAAAATGCCGGATAGAGTCGCTCGCTCAGTGCAAAAGCTGAAAGTATGCCGCCAGCAAGACCAAGACTTGCTCCTAAAGCAAACGCGGATCGACGCCCCAATCGATCAAGAAGATAAGAGGCGGGAAAACCCGCCAGTGCCGCGCCGGTAAGAAACACCATAAAGGGCCAAGGCAGCGATCCGTTGATCGGCAGAAATGTGGCGCTCGCGAGAGGCAAGATCGTTAGCGTCAAAACCTGCGCTAACACTGAACTGCTAAAGGCGAAAGCCATACGAAGAAGCGATGCGTCTTTCGGAAGCGAGTCGAGATCGAGTGGCAGGCCATCAATATCGCAGGCGCAGAAAATTTGGCCTGCGCGAAGGCGGAGTGAATCTACGCGCGCCATGTCTATTCCGACCTCACATCATCATCATTCAGAATGCGATAGGCTGCGCCGTCAAGATCCTCAAATTGCCCGCTTCTGAGGCTCCACATGAAAGCGGCAAGTGCGAGTAAACCAAGACCAAGCGCTGCGGGAACGAGATAAAGAAGAATGGTCATGAGGACATGCCTTTCACACGCCGCGCTCTTAATGAATTGAGTGCAACAATAACCGATGAGCCCGACATTGCGGCCGCAGCAATCAAAGGCGTCACATAGCCAAAGACCGCCAAAGGCACGGCAATCAGATTATAGATCAAGGCCAAACCGAAATTCTCTATCATGACGCGTCGGCCCTTTTGCGTCAGTACAAGAAGATCAAGAACAGGGGCAAGGCTTTTTCCTGTAAAGACCGCATCGGCCGCCGCTTGCGTTACATCAGCACCGGTTGCGGGAGATAGCGAGGCCGTCGCGGCTGCGAGCGCTGGGGCATCATTTAATCCATCACCAATCATCAGCACATGATGGCCTTGATCTTTCAAGAGCGTGAGGAAATCACATTTTTCCTTGGGTGACATAGCGCCATGCCACTCAGAGATTTTCAAATGATCGGCAACGTCCTTTACAATCCGCTCATGATCACCGGAGAGTATCAAAATACGATAGCCTCGGGCCCTCAGTGAATTGATAACTTCAAATGCGTCGGCACGTAGTTTTTGGCCCACAAAAATAAGTCCGGCCAATTCGCCGTAGCGAAACGCGATGCAAGATCGATTGTCGGTCCATATCGGCGCATGTATATGGCAAAAAGTGAGGTGACCAAGGCGCGCTTCCACGCCATCAATGATACACGAGACACCGCTTCCTGTGATTTCTTGTACGTCGGTATAGGGTTTTAGAACGGTTCCCTTCTCGCGAACGTTATCGCGTATGGCACGCGCCAAAGGATGATGACTAGACAGCGCTAAACGACCCGCCATCATTAAGGCTTCGGGCGTGAGCGCTGAGGCATCAATCAAACGGGGCTCTGGCAAAGTGAGCGTACCTGTTTTGTCAAAGATGATTGTATCGATTTCCGCCATCCGCTCGATCATATCGCCGGATCGAATAAGTATATTCTTATGAAAAAGTGCACCGGCCGTGATGACTTGAACAACAGGAGCTGCCAAAGCGAGCGCGCAGGGGCAGGTGATAATCAAAACCGCGATCGCGATGACAAGCGCGTCGTGAACAGTAGCGCCAATGGCAATCCAAGTCATGGCCGTGAGCGCGGCCGCTATGTGGACAACTGGCGCGTATAGACGTGCCACCCGATCAGCAATCTGCACATAACGAGATCGGCTTGTGAGAGCCTCATCGATAAGTTTTTCAATATCAGCAAGTACAGTGCGTGAACCGGATGCAGACACGCGCAAAGTGAGCGCGCCATTTTGATTTAAAGTTCCGGCAAAAACTAAATCACCCGGCTTTACGGATTTGGGTTCTGTCTCACCCGTGACAAGACTGGCTTCAATTTGCGATAGTCCTGTTTCAATCACACCATCCGCGGGCACAAGACTGCCAGGCGCGATCAGAATCATATCGCCTGCCATCAACGCATCGCTTGGAATTTCGGTGATGCGTCCATCCGCCTCTATGCGAGACGCAATCGGTATTCGCAATGCATTCAGATTGGCGGCGGCTGATCGCGTTTTCTTTCGCATCGCATGATCGAGAACACGCCCGGATAACAAAAAGAAAATCAACATCAAAGCTGAGTCAAAATAGGCATGTTCAGCATGATGAGCCGTTTCATAGACAGACATGGCAAGCGCAAGCGTGATGCCAATAGAAATCGGCACATCCATTGTCATATCGCCCTGCCGCAACGCGCGAAGTGCCTTGTAGAAAAAAGGTTGTCCTGAAAATGCAGCGGCAGGTAGTGCGATCAGGGCCGAAAGCCAATGAAAAAGATCACGTGTTTCCGGCGTGATGTCAGTGACATTGCCAGCCCAAATCGAGACTGACAGCAACATGACATTGATACCGGCAAAACCCGAAACAACAAGACAACGCAATAGCCAACGCGTATAGCGATCTTCTTCGCTCTCCTCAGCGTCACCCGTAAAGGGCGCGACGCGGTACCCTAAATTTTCAAGCGTTGAGATCGCAGGTGAAGGATTAAAATTCGCTTTGATCCACTCTGTCGAGAGCCGACGCGTTGTAAAATTCAATCTCGCCTGTGTAAGCCCTGGAATGACGCTTAACGCTCTTTCTATTTCAGCAATCGCATCCGCTGATGAAATTCCTTCTACCGCGAGGTCGAGATTCACGCGACCCTCGCCCGAAGGTTTTAGAAAGGCAGAATAATCAGCGGTCTTTTCCAAAGCGGTCCGTCCATTGAAACAAGATTCTTGATGATGCCCTTAGTGGAGAATGATACGATTAATCGAGTGATAGACGATATCGCCATTCTTTAGTGCCCGCATATCGAGATCCCATTGTCCGGCACCGCATTGCGTTACACCGGAATAGAGACCCGCATTTTGTTCGGTGATTGTAATCGGGCAATCTTTATGGCTGTCGGCAGGGGACTTTAATGCGGTTGTGATGTTGAGGCCTGACAGGGGCTTCCGCATTGAATCAGCAATCCGTATTGTGAGCAAAACATCGCCCGACTCTGTGCGGATAATGGCTTCATCGACGCGCCAGCCTTGTGCGTCTTGTGCTCGTGCGCGCTCGATATCGCGATTAAAGGCCAGTCCATTTTCGTACGGCTTCTCGGATTGGACGCCCGAGAAACTTTCAACCGCGAGATAGGCCATGATCCCATTTGCAGAAAAAACAATTGCAAAAAATGCAATAATCGTCACAAGAACATTACCGCCGGTCAATTTGAAGTTGTTCGATTTGGAAGACCCAATCAGCGCCATCTTCATATATCTTTTCCTACTTTCAAATTGTCCATATCGGTTTCAGTTGATCATCGAACGGAGTGAGGTGTGCGGAAGAAATCACGAGCCATTGCTATTTCGCCATCACCCTCATCACGAACTTTAAACTCTAGTGATGTCGGCTCATCTCGATCCACATCCTGAGAGGTAATCAGAACACGCAATTCCCTTGTTTGGTCGGGTCCAACGCTGACCGATGGACGACCATTAATGGGCGCCTCTCCACCAATGATCTCGATATGGGGGTCTTGCAAACCTTCGACCTCAAGCGTGAACGCTCTTTGAGTCGTAAGCTTATTCGCGATACGCACCGTATACGCGTTGCGGATATGACCATCAGAAAGCTTCACAAATATCGGATTGCGATCATGGATCACGCTCACGGTGAAGGGTGCGCGTGTGAGAAGCGCATAGAGCATGACGCCACCCACGATAGAAATAATCGCGGCGTAAAGAAGCGTACGCGCGCGGATCGGTCTAAAAATATTGTCCTTCCCTTCAGCGCGACGTTTAATGTTTACTTCGGTATCATAGGCGATGAGCCTTATGGGGCGATTGAGTTTCGCCATGACATCATCGCAGGCATCAATACAAAGTCCGCATTGGATGCAGCCAATATCGGCGCCATGGCGGATATCGACACCGGTCGGGCACACCGCAACACATTGCTGACAATCAACGCAATCACCCGCAATCTGCCCGATCGCGCGTGCTTGTGTGGCTTTCTTGTAGGACATGCGTGGCTCACCGCGGTCGACGCGATAGGTAACATTTAATGCATATTCATCCGTCATTGCCGCCTGAATACGCGGCCACGGACACATAAAAAGACAAACTTGTTCACGCATCAGTCCTGCGAATGTATAGGTCGTGAAGGTCAGCGTGGCGATAGAGGCATAAGCAACAATGTCAGCCTGAAATGTAAGAAGATCGCGTACTAAAGTTGGCGCATCGGCAAAGTAAAGAACCCATGCACCGCCCGTCCACCAAGCAATGAGTAACCAGAGTGAATGTTTCAATAATTTCAGCGAGAATTTTTCGAGATCCATCGGAGCAGCGTCACGCTGCATGCGCTCACGGCGGTCACCTTCGACCCAGCGCTCCACTTGCATGAAGAGATCGGTCCACACGGTTTGAGGGCAGAGATATCCGCACCAGACGCGGCCCGCCATCGCGTTCATCAAGAACAATGTCATCGCTGCGATGATCAAAAGACCGGTGAGGTAGTAAACTTCTTGCGGCCAGATTTCGATGACGAAGAAATAGGCGCGGCGATGCGGAAGATCAATGAGTACGGCTTGATTCGGTGCGCCTGCACCACGATCCCATCTCACAAAAGGAAGCAGATAATATATGCCGAGTGTGACGAAAAGAATGATCCATTTCGCACGGCGGTAGATGCCGGAAACAGATTGCGGATAAATTTGTCGCCGCGCTGCATAAAGGGGCGGTTCCGGTTCATCGAGATGCGGATCATAAGAATCGATTCGGGGAGCAGCAATCTGTGTCATGATCGGTATCATCCTGATCCGGTATCATCGACCTCCCAATCGTATGATATGGATCTCTAAGTTAAAAAACTCATCCCGACTTATGTATCGGGATGAGACGTTATCGAAAGCCTTTATTGGCCGCCACCCAGCGAATGGACATAGACGGCAAGCGATTTGATTGTAGGAGCGTCGAGACGTGTTGACCAAGCCGGCATTACGCCACCACCGCCAAGGTATATACGCTCGGTGATGACGGCTTTGTCTGAACCATAGAGCCAGACTTTGTCATTGAGTTTCGGCGCGCCCAAATCTTGATTGCCTTCGCCCTTCTCACCATGGCAGGCTGAGCAATTCGCAGCAAAGAGTTCACTCCCTTTAGCGAGATCACCCCCCTTATCGGTAGGCAGTCCTGAAAGAGACCGAACATAATCCGCTGTGGCGCTGATTTCCTCTGGTTTCAAAATGCCGTCTTTGCCAAAAGCAGGCATCATGCTTGAGCGTGTATCTTTGTCCGCATCCCAACGAATGCCGTGTTGAAGAGTTTGATGGATGGCATCAAGCGAACCACCCCAGAGCCAATCATCATCATTCAAATTTGGATAGCCTTTGAAGCCCTGGGCGCCTGCACCATGACAAGGTGAGCAATTGACGGCAAAGGCAGCTCCGCCTTGAGCGCGCGCGAAGGAGAGAAGCTCCGGAGTCTTTTCAATATCTTGCAATGATGCCGCTTCGATTTTGACGGTCATCGGGCCACGGAGATCTTTCAATCCATCAAGGTCTTTGACAATTTGTTCACGTGAGGTCCAACCAAACACACCCTTTGTGAAAGATGTCGCAAGCGGAATTGCTGGATAAACAACCCAATAGGCAAGCGCCCAAATAATGGTTGCGTAAAAAGTCCAGAGCCACCAGCGCGGCAGAGGATTGTTCAACTCCTCAAGACCATCCCATTCGTGCCCCGTTGTCCCGATAGCGTGCTTTTGGGCGTCGAGGCCTTTATCATTTTTCGTGGTCATGGGTTCAGTCCTCGGAAAGGGGCATGCGGGAGGCGCGATCAAAGAGGTTCTTTTTTGAAGGCCACAGCGCATAAGCAACAGCGATCAAGAACATCAGAGCGAAATAGATCGAGCCCCAAGACGCGGCGAAAGCAGAAAGAGATTCAGATGTGATGTCCATGGTTCCTTCTCCTCACCGAATATTCGCTTTGTCGTCATAAAGTTTGAAATCGACTTGCGTGCCTAAAAGTTGGAGATAGACTACCAGAGCATCCGCCTCGGTAAGGCGACCATTATTGCCACCCAGATCGCGAATGATCGCTTTCGGATAGTGTTTCAGAAGAGCAGGTGTTGACGCATCTTCTGCTGATCCTTGCGTCTTGGCGTCCGATGACGCTGACGCAATCATCTCTTGCGTGTACGGCACGCCTTCAATGGAAAGTACGGCCATGTCTTCACCAATATGGGAAATGTTTAATGGTGTTTGTTCAAGCCAAGGATAGCCGGGCATAATCGAAGCCGGCACTACCGAACGTGGATTTCTCAAATGATCGCGATGCCAATCATCCGAATATTTGCCACCAACACGCGCGAGATCAGGCCCCGTGCGCTTTGAGCCCCATTGAAAAGGATGGTCGTACATGCTCTCGGCCGCGAGAGAATAATGTCCATAACGCTCCACTTCATCACGCAATGGTCGCACCATCTGTGAATGGCAATTATAGCAGCCTTCACGCACATAAATGTTGCGGCCCGCAAGTTCGAGCGGCGAGTAGGGACGAACGCCTTCGACTTTCTCGATGGTGCTCTTTAGATAAAAGAGCGGCAGAACTTCAACGAGACCGCCGATCGAAATCGCCACAAGAATGCCGATGACAAGCATGATCGAATTTTTTTCAAACACTGCATGCCGTTGCCAGATGCTTGGCTTGTGAGTTGTAGGATTTGCCATTGTTTTATCTCCTCACTCGCCAGGGACTAAAGATGCTTGACTGCCAATCAAGGCGGTCTTCGGCGAGCGAATTGTCATATAGATGTTGTAGACCATAACGAGCGCGCCGAGCACGAAGAGTGCGCCGCCAAGAGCCCGGATGACATACATCGGGTGTAACGCTTCAGTGGTTTCAATGAAGGAATATTCAAGGAAGCCAAGCGCAGTATAAGCGCGCCACATCAGGCCTTGCATGATACCCGCGACCCACATCGATGTGATGTAAAACACGATGCCGATGGTTGAGAGCCAGAAATGCCAATTCACGAGTTTAAGTGAATAAAGCTCTTTCTTTTTCCAAAGCCATGGCACGAGGCAATAGATCGCGCCGAATGAAACATAGCCCACCCAACCAAGTGCGCCTGAATGCACATGGCCGATGGTCCAGTCTGTGTAATGCGAGAGGGAGTTCACAGCCTTAATCGACATCATCGGGCCTTCAAAGGTCGACATGCCATAGAAGGCCACAGACACAACCATCATGCGCAGAACTGGATCGGTGCGTAGTTTGTCCCATGCGCCTGAGAGCGTCATCAGACCATTGATCATGCCACCCCATGACGGCATCCAGAGCATGATCGAAAACGTCATGCCGAGCGTCTGCGCCCAATCGGGCAATGCTGTGTAATGAAGATGATGCGGACCCGCCCAGATATACATGAAGATCAGAGCCCAAAAATGGATGATCGACAGGCGATACGAATAGACAGGTTTATCCGCACGTTTGGGAATGAAATAATACATGATGGCGAGAAAGCCTGCGGTGAGGAAGAAGCCCACGGCGTTATGGCCATACCACCATTGAATCATCGCATCCTGTACACCCGACCAGACGATATAAGATTTCGGCGAGAAGATCGAAACCGGAATGGTTGCATTATTGCCGAGATGCAGAACCGCAATCGTGACGATAAAGGCAAGGTAGAACCAGTTTGCGACATAGATATGTGGTTCTTTACGCTTCCAGAGTGTTGCTAAGAAAACGAGAAGATAGACGACCCAAACAATTGTGAGCCACAAATCGGCGTACCATTCTGGTTCCGCATATTCTTTGCTTTGCGTGACACCGAGAAGATAACCTGTTCCCGCAATGACGATGAAAAGATTATAACCAAGCACAACAAACCAGGGCGACAGGTCGCCCGCCAAACGCGCCTGACAGGTGCGTTGCACGACATAAAGTGAAGTTGCCAGAAGCACATTGCCACCAAAAGCAAAAATCACCGCTGATGTATGCAGCGGGCGAAGGCGGCCAAAGCTCGTCCACGGTAAATCGAAATTGAGAATTGGATAGGCCAATTGCAGTGCAATGATGAGACCGACGGTGAATCCCGCAACACCCCAAAATACAGCCGCGAGCGTCGCGAATTTTACGGGCCCAAAATTATAATTTGGTTTGCCATCGATCACCTCAGGCGTTTCGGATTCCCGCCCATAATAACGATTGATGATGGCAAAAACGGCAGCCACGCCGGAAGCCGCGAAAACATAAGCGTGAAACGCATATTCGGGTGTGTAGGCCTTTGCCGCTACGATGAGGGCGCCAAGCGCGAAGGCAGCCGAAGCAAGCGCAAGCGCCATTTCGCCAAGCCTCATTTTTTTATGAGAAGCGATATCCATGATGTCCCACCTGTCTGGGGGCCGGATTCTCACTTGTCGGAAATTTTTACCGATCGACCCCAGCTCACAATCGCGAGCTCTGCGGCAGCTGACATTGACGCAGATCAAAAGGAGCCAATGAGATTATCAGACGAAGGTCGAAGGTCGGTCTTTTTGCGCTCTCAGAGCGCCAATTCGTCAAAGTAATTGTGATCAACGAAGCGGATGCCATCCGGCACGATCACAAGTTTACGATCGCGCTGCATCTGATTGATCACGCGGCTCACCGTCTCAATGGTGAGACCAAGATAATCGGCAATGTCTTGGCGTCCCATAGGGAGGCGGATCAGGCCCGGCTCATGCCCCGCCACGCGCGACCATCTCTTTTTCATCTCGACAAGAAAACTGGCGAGCTTTTCTTCCGCAGTGAGCCGACCGAGAAGCACCATATGATCTTGCGCCATATTGAGCTCATGAGACGCAAATTCGTGCATTTTTTTTATGAGTTGCGGATTTTTATCAGCAAAAGCCTCAAAAACGGATCGCCTAAAGCGGCAAGCCACTACTGGAGTTACGGCCTCAGCGCTAAAGCGCCATGTTTTTTCCAAAGAAAGCCCGAGAAAATCGCCGGGCAGGGCAAAGCCTGTAACCTGACGCCGTCCATCGGGGAGAGAGCGAATTAAACGGGCAACGCCAGCCGTAAGATTAAAGACCGAAGAGGCTTCGTCCTCCTCATGAAACAGCACGGCGCGCTCATCAAAGACAGAGTCAGAGGCAATTTTTTCAAGTTGGGTCAGTTCGTCGGCGTCCAATGCCTGACAAATGCTCAGATGGCGCACGCCGCAAAAGCGACAATGATCGCCCCGAGACCGAAGCGCGCAGTCGGAATGGCTATCATGATCGGAAAGCCGAGCGGTGTTGTCCATCGGGGGTATGGTTTTCTCTGATTGCGCTCACTCTATCAGATAAAGCGCATATTAGACAGGGGGTTTAGCCCCGCGTCTTTGGCATGGCTCACTGGATTTCAGATCGGCCTCTTGTCAAAATAGAACAAATATTCTAAAAAGAACAAATATTCCATTTTTATGAATGCTAGGACTTTTCTTATGGCGACGGCGCACCCACCGCATGATTTTGCCGAGCTGAAAGATCGCCTCGCGCATGAAGGTGATGCCTTGCCCCGTCGATTGAAGCAGGTCGCAACGGCGCTTTTGAAAAATCCTGACGAGATTGCCCTTTCGACCGTCGCTCAGCTTGCCGAAAAAATGGATGTCCAGCCGTCAACCCTTGTGCGCTTTGCTCAAGTTCTCGGATTTCGCGGATTCTCTGATCTTCAATTACTGTTCCGAAACCGATTACGTGAAAGCTCGGCAGATCATCGTGCGCGCTTGAAGACACTCGCTCAAAAAGGCACGGCGCGAATTTTCGATGATTTTGCGAACGCCACGATCGCTTCCTTCGAACAAGCTCGTCAAACGCTCGATCCAGAAAAAATTGACGCGGCGGTTCAAAGCCTCGCCGATACGGACACAATCTATCTGGTTGCGAGCGGCCGTACTTTTCCTGCAGCAACCTATGCTGCTTATGCCTTCGGTGCTTTGGGCATCAAAGCGGTTCTTGTTGATCAAGTGGGTGGCTTGGGACGAACGCAGCTGGCCACCGCGTCCCCAAAGGATCTCGTTCTCGCGATCAGCTTTGCCCCTTATGCCTCAGAAACATTGACTCTGATCGATGCTGCACGCCTGAGCGGCACCCCGATTGTTGCCATTACCGATCATGTGATGTCGCCGCTCGTGCCGGTTGCAAATATATGGCTTGAACTTGCAGAAGCTGATTATGCATCCTTTCGCTCGCTTTCTGCAACTTTTGCGCTCATCATGACGCTTTCCGTTGCAGTTGCTAAAAAACGAGGCTTGGAAAAGCCTGTAAGATCATGAACAGAGTATGCGTGATGGACGTTCACTCTTCACAATGAGCTCTATACGATGAGACAAGACCGCGCATCTACGCCGCTTCCTGATGAAGATTCCGCCAAGGATTTTCCCTTACGCGAAGACATCCGGCTTTTAGGAAGATTACTCGGCGAAACCATCCATGATTGTGATGGCGATCAGATTTTTTCGATCGTCGAAATTATTCGTCGCACATCAATTCAGTTTCACAAAAGTAATGACTTGACAGTGCGCGCCGATCTTGAGTCCATTCTCAATAATCTGTCGCCGGATCAATCCTCAAAAATCATTCGCGCCTTCAGTCATTTCTCCCATCTTCTCAATCTTGCCGAAGATCAGCATCACATCAGAAGAAATCGTGCGCATGAAATCGCCGGGTCACCACCGCGTAAAGGGACAATTCTAAATGTTCTCGCAATGGCCAAGAAATTTGACGTTGCCAAAAAAGAGCTTTTCGAATTCTTCGATAAAGCGCTTGTAAGTCCCGTCTTGACGGCACATCCGACCGAAGTGCGTCGTAAAAGCACGATGATGCGCGAAATTGAAATTGCCGCGCTGCTTGATCGCCGTGACCGGATTATTGCGACGCCTGCCGAACGCGCGCGTATCGAAGAAGAGATACGCCGCAATATTGTCACTCTGTGGCAAGCAAGTCTGCTTCGTTATACGAAATTGACTGTGCTCGATGAGGTGCGAAACGGTCTTTCGTATTATGACTATACGTTTCTGAATGAAGTGCCTGATCTTCATTCCATGTTTGAAAGCCATATTCATGATTACGATAAAAAATCATCTCAGAAGCCGATTAAAACTTTTCTGAAAATTGGCAGCTGGATTGGGGGTGATCGCGACGGCAATCCATTTGTTGATGCTGAGGTGCTTCAGGACACATTTAATGAACAATCAGCTTTGATCTTTGATTATTATTATAGTGAAATTGATGCTTTGTCGTTTGAAATACCGCTTCATGACGGCTTTATATCTGTATCCGAATCCGTTCAGAAACTGGCTTCAGAAGCGAAAGATCGATCCATCCACCGCGAGCGCGAACCCTACCGTTTGGCACTTTCACGCATCAAAGAGATCCTCAAAGAGACGCAAAAGTCTCTTTATGATTTTTCGAAATCAAATGATGTTTTCTATAAAACTGCTCATGCGTTTCTTGATGATTTAAATCTTTTGGATCATTCATTACGGCATAGTGGTATCGACATCCTTGCCGATGGACGTTTGCGGAAATTACGACGCGCAGTTGATTGTTTTGGCTTCCACCTTGCCACTGTCGATTTAAGGCAAAACTCACAAGTACACGGTCGCGTCATCGGCGAGCTTCTTGAAGCAGTCTATCCCGGCACAAATTATGAAAATTTAAGCGAAGACGAAAAAATAAAAATCCTCTCGGCCGAATTGACCACAGCACGGCCCTTGATTTCCCCCCATCTTCGCTATTCCGATGAGGCGGAAAAAGAACTCAAAATCTTTCGCGTGGCGGCCGATTTCATTCGCATATTCGGACCGCAAGCGATTGAAAACATGATCATTTCAAAAGGAGAGTCCGTTTCAGATCTTCTAGAATTGGCGTTGCTCAATAAAGAAGTGGGGCTCATTGATCATAAAGGCAGTTCAAAGATCAATATCAATCCTCTTTTCGAAACGATTGACGATTTGCAACGCTGCGCCGATGTGATGGATCGTGCTTTCTCTCTTCCGGTCTATCGTAAGCTTCTTGAAAGCCGGGACAATCTTCAAGAAGTGATGTTGGGCTATTCTGATTCAAACAAGGACGGCGGCTTTGTGACCTCGGGTTGGGAGCTCTACAAAGCCGAATTACGGCTTATTGAAATTTTTCAAAAACATAAGATTGCTCTGCGTCTCTTCCATGGACGGGGTGGGTCTGTGGGTCGTGGGGGCGGTCCAAGTTATGACGCGATTCTCGCTCAACCCCAAGGCGCGGTTGATGGATCAATCCGCATCACGGAGCAGGGTGAGATCATCGCCTCGAAATATTCAAATCCCGAAGTCGGGCGAAGAAATCTCGAAATTCTAGCCGCAGCAACACTTGAAGCCTCGCTTGTACATTCCGATCAACCTCGACCAAAGCCGGAATATCTTGCGGCCATGGATGAAATTTCCGAACATGCTTTCCGCGCTTATCGTGGACTCGTTTACGAGACCGACGGGTTTCTTGATTATTTCTGGAACGCCACGGTCATCAATGAAATCGCGACACTGAATATCGGCTCGCGCCCAGCCTCGCGGACTAAGTCGCGGCGCATTGAAGACTTGCGAGCCATTCCTTGGGTCTTCAGTTGGGCACAATCCCGTCTCATGTTGCCGGGTTGGTATGGCTTTGGCAGCGCAATTAATGCCTATCTTGAAACTCACGGCGCGCTCGGCTTGAAGACACTTCAGGCGATGGCGCAAACTTGGCCCTTCTTTAAAACGCTCCTTTCAAATATGGACATGGTTCTCTCAAAGAGCTCTATTGCGATTGCATCACGCTATGCAGAACTTGTCCCCGATCCAAAACTTCGCGAAGACATTTTTGGCCGTATAGAAACAGAATGGCGTGAGACCATCCGCCATCTTTTGGCGATCACAAATAAAAAGACATTGCTTGCCGATAATCCTTTGCTTGCGCGATCAATTCGAAATCGCTTCCCCTATCTTGATCCGCTCAATCATCTTCAAGTCGAACTCTTAAAGCAACAGCGCAAAGAAGCCGGTAAAAATCATGTGCTTGAGGGAATTCAGCTCACAATCAATGGCATCGCTGCCGGACTCCGAAACAGCGGCTAAACAATCATTTTCTAAATAGGTAATTGTATCATGGTAGCTTCCAAAACACTCGATCTCATCGCCATCGGTCGGTCATCGGTTGACCTCTATGGTCAGCAGGTTGGCGGACGGCTGGAAGATATGGCAAGCTTTTCAAAGGCGGTTGGCGGAAGCCCAACCAATATTGCCATCGGGACAGCGCGCCTTGGGTTGAAGAGCGGATTGATTACCCGTGTTGGTGATGAGCATATGGGTCGCTTCATTCGCGAGCAATTAGAACGCGAAGGTGTCGATGTCTCCGGCGTCCATACTGATAAAACCCGTCTGACGGCATTGGTGCTTCTTGGCATTCGCGATGACAAATCTTTTCCCTTGATCTTCTATCGTTCTGACTGCGCGGATGCGGCGCTTGACGAGAGCGATATCAACGAAGACTATATCGCTTCGGCAAAATCCATCGTTGTGACAGGAACGCATTTTGCAAGTGCGCACAATGCGGCAGCTCAAAAAAAGGCGATGAAACTTGCCAAAAAACATGGCGCGAAAATCGCCTTCGATATAGATTATCGCCCTAATCTCTGGGGGCTCGCCGGGCATGATGCCGGGGAAGAACGCTATATCAAATCAGGCGATGTGACGGCTCATCTCACCCCGATTCTTGGTGAGTGTGATTTGATCGTTGGCACCGAAGAAGAAGTGATGATTGCTGGTGGTAAAGATACACCGCTCGCGGCGCTAAAAGCCATTCGTAAAAAATCATCTGCCCTCATCGTTATGAAGCGGGGCCCTATGGGCTGTGTTGTATTTCCCGAAGCCATTCCCGACGATATTGAAAAAGGCCTCAAAGGTCCGGGTTTTCCTGTTGAAGTTTATAATGTGCTCGGCGCTGGCGACGCATTCATGTCGGGTTTTTTGCGCGGATGGCTTCGCGATGAACCGATTGAAACATGCTGTTCTTATGCCAATGCGGGCGGTGCTTTTGCTGTGTCGCGCCTTTTATGCTCCGCTGAATATGCGACATTCACTGAGATGCAGCATTTCATCAAAAATGGCGCTGAAACGCGCGCTGTGCGCAACGATGCGGCACTCACGCATCTTCATTGGGCGACGACTCGTGATGCTGTCACTTCGTTTACAAAGGCTGATCGCATTTTTGCACTCGCCATCGATCATCGCGCGCAACTTGAAAAAATTGCCGATGATTGTGGCGCGCCACGCGATCAAATTAAAAAATTCAAATCTCTTGCTTTGGATGCCGCCCTCTCAGTTTCGAAAGGACAAATGGGTTTCGGCATGTTGCTCGATGGCACTTACGGACGTGATGCGCTGTTTAAAGCGACGGGGCATAATCTCTGGATCGGACGACCGGTTGAAGCACCGAGTTCTCGACCACTTGATTTTGAAGGCGGCGGTTCTCTTGCAGCAAAACTTATCGAATGGCCGGTCAATCACATCATCAAGTGTTTGTGCTTTTATCATCCTGATGATCCCGCTGAACTGAGGGAAAAACAAGATCGAGAATTATTACGATTGCATGATGCTGCCCGTAAACTCGGACGTGAACTCTTGATCGAGATTATTTGCGGTAAACATGGCGCATTAAGAGAAGATACGACCGCATCGGTAATCGATCATCTCTATCAATTAAAAATAAAACCCGATTGGTGGAAGCTCGAAGCTCAACAAAGCGTTGAAGCGTGGACAAATATTGAGAAGGCGATCGAGATAAATGATCCCTTATGTCGGGGGATCATGGTGCTCGGTCTTGAAGCGCCGGAAGCGCAATTGATCAATGCATTTACGCTTGCGAAGGCGCATCATTTGGTGAAGGGCTTCGCAATCGGACGAACCATTTTCGCTGAACCGGCCAAGCAATGGTTTGCAAACAAGATGACTAACGCTCAGGTCATCGATGCGATGGCGCAATCATTTTCACGTCTGGTCACGGCGTGGGAAAAGATTTGAGATTCCGTAAAATGGTTCAGGGATAAGGAAGCCGACTATGTCCGACCTTCTCATTCATTCATCAAAGCCCGATTCTCGCGGGCGCGTAATTTCGGTGACACCAGAGTCAGCGCATTGGCATTATGTCGCCTTTGAAGTTTTTCATCTCGCCGCAGGACAAGAACTTATTGAGAGCGCTGGCTCCAATGAGCTTTGCCTCGTGATACTTTCGGGTAAGGCCGAGATTTCGGTCAATCAAAAATCATTTGGTATTATGGGTGAGCGCACAAATGTTTTTGAAGGTTTGCCCTGGTCCGTCTATGCACCATGCCAATCAAACTACAAAGTGAAAGCGATCACATCGATGGAGATCGCGATTTGTAAAGCGCCGGCCAAACAAGCGTTTGAACCGCGTGTGATTGCGCCCGCAGACATTGCGCAAGAAACACGGGGTCAGGGTACAAATATCCGATATGTGCGCAATATCCTTCCTGATACATCGCCTCATGCGGAAGCGCTTCTGGTTGTCGAAGTGATCACGCCGGGTGGTCACTGGTCATCTTATCCGCCTCATAAGCATGATACTGATAATTACCCGCATGAAACCTATCTTGAAGAGACCTATTATCATCGCCTTAATCCGCCGAGCGGATTTGGTTTTCAGCGCGTCTATACCGATGATGGGACGCTTGATGAAAGCATGGCGATCCGTGATGGCGATGTCGTTTTAGTGCCAAAAGGGTTCCATCCCGTCGCAGCGCCGCACGGATTCGATCTCTATTATTTGAATGTCATGGCGGGCCCTAAGAAATCGTGGAAGTTCACGATGTCAAAGGACCATGCCCATATTGGGTGGACCTCAACACCGGCCCGTTAGCGCTTGCTTTCGAGCGGTGAGGCGGCGTATGGAATTTTTTAAATTCAGTCAAAGCGTAACTTCGGGAGATTATGTGATGGTTCAAGAGCTCACCCATTATATCGGCGGAAAACATGTGAAGGGCACGTCGGGCCGCTTCGCCGATGCGTTTTGGCCGATGACCGGCGAGGTTGCGTCAAAAGTTCCGCTCGCATCAAAAGCCGAAGTCCGCGCCGCAGTAGAGAATGCTAAAGCCGCACAACCGGCTTGGGCCGCCACCAATCCGCAGCGCCGCGCACGCGTGTTGATGAAATTTCTTGAACTTGTTCACGCCGAATATGACTCGCTTGCGGAGTTGCTCGCCAAAGAACATGGCAAGACAATCGCCGATGCGAAAGGCGATATTCAACGCGGGTTAGAAGTTGTTGAATTCTGCATTGGCGCACCGCATATGCTTAAAGGTGAATTCACAGATGGCGCTGGCCCGGGCATTGACATGTATTCTTTGCGTCAGCCGCTCGGTGTTGTTGCGGGCATTACACCTTTCAATTTTCCGGCGATGATTCCTCTTTGGAAATGCGCTCCGGCCATCGCATGTGGTAACGCATTTATTCTGAAGCCTTCCGAGCGTGATGTCGGCGTTCCTCTTCGCTTGGCGGAACTCTTTATCGAAGCCGGGTTGCCTGCAGGCATCTTGAATGTCGTGCAAGGCGATAAAGAAGCGGTTGATGCGATCCTTGACGATCCGGATATCAAAGCGGTGGGCTTTGTTGGCTCAACGCCCATCGCCGAATATGTTTACACACGCGGAACAGCTGCTGGAAAGCGTGTGCAATGTTTTGGTGGCGCCAAGAATCACATGATCATCATGCCAGATGCCGATATGGACCAGGCGGTCGATGCGTTGATGGGCGCGGGTTATGGCTCGGCCGGTGAACGCTGTATGGCGATTTCGGTTGCTGTTCCTGTTGGCAAAGCCACCGGAGACAAACTCATTGAGAAACTAATTCCACGCGTTGAGAGCTTAAAGGTTGGTACATCACTTGATCCCGCTGCCGACTTTGGCCCGCTTGTCACACAGGCGCATCTCGACAAAGTGAAATCCTATGTTGATCTTGGCGTGAAAGAAGGCGCGACGCTTAAAGTCGATGGACGCAATTTCAAACTGCAAGGTTATGAAAAAGGTTTCTATATGGGTGGCTGTCTTTTCGACAATGTTACAAAAGATATGCGCATCTATAAGGAAGAGATTTTCGGACCGGTTCTCTCGGTCGTGCGTGCAAAAGATTATAATGAAGGTCTCGCGCTCGCCAATGAACACGAATATGGCAATGGCGTTGCGATCTACACACGTGACGGCGATGCTGCGCGTGACTTCGCTTCTAAAGTGCAGGTTGGGATGGTGGGCGTGAATGTGCCGATTCCGGTGCCGCTTGCTTATTACACATTCGGCGGTTGGAAGCGTTCAGGCTTTGGCGATTTGAATCAACATGGCCCCGATGCGTTCCGCTTTTACACGAAGACAAAGACCGTCACGTCGCGTTGGCCATCGGGCATCAAGGATGGCGCGGAATTCGTGATCCCGACGATGCGGTAATCTTCTGCGCTTAATTGTTGCAAAAATGAGTGGAAGAGGGCGTCCAGCGGGCGCCCTTTTTCATATGCTTGACGATTCCGAATTCACGCGCTTTGCTTTTATCTATGTCGCGCGCGCAAAATTTTTATAAATTGCCGGAACTCTTTTCCGAGTGGTTCCAAAGACGCGGCTGGGCGCCCCATCTGCATCAACTTGAACTATTGCACAACGCGCAGCAGGGTGAGCCTACGCTTCTAATCGCACCGACAGGGGCCGGTAAAACTTTGGCCGGCTTCCTGCCGAGCCTTGTTGATTTAGCAAGCGAGCGGAGAGGACTCTTTCCTCAATCGCTTCATACACTCTACATTTCGCCGTTAAAGGCGCTTGCGGTCGATATTGAGCGCAACCTCAAATTTCCTATTAAAGACATCGGCCTCGATATTCGCGTCGAAACAAGAACGGGCGACACGCCTCAATCGAAACGCGTTCGACAAGTGCAGAGGCCACCCGATATTCTACTCACAACACCAGAACAAGTGTCGCTTCTTCTCGCTCACCGCGATGCCGATAAATTATTTGGCGATCTCAAATTCATCATTATCGACGAGTTGCATGCAATTGCCCCCACGAAGCGAGGCGAGCTGCTTTCCTTGGCACTCACGCGATTACGCGCCCATGCACCGAAGTTTATTAGCATTGGCCTTTCGGCAACGGTAAGAAACAAAGATGAGTTACAATCCTATCTCGTTCCTCACGCTCATCCGAATTCATCGTCAAAGTTAATCGAAGTTGAAGAGCGGGTTAAACCCGAGATTCGTATATTGACCTCCCAAACACGCTTGCCGCTTGCTGGCCATACCGCGCTTTCCTCAATGGTTGAAATCTATGAAGCGATCAGCGCGCATAAAATGTCGCTCGTCTTCGTGAACACCCGCATGCAAGCAGAATTCGTGTTTCAAGCGCTTTGGAAAATAAATGATCAAGGCCTGCCCATCGCGCTTCATCACGGTTCGCTTGATAAGGAGCAAAGACGAAAGATTGAAGCCGCGATGGCCAATGGAAAACTGAGAGCGATTGTCTGCACAGCCACGCTCGATCTCGGCATTGACTGGGGCGATGTTGATCTCGTGATCAATGTGGGGGCACCAAAAGGATCAAGCCGATTGATGCAGCGTATCGGCCGCTCAAATCATCGTTTTGATGAACCTTCTGTCGCCCTTCTTGTTCCTGCAAATCGATTTGAATCACTTGAATGTCAGGCGGCTATTGGTGCCGTTTCTGACAAAGAACAAGATACAGCGGCGCTCAGAACTTTGTCTCTCGATGTTTTGGCGCAACACATTTTGGGTATGGCATGTGCTGGTGGGTTTCATGCAGATGCGCTTTATCGGGAAGTTGTCAGCGCTTACCCCTATCGTTATCTTAATCGGATCACTTTTGATCGGGTTCTCGATTTTGTTGCAACAGGGGGATATGCTCTCCGGGCCTATGAAAATTTTGCGCGTCTGAAAAAAGGGCCTGACGATATTTGGCGCATAAGTCATGCACAAGCCGCTCTCCGGTATCGCATGAATATTGGTACGATTATCGAAAGCACGATGATCACCGTAAAATTCGGTTATCGAAGCGGCACCGGTCAAATCCGTGCAAGCGGTCGGAAACTCGGTCAAATCGAAGACTATTTTGCTGAAAATCTGGTACCCGGCGATACATTTCTTTTTGGCGGTGAGGTCGTCAAATTTGAATCTTTGCAAAAGAATGAGGTGATTGTTTCCCGCGCATCGCAATCATCAACACCAAAAATTCCTGTCTACTCTGGCGGACGTTTCCCATTATCCACCTATCTTGCAAAGCGGGTCCGCGAAATCATTGCGCAACCAAAATCCTGGACGCTCTTGCCTGGGGAAGTTTCCGAATGGCTTTCATGGCAAAAGAACAAATCCATCCTCCCGAAGAAAGATCAATTTCTCGTCGAATGTTTTCCCGAACGCGGAAAATTCTATATGGTCCTTTATCCTTTCGAGGGACGTCTTGGGCATCAGACCTTGGGGGTGTTGCTTACAAAGCGTCTTGAACGGTTAAATCTGAAACCCCTCGGCTTCGTCTGTAACGATTATGGTCTTGCCATTTGGGCTGTCGAAGATATGGGAGCGGCCATTGAGCAAGAGCCGCGTTTATTGAACGAGCTCTTGGCCGAAGATATGCTTGGTGATGATCTCGAAGCCTGGCTTGAGGAGAGCTCTATCATGCGGCGTGCATTTCGCAATTGTGCGATTATTTCAGGCCTGATCGAAAAGCAATTGCCAGGCGAAAGGAGGAAAACGCGCAGTCTCACAATTTCATCTGACTTGATTTATGACGTACTACGCCGCTACCAACCGGATCATATTCTCCTTGAGGCGGCGCGCGCGGATGCAGCCTATGAAATGCTTGATCTTTCACGTTTAAATGAAACACTCAAAAGATTATCGGGAAAGATCATTTTTAAAAATCTGGAAAAACTATCACCTCTGTCGATTGCTATGATTTTAGAAATCGGCCGTGAAGCCGTCTATGGTGAAGGCGTCGAAGCTCTTTTGGCCGAATCTGAAGCAGATTACCTTGCCGAGGATTTGTCTTGACTCATTTGAAGAATAACCAAGACGTGCTGTTTCAAATTGGACAGCTTGCTGTGCAGATGGATCAGAGTGGTGCGCTCTATTGACCCGCTCATAAAATAGTGGCCGTTGCCGATCTTCATTTTGAGAAAGCAACAACACTTCACGAAAAGAGAGGTTCAGCTTTTCCGCCCTTCGATTCGCGTGATACTCTCCATCGACTGCAAAATATTATAAAAAAATATCAAGCGGATCGCCTAATTTGTCTTGGCGATACGTGGCACGATTCCCGTGGTCCCTCACGAATGCAGGCGGAAGATCGCAAAGCCTTTCGAGAAATCACCATGATGTGTCAAACTGACTTGATCATCGGAAATCATGATGACGCGGTCGCGCACATCGATGGTCTAACATTTTATTCTGAAATAGAGATTGACGGTGTTATGTTTCGCCATGAGCCCACTGAAGATGAGACTCTTTCTCAGATCTGTGGACATTTGCATCCGGTCGCAAAAGTAAAACAAATGGGACGTATGATCAGACGTCGATGTTTTTATCTAACAAAAAAGCAATGTGTTCTCCCCGCGATGGGTGCTTTGAGTGGTGGCTTGAACTGTCTCGATTCCGCATATGAGCGCTTTATGTCGCGCGAAGATCGACGCGTTGTCGTTTTAGGTCGAGACCGCCTTTATCATTTGGGAATGAGAAGTCTAATCCGTGATTAAGGGTTCGATGTCTTTCGACCAAAAAGAAATGATGCTCCAAAGCCCGCCAGAATCGCAAGGAGCGCGGTCGCAAGTCCATAGAGAAACGTATTATGTTGGGCGACCAGCGCGATCCACCCTTCCCACGGCGGAAGTGCTGATAAAGATATTTTATTCGCAACCAAATCTTGCTTTTGAAAAAGGAAAGCACTGACCAGCGAATATAAAAATCTCAAAGCCACGCCCATGATCAACAAGGCCAGAGCCAGTCGAAAACGGGCACCTTTAACATACAGCCCGATGATTGTGCCGATATGAGCGCCAAAGACGCCGCCGATAATGAGGGGAACGGCGAGAACAAGATCAATCGCATGATTATAGATCGCATGAAGAATCGTGGCGATGATCATGGTAAAAAAGATTTGAACTTGTGACGCTGCTACGGCGGCGCGTGTCGGTAATTGAAAAAAATAAATCAAAGCGGGGACAAACATAAAGCCACCGCCCACACCCAAAACCGAACCAATCAAGCCGATACAGATGGAAAGGATAAGAAGCGGCGGCAGGCTGATTGCAACATCAAATTTATGAAAATAGCGCTGCGATCCAAGTCGAGATAGCCATTGTTGTAGAGGATTTGAAACAGGCTTTTCGTCAATATCGCTTTGTGATGAAGTATGGAAAGATTTTATACTTTCCTTCAGCATCAACGCGCCGATGCTGCCGAGCAGAATTACATAGGACCACCCAACAACAATATCGAATTGCCCAACTCTGTTGAGAAGATTGAAAACACCGATTCCGATGATTGTTCCTGTCATGGCGCCAATCAGCAGATAAAGAGTGAGTGTTCTATCGATCAGATCAGCGCGCCAGGCGGTCGCTGTTCCAAAACTTGCAGACGCGACCAATTGTGCAGAACCGGTTGCCACAGCAATCGTCGGCGGCACGCCCAAAAAAATCAGAAGCGGCGTCATGAGAAAGCCACCACCGACGCCAAACAATCCGGAGATCACGCCGATGAGTAGTCCGATGCCGGCAATAACCGCTGCATTCACCCAAACGCCGGCAATCGGAAGGATGATGTCAAACATATCAAGCGGCCTGCCGAACACGTTGTGAAAGTGTTTCAAGGCCCATGCCGACGATCATCGCGGCGACAAAGATGAAGGATTTTAGTTCACCACTCGCAAGAGATGCGATTGCGGGGCCCGGACAAAAACCCGAGAGCCCCCAGCCGATACCAAAGAGCGCGCTTCCGAGAATGAGCTTCATGTCAATATATTTGAAATCAGAGGGGATGATGACGCGGCCCAAAAGACTTGATGTCCAATTGCGTGAAATACGAAAGGCAAAGAAGGAGAGAAGAACAGCGCCGCCCATTACGAAAGCGAGTGAGGGATCCCACGCTCCTGTGACATTTAGAAAGCCGATGACTTTCGCAGGATCCGTCATTCCACTGATGAGGAGGCCGAAGCCGAAGATTAATCCGACGAGAAATTCACTGATCCTTTTCATCATCATGCACCCGCTTGAAATTTATTCATCAGCCACACGGTGAGCATGGCAAATCCCATAAAGATGATTGTTGCTGTGAGGGAGCGGGGAGACAGCCGCGCGATCCCGCAGACGCCGTGTCCGCTCGTGCATCCACTGCCGAGACTTGTTCCAAAGCCAACCAGAAGTCCGGCCAGAACCAGCCAGATCATCGATTGCTCGATTCGGATGGCGGGCGCGAGCCCCGTAAATTTTGCGATGATTGGGGCGAGAATCAGCCCGGCCAGAAAACTGAGCCGCCAGCTCCGGTCATCTTTTGACGATCGCAAAAGGCCGCCAATTATGCCGCTGACCCCCATAATCCGGCCATGGAAGAGGATAAAAATGGCCGCGGCCAAACCGATCAACAAGCCGCCTGAGAAGCTTTCTATCGGTGTAAATTCCATCCAATTAATTGTCACAGCGCACTCCTGAATTCATTCAGGACGATGGATGCCAGAAAAGACGACCAGTTCGCAACCTGAAGTGGTCTTTTCCGCGCTCTCTATTGGATCTTTTTCTGGTCTTTGCTGACACCCGAACTTTTGGCACCCCCTCGTGCGGCGGCTAACGCGCGCCGCGGATCAATGGTCAATGCGGGTGGTTCTTCGCCCTCCGAGCAACTGAGAGTCACGCTTTGCATACTTTGCGGCCAATCGGCGATGGCCGAACTCGTCTCGATGCTTCGCGCCTCCATGAGACCATATTCAACGCGCGAAAGACGATCGACGCATCTTTCGATCGTTGCGTGTAGAGCGCCAAGGGAAGCAAAGAGCTTTCTGTTCTCCGAAAGTTGAATATCACGAATGGCATTCACCTGATCGGTCAATTGATCAAAGCGCTCTTTTCCTTCGGCCGTTAATTTATCATTTTGCTTCTGTAAAATAACGAGCAGATCTACCAATTGTCCGTGTGGTTTTTTGTCCCTCTTGTTGTCATGTTCAAGAAGCTTGATCAGCGGGAACCCAAGAGATGCTTGTTCATCCTTTTTGATTTTTGTTTCGTGTTCAATCATCACGCAACATTTATCAATTTCATGGATGATGGCCATCAGACTCGATGAGTGATGAATGGCTTGATGATTAAGATTCAAACGCGCGATGCAGGCTTCAAGTGTAATAAGAATCAAACCGACGCGCGATAAGGTTTGGTCATAATCAGTTGTTCCGTAGAGTTGACCGACGCGTCGCCGCAAGCGTTCGAGAACGCGATCTGCTGATTCGAAATTATGGAGTTCACTTGCCGTTGGTGCCGATAAAGGTGCGGCGGATATTGCTTCACGATCAATAGAGCTATGCATTCGTGGCGTATCGAAACCTGAAACAGTCCCTGAATTCTTTGATGTCGGCACGGGCTTTGACATAGGGACCTCGCTTGCTGCCATGCGCGCGCTGGATGCCTCCGAGAAGGGCCTCCAAGACCAGAAATTCTTTTAAACTATTGGAATTTCGAGGTTAATTTTAGGTAAATTTTATCTCAAATTGAGATCATCCGCCGAAGGGCAGGCAAATAATCTTACCTTTGGTCAGAAAAATGGTGCGGAAAGTCCCGATAAAGCGACCTGATGCGCCGAACACCCATCCCTTAAGATCGATTAGGAACATAGATAATTTTTAGTTGACGTAAAGGAAAAATGGGAAGAACCCTAGCGTGTGTTGGCTTTTGTTGTGTCTCTAAGTTGTATTTGTGAGGAGTAGTCCAGTGCCAAAAGCGTCTGCATTAGCAAAGCGTTCCTCCAGCGCCCGTGCTGCGGGAGCCAAAAAAGCCAAAGTGGGAAAGCATGATGAGCATTTCTACACGATTGGTGATTTGTCTCGGGAATTTGGCGTTACCCTGCGTACTTTGAGATTTTATGAGGACAGGGGTCTCATCAAGCCGAAGCGTTCAGGTCTGACCCGCCTTTATAATGAAACAGCTCGCGCGCGCGTCCAAGAAGTGATCAATGCGACACGGCTTGGCTTCACGCTTACAGAAATTCTCGACTTGATGGGTAAGGATAGCGGCGGCAAGCCCAAAGCCCTGAAGCTGACGAAAACGCAAATTGCGCAGCAATTGACCCAGCTCGAGCATCAGAAAGCCGAAATCGACAAAGCGATTAGCCGCTTGAAATCGATGCAGCGGGCGGCCTGAAGCCCATCGCGGTTTATCCATTGATGCCCCTCTCCCTCGGGGGTAGGTTCAAACGCATGGTCTCCGACAGGGGCCGTGAGAGTGAATCGAGGGGGAGGGATGATGCGCGACGCGTTCATTTATGACCATGTGAGGACGCCTCGCGGTCGTGGCAAGCCGGATGGAGCGCTGCATGAGGTCACCGCGCTCGCGCTCGCGGCCCATGTCCTGAAAGCGCTCCAGCAGCGAAACGCCTTCGATCCCGTTTTGATCGATGATGTTGTGTTGGGCTGTGTTGACCCTGTCGGCGAAGCCGGGGGCGACATAGCGCGCGCGGCAGCCCTTGTGGCGGGGTATGGTGTCACCGTCCCGGGTGTTCAGATCAATCGCTTTTGTGCTTCTGGACTCGACGCCGTCAATTTTGCCGCGAGCCAGATTATTGCCGGTCAACAAGATCTCGCGATTGCCGGCGGTGTTGAATCCATGAGTCGTGTTGGCATCGGAGCTTCGGGCGGTGCGTGGGCGGTTGATCCGTCGATCGCGATTCCCGCCTATTTCATGCCGCAAGGAATTTCAGCCGATTTGATTGCCACAAAATATGGCTTTGAACGGGAAGCCGTTGATCGCTATGCGGCCGAGAGTCAAAAGCGTGCCGCAACAGCGTGGCATGAACAAAGATTTATCAAATCTATCGCGCCTGTGGCTGATGTGAATGGCCTTGTTCTTCTTGATCATGATGAACATATGCGGCCTACGACAACAGTTGAAACGCTCGCGGGTTTGAAGCCGTCCTTCGCAGCGCTTGCCGAGCAAGGCGGCTTTGGCGCGGTGGCGTTGCAAGCGCATCCCGATGTTGAATTTATCAATCACGTCCATCACGCCGGAAATTCATCGGGTATTGTTGATGGTGCAGCGGCTGTGCTGATCGGCTCGTCTGAGATCGGTAAGCGCTTGGGTTTAAAGCCGCGCGCGAGAATTCGAGCCTTTGCCAATATCGGATCTGATCCGGCGTTAATGCTGACTGGCCCTGTCGATGTCACAAAGAAACTTCTGCAAAAATCGGGCTATATAATCAATGATATTGATCTCTTTGAAGTGAACGAAGCTTTCGCCTCTGTTGTGCTCCGCTATATTCAAGCTTTCGATCTTGATCCCCAAAAAGTGAATCCAAATGGGGGCGCTATCGCGATGGGTCATCCGCTTGGCGCAACAGGCGCAATGATCTTAGGAACGGCACTTGACGAGCTCGAGCGCACCCAAAAACATCGTGCATTGATTACACTATGCATTGGTGCCGGTATGGGCACAGCCACAATCATCGAACGGGTTTGAGGGAAGAACATAATGGCTCTTGCATTGACCCAATTCCGATTCGAAACTGATCACGATCACATCGCTCATCTCATTTGGGATATGCCCGAAAAATTAATGAATGTCTTTATTGAGAAGACGCTTGATGAGCTTGATCAAGTTGTGGATTATATTGCCAAAACAGATGCGATTAAGGGCTGTGTCATTTCCTCGGGCAAGGCCGATAGTTTTTCAGGTGGCGCTGATATTGATCTCATCAATAAACTCATCGATCAGTCACAATCGAAAAGTATGAACGACATCACCGGCGCAGACACCGAAGCCCTCATCACGGCTTCAAGCTATATGAGTCGTATTTATCGCAAGCTCGAAACTTGCGGCAAAATCTTTGCCATAGCGCTTCATGGCACCTGTGTTGGCGGCGCTTTTGAATTGGCGCTTGCTTGTCATCATCGTGTGATGTCGGACGATCCCAAAAGCAAAGTGGGACTTCCCGAAATCAAAATTGGTATCTTCCCTGGTGCGGGTGGGACACAACGCGTGCCGCGCCTTGCCCCAACCGCCGACGCGCTTTTAATGATGCTAAAGGGTGAACTTATTAACTCAGAAGCGGCACTCAAATATCGGCTCGTGGATGCCATAGCCAAAAAAAGTGAACTGATTGAACGAGCGAAAGCTTTCATTTTGAGCTGTGGCTCCGCTGCACAAGTTTGGGATCGTAAAAATTATAAACTTCGCTCAGGTCCCGTTTATTCCAAAGGCGGAATGATGGTGTGGCCGATGGCAAGCGCCATTTGCAGGAAGGAGACATACGACAATTATCCCGCAGCCCGCGCGTTGTTGCAGGCGGTCTATGAGGGTTTGCAAGTTCCCTTTGATCTCGGGCTGAAAATCGAAAACCGTCTCTTCGCGAATATCTTGCGGACCACAGAAGCAAAATCCATGGTGCGTTCGCTTTTCGTGTCAACGCAAGCGCTTAACAAAGGCGCACGACGTCCTGCAGCCATTCCAAAATCTGCATTAAAAACGATTGGTCTTGTCGGCACAGGTTTCATGGGAGCTGGAATTGCCAGCATTTCTGCAATGGCTGGCTTAAAAGTCATTATGATCGATCAGACCATTGATCTCGCGAAAAAGGGTCGCGACCAAGCGCTCTCCACAATCGCAAAACGTATGAAGGCTTCGCCAGAAGAGGTTGCTCAAAGTGAAACCGCAAAAAATTTGATCGCGGCGGATCATTATTCTTCACTCTCGGAATGCGACCTCGTCATTGAAGCTGTGTTTGAAGATCCGGCGCTTAAAGCAAAAACGCTTTCAGCCATTGAGGCGCATCTTCATCCTCACGCGATTCTTGCCTCAAACACCTCGACCCTACCGATTTCCGGCTTGGCGGATGCGCTGCAAAACAGAAATGAATTTCTTGGCATACATTTCTTTTCACCCGTTGATAAAATGCGACTTGTCGAATTGATCAAAGGCAAAGACACGAGTGAACGCGCGCTTGCGGTTGGTTTTGATTATTCGCGCTTGATCAACAAGACTCCAATCATCGTGAATGATGGCCGCGGCTTTTTCGCCAATCGTTGCGTACTCAATTATCTTCTTGAAGGCCATCTGATGTTGGCTGAAGGCTATCCCCCGGCCTTTATTGAAAATGTAGCCCGGATGGCGGGTATGCCGGTGGGACCGCTCGCGCTTTCTGATGAAGTGGCGCTCGATCTCATCCACCGCATCATAACTGCGACCCGTTCTGCTTTGGGATCGGACGCGATCAATCCGATACAAGCCGAGATCATCGCCTCTCTTGTTGAGAACCATCAGCGTTTTGGCCGAAAAAATGGTAAAGGCTTTTATGACTACACGCCGGGTGCGCCCAAGCGCTTGTGGGCTGGCCTCAAAGCCCTTCAAAAAAACGCACAAGGCACGGTACGTCTCGATGTGGAGGAAGCGAAGTTCCGCCTGCTTGCGACACAAGCGCTTGAAGCCGCCCGCACCATGGATGAAAACATCGTGCTTGATGCGCGTGAAGCCGATATTGGTGCGATTCTCGGCTTCGGATTTGCGCCTTTTACTGGCGGCCCCTTGTCGATGATCGACGGTATGGGCGTCGCAAACTTTAATCAAAAATGTGAAGAGCTACATAAGCGCTACGGCGAGCGGTTTGCCATTCCGCAAAATTTGAAAACTATGGCGAACAGAGAGAGCCGCTTCTATACTTAGCAAAGATTATTTATTCAGCAGCGGAGCTTCGCGGCTTCATGGCTAAAACAGATTGCATGATCACTGCACGAAGAGATGCGGGTTTTACCGGCTTATGGAGAAGAAAAATACTCTCCGCTTGCGTTCTTTCACGAACAAGTTTCGAACGATCGGCGGTGAGCAGAATGGCAGGAAGATCGGGATCAATTTTGTCCCGCAGAGCTTGGATCACATCTAGTCCCGTCTCATGATCCAAATGATAATCGGCAATGATGAGAGGATATTGCGTCGCTGATTGCTCAAATTCCTGAAGCGCTGTTGCGCCGTTTTTCGCTGTGTAAATCATACATCCCCAACCCGACATCAAAAGCTTCATACCCTCCAGAATCATCTCGTCATTATCAATAACAAGAACAGGAAGCCCAATCGGAATTGAAATCTGCTGTCCGCGCGGCGAAGCGTCCTTCATCTTTTTGATCATTTTGACAGAAAGAGGGACATCGATTGAAAAATGCGACCCACGCCCAACATCCGAATGAAGCGTTAACGGATGTTTGAGCAATCGTGAAATTCTCTCGACGATGGATAAACCAAGACCAAGCCCGCGCGCGATTTTTGTGCCTTCATCAAGCCGCCTGAATTCTTTGAAGATTGCCTTTCTTTGGCTCGTGGGAATTCCGATACCCGTATCAAAAATATTTATTGAAATAACAGAGCCCCGTCGACGACATCCGACGACAACACGACCGTGAGGCGTGTATTTGATCGCATTGGAAACTAAATTTTGCATCATACGACGCAAGAGTCTCTTATCGGATCGAACCGCTAAACTCGTATGAATGAATCGAAGATCTAATCCCTTTTCCTTCGCACTCGGTTCAAGTTCGATACGCAATTGAGAAAAAAGATCTTCAATCGAAAAATCTGAAAGCTCCGGTTTTTGCGCACCGGCATCAAGTCGTGAAATATCAAGAAGCGTTGTCAGAATCTCTTCAACCGCTTCAAGCGAGGTCGCAACATTTTGGACCAATTGCCCCTCAGTTGAAGGAATATCCTTTTCAAGCAAGGCCGAAGAATAGAGGCGCGCCGCATTCAAGGGCTGAAGAATATCATGGCTTGCGGCTGCAAGAAATCTCGTCTTAGAGAGATTGGCGTCATCGGCTTCCGCCTTGGCATCTGATAACTCCCGATTCAGTCGCAACAATTCCTCAGTTCTTTCACGCACACGGCTTTCAAGAAGTTGATTGGCCGAGAAGAGATCCTCCTCCGCCTTCACGGTTTCCGTGATATCGGTGTAAGTCGTAACGATACCTCCATCAGGAAGATGTTCGGAGCGGATTTCGATCCAACGCTCCGCGGGATGGGTTCGAATGCGCACCGGGTGCGTGTCACGAATAAAACTTTCAAAGCGGCGTTTAAAATAAATTTCACTTTGTCCCGGACCGTAAAATTGCCGTGCGGTATTATATCGGATGATCTGTTCAAGCGGTGTGCCGACATGGATCATATGGTCAGGTAAATCGAAAAGAGTTTGAAACGCCCTGTTCCAGCACAGCAAGGTTTGGTTAGAATCAAACACAGTCACACCCTGACGGGCGTGATTTAATGCATGTTGAAGAAGCTCACGATTTTGTTGAAGCGCCGCTGAGGCCTCATCAAGCAATTGTAGTGCGTCCCTGCGCGTTACGTTGCCTCGTGAGAGGAGAATTGAAATGATGCGCCGTGATGAAGCCGCGCCAATGGCTGAGGCAAGCTGAAATTCTGCAAATCTGATGATTTCAATGGAAGCCAATTGATCATCTGTCTCGTAATTGCCGGGATAGGCTAAAAATGCCGCCTGCGTTCGTTCAGCACCGAGATAACGAGCCACCAATTTTTTCAAACCACCCACAGTGATTGAGGACCGCCATAAGCGAAAATTGAAATTTGTTAGAGGATTTTTGGCTTCAACAAAAAAATCTGCCTGTATAGATTCAATTTGTGTCGGCGCCCGCACGAAGGAAAAGGCAATAAAAAATGCAAGATTGGTCAATAGACTAAAAAACGCACCATTCGCGATGGGTGAAAGGCCCAGGCCAAAAAGAGCGGTTGGCTTTAGAAGCGCAAGTCCGAAGGGTCCATAACGTAAAAGATTTTCAAGGCCGAATAATGCTGGATTGGCAAGATTGGGAAGAACAAGCGTATAGATCCAAACGAATAACCCGGCGAGCAGACCGGCGGTAGCCCCAAGCGCGGTCCCGCGCCGCCAAAACAGACCTCCAAAAAACGAGGGCGCAATTTGTGCGATCGCAGTGAAAGAAACCAAGCCGATCGAGGCCAAAGCTGCATCGCTCGTCGATTGGAAATAGACAAAGCCAAGAAGCAGAATCACGACAATTCCGATACGACGGATTGTGAGAATTTGACTGCCAAGATCACCCGACCGTTCACGAAAAAGTTTGCCGCTTGTTGGTAAGAGCGGCATCACAAGATCATTCGAGATCATCGTTCCAAGCGCAACGCATTCTACGATCACCATCGCAGTTGCGGCCGATAAGCCGCCAAGAAAGACAATCAGGGCGATGACACCGTTACCCGCCTTTAACGGTAATTCGAGAATGGCCATGTCGCGATCAATCATTCCGGGAGGAAAGATAAGATTTGAACCGAGCGCTATCGGAATCACAAAGAGATTGATCAAGATAAGATAGGCAGGAAACATCCATGCCGCGCGCTTCGTATCAAGCTCATCGCGGTTTTCGACCATCGTCATGTGAAATTGTCGTGGCAACAGCAAAATGATCAAGAATGACAGAAGCGTCATTGCAAACACGGTTGCAAAACCATTGCTTCGCTCAATCAAAGGCGCAACATCGGATCGGGACTGGACCATCTCTATCAGCGGGCCAATTCCACCGAACATGCCCCAGACAATAAATATGCCGGCAACCAAAAATGCCGCGAGTTTTATTGCCGATTCAAAAGCGACGACAATGGTCAATCCGGTATGATGTTCACGCGAGTCGATATGCCTTGTGCCGAAGGTGACGGTGAAGCCTGCCAAAACAATGGCTACCACAAAGGCGAGGGCCCCAAGCGTTGGGGTCGAGAGTCCGGCGACTCCGTCCGGCACAGAATCGAGCAAGGTTTTGAGCGATATCGTGATCGCCTTCAACTGCAGTGCGATATAGGGAATGGATCCAATGACCGCGATAAAGGCGACAATCGCCGCAACGCGTGAACTTTTGCCATAACGAGCCGCAACGAAATCTGAAACAGAGAGAATATTTTGCGATTTTGTGAGCTGAACGACCCGTTTCACAAAGCGATGGCCAAAGCCGATCACAAGAATAGGACCAAGATAGATTCCTAAAAAATCGAGACCCGTTGATGACGCAAGACCAACGGAGCCGAAAAATGTCCAGGACGTGCAATAGACGGCGAGTGTCAGTGCATAGATTGTCGATCTAAGAGGCCCTTTGAGGAAGCGTTCGCCGTATAAATCACCAAAATGGGCAACGGTAAAAAGGGCCGAGAGATAGACAAGCGCCACCAATATGATGACCCAACCCGCAATCATCCGCCTTTGTCCCCATCCAGTGCGTTAGTCAGTCCCTTAAAGCGGAACGGTTGGCCACGGTCAGCTAAACAATTTCAGGTCGAAACCGCTCTGGCAAGCGGCTTGGCTTTATGGAAGAAAGGTGTCGTGGTCCAAGTCCCGTAAAGGCGTTCAAGTATGATCCCCAATTCCAGTCTGATCTCGTCCATTTCCCCTGAAGCGATAGGCGTTCCCGGAAGCGGCATCCTCGAGGCCGTTACTTATGGCTGGGGTCGACCGGGCCTGATTCCGCTCTGGGCGGGCGAGGGCGATATGTCCACGCCGTCCTTCATCAGTGACGCCACAACGAGATCGCTTGCCGCGGGCGAAACCTTCTATACGCCCAATCGCGGCATACCGGCATTTCGCGAGGCCATCGCGCGCTATATGTCAGCGCTTTATGAAACGAGTTTCTCGCCGGACCGCTTTCTTTGCACCATTGGCGGCATGCATGCGATGCAAATCGCGATGCGCCTGGCGCTTTCGAAAGGCGATGAAGTGCTTGTGCCGTCACCGGCATGGCCCAATTTCAACGGCGCGGCCATGGCCATTGGCGCTGTGCCAGTTGATGTCCCCATGGGCCTCACCGGTGAAAATCAAAAAGGACGTTGGTTTCTTGACCTTGATCGATTGGCTCAAGCTGTTACGCCAAAAACAAAAGCCATCGTGATCAATTCACCTTCCAACCCGACAGGATGGACCGCTACGCTGCAAGAATTGAAAGATGTTCTATCGCTTGCGCGCCGTCATGGTCTTTGGATCATCGCTGATGAGATTTATGCTCAATTTGTCTTTGGGGGTGCAAAGCGTGCACCTTCTTTTCACGATGTTATGGATGATGATGATCGAATTCTTTTCGTTCAAACATTTTCAAAAAATTGGGCAATGACCGGCTGGCGTATCGGATGGCTTGAATGTCATCCGTCTCTTGCACAAGCGGCTGAAAACCTCATTCAGTATTCATCATCAGGCGTGCCAACATTTTTACAACGTGGCGCTATCGCCGCCATTGATCATGGCAAGAATTTTATCGAGCATCAAATCGCGCGTGCGCATGAAGGTCGCGAGATCGTATGCAACGCGCTCGGCAAATTACCGCAACTCTCCTTCATGATTCCCGAGGGCGCCTTCTATCTCTATTTCCGCGTTGAAGGCACAAGCGATTCCATGAGTTTAGCCAAATCACTTATTGACCGTGCCAATGTGGGTCTTGCCCCAGGAACGGCCTTTACCAAAAGCCAAGATCCATGGCTGAGATTGTGCTTCTTAAGAAAAGCGGATGATTTGAAAACCGCGGTTGATCGCTTAAGCGCTGCCTTTTCCGCCTAGGAAAACTGCGGAGCTTATTTCCCGTAAGGCGTCCGAACGTCAAACTACGCAACCAATTCGCGTGAGCGACGTTTTACTTCCATGAAATGCCTAAGCGGCGGCCCCGCTCGGCATCACGTTGGCTCTGAAAATTCAAACAAGGTGGGATCTTCCTCATAACCGAGGCGGATGACGGTCTTGTATTGCTGGGAGATCCTTTATGGGACAAGAAAGCGTAGCGGCACATGAAGTCTATATCGCAGATAATGATTTGGCGTTTCGAAGCGCCGTAGCCTCAGGGCTTGAAACGGCCGGGTTTCGTGTGACCTCCTTCTCGGACGGTCCCTCCCTTCTGGCCGCTATGCGGTCACGCACACCGGATTGCCTGCTCATTGATTTAAATGTGAAGGGCAACAGCCATGCCGATCTTCTCGGTGATCTCGGTTCACGGGTTGCGACACCCATTGTCACAATGGCGGATGATCCTGATATCGAATTGGCGGTTAGTGCCATGAAAAAGGGCGCGTCCGATTTTGTTTCAAAACCCTGTGCAGCCGAGTCGGTCGTTGGTCGTATCAAGACGATTATTGATCATCATAATGAGCCAGCCAGTAAAGTTGATCTATCGAGTTTTCGTGGTGGTGATCGTTTGACTCCACGTGAACGCGACGTTTTACAAAAAATCGCCCTCGGTGCATCGAATAAGGAAGCCGGAAGACAATTAGGGATCAGCCCAAGAACTGTTGAAGTTCATCGCGCACGAATTATGGAAAAAATGGGCGCGAGGAACACTGCTGATCTTGTTCGCATTGTTTATTCGGCAAGCTTTTGATGCCTCTCCGATCTTTGGTCACACGATTGGAGTTTCGTCATGGAGCTATATCGATTCCAAAATAATCACAACGATCCTATGGGGCGTGCGATGGATGTTCCACCGCGCACAGTGATTATTGATGAAGGTGATCCCGCACGGTCAGTGTATAAAATTCAAGCGGGCCAAGTGATGCTTTCAAAATTACTGCCTGATGGACGACGGCAAATCTTTGAATTGCTTGGTCCGGGTTCGATCTTTGGAGTAACGCCCAATCAGCGACATGACAGCGTTTGCGGAATCTTTGACCGATACAAAGCTTTCAATTTTTGAGCGATCGTGGCTCAATCATATTCCAACTATTGAAACCTCGCCCGTTCATTGTCTGGAAGCGCAGATTTGTGCGCTTCATGATCATGCTGTGTTACTCGGACGAAAAACCGCAACTGAACGTGTCTCGACCTACATTCTCAATCTTGTGAATGGGCAGGGCGAGAGGTCTGAACAGACACAATCGCATGTCTTTGTGATTGTGCCGATGACACGATCAGAAATTGCAGATTATCTCGGATTGACGCTTGAAACGGTGAGTCGCGCCTTTTCAAGACTGAAGCGCCTTGGCGTCATTTCTTATGAACGTCATGATGGTCCGATGCGGGTCGCGATTCACCGCTTAGGCCCGCTGACAGGCACCTACTGGACCATATAAATTTTGTTCAAGGATGGCGCGGGTGCGCCGCTCCGCTCCCCCGAGACAAAAGCGTGCACCCGCAGATCCTTATTTGTGACCAAAAGGCAGCCACGGGCTTTTATAGGCACATCCGCCCTCACGAGCTTTGATGTTAATCAAATTATAAAACTATTTTGCCGGAACGAGCTGATAGCCCTTTGAGAAGAGGCAGCTCTCGATCATTTGGTTCCGGGGCGTCTCGTTCACGTCTCTCGTTGAATAGGTTGGCGGCACATAGATAGGCTCATCGAAGAAGCATGAGTCAAAGCCCCGGTGATAGCGACGGCAGAAGGGCGAGCTTCGATACACATAACCACCCCCTTCAACGACCGTCATCGGATAGACGGGATAGGTCCGTGAGGCTTGCTTCTCGCAATTAAGCTTGTCGCGCCCAAAATCTGAGAGCGAGCGCGTCGGGTGTGTCCACTCATAGCGCTGGCAGCCACTAAGCATAAGCATCAGCGCAACACATCCGAGTCCTACCCCAACGGATGATTTTCGACCCTTTATTATAGGAGTGGCAAGGCGCGCGGCACAGTTTGTGGTCACTTTCAGATCTTCCGATGTTTCATTTTATGTAAAGATGATAGAAACTATGTCTGAATTGAAACTGAATAGGTTGCTGATTTGTCAAATTTAGAATCCGTCGTGGCAAGTCGAAAGATCGTGAAAGCCCTCGGTGTGATGAGCGGAACCTCTATGGACGCTATCGATGTGGCTTTGATTGAGACCGACGGAGAAACCCATATTCGATGTGACGCATTCGGAGAGGGTGCCTATGACTCAGCGCTTCGGGAAAACCTTCTTCAACGATTGGCTGATCCCATAGTGGCATCCGCTCCGCCGCCACGCGATCTGATTGACGCTGTTACCGACGCTCATTGTCGCGCTGTTGAGGAGATAATGGCGTCTCATCATCTTTCCCTTGATGATATCGATCTTATTGGATTTCATGGCCAGACAATTTTTCATGCTCCCGATCGCCGATTAACGATACAGATTTTTGACGGCGCGCGGGCGGCTCGCCGTCTGAAGAGACCTGTTGTCAGCGATTTTCGAAAAGCCGATGTTTTGGCAGGCGGGCAAGGCGCGCCGCTCGCCCCGCTTTACCATCAGGCAAAATTTGGCGAGCTTCGTGAACCAATTGCTGTTGTTAATATTGGCGGTGTATCAAACATCACCTATTTTGAACAGGATACGATTCTAGCATTCGACACAGGCCCTGGCTCGGCACTCATTGATGATTTTATTCGTCGTCGTCGTGGATTAAATTATGATCGAGACGGCTTGATTGCTCGAAGCGGTACAATTGATATACAAATTATAAACCGCTTTTTGTCGATGCCATATTTTGTTCAGGCGCCACCAAAATCGCTTGATCGAAACTATTTCCATAAAGCGATGGCAGAGATTGAAGCTTTGTCAGATAAGGATGGTGCGGCAACGCTTTTGGATCTTACGGTCAAATCCATAGCGAGATCACAAGAGCATCTGCCGCAAAAGCCTCGGCAATGGTTTATATGTGGGGGAGGGCGTCACAATCTTTTTCTTCTTGAACGGTTAAGAGATTTACTTGGGGTCCCAGTTAACCCGGTGGAAATTCTCGGATGGAATGGTGATATGGTAGAAGCGGAATGTTTTGCGTGGCTCGCTGTTCGTGTTGTCAAAGGATTACCGCTTAGCCTTCCCACAACAACCGGCGTGCCTTATCCAATGAAGGGCGGGCATATTGATTATTTGTGAGGCTTTCTCAAATGTCCCTTGATCAGAATATTGATGACATCTTCTTTCCGGCGCAAGGAATCATCAATTCAAAATTGATTCCGGGAGCAGCCCTAGGGCTTGTTAAAAAAAATGGCGAGCGTGCAATCCGCGTTACGGGCTATGCGCAAGTGGAACCCGAAACAATATCTCTCAACACCTCCATGTGGTTCGATCTCGCTTCATTAACGAAAGTGATCTTTACAACGCAGCGATGTTTGGAGCTGGTTGATGCAAATCTTTTATCATTGGATGAGCCGATTGCACGCTATCTCCCCGATCTCAGACAATATGATACGAAGGCGTATGAGCGGCAAATCACGCTGAGGCAGCTTCTTTCCCATCAAACCTCTTTGCCTGCTGTTGAGCCGCTTTATACACTCGGACAAGACGAAGAAACGTTACGTGCTTATATTTTGCAGCGTGATTGGCCTAAAGGGCCATCGGTCTATTCGGATATAAATTACATTTTCATCGGACTCGTAATTGAACGAGTCACGGGCCAACCTCTAAGAAAGCAGAATTTGGCTAAGGGTTTGAGTTTCTCACCGCCGCTGGATCAGTCTGTTTCAACTGAATTCTGTACATGGCGAAATCGAATTATGCGCGGTGAAGTTCATGATGAAAATGCCTTTGCTCTGGGGGGCGCCGCCGGCCATGCAGGTTTGTTTGGCACAGTGGATGGTGTGCTCGATCACGCGCTTCGTATTTTGAATAATCAAGGCCTCTCGTCAATTATGATGAGAGAGATGATTACGCCCCAATTTAATCATCGGACTTTGGGATGGGAAATCAATCATGACGGGTGGCATGGCGGAGAAGGTCATTCGCCAAGCACCATCGGTCATCTCGGTTTCACAGGAACAGGATTGTGGATTGATAAAGCCCGTGGATATGCATGGACCTTGCTAACCAATCGCGTTCATCCGAGTCGCCATCGCGAAACAGGCATCATGGCGTTACGACGTGAA
Source organism: Hyphomicrobiales bacterium (assembly GCA_046091665.1). Taxonomy (GTDB): domain Bacteria; phylum Pseudomonadota; class Alphaproteobacteria; order Rhizobiales; family Beijerinckiaceae; genus CAIUPE01. The sequence goes on from JBJTCD010000025.1 coordinate 40,226, forward strand.
ACGGGTCGGCGCGTTGCCCAGACTTTTAAAAATCATTAAATCCACATTGTCCTTCATGAAGTGCTTTGGCTTTGGTCGTAAACTGACCTTTTGCTTCATGCAGAATGAACCCCGGTGCAAGTGTTAAAGGCGCACGGTTGTTCTTTGTAGCGCTTACAAGAAGACGCGTAGCCGGTTGATCTTCATGCGGATGGATCGGAATGATGCGGACCGCACCAAAATTTTTCGGAAGTGCTGATAAAATCTCCGACAACTGATCGGCACGATGAATCATATGCAACCGCCCTTTGGGCTTGAGCATTGCCGCGCAGGATTTCAGCCAGAGTGTGAGACCCTCTTGCGGCATCATATGCGCGCGTGATCTGTCTTGATCCGGTGACGCACGATGGGTGCTTGCATCAAGATAGGGTGGATTCGTGATCACGCAGTCAGCTTCTTCTTTTGTGAGGCCCTGCTTTTCTCTTTCCTCATATGCGCCGAGCAAATCGCCATTAAGCGCTTCGACACGATCTGTAAGGTCATTCATCGCGATGTTTTGTTGTGCCAAAGCGATTTGGCTTTGATCAATTTCGATTAATCTGACATGGGACGACGGCAATCGCCGCGCGACGCAAAGGCCGGCAGCGCCTGAAGCCGCTCCAGCGTCAACCACAAGCCCGGCTTCCGAGGCCTCGACGAGGGATGCGAGCAGGATCGCATCCGTGCCCGCGCGGTGCCCAGTGTCGCTCTGGGCAAGGCGGATTTGTTGGCCAAAAAAATTAGTGATGCTCATAAGGGCTCAGTATCGGGCCTCGCTCCTGCTTGGCAAGTTGCATGGCGGCCGACGGCGTGGCATTTTCCGGCCCGTTTGGTGGGCAGCATAAAGGGTCGGGATCGTGGGCGTCGTAGTGTCTCTTGAGGAAAAATCATCCGGTGGACCGTCGCTTGACGCGCTTCTGACTTTGACGCGCCCCGGCATGGAAGGTGTCAACCGCCTGATTTTGTCCCGTGTGGGCTCGGATGTCGAAATGATCCCGGAGATTGCTCGGCACTTGATCGACTCAGGGGGTAAGCGTCTGCGGCCGATGCTGACTTTGGCCACTGCTACGCTGTGTGATTATCGCGGCGAGGGGGATGTTAAACTGGCTGCCGCTGTAGAATTCATGCATACGGCGACTTTGCTTCATGATGATGTTGTTGATGACAGCGAAATGCGGCGCGGAAAATTAGCGGCGCGGATGTTGTGGGGTAATGAAGCGAGCGTTTTGGTTGGCGATTTTCTGCTCGGCCAAGCGTTTAAAATGATGGTCGAAGTCGGCTCGCTTCACGCGCTCGATGTACTCTCCACCGCCGCAACCGTGATTGCCGAAGGCGAAGTCATGCAATTGGCATTCGCAAAAAATACCGAGACCACTGAAGATGAATATCTTCAAGTCGTGCGTGGAAAAACCGCTGCTCTTTTTGCAGCCGCTTGCGAAGTCGGTCCCATCATTGCGGGAAAAAGCAAAGCCGAACAAGCCGCCTGTCGCTCTTATGGCACCAATCTCGGTATCGCGTTTCAATTGATTGATGATGCGCTTGATTATGGTGGTGTTGCCTCGAAGCTTGGCAAAAATACGGGTGATGATTTCCGCGAAGGCAAGATCACGCTTCCCGTTGTTTTGTCTTATCGTCGCGGTAATGAAGCGGAACGCACTTTCTGGAAGCGTTGCCTTGAGCAAGGCCAGCATGGTGATAGCGAACTTGCGGAAGCCATGACGCTCGTAAAGAAACATCGTGCAATTGAAGATACGATTGAACGTGCCAAACATTATGGCGCCATGGCGCGTGATGCTTTGGCGATTTTTGCAGACACACCGATGAAGCGTTCAATGCTCGAAGCGGTTGATTTCTGCATTTCACGCGCGCACTGATTTAGGAGATCAGCGCTCGGTCAAAGATTTGCCGCAATTTTTTTCTTTTCTCCTCATGCGGGCCGGGCCCCTCTGACATTGGTTTTGAAAACTCACGTTTTTTAAAACCCGTGTGATGTCGGACCGCATCATTGGGCCCAATCCGTTACGTTATCCATGGTGGATGACTCGTGGGAGGGCCTGAATTCAGGGAGACCCTCTCATGTAACGTTCTTCAGCTGGAATGCCATGTCCGGTTTGTTCTGTTCCGCTTACTCTGAGTGAGCGTCAGGGCATCGAAATTGATTACTGCCCGCAATGTCGCGGTGTATGGCTTGATCGCGGCGAACTCGATAAAATCATAGAACGCAGCGGTATGAATTCAGCGCCGCCGCCGCAATCTTATCCTTCCGCACCATCACCGTCTTATCCGTCGGCGCCGCCGCCCTCTTACGGCCATCCGCCGCCGTCTTATGGTCATTCTTACAAGAAGAGACCGAAATCCTTCCTCGAAGAATTATTTGATTAACACAGTAGAAAAGCGATCACGTCGATTTATTCGCAATGATCGCTTTTTACTTATCCACGTGGCGAGCCATGATGCTGTGCGATCTTCCATTCGCCATCAGCTTTCACAAGCATCCAGGTCACACGATAAGGCATGGGTGTGTCACCATCAGCAAAATCAACATATGCGGCCGTTACAGCCACCGTATCGTTGATCATCACAATATGCGGAAAAGGATAATGCGCGACATGCACTTTTGGACTCCGCCCGGCAAAATAGCCGCGAATGGCCGCGCGTCCGATCATCAACTCCGGAACCGCGCCGAAAAGCATCGCATCTTCGGTGTAAAGGGCTGCATGCGCATCAAGGTCGTGACTGTTAAAAACCTCGACCCATCTTTTATGGAAGCCTTCAAGTGTTGAAAGATCGGCCATGATCCCCTCCCGCAATGGACGGGAACACATAGCCCTGATCGTGCTTAGCTGTCCATCTTGAGGGCGGCGATAAAGGCCTCTTGTGGAATTTCCACCTTACCGAATTGCCGCATGCGCTTTTTGCCCTCTTTTTGCTTGTCGAGCAATTTGCGCTTACGTGAAATATCGCCGCCATAACATTTCGCTGTCACGTCTTTGCGTAAAGCCGAAATGGTTTCGCGAGCGATGATCTTGCCGCCGATGGCGGCTTGGATCGGAATTTGGAAGAGATGTTGCGGAATGAGATCTTTGAGTTTTTCGCACATCGCGCGGCCACGTGATTCAGCACGTGTACGATGGACAAGCATGGAGAGCGCATCAACGGGTTCGGCATTTACGAGGATCGACATTTTAACAAGATCACCTTCACGATAATCGGTGATGTTATAATCAAAGCTCGCATAGCCTTTTGAAATTGACTTCAGACGATCATAGAAATCGAACACGACTTCATTGAGTGGCAGATCATAGACAACCATGGCGCGTTTGCCGACATAGTTCAAATCGACTTGCGTTCCGCGACGGTCTTGACAGAGTTTCAAAATCGCACCAAGATAGTCATCGGGTGTTAAAATGGTTGCTCGAATCCAAGGTTCCTGAATGGATTCAATCTTCATAATGTCAGGCATATCGGCTGGATTATGAAGATCAATATCAGTGCCATCCTTCAAAGCGATTTTATAAATGACCGATGGGGCAGTTGCGATGAGATCGAGATTAAACTCGCGGCTCAAACGCTCTTGAATGATTTCAAGATGCAGTAACCCCAAGAAACCGCAACGGAAACCGAAGCCAAGAGCGGCTGAAGATTCCATCTCATAAGAGAAGCTTGCATCATTCAAACGCAGTTTACCCATCGCGGCGCGCAAATCTTCGAATTGTGCGGCATCAACAGGAAAGAGGCCGCAGAACACGACCGGTTGCGCGGGCTCGAACCCTTCAAGCGCTTGAGCGCATGGCCGCTTTGTTTCTGTGATTGTGTCACCGACTCGGGTATCCGCAACTTGTTTGATCTGCGCGGTGATAAAACCGATTTCACCGGGGCCGAGTTCGGCAGCATCTTGCATCTTCGGTGTGAAGACGCCGAGGCGATCGATATTGTAACGGGCATTTGTGCCCATCATCGTGATATCCATGCCCTTCTTCAATTTGCCGTCGATGATGCGTACAAGCACAACAACACCGAGATAAGCATCATACCAACTGTCAACGAGCATCGCCTTTAACGGCGCGGTCTCGTCGCCTGCCGGGGGCGGCAATTTTTTGACGATGGCCTCGAGCACACCCTCGATGTTCAATCCCGTCTTTGCCGAAATCGGCACGGCTTCAGATGCATCGAGACCGATCACATCTTCGATCTGTTGTTTGATGCGCTCTGGCTCTGCGGCGGGCAGATCAACTTTGTTCAGCACCGGCACAATTTCATGCCCGGCATCAAGCGCGTGATAGACATTCGCAAGCGTCTGCGCTTCCACACCCTGCGACGCGTCAACCACAAGAAGCGAGCCTTCGCATGCGGCAAGTGAACGTGAGACTTCATAGGCGAAGTCGACATGGCCGGGCGTATCTATGAGATTGAGGATATAGGTCTTGCCGTCTTCGGCTTTGTAAGAAAGACGTACCGTCTGCGCCTTGATCGTGATTCCGCGCTCGCGCTCGATATCCATCGAGTCGAGGACTTGCTCAACCATATCGCGCTCGGCCAGCGCGCCGGTTTTCTGGATCAAGCGATCCGCAAGCGTCGATTTGCCATGGTCAATATGGGCAACAATGGAAAAATTGCGAATTTGGTCAAAGGCATGTTTGGTCATGGCGGGGGAATAGCAGTCAGCGCCCTGAATTCCAAGCTTTTCAGGTGTCGCATGCCAGCCATGAAGCGCCATTTTGAGCGTATATTTGGTCGCGGGGGCGGGGTAAGACGGCGATCACTGTATCGCCGAGTATTTTGCTTTGGATCTTGTGCCCTTTCTCGCCGCCCTGTTGAGCGCCATTTTCCATGCGGGCTGGAATGCCGCAGCGCGCTCGCGTCCGGATCCGTCGGCGGCGGTTACGGCCACTGTTTTTATGGCGGGGGTGATTTCCATCCCCTTCACATTTTATTTCGGCTTGCCGCCGCTTGAGGCCGTGCCTTGGCTGCTGTTGGGGATCTTGTTCAACACCACAACCTTGCGGCTCCTTGTCGCCATCTATCGGTTGATGCCTTTTGCCGTCGCCTATCCAATGATGCGCGGAACCATTCCACTCGCGGTCACCGCGCTTGATTTTATCTTTTTGCCGATTGGCTATCCCGGCGCACTGGCTTTGTTCGGAATCGTTCTTGTTTCATTGGGCGTTATTCTCTTGGCGTTTACAGGCCGCCGACAGGAGTCACTCGGGTGGAAACCCATTCTGCTCGCGGTTCTAGGAGGTATAACAGCTGCTGCTTATGTCATCACTGATGTCAAAGGGATTGCGATCACGGGAAGCCCGATTGTTTATGGCCTCGTCGCCGCCATCATCAATGCAATCGCCATGCCCATCTTCTTGCGCGCGGAAGGTGTTCCGCTTTCGAAAGTCATGAAGGGCGAATATCTTTTTGGACTCATCGCATCGGTTTTCTCGATGAGTTCTTATGTTTTATTTCTTTACGCGCTCACACATGGACCTGTGGGTGCAGCATCGGCCATTCGTGAAACCAGCGTTCTTTTTGCGCTCGGCATCTCGGTGATCATCCTCAAAGAACCGGTTGGACTTTTGCGATGGATCGCATGCGGCATTGCTTTTATGGGTACAGCCTTACTTCGCTTAGCGTGATGCCAACGTCTCAAGCGCGACCTGATTCAATCAGCTTTGAAATGATCTTGGCCGTGTAATCCACCATCGGTACGACTTTCGCGTAGTTCAAACGCGTAGGTCCAATAATACCAAGCACACCAACGATTTTTTGCTGACTGTCGCGGAAGGGTGCAGCGATCATGGATGACCCAGATAAAGAAAAAAGCTTATTCTCCGAGCCAATGTAAATTCTCACTCCTTCACCCGTTTCAGCGCGAGACAAAAGATCAATCACATCTTTTTTGGTTTCAAGATCTGAAAATAAAAGACGTACGCGTTCGAGATCATCAATCGCTTTGAGATCACCTAAAAGATTGGCTTGGCCTCGAATGATCAATTGTCGGTCGTCAGCGGTGCCTGTCCAATTGGCAAGACCTGTAGCAACAAGATGTGCAGTGAGTGAATCAAGTTCACGTTCAGCATCTTGTCGTGCTTGTTCAATTTCTACGCGCAACTCAGCAATTGTTTTTCCGCGAATGCGGTCAGAAAGATAATTTGATGCTTCAACAAGCGCTGATGAGGGCAAGCCATGTGGTAATTCAATGATACGATTTTCAATCGTTCCGTCTTCCGAGACGAGAACGGTTAAAGCGCGACTTTTTTCAATCCTTACAAATTCAATATGTTTCAGTGGGGACGTTGTTTTGGACGTGAGAACAACGCCTGCCCCCCGTGTAAGGCCCGACAACATCGCCGAGGCCTCCGTCAAAAGCGTTTCCGTTGATTTGGCATGACCCGATGCGCGCACCTGCGCTTCGATATTCCCGCGTTCTTCCGCTGATAAATCACCCACTTCCATCAGCGCATCAACAAAGAACCGAAGACCGCTTTCGGTCGGCAAGCGCCCGGCGCTCGTGTGCGGCGCATAGATCAATCCGGCACTCTCAAGATCGGCCATGACATTGCGGACGGAGGCCGGTGAAAGTGCAATCGGGATGAGCCGCGATAAATTCCGCGAGCCGACGGGTTCCCCCGTTTCGAGATAGGATTCCACGATCCGCCGAAAAATTTCACGCGACCTCTGATTGAGATCAATCAGGGGGTTGGAAGCGGGCGAGGCAGTGTCGTCTTTCATGAAACACTCATTTGAGGAGCTAAATTTTGAATCTCCTATCCCCCTAATGTGAAGATCGGAGGCCTCCGGATCAAGATGTCTTGCCTTGCGACAAGGGCCGGAGGGGCCTAGAAGTCTCGGCAACACGAGCTCTTATTCTGGAAAATTCCCCTATGCGCCCTTCAAAACGCGCGCCCGACGAACTTCGGGCGGTCTCCCTCGAACGCAATGTCGCCCGCTATGCGGAAGGGTCATGTCTCGTCAAATTCGGCGAAACCCATGTGCTATGTACCGCTTCTTTGGAAGAAAAAGCGCCGCCATGGCTGCGAGGCTCCGGTAAAGGCTGGGTCACGGCTGAATATGCGATGTTACCGCGTGCGACCGCGGAGCGCACACGGCGCGAAAGCACCTCGGGAAAGCCATCGGGCCGAACGCAAGAAATTCAGCGCCTCATTGGGCGGTCATTGCGCTCGGTCGTTGATCTTGGCCAGCTCGCCGAGCGGCAGATCACGCTTGATTGCGATGTCATTCAGGCGGATGGTGGCACGCGCACAGCGGCGATCACCGGCGCATGGGTCGCGCTTCATGATTGTGTTCAGTGGATGAAATCTCGTTCAATCATCACAGGCAATCCGCTGCGTGATCATGTGGCTGCGATTTCGTGCGGTATTGTAAAAGGAACGCCGGTGATTGATCTTGATTATGCTGAAGATTCTACCGCTGAAACCGATGCCAATTTTGTCATGACGGGATCAGGCGGGTTGGTTGAGATTCAAGGCACAGCCGAAGGCAAACCTTTTTCTGAAGATGAATTGCTCGCGCTTCTCAAGCTTGCAAAAAATGGCATCGGCACTTTGGTCTCGATGCAGAAATCCATTATTGGCTGATCATGTCTCGTCGTCTTTCCGGTCGCGTCGTCATTGCCACGCATAACAAAGGCAAACTCAAAGAGATGAGTGAGCTTTTGGCACCGCATGGCGTTGAGCTTGTATCCGCTGGTGAACTTCATTTGCCCGAGCCGGAAGAGACGGGTGTGACATTCGCGGAAAACGCTTTCATCAAAGCGCATGCGGCGGCAATGACATCAGGTCTTCCAGCTTTTGCGGATGATTCTGGTCTTTGTGTTGAAGCGCTTGGTGGTGATCCTGGGCTTTATTCAGCACGATGGGCGGGGCCTGAGAAAGATTTCAAAGTCGCAATGGAAAAAGTTGAAGCGGGATTAAAAGCAAAAGGTGCAGTCACGCCCTCACAACGTCGCGCTTATTTCATCTCGGCTTTATCTGTTGTGTGGCCCGATGGGTATGAGGTGGCGGTTGAAGGTCGCGTTAACGGCGTTCTTGTTTGGCCACCACGCGGTCACGCGGGTTTTGGTTATGATCCGATGTTTTTGCCCGACGGATTTGATCGCACATTCGGTGAAATGACAGCCGAAGAGAAGCATGGTCTACCACCGCATGGTCTTGGTCTTTCACACCGCGCGCGTGCTTTCCTGGCGCTTGAAAAACTTTGTCTCACGATATGACGGATGGTCTCATTGAACGTGATCCCGGTTTCGGTATCTATGTTCATTGGCCCTTTTGTGCTGCGAAATGTCCTTATTGTGATTTCAACAGCCATGTCCGTGCCGCACCTATTGATGAGACACGTTTTGTAAAAGCGTTCGAAAGCGAACTCACCTTTCAAAGAGAGAGATCGGGCCTCCGTGAAGTCGGCAGTATTTTCTTTGGAGGCGGCACCCCTTCATTAATGCGACCTGAAACGATTGAGGCATTGCTAAACGCGATTTCGTCACGCTGGCCCTTGTCATCGAATGTCGAAATCACGATGGAAGCCAATCCGACGAGTGTCGAAGCCTCTCGTCTGCGTGCCTATCGTGATGCGGGGATCAATCGTTTATCGCTCGGCGTACAAGCGATGAATGATCATGATCTTAAAACACTCGGTCGGTTGCATTCTGCCGATGAAGCAAAAGCCGCTATTAAAATCGCGGCATCAATCTTTGATCGCTATTCATTTGATTTGATTTATGCGCGCCCCAATCAAACACCTGAATCTTGGGTAAATGAATTAAAAGAGGCGATTGCACTCGCCGCAGAACATTTGTCTCTCTATCAATTGACAATTGAAGACGGCACGATGTTTGAGCGGTTGGTCGCTGCCGGTAAGCTCATACCTATGCCTGACGAGGATCAACGTATTCTTTTTGACCTCACGCAAGAGACATGTGAGAAGCTTGGTCTTCCAGCCTATGAAATTTCAAATCATGCGCGCGTGGGTTCAGAGTGTCGTCATAATCTCCTCTATTGGCGTTATGGTGATTATATTGGCGTTGGTCCGGGCGCTCATGCGCGCTTGCGCGATGAAAATGGCCGACATGCGATGTCGAATGAAAAACATCCCGAGACATGGCTCTCTCTTGTTGAAAGTCGTGGCCACGGGCTCATTGAAGATGAAGTTCTTTCGTCTCTTGAACAAGCCAATGAATGTCTTCTCATGGGCTTGCGTTTAGAAGAGGGTCTTGATCTTGTTCGTACCGAGACACTCGCTGGTCAATCACTTGATCAAGATATTTTGTATCGCTTGATGGATGAAGGTCTTGTTGAGACCATCTCCAATCATCATTTGCGTGTAACGGCAAAAGGTCGCCCCGTCCTTAACGCGATTGTCAGAGCTCTGTCGTTCTGATCACCAACATCACGGAAAATTTGTTGGTGCGTTATCAATCTTTGTGGCTCCACCTTTATTCACTTGCATGATGACAAGTCCACGTTGATTGGTACCGTCTTGGCGGAAGCGGAACAAACCATCAAGGCCGATTGCGCCTTCAGGTGTCGCCAATGTTTCCGCATCAAAGGCTTTATCGCCTTTGTTTTTCTTTAATGCATTGAGAAGAAATATAGCATCATAGGCAAGCGTTGCAATGCGGGTTGGATCGCTGCCAAAACGTTCGCGATATTTGGCTGCAAATGTTTCATAGCCGGATTTATCCGGCATCGCGAACCAGCCATTGGCAAAAGCAGGCGTTGAGAAGATACGCGGATCATCCCATGCGCTTGTACCTAAGAGTTGAATCTTTTTCGGATCAAGTCCGGCACTGCTGAGGGCCTTTGCAACAGATGCCGCATTATCTCCATTCTCAGGAATAAACAGTGCATCAATTTGATCTTTGATGGCGCTTAGTCGTTGTGCTGCCGGATCAATCGCACCCGGTGTATAACGTTCAATCGCCTTGATGGTGATGCCATTGCGCGCCGCCACATCTTGCAATGTTGCATTCACAGCGTTGCCATAGGTCGATTCAGGAATAAGCGCGGCGATTGTCTTTTTACCTTTCGCAGCGGCGAAGCTCAAAATGCGATCAACATCGCATTGCGGCAAGAAGCTTAAAAGATAGACCCCGCGACCCGCGACACCGATATCGGTCGAAAAAGCGATGACCGGTCGATTGGCGCTGCGCGCAATCGAGCCGGTCGCTTGAACGGAAGAGGCGAGCAAAGGTCCGATGATCACGCTCGCGCCTTCGGCGATGGCTTGTTTGGTTGCTTCGCGCGCGCCATCAGGTGTGCCTCGCTCGTCCTTAACAACCAACTCGATTGAGGCCCCGGGCAGATCAGCCATGGCGAGGTCCGCGGCATTTATTAGCGCTTGCGCGGCACCCCCCGTTCCGCCAGAGGCCGAGAGCGGCAAGAGAAGCGCTATCTTGGGCGTGCCTGTGAGCGGCGGCGCGGCGGTAGCCGGGGCAGGTGCGGCCTCTGATGCAGGTGTTGTTTGCGCGGAGGTGCCCGGCGGCGGCAGCTCGGTGCCAGCAATTGGCTCAGAAGTTACGGAAGGAGTTGCATCGGTCTCAGCGGGCCCGTTTTGAGGGGCCGCTTCTTGCGAGGGCGTAATCAATCCACCACCGAGCCGGCTCGAGGCAACGCAGCCGCTTAATGCGAGTCCGAGGCCGATGACCGCCAAAACCTTGAGCGTCTTTGCGCCAAAATCCACTTTTGATCCTAAGGATACAAAGTTTGAGGTCACATCGCTCTCCTCGTAATCTCACCGACAGTTACGCGGCGCAAAGCGCGTTTGCCGTCATGCAACACAATCTCGGTTGCATCAAATCCGTGTCTCATGCAATGCCATAACGGCAACCGCATCCTCATTCGTCTGTCGATAAAGGTTTTTTCGTGGCGATCCGCGAGCCCGCTTCTTATACCGCGTTCGGCATGAAAGCCGAGGCTGAGCCGCTCGCGCCGGGTTTGCATATTGTTGCAACGCCGATCGGCAATCTCAAAGATGTGAGTTTTCGTGCCTTGGGGACTTTGGCTGCCGCCGATGCTGTTTTTGCCGAAGATACGCGTGTGTCGCGTAAATTATTGGCTCATTATGGCATCACGACGCCGCTCATCGCCTATCACGAGCATAATGCTACAGAAATGCGGCCCAAAATCATTGCGCGATTGAAAGAGGGGCAAGCGCTGGCTTTGATTTCCGACGCCGGAACGCCTTTGGTTTCTGATCCCGGTTATAGGCTCGTTGAGGCGGTGCTGGCGGAAGGCTTTAACGTGGTTCCGGTTCCGGGCCCCTCCGCTGTGTTGGCCGCGCTTGTCGCTGCGGGCCTTCCAACGGATCGTTTCTTCTTCGAAGGCTTTCTACCGCCGAAATCTGCCGCGCGGCGGGAGCGCCTTGCCGCACTTGCTACGATTCCCGCGACGCTTGTTTTTTTCGAATCGCCCCATCGTCTCGTCGATATGTTGCGTGATGCGCTTGAGACTTTAGGAGATCGAACCGCTGCGGTGGCGCGTGAATTGACGAAGCTCTATGAAACGGTGCGGCGCGGAACCCTTCAAGATCTCACAAGTGAATTTGAAGCAGCGAGCCGTCCCAAAGGTGAAATCGTTGTGTTGATTGGTGCCGCTGTCGCTTCGGACAGATTACACGAAGCGACAGAGGGGCTCGACGATCGCTTGCGGCACCATCTCACGCATCTCTCTGTCAAAGATGCGGTGGCTGTTGCGGTTGAGGAAACGGGGTTGCCACGTCGGCAGGTCTATGCGCGTGCGGTTGCTTTGGCAAAAGGCGATGTCGATTGAAGGCACAGGCTCAAAAACGCAAAAAGGCCTATCGCTGGGGCCATTATGCGGAATTTCTTGCGGCATGTTGGCTCATAATGAAGGGGTACAGAATATTGGCGCGGCGCTATGGAGCGCGGGGTGGCGAGATTGATCTCGTCATCGCGCGAGGAAAATTGATCGCCTTTGTTGAAGTGAAAGCCCGCAGCGATTTTGATACCGCGCTTGAAGCGATTGATGAAATAAAAAGCCGCCGCCTGGGCAAGGCCATTGAAGACTGGATTTTTCGCCACCAACCTCCTTATGGGTATGATTTACGTGGTGACGCGGTGATCATTGTTCCTTGGCGCTTTCCTCGCCATATCGAGGATGCATTTGACTTGCCTTTGGATTAAAAAGGCGGCGACGATTAATGAGGATAGACAGCGTGAAACAATTATCTGTTGCGGTCCAAATGGACCCCATCGAAAAAATCAATATTGCCGGTGATTCGACCTTTGCGCTTATGCTTGAAGCGCGGGCGCGCGGTCATGGGCTTTATTATTACACGCCGGATACGCTCGCTTTGCGTGATGGCGTTGTTTCAGCTCTCGTCGCTAAGGTCGATGTTCGTGATGTTAAAGGCGATCACGTGACGCTTCATCCCTTTGAGCGGCATGATCTTTCTAAAATGAATGTCGTCCTTCTACGCCAAGATCCGCCTTTCGATATGGCCTATATCACGACAACGCATCTGCTTGAGCAGATCGGGTCGCAAACTCTTGTTGTGAATGATCCCGCATCAGTTCGTAATGCGCCTGAAAAAATTCTTGTGATGCAATTTGCCGATCTCATGCCGCCGACTTTGATCACAAGGGATCGTGCGGAGATCGAAGCGTTCCGCGCGGTGCATGGCGAAGTCGTTATGAAGCCACTTTACGGCAATGGCGGCGCGGCCGTTTTCAAACTCTCGACACGCGATCCGAATTTTGGTTCGCTCTATGATCTCTTTTCTGTAACCTTTCGCGAGCCGTGGGTCATTCAGAAATTTTTACCGAAAGTTGTTGAAGGCGATAAACGCATCATTCTGATTGATGGTGTTGCGCGTGGTGCGATCAATCGCGTGCCAAGTGGGGATGATATCCGTTCCAATATGGTGCGTGGCGGCGCCGCGGAAGCCACACAATTGACTCCGCGCGAACAAGAAATTTGTGAACGCATCGGACCCATATTGAAAAAAATGGGTCTCATCTTTGTAGGTATTGATGTGATTGATGGACACTTGACTGAAATCAATGTCACTTCACCTACCGGATTGCGCGCGATCAAGAGAGTCGGCGGACCTGATCTTGCCGCTGAAATTTGGGATGCGATAGAGGCGAAAGTCCACGCATAATGGCTATGACGTCTTCGTCATCACGTGAGAGATTGAAAGAAGCCGCTACGCGTCCAGGCGATGTCGCCGCGCGTAGAAAATCTGTGGTGGCCATTCTTCAAGAAGCCCATCTTGCCGCACGAAGTGAAGCGGAGTGGATTTTAAACAACACGAAAGACGGCTTTGCGTGTGTCAACTTTCTCTCGCAGAGTATGGATTTTATTATCGCCTCTCTGCATGAATTGGCGACAACAATTTTTCACCCCTCAAGCAATCCGTCGACGGGGGAGAGAATAACGGTTGCGGCGGTTGGTGGTTATGGCAGAGGCACGTTAGCGCCTGGTTCGGACATCGATCTTTTATTTATTCTTCCGTATAAAGCCACACCATGGTCAGAGAGTGTTGTTGAAACCATTCTCTACGCTTTGTGGGATTTGAAGTTAAAAGTTGGTCACTCGGTCAGAACCGTCGATGAATGTATCCGTGAAGCCAAAACAGATATGACCATTCGTACCGCGCTTCTTGAAGCAAGACTTCTTGCTGGTGACCACGATCTGTTCGATCAGTTCACAAGAAGATTTGAAAATGAAATTGTGGCGGATACGGCGTCTGAATTTGTTGCCGCGAAACTTGCAGAACGCGAAGCACGCGTGTCGCGTGCGGGTTCTTCGCGCTATCTTGTTGAACCGAATGTCAAAGATGGCAAAGGCGGTTTGCGCGATCTCAACACGTTGTTTTGGATCGCCAAATATGTGTATCGCATCAAAGACGCGAAGGATTTGATTGAAGCCGGTCTCTTCAGTCACGAAGAGTATAATTTATTTCGCCGCTGCGAAGATTTTCTGTGGCGCGTGCGGTGTCATTTGCATTTTGCAGCGGGTCGTGCGGAAGAGCGACTCTCCTTTGATTTTCAACGCGTTCTTGCTGAAAAGCTTGGCTATGTCTCGCATGGCGGCTTGTCTGGCGTCGAACGTTTTATGAAACGTTACTTTTTGATTGCCAAAGATGTTGGTGATCTCACTGCGATTGTCTGCGCTTCACTTGAGGCGCGTCATCAAAAGCCGGTCACAGGATTTAATCGTTTCGTTGGGAAACTGCGCCGACGCGAGAAGAAGACAACGGAGTTAACAGATTTCATTGTCGAAAATGAGCGTTTAACGGTCAGCGACGATGACGTGTTTCGCCGTGATCCGATTAATCTTCTTCGTCTCTTTTATTACGCTGACCAACAAAATCGCGCCATCCATCCGCATGCTGCACGGCTTGTGACGCAGTCATTAAACCTCGTCGATCAGAATCTTCGTACGTCAAAAACGGCCAATGATCTCTTTATTGAAATTCTGACATCACGGAATTCGCCAGAAATCACGCTGCGCCGTATGAATGAAGCGGGGTTACTCGGTAAATTTGTTCCGGAATTTGGCCGTGTGGTCGCGATGATGCAATTTAACATGTATCATCACTATACGGTTGATGAACATCTCTTACGATCTATTGGTGTCTTGGCTCAAATTGAAGCAGGACAACACGCGGCCGAATTGCCGGTCGCGCATGAAATCATACCGATGATCCGCAATCGTAAGATTCTTTATGTCGCGCTTTTCCTTCATGACATTGCCAAAGGCCGCCCTGAGGACCATTCAATTGCCGGCGCGAAAGTGGCAAAAAAACTTTGCCCACGCTTCGGCTTGAATGAAGCCGAAACCGAAGCGGTGGCTTGGCTCATCGAACATCACCTTGATATGTCAAACATCGCGCAAAGTCGCGATCTTTCAGACCCTGCAACCATTGATGCTTTCGTGACAAGCGTTCAGACACTTGAGCGGTTGCGTATGCTCCTCGTCTTAACGGTATGCGATATTCGGGCGGTCGGCCCCGGTGTATGGAATGGCTGGAAAGGTCAATTGCTACGCACATTGTTTTGGGAAACCGAGATTGTTCTCGCTGGTGGTCACTCTTTAATCAATCGCGAACATCGTGTTCGTGCCGCGCAGGATGAATTACGACGCGCGCTGCCGAATTGGACCGATGACGAGCTTGATACGTATATCGCGCGCCATAATTCAGCCTATTGGTTGAAGGTTGATCTCGCCCGCCGGATCAAACATGCGCAATTTCTTTATGGTGCTGCGCGTGAAATGCGATCGCTTGCAACGGAGGTCGCAACCGATAAATTTCGTGGCGTGACGGAGCTTACCGTCTCCGCACCCGATCATCCGCGTCTTTTGGCTATTCTCACAGGCGCTTGTGCGGCGGCAGGCGCCAATATTGTTGATGCTCAAATTTTTACGACAACTGATGGAATGGCGCTTGATACGATTTTCATCTCCCGCGCTTTTGATGAAGATGAAGATGAATTGCGACGCGCAGCCCGAGTGGCGCGCGGCATTGAGCAGGCGCTCAAAGGGGAAATCAAAATCGCGGAAGCGGTGGCCGCACGTTCGCCGCAACGCGGAGTCGCCGCAAAAACCTTTTCCGTCGTGCCGGAGATTGTCGTCGATAATAGTCTCTCAAACCGTTTCACGGTGATTGAAATCTCAGGGCTTGATCGGCCGGGGCTTCTTTACGAATTGACGACGGCGATTGGGAAACTCAACCTCAACATTGCCTCCGCTCATATTGTAACCTTCGGCGAGAAGGCGGTCGACGTATTCTATGTGACCGATTTGACTGGCGGCAAAGTGAGCCATTTGACCCGGCAGGCCACCATTCGTAAAACGCTGCTCGATCTCTTCGGCGCGCGCGAAGCGGCCTGACATCCTCATCTTTTGTCGAAAGACTCCTAAGAGAAACTTGATTTTCTCACCCGGAAGACCGATATCCGCACCACATTTCCTCTTATATGAATTGATTGAGAGCCATGAGCGAGCACGAACAATCCGCGACCCCGGATCAACAACCCGATGCGGCCCAAAATTCGAACGAGCCAGCCTCGGGCAAAGAAGCCGATGTTTTTGCGATTATCGACGCGTTGAATGCTGAAAATGCGCAGCTGAAAGACAAGGCGCTTCGGACCATGGCGGATATGGAGAATCTCCGCCGTCGTACCGAGAAAGAGGTCGCCGATGCGCGGACCTATGCCGTATCCTCATTCGCGCGTGATATGTTGAATGTGGCGGACAATATGCGGCGAGGCATTGAAAGCGTTCCTCAAGAGCAGCGCGCTTCTGCAGAAGGCGCTTTGAAAACTTTGCTTGAAGGTGTGGAATTGACCGAGCGTGATCTTTTGAAGACGCTTGAGAAATACGGCATCAAACAGATCGATCCGCAGGGTCAGCGTTTTGATCCCAATCTCCATCAAGCGATGTTCGAAGTCGAAGATCCAAATGTGACCACAGGAACTGTTGTGCAAGTCGTGCAAGCAGGTTTTGTTATTGGCGAGCGCGTTTTGCGCCCGGCTCTTGTTGGTGTGTCGAAGGGTGGTCCCAAACCCGGCGTTGATACGAGCGCGTAGTTATTTCGACGCGATCACCGGTTTCGTCACACGCCGCATGGTAAGATTGAAGCGTCCACCTTCTTTGAGAAGCGTGGACGTTTCTTTATAGACACGATCAATGCCGTGAAAATCGAGTCGCGCGGGACCACCAAAAATCAAACCATCACCGGATTGCAGTTTGATCGATTGTGTCGGCCCGTTGCGTTCACTCGTACCGATGCGAAAAAGCGCTGTGTCGCCAAAAGAGAGTGATACAACTGGCGCGTTGAAATCATCTTCATCGCGATCCTGATGTAAACCCATTTTCGCCGTCGCCGAATAATGATTGATGAGGCATGCTTCGGGCTCGGCGTAATTGTCTGTGAGTTGATTCCAAATTTTGATGAGCGACGGGAAAATTGGTGGCCAGTTTTCGCCTGTCACCGGATGGGTTTTCTGATAGCGATAGCCTGATTTGTCAGAGACCCATCCAAGCGAGCCAAGATTGAGCATCTTCACCGACATCGGATTGCCCCAACGCGGCATTGTTGATTGAAATAAGTGTGAAGTATTGATCGCGGTGTAAATTTCATCACGAAGCGATTCCTGCTCTTCCCGATTTAAGAGCGCTGGAAAATAAATGACACCGGGTTTAATCTCGACGTGTGTCATTTTCGCCCGATCAATCAAACCATTTGAAAAAATAAACTGTGTCGCAATAACCGCCATCCGGCCAAAGTGCGTAATTGGGAATGACACCTGCGCGTTGATAGCCCGCGCGTTCATATAAACGTTCGGCTGTATTCAACGCCGTGTCGAGTGTCACAAGTTTCAACCCGCGACGTATGATCTCTTGATCAGCTGCTGCAAGCAATGAGGCACCAATGCCTTTGTTCCGATGGCTCGAATGCACAAGCAGTTTAGCAAGATCGGCACGATGTTTTTGATTGGGCTTTTTAGCCGGGATCAACTGACATGTGCCCACCGCGTGATTATTTTCAAGAGCAGCGAACAAAACAACCTCGCCACGCCGAACTGCGTCTGCAGTGTCTTTAAAAAAACTCACGGCTTCGATCATCGTGAACGGATTCATGAAATTGACAGAAGCGCCTTTGATAACGCAATCATGAAGAATGGCCGCGAGCTCATTTATGCGATGCTGCGCGTCATCACCATCAAGAATGCGGATGTCGATCAAGCGGTTAAGACCTTTTTCGATTCAACCGTTGAATCGGCATTCAGGTGATAGACAAGCGGCACGCCCGTATCGAGTTCCATTGACGGAATCGTATCGGGCGTCAGCCGATCAAGAACCATCACAAGCGCACGCAGTGAATTACCATGCGCGGCAACAATCACCCTTTCGCCCCGTAACACACGCGGCAAAATCTCCTGACAATAATAAGGCAACACGCGCGCGACAGTGTCTTTTAAGCTCTCGCCATTCGGCGGCGGCACATCATAAGAGCGGCGCCAGACATGGACCTGCTCTTTACCCCATTTTGCACGGGCATCGTCTTTGTTGAGGCCAGAAAGATCACCATAATCGCGCTCGTTCAAAGCCTGCTCACGAATTGTTTTAAGATCATTCTGATTCAATTCGTTCAAAATCAAACGACACGTATGCTGTGCGCGCGTAAGTGCGGAAGTGAAAGCGATATCAAAATTTAAACCCAAGGCTTTCAAACGTTGGCCAGCCGCTTTCGCTTCCGCTTGGCCTTTTTCAGTCAGATCGGGATCCTTCCAACCGGTAAAAAGATTTTTAAGATTCCAATCACTTTGACCGTGGCGAACAAGAACGAGTAGACGCTCCATAGACTATCTCCTATCGAATCATGTTTTCAGGCTTGCGTTGGCGAACTGAAAAATCCGAACTCACACATCACTCAAGCCAAGCACATCCATCATTGAATAAAGACCCGGCTTTTGACCTCGTCCCCATAAAGCCGCACGCACAGCGCCGCGCGCAAAAATCCCGCGATCTTCGGCGTGATGCGACAATGTAATCCGTTCTGATTGCCCCGCAAAAATCACACTGTGATCACCAACCACTGAGCCACCGCGCAATGAGGCAAAACCGATCCGTCCGGCTTCGCGCGCACCTGTATGACCATCGCGCACACGCACCGTATTCGCATCATCAAGTGAAATCTTTCGTCCTTCCGCCGCGGCTTCACCTAAAAGAAGCGCGGTCCCAGAAGGTGCATCGACTTTCATGCGATGATGCATTTCAAGAATCTCAATATCGAAATCTTCTTGAAGCGTCGCGGCCACGCGTTTGACGAGTGCCGCCAGAAGATTGACCCCCAGACTCATATTGCCTGATCGAATGATCACGGCGTGACGCGCAGCGGCTTCAAGTTTCTTGAGATCTTCCGATTGCATGCCGGTGGTACCAACCACATGAATGATCCGCGCTTGTGCGGCGAGTGTTGCAAAATGAGTGGTCGAAGCCGGTGTTGTGAAATCGATTACTGCATCCGCCTTGGCAAAGAGCGGCAAAGGGTCGTCGCTGATCAAAACGCCATTGGCGCCAATGCCAGAAAGAAGTCCTGAGTCTTGGCCGAGCGTCGGCGCGCCTTCGCGCTCAATCGCGCCCACAAGATGCATGCCTTCGGTGGCGACAACGGTTTGGATGAGCATCCGGCCCATGCGGCCCGCGGCACCAACAACAATCACTTTAAGATCGGTCATTGAGGAGTTTCCAAATCCGATTTTGAAAAAATTGACTAAGCGGCACAAAACGCGATTGCGCTTGTGCGGTCAACCGAGAGCGGCGGCAATTTCTTTTTGAATCGCGATGGCGGCGGCCACCGGATCCTCAGCCGCCGTCACCGGACGACCAATGACCAGATGATCCGCGCCCGCGCGGAGCGCCTCGGAGGGCGTCATTACCCGCTTCTGGTCGCCTTTGGCAGCTGATGCGGGCCTGATGCCCGGCGTAACAAGCGCCATGCCCGATCCAAGCTGAGCGCGTATCTCGCCAACTTCCTCCGGCGAGAGGATCAAACCATCAATGCCGATCTCTTTGGCTTGCCCGGCGCGGCGTTTCACAAGTTCACGCACGGAGTAACCATAACCCGCGTCATGAAGATCTTTGTCATCATAAGAGGTCATAACCGTCACGGCGAGAATCTTGACGCCGCTTTGGCCCTTTCCCACCTTCGCCGCCCTCATGGTTTGCGGAAAGGCATGGACAGTCAGAAAGGTTGCGCCCAAATCAGCAAGGCGCGCCGTCGCGCGTTCCACCGTATTCGGGATGTCATGAAGTTTCAGATCGAGAAAAACCTTCTTGCCCTGTTTTGAAAGGGTACGCACGAGATCCAAACCACCCGCGTAAACAAGCTCCATGCCGATCTTATAGAATGTGACATGGTCACCAAGGCGCTCGACCAAGGCTTCAGCCTCATTGATTTGCGGTATATCCAGCGCAACGATCAGGCGATCTTGATTGGAAATTTCAGCCATCACGCACCCCATCCCCCAGTCTGGATCAGATGAGATTGTGCGTCCCAGATTCTTGGCAGCAAATCAACCGGAATGCGTGAAGCTACAATAAATCCAGATGCGTGCGGGCGGAATATTTTTCCATATTGTTTTGACCGCTGTCGGCTCAGTATTGAGCCCCTGTCCATCAACGGGCGGATCGAACCCATAGCTAAACTGAATAAAGGGCGCGCCCGGCATGAGGAGTTGTAGTGCCGTGCGAACCATATTTTGCCGTTGTGTTTTGCTTTGTGTCCGAAGCGGCAGCCCGGAAACAATCGCTGCGACTTTTGGAAAAGCATTTTGTTCAGCAATCTTCTCAAGCGCAAACGCGTCGTCGCAAAAACACTGCGCCTTTGAATAACGCGCACAGAGATCGCGATAAAAATCAGGATGGTTCTCAATGAGAATCAAACGCGACTCGTCAATGCCACCTCCAATCAAAGCGTGAGTGATGCTGCCCGTCCCACTGCCAAGCTCAATGATTGGACCATTGATCTGCGGATCCACTTGATCCGCCATTGCTTTTGCAAGCTCGGGGCTTGAGGGCCAGATCGCACCCATCTTCAAAGGGAAGCGTGTGGCGGTTGCCATGAAACGGAGCGAATGAGAAAATTCTGTGAGAGCGTTCATCTGACCACCAAGCCCTGATGGTCGCGCTCAAACAATCCGGCGTTTTACGCCTCGTCGCTGCCCGTAAAGAACTCTTTCATCTTCGAGAAAAAGCCCACGCTCTCGGGATGCGTTTCGCGCGAACTTTCGCTCTCAAATTCTTTTAGCAATTCGCGCTGGCGCGGCGTCAGTTTCTGCGGCGTTTCAACTGAGACTTGAATGTATAGATCGCCATGATCGCGGGATCTTAATACTGGCATGCCTTTGCCGCGAATGCGAATCTGTCTTCCTGATTGTGTGCCTTCGGGAATGGCTACAGAACGCGCTTCACCATCAATCATCGGCACACGAATATCACCGCCGAGAGACGCGGTGACCATCGAGATCGGAATCTGGCAATAAAGATCTGCACCATCACGTTGGAAGTAACGATGCGGTTTGATCGAGAGAAAGATATAAAGATCTCCTGAGGGGCCGCCGCGCAATCCGCTCTCGCCTTCACCGGCCAAACGAATGCGTGTGCCTTCTTCAACGCCCGCAGGAATCGTAACCGATAAAGTTTTTTCTTTTGTCACACGTCCTTCGCCGCTGCATGAACGACATGGATTTTCGATAATCTGTCCGCGGCCATTGCATTTCGGACAAGTGCGTTCAATCGCAAAAAATCCTTGGCTCGCACGCACGCGGCCATAGCCGTTACATGTGGGGCAGGGCTTTGGCTTTGAACCTGCCGTCGCGCCTGAACCACTGCAAGGCTCACATGTTACAGCCGTCGGCAAAGTGACGGTTGCGGTTTTTCCATTAAAAGCTTCTTCAAGTGAGATTTGCAGATTGAAGCGAATATCGCCGCCTCTCTCACGCCCATCAGGTTGGCGTCTTTGTCCGCGACCTCCACCAAGTCCGCCGAAGAGATCTTCAAATATATCGGCCATCGATGCGCCGAAGTCGCCTTGGAATCCGAATCCTCCCGGACCGCCGCCATTTTGCTCAAACGCACCATGGCCAAAGCGATCATAGGCTGCGCGCTTTTGCGGATCAGAGAGAATTTGATAGGCTTCGTTGAGTTCTTTGAATTTAACTTCCGCCTCAGCATTTCCGGGATTGCGATCCGGATGATGCTGCATCGCGAGTTTGCGAAAGGCTGATTTAAGTTCAGCCTCGCTTGCTGATTTCGAGACACCGAGCGTTTCGTAATAATCACGTTTGCTCATGTCGTTTTCCAGCCCACATTCATCTCAATGAATCATAATATCTTTTGCAATAAAACCCGACGCGAATAAACGCGCCGGGTTATTTTTATTTACGCAAGATGAGAATCACGCACGTTTTTTCTTGTCGTCGTCATTCACTTCGCGGAAATCGACGTCAATCACATCCTCTTCCGCGCCATCAGCTTTTGCATCTTCAGCCGCACCTGCTTCATTCTGTTGCGCGGCATACATCGCTTCGCCAAGCTTCATCGATGCCTGCATGAGGTCGGTTGTGCGTGCCTTGATGGTTTCAGCATCTTCACCAGCAAGAGCGGTCTTCAATGCTTCAATGGCGCTTTCAACTGCTGTCTTGTCAGAAGCAGAAACCTTGTCGCCATGTTCCGCGAGCGATTTCTCTGTCGAGTGCATGAGGCTCTCGGCTTGGTTCTTCGCTTCGACCATTTCGCGACGGGCTTTGTCTTCAGCCGCATGCGCTTCGGCGTCCTTGACCATCTTTTCAATGTCGGCGTCAGAAAGACCACCAGACGCTTGAATGCGGATCTGCTGTTCTTTGTTGGTGGCCTTGTCCTTCGCCGACACATTCACAATGCCGTTCGCATCGATATCGAATGTGACTTCGACTTGCGGAACGCCACGCGGTGCAGGCGGCAACCCAACGAGATCGAACTGGCCAAGAAGCTTGTTGTCAGCGGCCATTTCGCGCTCGCCTTGGAACACGCGAATCGTCACTGCAGTCTGATTGTCTTCTGCGGTTGAGAAGACCTGGCTCTTCTTGGTTGGGATCGTTGTGTTGCGATCAATCAAGCGCGTGAACACACCGCCCAAAGTTTCAATGCCGAGCGAGAGCGGTGTTACGTCGAGGAGCAACACGTCTTTCACGTCGCCTTGCAACACACCGGCTTGCACGGCTGCGCCGATCGCTACGACTTCGTCAGGGTTAACACCTTTGTGCGGCTCTTTACCGAAGAAGCTTTTCACAACATCTTGGACTTTCGGCATGCGCGTCATACCGCCGACGAGAATGACTTCGTCAACTTCACCCGGCTTCATGCCTGCATCAGCCAATGCCTTTTTGCACGGCTCGATCGTGCGCTGCACGAGATCATCAACGAGCGATTCAAACTTCGAACGCGTCAGCTTCATCGTCAAATGCTTCGGACCTGAAGCATCCGCAGTGATGTAAGGCAGGTTGATTTCCGTCTGCGCTGCAGAAGACAATTCGATCTTCGCTTTTTCAGCCGCTTCTTTTAAACGCTGCAGAGCGAGCTTATCTTTCTTGAGGTCAATGCCTTGCTCTTTTTTGAATTCGTCTGCGAGATATTCGACGAGACGCATGTCGAAATCTTCGCCGCCGAGGAATGTGTCGCCATTCGTTGACTTTACTTCAAAAACGCCGTCACCAATTTCAAGAATTGAAACGTCGAATGTGCCGCCGCCGAGATCGTAAACAGCAATCGTGCCGGACTTCTTCTTATCAAGACCATAAGCGAGTGCTGCGGCTGTGGGTTCATTGATGATGCGAAGCACTTCAAGACCGGCGATTTTACCGGCATCTTTTGTGGCCTGACGTTGGGCATCGTTGAAATAGGCAGGAACCGTGATCACCGCTTGGGTAACGCCGCTGCCGATATAGGCTTCAGCGGTTTCTTTCATCTTTTGAAGAATGAAAGCGGAGATTTGCGACGGCGAATAGGTCGTGCCGCGGGCCTTCACCCAGGCATCACCATTGCCAGCCTTGACGATATCATAAGGAACGAGGCCCTTGTCCTTCTGCGTCATCGGATCGGCATAGGTGCGGCCGATCAAACGCTTGATCGCAAAAAAAGTCGCTTCTGGGTTCGTGACCGCCTGGCGCTTTGCGGGCTGGCCCACGAGACGCTCGTCAGAATCGGTGAAAGCGACCACTGAGGGCGTCGTGCGTGCGCCTTCTGCATTCTCGATGACCTTGGGCGCGCTGCCATCCATCACCGCGATGCAGGAATTGGTGGTGCCGAGGTCGATGCCAATAACTTTTGCCATAATTAATCCCTTTCCGTGAGCGAGATCATCAGGTCCCGAAGCGATCCCGACAAAGGCCTGCCGTCCGATTGATGAAAACGGGGGAAGGCCGATCTCCCGAATAAAGGGGCCGCGAAGGCCCCGTTTCGGGGGCTATATAGGGGGGTGAAGGAGGGGCTTCAAGAATGGCAGCCCTTCAAGTGCAAAGAAATTACACGGATTGGCTGGTAATTATGAGATTCAACCCATCAGCTGGCAGGCTTCCCAGCCGAGAATGGCTTGTTTGCGGCTAAGGCCCCAATGATAACCTGTCAGCGTTCCGCTTTTCCCAATCACCCGATGACAGGGCACAACGAAGGAAATCGGGTTCCGCCCGACGGCAGCGCCCACCGCGCGCGCGGCTTTGGGTTGTCCGAGCGATCGAGCCAAATCGCCATAGGTGGTCAGTCGGCCGAAGGGGATCGACAACAAGGCCTGCCAGACCCGAATTTCGAAATCGCTGCCGATCATCACAATGTTAAGAGGCTGGCCTTTTTGCCAAAGATCGGGTGTGAAGGCCCGCTCGACGGCAGGTCCCGTCAGTTTTTCATTCTCGACGAAACGCGCTTTCGGCCAGCGGCGGGTCATATCAGCCAAGGCGGCTTTACGATCCCCGTCATCAACGAAGCCCAATCCAGCAAGCCCATATTCGGTGACGACTGCAATCGCTTCGCCAAAGGGTGAGGGATGAAACCCGTAAGACAAAGTCAGTCCCGCCCCGCCGGTTTTCCATTCGCCCGGTGACATGGCCTCATGGGTCACGAAAAGATCATGCAGGCGGCCCGGTCCCGAAAGCCCCAATTCAAGCGAAGCATCAAGGAGTGACGCGTCGTCTTTCAAAAGCCGCCGCGCATGATCAAGCGTCACGGCTTGCAAAAAAGCTTTCGGAGAGAGACCCGACCAACGGCGAAAGACGGCATGAAGATGCGAAGCCGAAATGCCTACTGCCTCCGCAATTTCATCGAGGCTGGGCTGGCGACGCCATTCTTGACTGATAAAGGCAATTGCCTTCCGCACACGATCATAATCACTCGAGGCGGGCTCGTGCAGTTCATCGATGGGGAGGGCGTGAAGCATGGGCGTAATCTGCCGTTGATGATGAATGTCATCAACACATAATCGCCTGCGGCGGTATTCGACACCCGTTTCCGATGGTGTCCTAAATTCTTTTTCTAATCCCGCTCGCCCGATGCGAAGACCGGCCCCGCTTTGGCCTGACCAAGTGCGGAGGACAATGCCGTATAAAATTTCTGCTTGTCGTCAGGCCCGAGACTTTGGCCAATCAAGAGCGATGTTCCGCGCGAACGAAGCGTAATTTTGGAAATGCCGAATTCCTCGTGACGGTCAACGTGAAGCCGTGTCCAGAGTGGATTAAAGCGCCATTCTTCGATTGCGCCTTTCATATATTTACGCCGGACATGGAGCTCTACCGGGGTGAGCGCGACTTCCTCCGTCATCGCTCCCGAATTCAAGCTGGCACGGAAAGCAAAAGCCAATAGCGCGACATCGAGCCCATAAAATCCGGCAACAGGCCAAAAACCCATAACGACAAAGGGAATAGCGGCAACAAGACTGGCAAGACCCACGCACATCACAACCAACCATAACCCACGCGGCGTCAGCGACCGATGCGGTCGCAACGTAACCGAAAGGAGAGGATGATCGGGACCCAGAGCCATTTTTGAATAAACCAGCTTGTGTGATGCTCCGATAGCAAACTATATTTCTCGCATCATGACAAGAAAGCCGCTTTCGAAAAAACCTGCGTCCTCGCGCCGCGCTGAACCAAAACCGGCTAAAAAAACGCCGAAGAAAAAGGCTGAAGTGAAGAAGGGCGGCGCGAAAAAATTGCGCGTGCGGATCAAACCGCTTGAACCCTCGACAATTGAGGAAGTGTTCCGCCGTTTTCATAAAATCGAGCCCGAGCCGAAGGGCGAGCTTGAGCATGTGAATGCCTACACATTGCTTGTTGCGGTTGTGTTGTCAGCACAAGCGACAGATGCGGGTGTAAACAAAGCGACGCGCGCTTTATTCAAACGCGTTGATACGCCGAAAAAAATGATCGCACTCGGTGAAGAAAAGCTGCGCGACTATATCAAAACCATCGGACTTTTTCGCACCAAAGCGAAAAATGTCATTGCTTTGTCAGAAGCTTTGATCCGCGATCATAAAGGTGAAGTGCCCGATGATCGCGACGCGTTACAAAAATTGCCGGGCGTTGGTCGGAAAACCGCGAATGTTGTTTTGAATATGGCGTTCGGTCATCCGACGATGGCGGTGGATACCCATGTATTTCGTGTCTCCAATCGAATTCCCTTAGCGCTCGGCAAAACGCCTGAACACGTAGAAGCGGGATTGGAAAAAATTATTCCTGCAGCCTACGGACTACACGCGCATCATTGGTTGATTTTGCATGGACGCTATTTATGCAAAGCGCGAAAGCCTGAATGTTGGCGGTGCCCGATTGCGGATCTTTGTCGGTTTGAGCCTAAATCACAACCGAATGAGTGAGTGGCTTCACCCAAACACAAGAAGCCCGGCAAGGCCCGCAGCGCCAACAATAATGCGCCACCAGGCAAAGAGCGCGAAACCGTGCCGCGACACATAGCGCAACAGACTTGTCACAACGATCAGACCAGAAATAAAAGCCGCGATAAATCCAACCGCAATCAAGCCTGTGCCAGTCAGCGTGAGATCCTTATAGCTCTTCATTAGATCATAAGTGAAAGCACCGACCATTGTAGGGATCGCGAGAAAAAAAGAAAATTCGGCTGCCGCTCTCTTATCAGCTCCTAAAATCATCGCGCCGACGATCGTTGCGCCTGAACGTGACACACCAGGAATCATGGCGAGACATTGGAGGACCCCAATTTTGAACGCCATGCCAAGCGGGAACCGTGTTGCATCATGATGTTTGCGTTCAAGCGGCAATTCATCAACGAGGAGAAGAATAAATCCGCCGGCAATCAACGCGATGCACACGATCAAAGGATTGAATAAAATGCCTTTGATGAACCCGTGCAACAAAGCGCCAATAATCGCAGCGGGAAGAAACGCGATCAAAACGCCAAAGATAAAATTCCGCGCCTGTTTGTCATGACCGGCCGAGAGCAAAATCTGCATGAGTTTTTTGATATAGACCAGCACCAATGCGAGGATCGAGCCGAGCTGTACAAGCACCGTAAAAGTTTTCTCAAGCGTTGCGTCTTCGAAGTTCAGGCCTAAAAAATGTTCGGCGAGAAGGAGATGGCCGGTTGAGGAGACGGGCAGATATTCGGTAAGGCCCTCGATGATCCCGAGGAGGACGGCTTTGAGGATCATGGGGTCCATGGCTTGTCCGAATCATATTGTTTCGCGTCGGTCACGGTTCTATACGGGTCCGAGTTGTGTCGCCATCCGGAATCGCCAGCGGGGCCGATTTTTGGAGCGGTAGGGTTTAACATCGATGCTTCTCGTATCGGATGGATGTGGATTTCGTAATTTTCATGACGACGCTTTATCATGACGCTTTTTGTCCGCAGTCACGCTTTGTGCGTTTGGTTCTCGGCGAGTTGGGTATTACCCCGACTTTGGTTGAGGAGCGTGTATGGGAGCGTCGCCGTGATTTTCTTGCGCTCAATCCAGCCGGCACGACCCCTGTTTTCCTCGAACAACAGGATTTGCCGCTTCCCGGCGCGAGCGTGATTGCCGAATATCTCGATGAAACACGAGGGCTCGGTATGGGCGACCGCCGTTTATTGCCCGATCAACCGGCCGAGCGCGCTGAAGTCCGCCGCTTGCTTGATTGGTTCAATGGCAAAATGTTTGACGAGGTCACGGGTTATCTCGTGCATGAGAAGATCAACAAGCGCTTTATGTCGGCCGAACAAGGCGGCGGCGCGCCCGATATGGCCGCGATCCGCGCCGCGCGGACGAATATCCGCTATCATTTCTCTTATATTGATTATCTGGTGGCCGATCGGAATTGGCTTGCGGGAACCAAAATGTCTTATGCGGATCTTGCGGCCGCCGCGCAGATATCGGTGGCTGATTATCTCGGCGACGTGCCGTGGTCCTCGCATGAGACGGCGAAACATTGGTATCAAAGAATTAAATCGCGGCCGTCCTTCCGCCCTCTTCTTGCCGACCGTGTTCCGGGGATGGATCCGACCGTGCATTATGCGGATCTCGATTTCTGAGCCCGGCAGATTTCAAAACGGCGCTCGCCGATCACGCACAAGCCGAAGGCTTCGATGCCTTTGGCGTGACAAAGCCTGATGCGATTCCTGAAGCTGAGTCGCGCCTGCGGTCCTGGATCGAAGCGGGTTATCACGGTTCGATGAGTTGGATGGAAGAGCGCGTCGATGAGCGCGCAGCACCTTCAACGCTTTGGTCCGATGTCAAATCCATTGTGATGCTCGGCTTTTCTTATGCGCCTGATCATAATGTGCTTGAGGACATCACCAAAAGAGATCGCGGTGTGATTTCAGCCTATGCACAATCGCGCGATTATCATGATTTCATAAAAGCAAAACTCAAACGCCTCGCGCGGTTTATGGTTGAAACACAAGCGAAAGATCAATCGTCCTCACAGAGTGAAACGGAACCGGCAGTAAAAGTCTTTGTCGATACAGCACCGGTGATGGAAAAAGCGCTCGCTGAAGCGGCAGGTCTCGGATGGCAAGGAAAGCACACCGTGCTTGTTTCGCGCGCGCAAGGGTCGTGGATGTTTCTTGGTGCGATCTATGCGAACTTCGAAATTCCTGAAGATCAAAAACATGACGATCACTGCGGATCTTGCACGCGATGTCTATCGATTTGCCCGACAGATGCGTTTCCCGCGCCCTATCAACTCGATTCAACAAAATGCATCGCCTATCTTACGATTGAACATAAAGGCCCGATTGATCGTGCGTTGCGTCCGAAAATAGGCAACCGTATTTTTGGCTGCGATGATTGTCTTGCGGTCTGTCCGTGGAATCGTTTTGCAAAACAATCTGCCGCCTTGCGTCCCTTTCTGCGCGATGAGTTAAGCGTTCCCGCGCTGAAAGAGATATCGACATTTAATGATGACCAGTTTCGAAAACACTTTGCCGGCACGCCGATCAAACGGACAGGGCGGGATCGATTTTTGCGCAATGTCTTGATCGCGATGGGAAATTCTGGTGATCAAACTATGATCAACGCGATTGAGCCTCTTTTAAAAGATGACGGCGATTTGGAGAGGGTTGCAGCGATCTGGGCGCTGGCTCAACTCGTATCTGATGCTGAATTTGAAAAATTTCGCGCGCATCATTTGACTCATGAGCCCGATGAAACTGTGCGCGAGGAATGGCGTCTCGGAAAGGCCCTCAGATGAAACTCGTTGTGTTTGGTCTCGGATTTTCCGCGAAAGCGTTTGTAGATTTTGCCCATGATCGCTTTTCATACATCACGGCGACAGTGACATCTCAAGAAAAAGCCGCGCGCCTCACACATGATCACTGCCATGTCTGCGTGTTTAATGACGAATATGCAGATCCTAAAATTGTTGACGCGCTTCGTGAAGCGGATGCGGTTTTGATTTCAATCGGACCTGATGAAAACGGCGATCCGGTTTTACGGCGTTTTGCGCGCGAAATTGAAAATTCTAAAACGATTACATGGATCGGTTATCTCTCCACCATTGGTGTTTATGGTGATGCGCAAGGGGGGTGGGTTGATGAAACAACACCGCCAACGCCCAGCCATCAACGCACGCATATGCGGGT
Source organism: Hyphomicrobiales bacterium (assembly GCA_046091665.1). GTDB lineage: Bacteria > Pseudomonadota > Alphaproteobacteria > Rhizobiales > Beijerinckiaceae > CAIUPE01. The sequence continues at coordinate 69,844 of JBJTCD010000025.1, forward strand.
GAAGGTCGAACAAGAATGGTTATCGCTTGGAGACCGCACGAAGAAAGCGGTTCATATCTTCCGCCTTGCCGGAATTTACGGCCCCGGTCGTAATCCGATTCTCAATCTCGTGCAGCGCGCGCAACGGATCATCAAGCCGGGACAAGTGTTCAACCGCATTCATGTTGATGATATCGCGCAGACACTTTTAGCGTCACTCGCAAAGCCACGCGCACGGGCGATTTATAATGTCACCGATCACGAACCCGCTCCGCCGCAAGATGTATTAACTTATGCCGCTGAATTGATGGGTGTTGACGCACCGCCTGAAATTCCGTTTGAAAAAGCGGTGATGAGTGAAATGGCGAGAAGTTTCTACGCCGATAATAAGCGCGTTTCTAATAAACTCATCCGCGAGGAATTGGGTGTGAAATTTCTTTATCCCACTTATCGTGAAGGGTTGCTGGCCTTGGCCGCACAGGGCGAAGGGAAAGCGCCGTGAGATCGCGCCGCTTTAATTGTCTTTCATAAAAACAGGACGCCCATCATGGCCAAATTTCGCATCGCGCTTATCGCTCATGACCAGATGAAAAATCGTATGGTCGAATGGGCCGAGAAACATCGCGCGCAATTGGCGCAATGCGATATTGTATCAACAGGCACAACAGGCGGACGCATCATGGAGCGCTGCCCTGAACTTCAGATCACGCGTATGAAAAGCGGCCCGCTGGGCGGTGATCAACAAATCGGCGCGCTGATTGCGGAAGGTCGGATCGACGGGCTTGTATTTTTTGTTGATCCGCTGTCACCGCATCCGCATGATGTCGATGTGAAAGCGCTGACAAGGCTCGCGCTTGTCTATGACATCCCCATGGCGTGCAATCCTTCAACCGCCGAACTCGTTGTGGCGGGGTATATGGCTACGCATTGAGATGAGAGAGTCGGGAGACGTGTACGACCTCATCCTGAGCCGGACCAAAGGTCCGAGTCGAAGGACGTGGTTCGACACGCGCCTGCGGCGTGGCTCACCATGAGGATTTCTTTCAATCTCCACCATCTCGTTTTTTCTACGCCCTACGCGCCACCCTCAATTCATCATTCTCTTTTGCAAAGTCTCCGCATCACGAAGTGCGGCGGAGAGTATATCTGTGAGATGATGCATCGCTCTCATTTTGTCAGCGTTAGAATCGGCTTCACTTTCTTCGATCATGTCATGCGCGCGGAGTAAAATGGATTGCAACATGAGCGCGAGCACATGAACCGAATAATTTAATGAAAAACTCTCAGGGATATCTTTTAAAAACATCGCGCACCCCTTTTGGTAAATCGACACAAGTGCAACGCACTGGTGCAGGTCCCAGAAAGCGAAACGACTCCAGTGCCGCGCACTGGAGTCGGGGTGCTAAGAAAGCCACTCAGATTTGGCCGCAGCGCTTTTAGCTTTGCAGCCTGTACATAACGCCGCCACCCCGACGTGTGAGCGTCAGGGCCGTTTGGTGTCGGCAGAGGCACTGCCGATCTGAGTGGGGGTCTCTTAGGCCCCGGGCCATGCGGATACATGACCTAAGGGAAACTAAAGCAAACCTTCGACCAAAACGCAACGTCCCCGGCGCTTCAAACGCGGAGAGCGGACGTTATTGAGGAGAAGATGCAACGCGCTTAAATCGAGCATGTGCATTTTAGTAAAATGAGACACGCTGAAAAAGGAAATCTCTTTCGTCATTGCGAGCGGTTGCGAAGCAATCCAGTTGGAGTTAACGGAAAAGGCGCTATGACGTCATGGCACTCCTATCCCAATCATCAGCTGGATTGCTTCGCGTTCGCTCGCAATGACGTTTCAGGAGCGCTCACATTCGCAATGTGGGGATATCGTTCGCTCGCTATGACGAGATAACTCCTTCACCCAAACCGCTTCTCAATATACTCCGCCACCATCGTCTTGAATTCAGCGGCAATGGTTGGCCCGCGTAAGGTCGCGGCTTTTTGGCCGTCGATAAACACAGGCGCGGTGGGCGCTTCTCCGGTGCCAGGCAGTGAGATGCCGATATCGGCGTGTTTTGATTCACCGGGTCCATTCACAATGCAACCCATCACCGCGACGTTCAAATTTTCAACGCCGACATAACGCGTTTTCCATTCGGGCATTGATGTGGAAATCCAATCCTGAATGTCGCGCGCGAGTTCTTGAAATACAGTCGATGTTGTGCGGCCGCACCCGGGGCACGCGGCGACAAGCGGCACAAAAGTGCGAAAGCCCATGGTCTGCAAAATCTCTTGCGCCACTTTGACTTCGAGCGTGCGATCACCACCCGGTTCCGGTGTGAGTGAAACACGAATTGTGTCGCCAATGCCTTCTTGCAACAAAATGCCCATCGCCGCGGAAGATGCGACAATGCCTTTTGAACCCATACCCGCTTCGGTCAATCCGAGATGAAGCGCGTAGTCAGAACGTTTCGCCAACATGCGATAAACAGAAATCAAATCCTGCACGCCCGAAACTTTTGCCGAGAGAATGATTTTGTTTTTCGGCAAACCGATTTCTTCGGCGCGTTCCGCCGACATTAATGCCGATTGCACAAGCGCTTCGCGCGTCACCGCGCGTGCATTAAGCGGGGCAACGCTTTTCGCATTAATGTCCATATAATATGTCAGAAGTTCCTGATCGAGCGAACCCCAATTCGCGCCGATGCGCACGGCTTTATTATGCTTGATCGCCATTTCGACAATGGCTGAAAATTGCCGATCCTTCTTGTCCTTGAAGCCGACATTACCGGGATTGATGCGATATTTATCGAGCGCTTCGGCGCAAGCCGGATGATCCGCTAAAAGCTTGTGACCGATATAATGAAAATCACCGACGAGTGGTGCGGTAACGCCGCGTTTCAAGAGTTGTTCTTTGATGTGCGGCACGGCTTTCGCAGCTTCATCACGATCAACCGTGATGCGCACAATCTCGGAACCTTGCCGCGCGAGCGCCGTCACTTGCTGAACGGTTCCCTCAATATCGGCCGTGTCCGTGTTGGTCATGGATTGCACAACAATCGGCGCGCCGCCGCCAACGGTCACGGATCCCACTTTCACCGCAACAGTTTTATGGCGCTTCAACGGCGCGGCTTCAATCGGTTGCGGCAGGCATGAAATATCATTCATCGGATCATTCACTTGTTGTACGACAATGGGCGCAAAGGCCCTGAATTTCGATCACTTGCGCACGCGGACTAAAACCTTGCGCTTGCACAAGTCCGGTCAAAGCGCGCGCGAGCGGTTCGGATGTTGTTTCATCAACACCGCCGCAGCGTTCGCAAATCAAAAACATCACGGGTTCATTGGACATGTGATGAAAGGGGCAGGCGATATAGGCGTTGCGGCTTTCAAGCTTATGCGCAAGACCGGCTGCGAGCAGAAAATCAAATGCACGATAAATCGTAACAGGCGCTTCGCGTTTGCCGGTTGTTGTCGCAAGCGCGTCAATCGTTTCATAAGCACTCATCGGACGATGCGTTGAATAAAGCGCTTCGAGCACCGCACGGCGTATCGGCGTGAGCTTTAATCCTTCAGTCGCACAATGCGCCTCGGCTGCGGCCAGCGCTTCGGGCGCGCGCGCCGCATGGGCTGATTCATGCGCGCAGCCCTCATGAGAATGATCATGAGCGTGCACGTGCGTGTGATCCTGTTTATCCATGCGGGGCTTTTAACATGGGCGGCGATGAAAATCAGCCGGGCAAAAGCTTAAAAACCTTCGTCCGCTTGATCTCGGTGTCTTCAATCTCGCGCGTTGTGGGCACGCGATATTCGGCCAATTCTTGCAAACCCGTTTTGGGTAAAAAGGCCCGCCCCGGATCGCCGATCAGCACGGTCGCACCGCGTCTCGCAAGCTGATGAAGCCAGACAAAAACCCGCGCCGTCATATCGCGCTCATAGGCAATGTCGCCGGCCAATACGACATCCCAATCGTCATCTTGGCCGATAAGATCGCCGCCGCGCAACGAGACTTCGGCGCCGTTGTCTTTGGCGTTCAAGGCAATCGCCGCGAGCGCAAAATCGTCAATCTCGTTGGCTTCAACAGAGTGGGCTCCAGATTTGGAGGCCGCAATCGCCACAAGCCCGGCACCGGCGGCAAAATCGAGCACGTTCTTACCGCGCACTGTGTCCGGATGGTCGAGAATATAGCGGGCGAGGCCCTGTCCGCCGGCCCAGGCAAAGGCCCAGAACGGGGGCGGTAAGCCGATTTTTTCGAGGTCTTCTTCGGTCTTTTTCCAGATTTCTGTGATTTCATCGGCCAGATAAAGGCTGATTTCCGGCGTATGCGGCACGGCAAGCCACGCCGTGTGGGCGCGGATAAACGCGGTTTTGTCTTCAATCATGAAATGAGCCTAACGGACACGCGCGCGCGGATGCGCCTCGTCAAAGGCTTTGAGCAGCATCGCGCCATCAACATCCGTATAGATTTGTGTCGTTGAAAGCGAGGCGTGGCCGAGTAATTCTTGGATCGCGCGCAAATCGCCGCCGCGGGTCAAAAGATGCGTCGCGAAAGAATGTCTGAGCGCATGGGGCGTGGCGGTGTCAGGCAGGCCAAGGCTTCCGCGCAGGCGTTCCATGGCGAGCTGGATGATGCGCGGGGATAAAACTCCGCCGCGCGCGCCGCGAAATAGCGGCTTATTCGGCTCCAACCGATAGGGACATTGCGCGCGATAGGCCGCAAGCGCTTCGATCACGGGGCCAATCACGGGCACAATCCGCGTCCGGCCGCCTTTTCCGGTAATGCGCAAAGTCTCAAAACCGCTTTCCGGGCAATCTGGGGCCAAAAGCCCGAGCGCCTCGGAAATGCGAAGCCCGCACCCATAAAGAAGCGTCATCACTGCCGCGTCACGTGCGAGGATCCACGGCGCGCGGGTCTCATCCGCTCTTTCTTCGGGATCGACAAGGCGAAGCGCCGTTTTGGCCGAGACGGGTTTTGGCAAAAGGCGCGGAACTTTCGGGCCGCGTAAAGCGGCGAGCGCCGAGGCATCGGCCAATCCTTCCCGCTCGAGAAAACGCAGATAAGAGCGCAATCCGGCGAGCTGGCGCATGAGACTGCGGCTGCCGACGCCTTCTTCGCGGCGTTTCGCCATAAAGGCGCGAATATCCCCCGCTTCGAGATTTTTGAGCCGTTTATCGATGCCCGCGCCGGGTTCAACGCCGAGAAAGCCAAGAAATTGAGTCACATCCCGCAAATAGGCCTCGCAGGTTTTGGGCGAAAGCCGCCGCTCGTCGGCCAAACGGGCCAACCAGTGGGTGAGGGGACTGGCGGATGAGACAGGTGACGAGGTCATTACGATATCAAACACTAGAGGCGTTAAGGAGGGGTTGCCGCTAGCAAGGAAGCGATATATCTATGCCACTAGGTGACATAAAAGACAATCCGCGCATTTTCGCAACGCGGGCCTTTATCCGTCAAAATAAAAAGATTGGACTAACGAATGCGGCTCTTTGCAAAGCGATTAGGGAAATTGTTGCGGGGCTAAATGATGGCAGTCTTGGCATTGGAGTTTTCAAGAAACGGATTGCGCTAGACGGTAGAGGCAAGCGCGGCAGTGCTCGAACTCTGATCGCAACGAGAGTCGGTTTATATTGGTTTTATCTGTTCGCGTTCAAAAAGAATGATCGGTCTGATCTTTCCCCGCAGGAATATGAAGCGCTGATGAATTTGGCCGATGATTTATATGCACTGAATGAGAACGGATTAGCCAAAGCTCTCGGCGCAGGTGCGTTAATTGAGGTTCAAGATGATGATACCGAAGCGGATGGGTGAGGTGAAACAGAAAGCACGCACGCCCTTGCTTGGCGCGATCTATGAAACGGCTGAAGAATTGGCGACGCTCGGCTTAATCGAAAAGCGGACAATGAGTCGCTATCACGCTTTGTGCCTTACCCCGGTCGAGCCTTTTGATGCCGAACAAATCCGCCTGTTGAGAAAAAGACAGCGATTGAGCCAGACGGTTCTTGCGGCCGTTTTGAACACCAGCCCGTCCACCATCCGTAAATGGGAGGCCGGTGAAAAGCGACCCAGCGGCCCGTCGCTGAAATTACTCAACCTGTTGGCACGCAAGGGAATCGAAGGCGTGGTATGATTGAACGTTCTCTGCCATCGAGCAAAAATCGAAAAGTATTTTCTGATATGAGAACTTGGATTCATGCACGAAGTGCAACACTGAATGGCGACTATTTTGATCTTATCCAAAAGCCGGGTTCTCTAATCCCACGAACGGACTTGATTTAGCAAAGGTCGCGCCTTGGTCGGGTTGATGCTATTCGTCTTTCATGTGTGCCGATTCCCGCTCGCCCGAAAGCCTATTTGATGATGCCGAGACGCCTGCAACGGTGATCGCTGACGTGCTGATCCCGCTCGCGCTCGACATCGCCTATTCTTACAAAGTGCCGACGGGGCTTCTGGTCGAGCCGGGTGATGTCGTGCATGTGCCCCTCGCTGCGCGCGAAACAATCGGTGTTGTGTGGGAGACGCGGACGGGCGCTGCCGCATCAAATCTCAAAGAGATCATCGCGAAAGCGGATGCGCCGCCCATTCGAACGAAGCTTCGCGAATTTATCGATTGGGTCGCGCGCTATACGCTTGCGCCACGCGGGCTTGTGTTGCGCATGGCGTTGCGTGCGCCCGAGATTGAACGGAATGAACGCATCGCCATGGGTGTTCGTCTTGTTGGCGCGCCTCCACAACGAATGACGCCCGCACGGCAACGCGTTCTTGCGATTTTGAATGATGAGTTGCTGCGTTCAAAACGCGATCTGTGTGATGAAGCGGGTGTGAGCGCAGCCGTCATTGATGGGTTGATTGATGAAGGCACGCTTTTGCCTGAGCCTATGCCGCAAGCGCCCATCGCGCCTCTGCCTGATTCTGAATTTACGAAAACAATTTTCTCTGAAGCGCAAAGCCAGGCAGTCGATGCGCTTGTTCACGCGATTCAACAAAATTCATCTTCAACTCTTCTTCTAGAAGGTGTGACGGGTTCAGGCAAAACGGAAGTCTATTTTGAAGCGGTGGCCGAAACGCTTCGCAGTGGTCGCCAGTCATTAATTCTCATGCCTGAAATTGCACTCACCGGACAATTTCTTGATCGTTTCGAAAAACGTTTTGGTGTGCGACCGGCTGAATGGCATTCGGGCGTTTCAGGTCGTCGTCGTGAAAAGATATTTGCCGCGCTTGCATCAGGCGAGGCGAAAGTCATAGCGGGCGCGCGTTCCGCATTGTTTTTGCCTTATGCCCATCTCGGTTTGATCATTGTCGATGAAGAACATGAAACCGCTTATAAGCAAGAAGACGGCGTTCATTATCACGCACGAGATATGGCTGTCGTACGTGGGCGAATTGAAAATGCGCCTGTGATCTTAGCATCAGCTACACCGTCAATTGAAAGTCGTGTAAATGCGAAAGCCGCGCGTTATCTTCATGTGAAATTACCAGAGCGTCATGGCGGTCGCGCGATGCCGGATATCGCCACCATCGATATGCGTGAAGACGCGCTTGCAAAAACAAAATTCTTATCTCCACGATTGGTTAGCGAGATCAAAGAAACAATCGCACGCGGTGAACAAGCTCTTCTTTATTTGAATCGTCGTGGTTATGCGCCGCTCACTTTGTGTCGTCATTGCGGACATCGTTTTCAATGTCCAAATTGTACCACATGGTTGGTTGAACATCGCTTTCGTCGCGCCTTGATGTGTCATCATTGCGGCCATGTTGAGCGTCGTCCGGAAACATGTCCCTCATGTTCGACAGAAGACAGTTTAGCGGCCTGTGGCCCGGGCGTTGAAAGACTGCAAGAAGAAGTGGCTGAACAATTTCCCGAAGCGCGTGCGCTTGTTTTATCGTCTGACATGCCCGGCGGTATTGAACGATTGCGTCGCGAAATCGAAGCGGTGGCGGCGGGTGAATTCAACATCGTGATTGGCACACAACTCGTCGCGAAAGGTCATCATTTTCCTTATCTCTCCCTCGTCGGTGTTGTGGATGCGGATCTTGGACTCACATCGGGTGATCCGCGTGCGGCCGAGCGAACCTTTCAAATGCTTGGACAAGTCACCGGACGCGCCGGACGCGGCCACACGGCGGGGCGTGCGCTTCTTCAAAGCTATGATCCGGAACATCCGGTTATTCGCGCTTTGGTCTCGGGCGATGCCGAGCGATTTTATCGCGAAGAAATCGCCCAGCGCGAAGCGGCGGGTCTGCCGCCTTTCGGCCGACTGGCCTCTCTCATTATATCTGCGAATGACCGGCAACCGGCCGAAACCCATGCTCGCGCTTTGGCGCGCGTGGCTGACCCCCCTGCGGGAGTGACTGTTTTGGGCCCGGCCGAAGCGCCCATCGCCGTCATTCGAGGGCGGCATCGCTTCCGAATTCTGATCAAAACCGAGCGTTCCGTGCCCATCCAGACTTATCTTAAGGAATGGCTCGCCCGGGCCCCAAAACCCACCGGAAATGTCCGCGTTGGGGTCGATATCGACCCGCAGAGTTTTTATTGAGTGCTTTATCCGCAATTTTTCACGTTTAAGCCTCAACAAGCTCCATTCGGCGTTCAATTCGGTCCAAGCGAAGCTCAATGCGGTCAAAGCGTGTCGGTAAGGAGGCGCCTTGCTGCTCCAGAATGCCCAGCCGCGATTTGATTTCCCGGTTATCTTCGCGGATCGCTTCCATCTGATCGGATAAACGGCGAAGATAAACGAACAAAATATTATCGGGTTCGACCATGACGCACCTCAATAACCAGATTTTTTAATAGTGTACCTCAAAAATCCGCTGGGGGCGAGAACTAAGGTACCTTTTGGAATATCAGTTGGCACCAACCATCGCTCCGAAATTACCGCACATGAAACCAAAGTTGCTCCCGATAAGCACCCTGGCCGCATTGCACTTGCGAAGGGCCTATGCTAGACCCCCACCCGTGTCGCGGTGCGAGCCCTGCGCGGTGGCATGCTCCTGACTTTTCCTGCTTTGTGCCGCAGCGCTTTCGGCTTTGCGGAGAGAGCGGGGAGCGTCAAACGACCCCAGAACCGAGAGATCAACGCCGGTGGCCGCTGAACAATCAAATTCCTCAGGTTTTGCAGCACGTTACGCGACGGCTCTGTTTGAGCTCGCGAAAGAAACCAACGTTGTTTCGGCGGTTCTCGCCGATCTGGACCGGTTCGACGGTCTCGTGACGTCAAATCCGGATATGACCCGTTTTGTGATGAGTCCGGTTTTCAGCGCTGACGAGCAATTGCGCGCGCTTGAACCGATCCTCGCCAAGGTGGGTATTGCGGGATTGGCCCAGAAAGTCCTTCTTCTTGTCGCTTCAAAGCGTCGCCTTTTTGCCGTCCGCCAGATGGTGAAGGCGTTCCGTGCTTTGGTCGACAAAGATCGCGGCGTGACGCGCGCCACCGTCACGCTGGCCGAGACGCCTTCTTCAAAGGCTCTCGAGACTATCAAAGCGGCGCTTCGGGATGTGGCCGGTGAGGCAGCCGAGATCGACCTTAAAGTCGATCCGGAAATCATCGGCGGACTCGTCGTGCAGATCGGATCGAAAATGGTCGATTCGTCCCTGCGCACTAAACTCAACGGCATTCGTACTGCGATGAAAGAGGTCGGCTGATGGATATCCGCGCCGCAGAAATTTCTGCAATCCTTAAAGATCAGATCAAGAATTTCGGCTCAGAGGCCCATGTCACGGAAGTCGGCCAAGTGCTGTCCGTCGGTGACGGGATCGCTCGCGTCTATGGCCTCGACAATGTTCAGGCCGGTGAAATGGTCGAGTTCGAAAATGGCATTCGCGGCATGGCCTTGAACCTCGAATCCGACAATGTCGGCGTCGTGATCTTCGGTTCCGACCGTGACATTAAAGAAGGCCAGACGGTGAAGCGCACAGGCGCCATCGTTGACGCGCCTGTCGGCAAAGGTCTTTTGGGTCGCGTTGTTGACGCACTCGGCAATCCGATTGATGGCAAAGGCCCGATCAAAGCTGAAAAGCGTATGCAGGTTGACGTCAAAGCGCCGGGCATCATTCCGCGCCAGTCGGTGCATGAGCCGATGGCTACAGGTCTTAAAGCCGTTGACGCTTTGATTCCGATTGGCCGCGGCCAACGCGAATTGATCATCGGTGACCGCCAGACGGGCAAAACCGCTGTCGCGCTCGATACGATCCTCAATCAGAAAGCAATCAACCAAGGCAATGACGAAAGCCAAAAGCTTTATTGCGTCTATGTCGCGATTGGTCAGAAGCGTTCAACCGTTGCGCAATTCGTGAAGGTTCTCGAAGAACAGGGCGCGCTTGATTACTCGATCGTTGTGGCCGCGACCGCATCTGATCCGGCGCCGATGCAGTTCTTGGCACCGTTCACCGGCTGCACGATGGGTGAATATTTCCGCGACAACGGCATGCATGCCGGGATCGTGTATGACGATTTGTCAAAGCAGGCTGTAGCCTATCGTCAGATGTCGCTGTTGCTTCGTCGTCCGCCAGGTCGCGAAGCCTATCCGGGCGATGTGTTCTATCTTCACTCACGTCTGCTCGAGCGCGCTGCGAAACTCGGCAAGGGTTCAGGCTCGGGTTCATTGACGGCACTGCCGGTTATTGAAACGCAAGCGAACGACGTGTCGGCTTACATTCCGACAAACGTGATTTCGATCACCGACGGTCAGATCTTCTTGGAAACTGATTTGTTCTATCAGGGCATTCGTCCTGCGGTGAACGTTGGTCTTTCTGTGTCGCGCGTCGGTTCATCAGCGCAAACAAAGGCGATGAAGAAAGTCGCCGGCAAGATCAAGGGCGAGCTCGCGCAATATCGTGAAATGGCGGCCTTCGCGCAGTTCGGTGGTGACTTGGACGCAACGACACAGCGTTTGCTCAACCGTGGCGCACGCCTCACCGAACTTCTGAAGCAGGCGCAATTCTCGCCGATGCAGATGGAAGAACAAGTCTGCGTGCTTTATGCCGGTGTGAATGGCTATCTCGACACGTTGCCAGTCAATCGTGTGAAGGCGTTCCAAGACGGTCTTCTCAATTGGTTGAAGTCGCAGCATGCGGATCTTCTCTCGACGATCCGTACATCGAAAGATCTTTCGGATGACTCAGCCAAGACGCTTAAGGGCGCGGTTGATTCATTCGCAAAATCCTTCTCGTGATTGGGTCTTAAAAGGGACGCGCCATGCCTTCATTGAAGGACCTGAGGACCCGGATCTCATCGGTCAAGGCGACTCAGAAAATCACAAAGGCCATGCAGATGGTGGCGGCGGCGAAATTGCGCCGCGCGCAAGCCGCTGCGGAATCCGCGCGTCCTTATGCGGCGCGTATGAATTCGGTTCTCGTTAATCTTGCCGAGAGCGTTGTGGGAAGCCCTTCAGCGCCGCGCTTGCTTGCGGGAACAGGTGCCGACAAAACGCATTTGCTTGTTGTCTGCACAGCGGAGCGTGGTCTGTGCGGCGCGTTCAATTCTTCGATCGCGCGTCTTGCACGCGAAAAAGCACTGGCACTGATGGCGGCTGGTAAAACCGTCAAAATCATTTGCGTCGGCAAAAAAGGCAACGACCTTTTGAAGCGCCAATTTTCGAAAGAGATTATCGAATTCGTCGATCTTCGTTCGGTGCGCTATATTGGTTTCGAGAATGCCGATCAGATTGGCCGCAACATCATCGCGCGTTTTGAAAATGGCGAGTTCGATGTCGCGACCTTGTTCTTCGCGCGCTTCCGTTCGGTGATTCAACAAATTCCAACCGCTCAACAAATCATTCCGGCTGTTATTCCGCCGAAAGATCCAAAGGCGCCTGTTTCACTCGCTGCTTATGATTATGAGCCCGATGAAACAGCAATCCTCGCTTCGCTTCTACCGCGTAATATTTCGATGCAAGTGTTCTCCGCACTTCTCGAAAATGCTGCCTCTGAACAAGGCGCGCGCATGAGCGCGATGGACAGTGCCACACGCAATGCCGGTGACATGATCAAGAAGCAGACGATTAAATATAATCGTCAGCGTCAGGCCAACATCACCAAAGAACTCATTGAAATCATCTCGGGCGCGGAAGCGCTTTGATCGATCGCACGAAGGGATAGAGAACCATGGCAACTCAGCACAAAGGCCGCATTACGCAGGTGATTGGCGCCGTCGTCGACGTGCAATTCGACGGGCATCTCCCTGAGATTCTGAATGCGCTCGAAACCACAAACCGTGGCAATCGCCTCGTTCTCGAAGTGGCGCAGCATTTGGGTGAAAACTCTGTGCGCACAATCGCGATGGACACGACCGAAGGTCTCGTGCGTGGTCATGAAGTGATCGACACAGGTGCGCCGATTGCTGTGCCGGTGGGTGCAGGCACTTTGGGTCGCATCATCAACGTGATTGGTGAGCCGGTTGATGAAGCGGGTCCCGTTCCGGCTGAAGCACATCGCGCGATTCACCAGGCCGCTCCGACCTATGCTGAACAATCAACCGAAGGTCAGATTCTTGAAACCGGCATTAAGGTTGTTGATTTGCTCGCACCTTATGCGAAGGGCGGTAAGATTGGCCTCTTCGGTGGCGCGGGCGTCGGCAAGACCGTGTTGATCATGGAACTCATCAACAACGTCGCGAAGGCCCATGGTGGTTACTCCGTATTCGCGGGCGTTGGCGAGCGTACGCGTGAAGGCAATGACCTCTATCACGAAATGATCGAGTCACGCGTGAATGTTGATCCGAAGGAACATGGTGGTTCAACCGCCGGTTCGAAATGCGCACTTGTATATGGCCAGATGAACGAACCGCCAGGTGCACGCGCTCGCGTTGCGTTGACGGGTCTGACCGTTGCGGAACATTTCCGCGATCAAGGTCAGGACGTGCTCTTCTTCGTCGATAACATATTCCGCTTCACGCAAGCGGGTTCGGAAGTGTCGGCGCTTTTGGGTCGTATTCCTTCGGCCGTGGGTTATCAGCCGACACTCGCGACCGATATGGGCGCGTTGCAGGAACGCATCACAACAACCACCAAGGGCTCGATCACATCGGTGCAGGCGATTTACGTACCGGCCGACGACTTGACCGATCCGGCACCGGCAACATCCTTCGCGCATTTGGACGCAACAACTGTGTTGTCACGTTCAATCGCTGAAAAGGGTATTTATCCGGCGGTGGATCCGCTCGATTCTACCTCGCGCATGTTGTCGCCGTTGATCGTTGGTGAAGAACATTATGCGGTGGCCCGTGCGGTCCAATCGACATTGCAACGTTATAAGTCACTGCAAGACATCATCGCCATTCTCGGCATGGATGAATTGTCCGAAGAAGATAAATTGACGGTGGCGCGCGCGCGTAAGATCGAGCGTTTCTTGTCGCAGCCTTTCCACGTCGCCGAAGTCTTTACTGGTTCACCGGGCAAGCTTGTGGCACTCTCGGACACCATCAAGAGCTTCAAGGGTCTTGTTGAAGGTCAATATGACCATCTTCCGGAAGCAGCGTTCTATATGGTCGGCTCGATCGAAGAAGCGATCGAGAAGGCTGAACGTCTCGCTAAGGAAGCGGCTTAAGTAGAGCATTTTGCGATTAAGTGGACGCCGGTTAATCGAAACAAAATGCGGCAAGACAAAGAGATAGAGCGCATTTGATTTCATTGAAAACAAATGCGCTCTAGTGCGGCAGAGTCAACGGAGATCGTCATGGCCGGATTTGCATTCGAACTCGTCTCTCCCGAGAAGCTTTTATTCTCGGGTGACGTCGAAGAAGTTGTGATTCCGGGAACCGAAGGCGACTTCGCCGTTCTCAAAGATCATGCTCCTGTCATCTCGGCACTGCGTCCTGGTGTTCTCTCTTACAAAGATGCCAAGGGTGAAAAACAAGTCTTGTTTGTGCGCGGTGGTTTTGCGGATGTGTCAGCGAATGGTTTGATCGTTCTGGCTGAACAAGCTGTGTCTTTGGCTGACATGAATGACGAACGTTTCGCTCATGAAGTGAAACTTGCAAGCGACGAACTTGCTTCAGCGCAGACAGAAGACAGCCGTCGCTTGGCTTCCGAGCGTCTTGCGCAGATTGAAACATTGCGTGGCGTTGTTCGTCACTAATCAAAGAGCCTCACGATGTCCGCCGTGACATCGTCTTTAACATTCATGCGCTGGCCCATCATTGACGCGCTGCGTGGCTTGGCTGTTATTGCCATGATCGGATTCCATTTCACATGGGATCTCGGCTTCTTTCAACTCATCGATTACGATATTTCATTCACGCCTGAAGGGCGTGTGTTGTCGCATCTCATCGCGGGCACATTTTTATTTCTCGTCGGTGTTTCGCTCACCCTCGCGCATCGCAAAGAGTTAAATGCGCGCGCGTTTCTGATCCGCTTTTTCAAAATAGCGAGTGCCGCTGCGCTCGTGTCTATCGGCACTTTTTTCGTGATGCCGGAAGAATGGATTTTTTTTGGCGTGCTCCATTGCATTGCTCTATCGAGTCTATTGGCTCTGCCGTTTTTGCGCGCGCCTTTGATTATCGTTTTTTTAGTTGCCGTAATTGCGCTCAGCGCGCCGACTCTCATTGAAACTCCGTTCTTCGATCGACCCGATATGTTTTGGCTCGGGCTCAATAAGGTCTTGCCGCGCACCAATGATTATGTGCCGCTTCTGCCTTGGTTCGGCGTTGTGCTTATGGGCGTTGTGACCGCACGCCTGATCCTCGCCCGCGAGGCATTGGGGGCTCTACTGGCGCGTCCGTCTTTCAAGCCTATCATGCTGATCGGCCGCTATGCTTTGCCGATCTATCTTTTGCACCAACCGGTTTTGATGGGGGTTCTTTGGGTCTTTGTGACTCTTGCAGGCCCTTTCGAGAAAGTGCCCGTGATTGAGCCGGCCTTTTTCCAGAATTGCGCCCAAAGCTGTGCGTCAAGTGGTCGCAGTGTCGAAGCCTGTGACCGCGCCTGCTCCTGTATCGGACGCACTCTATCCGGCATGAAAAATCCGACCGGCGACGACGCCATTCAAAGCGCATTAGCGATTTGCCGTAAAGACGGGGCTTTATAACGCCCTTTTGTCGCGCGATGACGTCAATCGACAGATCGGTGACGGATCATCAATGCCGCGAAGCGATAGTGCGGGTTAATCATCCTATTGTTCGAATTCATTGGCAGGATCATCGTAGTTTTCGGATAATCCGGTTCAGATTTAATAGGTGGACCCGTGAAATGGGTTCCGTGTTCAGGGAGAGCCAGACTTGCGCTTCTCAATTCTCAATCTCGCTAAACAGGCGCTGAGCGCCCATCGCAATTGGCCGGAGCAATGGCGTTTTCCGGAGCCCAAAGCCTCCTATGACGCGATCATCGTCGGCGCGGGTGGGCATGGCCTTGGCACCGCCTATTACCTCGCCAAAGAACATGGCATGCGCAACATCGCCGTGCTCGAGAAGGGCTGGTTGGGCGGCGGCAATACGGGTCGTAACACAACAATCATCCGTTCGAATTATCTCTGGGAAGAAAGCCAAGGCCTTTACGAGCATTCCGTGAAGCTCTGGGAAACGCTCTCCGAAGAACTCAATTACAATGTCATGTATTCGCCGCGTGGCGTGATGATGCTCGCGCATACTGTGCATGACATTCAGGTCTTCAAACGCCATGTTCATGCCAACCGTTTGCAAGGCATCGACAACGAATGGTTGACCGCAGAACAAGCAAAAGAGTTCTGCCCCATTCTCAACATCGAAAAAAACATGCGCTACCCGATTTTGGGTGCGGCACTCCAACGCCGTGGTGGCACCGCGCGTCATGATGCGGTGGCGTGGGGTTATGCCCGTGCCGCAAGCGCGATGGGTGTCGATATCATTCAGAATTGCGAAGTGAAGGGCATTCGCCGTGATGCGAATGGCGCTGTCACGGGTGTTGAAACCACCAAAGGCTTTATCGGCACGAAAAAGATTGGCGTTGTTGCTGCCGGTCACACAAGCGTGATCATGCAAATGGCCGATGTGCGTATGCCGCTTGAATCCTATCCGTTGCAAGCGCTGGTGTCGGAACCCATCAAGCCGATCATGCCGTGCGTCGTGATGTCGAACACGATTCACGCCTATATGTCGCAATCAGACAAGGGTGAACTCGTCATCGGCGCCGGTACTGATGCTTATACATCTTATAGCCAAACAGGTGGACTACACATCACCACACATACGCTTGATGCAATTTGCGAACTCTTCCCTGTTGTGCGCCGCATGCGCATGCTCAGAAATTGGGGCGGTATTGTTGATGTGACACCGGATCGCTCGCCTATTCTCGCAAAGACTCCTGTGAAGGGACTTTACGTGAATTGTGGGTGGGGCACGGGTGGTTTCAAAGCAACGCCGGGTTCGGCGAATGTCTTCGCGCATACAATTGCGCGCGATGAACCGCATCCGATCAATGCAGCTTTCACCATTGAACGCTTCAAGACCGGCCGGTTGATTGACGAAGCTGCCGCCGCAGCGGTCGCGCATTAAAGGGAGTGTGAGTGATGTTGTTAATTCCTTGCCCTCATTGCGGCGAACGTCCTGAACTTGAATTTCGGTATGCAGGCGAAGCGCATGTCGCGCGTCCGGCCGATCCGATGAAAACAACAGATGAAGAATGGGCGGAATATCTTTATTTCCGCTCCAATCCGAAAGGCATCCATATTGAACGCTGGCGCCATATTTCCGGTTGCGCGCGTTTCTTCAATTGTGTGCGTGACACTGTGAGTGACAAGATTTTGAAAACTTATAAAGCGGGTGAACCGCGCGTTGATCTCAAACAATTCGAGAAGGGGGCCAACTGATGAGCCTTCATCTTCGCACCACACATTCCGGTCGTATCGATCGCTCGAAGCCGCTGACTTTCACCTTTGATGGTAAAAGCTATAAAGGCTTTCATGGTGATACGCTTGCTTCGGCTTTGCTTGCCAATGGCGTGCATCTTATGGGCCGCTCGTTCAAATATCACCGTCCTCGCGGTGTTGTGACCGCGGGCTCAGACGAGCCGAACGCGTTGGTTAGCGTCGGTGTTGGCGCACGCCACACGCCGAATTTGCGTGCAACGCAAGTCGAGCTCTATGATGGACTTGTGGCGAAGAGCCAGAATGCGTGGCCGTCTTTGTCCTTCGATATGGGGTCGATCAACAATGTCTTGTCGCCGCTTTTTGTCGCGGGCTTTTACTACAAGACATTCATGTGGCCGAACATTGCGTGGAAGAAGCTCTATGAACCGATCATCCGTCGCGCAGCCGGTCTTGGTACAGCGGCGACTTCACCCGATCCCGATCATTATTCAACGCGCTATGCGCATTGCGATGTGCTCGTGATTGGTGCGGGTGCGGCGGGTCTGTCTGCAGCACTTGCTGCCGCTGACTCTGGCGCACGTGTGATTTTGTGTGACGAGCAAGCAGAACTTGGCGGTTCGCTATTGTCTGATCTTCACGCGACGATTGATGGCAAGTCGGCATCCGAGTGGGTTGCGAATGCGGTTCAAATATTGAGTTCAAAATCAGGAACGGTAACGCTTCTGCCGCGTACGCAGGCCTTTGGTTATTTTGCGCAGAACTTTGTTGGTCTGGTCGAACGCGTGACGGATCATCTCGCAAGTCCTGATAAGAAACTCCCGCGCGATCGTCTGTGGCAAGTGCGTGCGAAAGAAGTCGTGATCGCCACCGGTGCGCATGAGCGTCCGCTTGTGTTTCCTGATAATGATCGTCCGGGGATCATGCTTGCTGATGCCGCACGGATTTTTGCCAATCGCTATGGCGTTCGCCCGGGTGGTCGCGCGGTGGTCGCCACTGCGCATGACAGCGCCTATCAAGCCGCACTCGATTTGAAAGTCGCAGGCGTCAGCATCGAGCGCATTGTCGATCTTCGCCATGAAGCGAATGGTGCTTTGCCAAATGCGGCGCGCGCTGCGGGCATTCGCGTTGATGTTGCGACAGCGATTACCGGATCAACCGGATCTTTGCGCGTAAAAAGCGCGCGTGTCTCCAAGCTCGGCACCGATGGGGAAGAAGATATTCCGTGCGATTTGATTTTGATGTGTGGGGGCTGGACGCCGTCCGTGCATCTCTTCTCGCAATCGCGCGGCAAATTGAAATTTGATTCTGAGCGGAATGTTTTTATTCCGGGCACATCGGTGCAAGCCGAGCGTTCAGCGGGCGCATGCAAAGGCTCTGAAACTTTGTCGGATGCTTTTGCTGATGGTTTTGCGGCTGGCAGCGATGCCGCAACCAAGGCAGGTTTCAAAGCGTCATCACATAGCGTTACTGTTTCCGGTGTGCATGAGGTGAATGGTGGCTTCTTGGGTGCGGTTCCGCATCCGCATGATGCGGGCCGCGTCAAAGCCTTTGTTGATTTCCAGAACGACGTCACCGCAAAAGACATCAAGCTTGCAACACGCGAAGGCATGCGGTCGATCGAACATGTGAAGCGCTACACCACAACCGGTATGGCGACTGATCAAGGTAAGCTTTCGAATATGAATGCTTTGGCGATTGCCTCTCAAGCGCTCGATAAATCGATTCCGGAGGTGGGACTCACGACATTCCGTCAGCCTTACACACCAATCAGCTTTGGTGCGATGGCCAATCATTCGCGTGGTGATTTGTTTGATCCCGTGCGCAAGACGCCAACGCATGCGTGGGCGGAATCGCAGGGTGCGATCTTTGAAGATGTCGGTCTTTGGAAGCGCGCATGGTTCTTCCCGAAAGCGGGCGAGACCATGCATCAGGCGGTGTTGCGTGAGTGCAAAACTGTACGCGAGACAGCGGGTATTTTCGATGCGTCAACACTTGGCAAGATCGAAGTTGTTGGCCCCGATGCTGCCGAATTCATGAATCTTCTCTACACCAATCCGTGGTCGAAACTCGAAGTGGGTCGTCTTCGCTATGGCGTGATGCTTAATGAAGCAGGCTTCGTGATGGATGACGGTGTTGTTGGCCGCATCGCGGAAGATCGCTTTCATGTGACGACCACAACAGGCGGCGCGCCGCGTGTGATGAATCACATGGAGGATTATCTTCAAACCGAATTCCCGCATCTGAAAGTTCATCTCACATCGACGACCGAACAATGGGCGGTGATTGCGGTGCAGGGTCCGAAAGCACGCGACATCATCAAACCGCTTGTGGAAGGTATGGATCTTTCGAATGAGGCGATGCCGCATATGAGTGTGAAGCTCGGTAAAATTTGCGGCGTGCCGACGCGGCTCTTCCGCATGAGCTTTACAGGCGAACTTGGTTTCGAAGTGAATGTGCCTGCTGATTATGGTCAGGCGGTGTGGGAGGCGATTTGGGCAGAAGCGCAGAAACATAACGCCTGCGCTTATGGCACCGAAACCATGCATGTGTTGCGTGCTGAAAAAGGCTTCATCATTGTTGGTCAAGAAACTGATGGCACGATGACGCCGGATGATGTGGGCCTTGCATGGGCTATCGGAAAAACAAAACCTGATTTTGTTGGCAAGCGTTCCCTTACAAGACCTGATCTTGTGAAGAGTGATCGCAAGCAACTTGTGGGTCTTCTCCCCGTCGATCCGAAAACATTGCTTGAAGAAGGCGCGCAGATTGTGGGCAAAGCCAATGTACCAACAGGGACTCCGGCGCTTGGTCATGTCACGTCGTCTTATGAAAGCGCGGTCATGGGCCGTACTTTTGCATTGGCTGTCGTCGCTGCTGGTCGTTCACGCATTGGTGAAACATTGTATGTGCCGATGCCCGGTGGTGATATCGCGGTGAAAGTCACCGATCCCGTCTTCTATGATAAAGAAGGAGCGCGTCTCAATGGTTGAGCTCAACGTGACCCGCCGCTCGGCATTTGAAGGACTTCACGCGATTGGTGTGACAGGAAAAGTCTCGGCAACGCCATCAGCTTTCGCAACGCGTTTCTCTTTTCGGGGCGATCATCAAGCAGCATCGCTTGCATCAAAAGCCTTCGGTGTGACTTTGCCTTTAGCTTTGTTGAAAGCTGAGACGAATGGCACGCGCACCGCGATTTCGCTCGGCCCCGATGAATGGTTGCTGATTGCGGAAGATGGCGTTGCGCAATCGCTTGCTGATGAAATAGAAAAAGCGCTTGGCACTCATTTCCATTCGCTGGTTGACATCAGCCATCGCAATACGGGCTTTGATGTCTCGGGCACTGAAGCGGCAACGATTCTTGCAACCGGTAATCCGCTTGATTTGCATATCAGCGCATTTCCCGTTGGCATGGCGACGCGCACGATTTTTTCAAAAGCGGAAATTGTGCTTTGGCGTAAGAGCGCGGACATTTTCCATGTTGAAATCTGGCGTTCATTCCTGCCCTTCATGTGGGGGTTGTTGGAAGAAGCGGCGCAGGAGTTGTGAGTAATAAACGTCCTTCGACTCGCCGCTTCGCGGCGGCTCAGGATGAGGTGGAGAGATTAATTCGTCATCCTGAGCCGGACCGCAGGTCCGAGTCGAAGGACGGTGTTATTACTTCCTCTCTAACCTTGCCAACAGGCTCGACGTGTCCCAACGACCGCCGCCCATGCCTTGCACTTCGCCATAGAATTGATCGACGAGCGCGGTAACGGGAAGCTGCGCGCCATTGCGGCGGCTTTCTGCGATGCAGATGCCCAAATCTTTGCGCATCCAATCAACCGCAAAGCCAAAATCAAATTTTGACTGGTTCATCGTCTTGTAGCGATTTTCCATTTGCCAGCTTTGCGCGGCGCCTTTGGAAATGGTTTCAACAACGGCCTCTACATCAAGCCCGGCCTTCTTTGCGAAATTCACGCCTTCGGCCAAACCTTGCACGAGACCCGCGATGCAAATCTGGTTGACCATTTTGGTCAGTTGTCCCGCGCCTGAAGGTCCTAACAATTTGCACATGCGAGCGAATGACATGATCACCGGTTCAACACGTGCATAGATATCCGCGTCGCCGCCGCACATCACGGTCAGCACACCATTCTCCGCACCCGCTTGCCCGCCTGAAACCGGCGCATCGATAAAGCTAAGTCCATTCGCTTTGGCCGCTGCATAAAGTTCACGCGCCACTTCCGCAGACGCGGTGGTGTGATCAACAAACACACTGCCTTTGCTCATCGCGTGGAATGCGCCATCAGCGCCGATGGTCACTTGGCGCAGATCATCATCATTGCCGACACAGGCGAAGACGATGTCTTGACCGCTAGCGGCCTCGCGCGGCGTTGTGGCAAAGCGCCCGCCATGGGCTTTCACCCAGGCTTCGGCCTTCGATGTCGTGCGGTTATAGACGGTGACGTCATGGCCTTTGGCCGCGAGATGTCGCGCCATCGGAAACCCCATCACGCCCAAACCCAGAAATGCTACTTTTGCCATAGAACTTACTCCGATGCTTTTTCCCTTCTACGTGTGGTGCGACGATATGGACTGAGATAAATATGGTGGCAAGGATAGATACTTTTATTCCTCATCCTGAGCCGCCGCGCAGCGGCGAGTCGAAGGACGTGGTTCGACACGCGCCTTTGGCGCGGCTCACCATGAGGTTTAAGAACCGAGTCTCACGATAATGCGAGATATAATTTTATTCATGGCGATCTTGTAGCTTGAGATCATTGACCTTTGTGACAAGCTTATTCCATAAACCGACTTCATAGTCATCGGAGATAAAATCGTGGCGAGTGAACAGGACATCCGCAATGCGTTGTCGGTCTTGAAAGGACCGGATGGAAAAACGCCTTTCTTGCGTTCGGGTCTTTTCGGCGGCGTTTCGATTCAAGGCGACAAGGCCTATCTCTCTTTGATTGCCGATCCGGCTCAGGTGAAAGCTCTTGAGCCACTTCGTATCGAGGTGGAGCGCGCGGTTCTCACTGTTAAAGGCATCGACAAAGCGCTTGTGACTTTTACTGCCGAGCGTCCGCCGCAAGCGGGTAGTGCTGCGCCGGGTCCGCGCGCGCAAGCAGCGAATGCGCGTGCGATGATTCCGGGCGTCAAACACATTGTCGCGGTCGCGTCCGGCAAAGGCGGCGTTGGCAAATCAACTGTATCAGCCAATCTCGCTTTGGCGCTTGCAGCGCAAGGGATGAAGGTCGGCATTCTTGACGCGGATATTTATGGCCCGTCACTGCCGAAACTTTTCGGCATCAATCGCAAGCCTGAAATTGACGAGAATAAGATCATGCAACCGCTTGAGGCATACGGTCTCAAAGTGATGTCGATTGGTTTTCTCGTTGAAGAAGAAACGCCGATGATTTGGCGCGGGCCGATGGTGATGTCTGCCCTTCAACAAATGATGCGTGAGGTGAATTGGGGCACACTTGATGTGTTGATTGTCGATATGCCGCCGGGCACGGGTGATGCTCAACTCACGATGGCGCAATCAGTGTCTCTATCTGGTGCGGTGGTTGTCTCAACGCCGCAAGATTTGGCCTTGATTGACGCACGGCGCGGCATTGCCATGTTCAAGCGTGTTGAAGTGCCCATTCTGGGTCTCGTCGAGAATATGAGCTATTTTATGTGTCCTGAATGTGGCACGCGCTCTGATATTTTTGGTCATGGGGGCGCACGTCATGAAGCCGAAAGACTTGATGTTCCGTTCTTAGGCGAAGTACCGCTGCATATGGATATTCGTGCGCTCTCTGATGCAGGCACACCGATTGTTGCGAAAACACCTGATGGTCCGCATGCAAAACTTTTTCTCGATATTGCAGCTGCCGTGAAGACACGTCTTGAAGGTGGCGTGGTGCGTCAAGGCCCGAAGATTGTGATCGAGTAAAAGGTTGAGATCCATGGTTGATATGAACGCGCCCAGCTCCGCCGATATTGTGATTGTTGGCGGCGCGGTGATGGGATCGTCGGTTGCGTATTATCTTGTGAATGATCCGCACTTCAAGGGTCGGGTTGTCGTTATTGAAAAGGATCCGACCTATACGAAATGCGCATCTGCGCTTTCGGCTGCGTCGATCCGGCAGCAATTTTCAACCGAAGTGAATATCAAAATTTCACTCTATGGCATTTCGTTTTTGCGCCATATCGGCGAGCATTTATCGGTTGACGGTGAAGCCCCCGTCATTGATTTGCATGAAGGCGGTTATCTTTATCTTGAAACAACACCGGGCGCGCCTGTTCTCACAAACGCGCATCAATTACAAACGGCGCTCGGTGCTGATATTGTTCTTTATGATCAAAGCGCACTGAAACAAAAATTTCCATGGCTTTATGCGGATGATGTTGTTGCAGCGTCTTGGGGTCGAACGGGAGAAGGCTGGTTTGATGGCTGGGGCCTGATGCAGGCTTTTCGCAAAAAAGCACGTCATCTTGGCGTGACTTATAGTGATGGCGAAGTTGTTCGCATTGAACGCAAGGGAGGCCGTATTGAGGCGGTGATCTTGAAAGATGGATCACGCATTGCCTGCGGTACGGTGTTGAATGCTGCGGGAGCGTCAGGTGGTCGCGAGATTGCAGCGCTTGCCGGTCTTGATATTCCCGTTCACGCGAAGAAGCGTTGTGTGTTTTCATTTCATTGCAAAGGCGATTTAGCAAATGCGCCTTTGCTGATTGATCCGACAGGCACATGGTGCCGCCCTGAAGGCAAACGAAGCGCAGAAGGTCAGCAATTTATTTGCGGCGGATCACCGGGCGGAGAGGATCCTGACTCACAGGACTTCGAAGTTGAGTGGTCGCTCTTTGAAAATATCTATTGGCCTGCATTGGCCGCGCGCATTCCGGTCTTTGAAGAGATTAAACCGGGGCGCGCTTGGGCTGGTCATTATGATATGTGCGCGCTTGATCACAACGCGATCATTGGTCGTGCAGTTGGTTATGATAATTTTTATTTGGCAAATGGATTTTCAGGCCATGGTCTTCAGCAAAGCCCTGCGATTGGTCGCGGCCTTGCGGAGCTTCTCATCCACGGTGCGTACCAAACGCTTGATCTCTCGGCGCTTGGTCACGCGCGTGTTGTTGAGAACAAGCCTTTGCATGAAGCCAATGTGATTTGAATTTCTAAAGACATGACATCTTTCTCTCCCTCCCCTGCAGGGGAGGGTGTCGAATGGGTTTCCATTCGACGGGTGGGGCCCTGCGCTCATTGCCCCTCCGGTTGCTTCGCAACCACCCCCCCCCTGCAGGGGGAGGATCATGAGAAGTACCGTGAATTAATTACCGCTCTAAATCTTTAAGACGCGGTGGGTTGGACCCCTTTTGCTTGCATGTGAATGCGGCCGCGCGCACGGCGAAAGACAACCATTTCCCAATCGCGCTTTGTGTCCACGCGACAGGCGTTGCGCCAAGCGCCCCATCACGCTCCATCGCAAAAAGCAAAGCAGACATGAGGCTGTCACCCGCACCAACCGTATCACCCACAGTGATTGCAGGAGCAGGGACAATCAAATGATCATTTCCGGTGAAAGCTTCAGCGCCTTTGCCACCACGCGTTAAGATGACAAGTTTTGGACCAAGCGCGAGCCAATTCAGAATCGATTCATGCGGAGCATGATCCGGATAAAGCCATTCAAGATCTTCTTCGCTCGCTTTCACGATATCAGCGAGCGCAACACGCGCTTCAACATCGCCACGCGTTTTATCGCGATCCGGCGTGATCATCGGGCGGATATTGGGATCATAGCTTGTAGTGCGTTTGCCGCGCGCGGCTGCAAATGCATCGAGAACGCTATGCGCCATGGGGCCGAGAATGGCCGCGATCGAACCCGCATGAATATGCGTAAGATCATCAGACCAAGGGAGCGGAAGCGGTGCCGGTTCATCAAAGGCCGTGCCGCTCAATGTAAAAACATAACGCGGCCCGCTTTCTTTCGTGCCTTCTTCAACAAGCGCTGTGGGGCTTGGCTTATTCACGATACCCACACATGATAGATCAACGCCGTCGGCTTCAAGCGCGGCTTTGAAGCGTTGACCATCTAAATCATGTGAAAGCGATGTTGCGATGCTTACTTTGGCGCCGAGGCGACCCAACCCGATGGCAACATTATAGGGTGAGCCACCCAAAACCGCCTCGCGCCCATTCGGTCCGGGCACGAGGTCGATGAGTGTTTCACCAATCACAAGAAGTTTCGTCACAATCGATCAACCAGCGAATGTGTAAGCCGTTTTGACGGTTGTGTAGAATTCTTTCGCATAAGCGCCTTGCTCGCGCGGGCCATAGCTTGACCCTTTGCGACCGCCAAACGGCACATGATAGTCAACGCCTGCTGTTGGTAAGTTAACCATCACCATACCGGCTTCCGAATTGCGTTTGAAATGCGTGGCGTATTTGAGGCTCGATGTGCAGATGCCGGCCGAGAGACCAAATTCCGTATCATTGGAAATCGCCAAAGCGTCGTCATAGTTTTTCGCGCGAATGACAACACCCACAGGGCCAAAAATTTCCTCACGCGCCACGCGCATCGTGTTGGCAACATTCGTGAAGAGCGCAGGTTGCATATAGAAGCCGGGTGTTTCGCGGTTCAACAATTCACCACCCCAATGCAATGTCGCGCCTTCGCTCTTGCCGATATCGACATAAGAAAGATCTTGATCAAGTTGGCTTTGATCAACAACCGGCCCGATATGCGTACCCGCTTTCAACGCGTTATCGACTACAAGGCCTTGCATGCGTTCAGTGAGCGCTTTGACGAATGCGTCATGAATGCCCTCGGTCACGATCAAACGTGACGACGCCGTGCAGCGTTGGCCGGTTGAGAAGAATGCGCCATTGACCGCGCATTCAACCGCCGTTTTCAAATCCGCATCATCAAGAACAACGAGCGGGTTCTTGCCGCCCATCTCAAGTTGCACCTTCTTCATCGGCGTTGACGCAACAGCCGCAGCTGCAACTTTGCGCCCCGTGTTGACCGAGCCCGTAAATGTGATTGCATTCACATCCTTATGATCAAGAATGACTTGCCCCACTTCAGAGCCGCGGCCCATCACAAGATTTAAAACGCCTTTCGGCAATCCGGCGCGATGCAGAATATCAACCAGCGCCCAAGCCGAACCCGGAACGAGATCAGCAGGCTTGAACACAATCGTGTTGCCATAAGTGAGCGCGGGCGCAATTTTCCATGCCGGAATCGCAATCGGGAAATTCCACGGCGTAATCATGCCCACAACGCCAACCGCTTCGCGCGTCACATCAACGCCAACGCCGGGGCGTACGCTCGGCACAGTTTCACCCGTCAAGCGCAGCGCTTCGCCCGCAAAGAATGCAAAGATTTGTCCGGCGCGGGTGGCTTCACCAATCCCTTCAGGAAGCGTCTTGCCCTCTTCACGCGAGAGCAATTTTCCAAGCTCGTCTTTGCGCGCAAGAATCTCGTCAGATGCCTTTTTCAAAATCTCGTAACGCTCTTGCGGTGTGGTGCGCGACCACGCGGGGAAGGCGGCTTTCGCCGCAGCGATTGCTTGTTCGGCTTGCGCTTTGGACGCGCGCGCAAATTCGCCGACAACATCATTCGTGTCCGAAGGGTTGATGTTTTTTGTCACGCTTGCGCCGTCAACCCATTCGCCTGCGATGAGATTTTTGAAATGTTCGGTCATCAGATTGTCCTGTCTTTGAGTTTGTCTTTAGACCGTTTTGGCCCAAGGATTGATGAGGGTTAGACCAAGGCCTTCGAAATGTTTCGTGTTTCGGGTAACGATAGGAAGCCGGTGGCGCAAGGCGGTTGCAGCGATTTGGAGGTCGATAGCAGGTCTTTCGCTTCCCGATGCTCTTTGTTGAGCCAAAAGGCGTCCCCAAATCTGGGCTGACTCTGTATCGAAGAAACAGGTTTCGTCATGATAGGCGGCGATCAACTCGTCTAACCAATTTTCAAAATAGTTCCGCCGCTTTCCTAGAGGCATTTTATAAATGCCATAATAGAGTTCACCCCAACTTTGGGCAGCAACACGGATATTGGACTTTTTAATTTGCGGCAACCAACGCGCGACAACCGGATCGCCATCGTCACGACCACATTCGCCAATGACATTGGTATCAAGCAGGGCGGGACTGTTTAGAATTTGAATTCTCGCACTTCGGTTGATTGGTCTCTGCTATAGTCGAGCGGCTCGCCCGGCGGAATATGGACCATCATTCGATCAAAAAATTCTTTAGCGCTCTCATCAGGATGCGGTGACAATGTTCCGACTGCGCGACGGATCATGTTGGCAGCAGCACCGCCCTGCCGCAACGCTTTCGCAACGGCGCGCACCTCTTGAGCAGCACTTGCCGGAACAATAACTTCAACGCGGCGCATGCCCGGTACCGTTTTTGCCCTATGCTTCCTGACCCGCGCCGAACTCGTCATTTCTGCCTCCAAGCGTTTCCGGAAACGTTACCGGAAACGCTTCCAAAACGCAATCAAATCAAGCCGCGCTTGGCGAGATTGCGCATGAGGTGAGATGTGCCGAAGGTCCAGGGCGCGCAATCGGCGGTCGAACGCATGCGATTGATGATCGCGCCGAGTTTGGGCGAAGACACAGTAACGATATCGCCGGTTTTATGGGTAAAGCCTTTGCCGGGCGCATCGCGGTCTTTGATCGGCGCATACATGGTTCCGGTGTAAAGAACCGCCCCGTCCGGATATTGGTGATGTTTGTTGAGCATTTGCCCAGCGAGGTCCGCGAGGTCGCGGCTGATTTTGGTGAGTGAGGATGAGCCTTCGAGTGAGAAGCCTTCCGGTCCATCCACGCGGACGGTCACAACCGCATGACGGAGATCATCGAGAGAGAAACTCTGATCGAAAAAGCGCATGAAGGGGCCGGTGACGGCCGAGGCGTTGTTATCTTTCGCTTTACCGAGCAACAAAGCCGAGCGACCCTCGACATCACGCAAGTTCACATCATTGCCGAGCATGCCGCCGATAATTTTTCCGGAAGAGGCGACAATGATGACCACTTCCGGTTCGGGGTTCGACCAGTTCGAAATGGGATGCACGCCCGCATCCGCGCCCGTGCCGACAGCAGCCATGGGCGGCGCTTTGGTGAAGATCTCGGCGTCCGAACCGATGCCAACTTCGAGATATTGGCTCCAGGCCCCTTGAGCGACGAGAACCTCTTTGAGTTTCATCGCATCGGGTGAGCCCGCGCGGAGCTTTGAAAGATCATCGCCGATCAGCGCGGTGATTTCTGTCCGGAGCTTTGCGGCGGCCTGATAATCGCCCCGCGCCTTTTCCTCGATCACGCGTTCGAGCATTGAGACGGCAAAGGTTACGCCCGCCGCTTTGATGGCTTGCAGATCATTGGGCGCGATGAGCCAGGGTTTGGAAGGATCGCGTCCGTCAGGCGGTGTATTAGCCAAGAGCTCTTCAAGAGGCCCGAGATTTTCGCCATGAGCCGAGCGCAGAGCGGCGGCGGGGTCCGGCGTTTCGCACAGATCGCGCATGGTTGGGTAATGTGCCGAAATATCAATCACGCCTTCCGGTCGGATCGCGACGACCGAGGGGCCTTCAAGCGAGGGGCGCCATACGCGTCCGGCCAACGCGCCGGTAAACCCATCCTCCGGCAAGGTCGAGGCAGCGGATAAAGTGAGCGCAGGCATAGTGGAAACTCCCCTGAATTTTGGTCTTGTGTCGCGAAGCTTTGCGGCGCTTTGGGTCACGATGCAAGCGGGGAGACCTCCAAGGTTCCGAATAGGCACTATGCGTGATCAGGGGGCACGTGCTTCTTGCGATTTTTCCTCTATTCGATCACGATAGCGTCTGGCCATTTCACGAAACAAGATCAATCCGGCCTTCTATCATTTTCGGAGACCCTCATGAATGCTCCCACCGCGTCATCGCCCCGTTTTGTCCGGTTGAACGCCGCCGACAATGTTGCCGTCGCCGTTGATCCGATTGAGCCGGGTTCTGTGATCTATGGCGCGACCGTCTCCGTGCGCATTCCGCGCGGACATAAAATGGCGCTCGCAGCTTTGAGCGACGGTCAACCGATTATGAAATTCGGCCAAATCATTGGCTTTGCAAAAGGCGCGATCAAACCTGGCGAATGGGTACACGAACATAATGTCGTGATGCATGATTTCGAGCGTGATTATCGCTTTGCCGAAGAT
The DNA here is from genome assembly GCA_046091665.1 of Hyphomicrobiales bacterium. Taxonomy (GTDB): domain Bacteria; phylum Pseudomonadota; class Alphaproteobacteria; order Rhizobiales; family Beijerinckiaceae; genus CAIUPE01. The sequence goes on from JBJTCD010000025.1 coordinate 98,749, forward strand.
GCAAAGAATGAAGAGCTGTTGCCGAAAAATTTACAAGCCACATTCGAAGGCTTTCGTCGTGCCAATGGCCAAGTGGGCACACGCAATTACATTGCCATCCTCACATCGGTGAATTGCTCAGCGTCAGTCGCGCGGTTTATTGCCGAAGATCTCAATCGATCCGGATTGCTTGATCAATATCCGAATATTGATGGCATCATTCCGCTCGTTCAAGGCGGTGGTTGCGCCATCGATGTGAAGGGCGAAGGCTATGATGTATTGAAACGCACGCAATGGGGTTATGCAACTAATCCGAATGTTGCGGGCGTGTTGATGGTGGGTCTGGGTTGTGAAGGGTTCCAAATTGGTCGCTGGAAAGAAGCATACAACATTGTTGAAAGCGATACGTTCCGCACGATGACGATTCAGGAAACGGGGGGTACGAAAAAAACAGTCGCCGCCGGTGTTGATGCGGTCAAAACCATGTTGCCGATTGCGAATAAAGCAAAGCGCGAAACGGTTCCGGCTTCCGAATTGATGCTCGCGCTGCAATGCGGTGGTTCAGATGGTTACTCAGGCATCACGGCCAATCCCGCATTGGGCGCCGCCGTTGACGAGCTTGTGCGCCATGGCGGTACAGCGATCCTCTCAGAGACACCTGAGATTTATGGAGCGGAGCATCTTTTGACACGTCGTGCAGCGACGCGTGCAGTGGGCGAGAAACTCGTCGACCGTATCAAATGGTGGGAAGATTACACAAGCCGGAATAAGATGGAGATGAACAATAATCCATCGCCCGGCAATAAGCTTGGTGGATTGACCACGATTCTTGAAAAGTCATTGGGTGCGGCGGCAAAGGGCGGCACAACAACCATGACCGGTGTTTATGAATATGCCGAGAAGGTTGATACCAAAGGCTTCGTATTCATGGATACGCCCGGCTATGATCCTGTATCAGCAACAGGCCAAGTCGCGGGCGGTGCGAATATCTTGTGTTTCACTACGGGTCGCGGCTCGGCCTATGGCTGTAAACCAACGCCTTCCATCAAGCTTGCCACCAATAGCGAAATCTATCGCAAGATGATTGACGATATGGACATTAATTGCGGTGACATTCTCGATGGTGTTTCGATTGAAGAGAAGGGCAAAGAGATTTTTGCGAAAGTGCTTGAAGTGGCTTCAGGCACGCGCTCGAAATCCGAAGAGCTTGGTTATGGTGACGCGGAATTTGTGCCTTGGACCATCGGCGCAACCATGTGACGAGGCAGTAGGGACTTGAAGAAATTCCTCATGGTGAGCCTCGATGCGTAGCATCGCGTGTCGAACCACTTGAACCAATAGAGCGCTTTAATACCAACCTTAATTCATGAGCCCTGCTGTGATGTTGATCATGAGCGCAAGAATGGCCGAGTTAAACGCAAAGGCGGTCACGCAATGAACAAGCGTCACGCGACGCATTGCCGGTGAGACCGTATCAACATCAGCAGTTTGTGCCGCGCAGGCGATTACGAAAGCATAATAAAGGAAATCGCGATAATCCGGTTCACGATTACCGGGAAATAATAATCCGCCATGCTCGCCTTTCGCATTGGTGCGATAAAAGAGATTGGCGTAATGAAGCGCAAAAATCATATGCGTAAACACCCATGATAAGGCGACAGTGATCGCGGTGAAGGCGAAGGTTGTAAGAAAAGGTTGGGCTGCGGCCTTGCTTGCTGCGAGTTCCGAAATGATCGCAAAGAAGCTTGCGATGGCACCGACAACCGTAACAATCAAAATGATCCAATCGCCTTCGTCATAAATCGAAGCACGATGTTTACAATGCGAGACATCCGAATTGATCATCAGATATCCCGTCAAAACAACGTAAGATAAAGTCAGCGCATCCCATCCGAGCACCATGCGCGTCATCAACCGCAGCGTATCGGGAAGCATCGTGATGATCAAAAGACCAAGAGCGAGACTGATAAAAAGTCGCGCGCGTCCGATGATCAATCGTTTCAACGCAAGATGCGCATGCGCCATGAGTTAATGTCCCCGACTGACAATAAAACGCGCGGTCATTCTGAGCATATCAGCCTCAACGCCGAAACCGGCCAAAGCTTCCAAAGCGGTGCGCGCTAAGCGGTCACGTTCGGCTTTTGCCGCATCCAAGCCTAAGCGCTGAACAAGCGTCCCTTTGCCACGATCGGCATCTTTGCCCGCTTCCTTGCCGAGCGTGGCGCTATCCGCTTCAACATCAAGAATATCATCGGCGATTTGAAACGCTTGTCCGATTGCACGCCCATAGGAAGTTAATGCGATACGCGTTTTTTGATCAGCGCGACCCAGAATGCCGCCTGCCTCGACGGCGAAGAGAAGCAGTGCGCCCGTTTTCATCGCTTGCAATTGCCGGATGGAGGTGTCGGAAAGCACGAGAGGTTTACGATCCGCCTCATAGCGACCCTCGGCTTCAAGATCGAGCGCTTGCCCGCCCGCCATTCCGCCAAGACCGGACGCGCGTGCGAGACCGGTAACGAGTGCGAGACGAACGCTTTCGTCTTCATGGATCTCCGGTCGGCCCATGACATCAAAGGCCAAGGTCAAAAGCGCGTCGCCCGCCAAAATCGCCATCGCGTCATCATAGACTTTATGGACGGTCGGGCGTCCGCGCCTCAAATCATCATCATCCATCGCGGGCAGGTCGTCATGGACGAGGGAATAGCAATGGACGAGGTCCAGCGCGCTTCCGGCAAGGAGCGCTGCGGAATGGGCGGCGCCACACAGCCGCGCGCTTTCGACGAGGAGGAAGGGCCGAAGCCGCTTGCCACCGCCGAGCGCGCCATGCCGCATGGCGGCGAGGAGCCGGTCGGGCCGCGTGGTTTCGCCCGCTATAGGGGATGGCCCCAGCAGAGTATCGAGCAGCGCTTCAACTGCGAGTCCCGTCTCCTGAAGCCGGGTTTGAAACAGATCGGGCGCACTCGTCATGAACTCTGCCTTGGTTTTTGACTTTTTGCCCCTTCGGCTTGCCCGATGGGGGGATTAGGGTCAAGCCGAGGCTTTGCCCGGCAGATTTTTTCGAAATGAGCATCGTGTTCAGTCTAGCCAGCGTCATTGGTTCTCTGTATAAGCCCGGCTTCCGAATTCATTCAGGCATGGACAGGTCGTGTCCTGACGCCATCCGACACGGAGTTTCCAATGGCCGTTCCGAAACGAAAAACCTCCCCGTCGCGTCGCGGTATGCGCCGCTCCGCCGATGCACTCGCCGCCCCGACCTATGTCGAAGACAAGGACTCGGGCGAATTGCGTCGTCCTCATCATGTCGATCTCAAGACCGGCATGTATAAGGGTCGTCAGATTTTGAAGGCGAAGAAAGAAGCCTGAGTTCAGGCGGCGTGATTGAGCGAGTCCGCCCGGCAAATCGAGCGGACCGCAAGATCAGAGTCCATGACCACGGAATAAGCAGCGGCGCCCTGAAGTGGCGCCGTTTTATTTTCTGTCTCAGCATTCCGCGTGCCCGCACCTGCAATCAATTGAACAAGAAAGCGTGCATCCGGCTTTGTCGCGATGATGGCGGCATGTCTGATCCGCTTACGTTCATGGGCAATCTGTGAAGGGCTCATGGCTGATCCACATAAAAAGTAATTAGAGAACAAAGGCTAAAGTACGGCGCAGAGAAATTTATTAATCAGATTGAAAATGCAAACTTTATTCGCGCGCGGAGCTTATAGCACCGTTAATTCAGAAAGTTAACAATCAATTAATCTAATAATTATATGACCTAACGTAATATTACGTTAGGTCAATTGCCACCCATCTGATCAAGTTTTTTCTGCATTTCGACAATTTGCTGCTTTAATGCCGCAAGGTCATCAGATCGGTTCGCTTCATTCGTAGGGGCTGATTTTTCAGTACTTCCCGATGAGCTCGGTGAAGCCATTTTTGCGAAAGGCGAGAACATCGCAAAGGCCTCCCGGAACATTTCCATGTTCTTCTGGCCCATTTCTTCCATCATACCGAAGGCATCTTTGCCGAAGGCACTTGCGAATTGGTCGCGAAATTTCGCCTGATTGTCGGTGAGCATTTTGATGGAATGTTCGAGATAGGTCGGCACGAAAGCCTGCATCGAGTCGCCATAATAGGAAATCAACTGGCGTAAGAAATTGATGGGCAGAAGATTTTGTCCGTCTTTGCCTTCTTGATCGAAAATGATTTGGGCCAAAACGGATCGGGTAATTTCCTCACCCGACTTTGCGTCGAAAACAGCGAATTCGTCACCGCGTTTGACCATCGCGGCCAAATCCTCGAGCGTCACATAAGTGCTCGTGCCTGTATGATAGAGGCGGCGATTGGCATATTTTTTAATGACGATAGGCTGTTCTTTGGTCGTCATGGGGTCTGCGTGTCCTTGCTCTTTCCTCATTCGGTGCCAAAGCCCGAAATACCGGAATCTTATGAAGTTGGACAGGAAAAATGCTGCAAAAGCAAGCTTACACCCTATGGCCCTCATTATCGCCCTAGGGTCTACGACTAAAGCCGTCCGGAGGAGAAGGGCTATTTGTCTTGACGGACGCTGATACGCCCGCGATGAAGAGAGGACATTTAAACAGGCCTCATGCCGTTCGCGCTGAGGCTCATCCCGGCACAGTCCGGATTACATTGCGCTCAGGAGGATAGAATGGCATCCGAAGACATCGTGATTGTGGGGGCTGCTCGGACACCGGTTGGGTCATTTAATGGGGCTTTGTCGTCAATTCCCGCACATGAATTGGGCGCGATTGCGATCAAGGCGGCGCTGACCCGTGCTAACGTCGAAGCGGCCGAAGTTGAAGAAGTCATTTTGGGTCAGATTCTGACGGCAGGTCAGGGTCAAAATCCTGCGCGTCAAGCGGCAATGAAAGCGGGTATTCCTCAAGAAGCTACCGCATGGGGCCTCAATCAACTTTGCGGCTCAGGTCTTCGCGCCGTCGCAATTGGCATGCTGCAGATCGCCAATGGCGATGCCAAAATCATCGTGGCCGGTGGTCAGGAATCGATGTCGCAGTCCCAGCATGTCGCTCATCTTCGGAACGGCACGAAAATGGGTGATATGAAATTTCTCGACTCGATGCTCCGTGATGGTCTGCTTGATGCCTTCCAAGGCTATCACATGGGCACAACGGCGGAGAACATCGCCACAAAATGGCAGATCAGCCGTGATGAGCAAGATGAGTTCGCTGTTTCATCGCAGAACAAGGCCGAGGCCGCACAGAAAGCTGGTAAATTCCGCGACGAAATCGTTGCTGTCACTGTCAGCTCGAAAAAAGGCGACGTGGTTGTCAGCGAAGATGAGTATATCCGTCACGGGGCAACCCTTGAGGGAATGCAGAAATTGAAGCCGGCTTTCTCGAAAGACGGCACAGTCACCGCGGGTAACGCCTCTGGTATCAATGATGGCGCTGCCGCACTTGTTCTGATGACCGCGAAAGAGGCCGCAAAGCGTGGCCTTACGCCGCTCGCGCGGATCGCCTCTTGGGCAACCGCTGGCGTGGATCCGGCGATCATGGGTTCCGGCCCCATTCCAGCTTCGCGCAAAGCGCTTGAAAAAGCCGGGTGGAAAATTGGCGATCTCGATCTTGTCGAAGCCAATGAGGCCTTTGCTGCGCAAGCCATCGCGGTCAATAAAGATCTCGGATGGGATACGGAAAAAGTGAATGTGAACGGCGGTGCGATTGCGATCGGACACCCAATTGGCGCCTCAGGCGCGCGTGTGTTCGTAACACTGCTCCATGAAATGCAGAAGCGTAACGCGAAGAAGGGTCTCGCCACTTTGTGCATCGGTGGCGGCATGGGAATCTCGCTGGCTGTCGAACGCTGATTCAATTTAAATTGGGGAAGAGATGATCAACATCTCTTCCCGCTCAACAGATAAAGGGGAGGGTCGATCATGGCACGTGTGGCATTGGTGACGGGCGGTTCGCGCGGTATTGGTGCAGCGATTTCGGTCGGTTTGAAAAAGGCCGGTTATACAGTCGCTGCCAATTACGCCGGCAATGATGAAGCCGCTCACGCATTCACGAAAGAAACCGGCATCCCGACTTATAAATGGGACGTTTCAAATTACGACGCCTGTGTCGCTGGAATCGCAAAAGTCGAAGCGGCTCATGGTCCGGTCGAGATCCTCATCAATAATGCGGGCATCACGCGTGACGCGATGTTTCACAAAATGACGAAAGACATGTGGGATGCTGTGATCAACACCAATCTCACTTCGCTCTTCAATATGACCCGTCCGGTGTGGGAAGGTATGCGCGCGCGGAAATTTGGTCGCGTGATTTGTATCTCTTCCGTCAATGGCCAGAAGGGTCAGATGGGCCAAGTAAATTATTCATCTTCAAAAGCGGGTGATCTTGGGTTCGTCAAAGCGCTCGCGCAAGAAGGCGCGCGCGTCGGCATCACCGTGAATGCGATTTGCCCGGGCTATATCGCCACCGATATGGTGAAGGCGATTGATCCGGCGGTTGTCGAGAAAAACATTCTTCCACATATCCCGACAGGTCGCCTTGGCGAGCCCGATGAAATTGCGCGCGCGGTCGTGTTTTTGGCGGCCGATGATGCGGGCTTTATTACGGGCTCGACGATCTCGGCCAATGGCGGTCAATATATGATCTGATCGTGCCGATCACTGCCGCAAGGCATTATCGCGAATTTGACGTACCGGACGGAGGAGAGATTCCAACACCGTCCGGCGTCCGATCAGAATATCCACTTCTGCCAACATGCCCGGTGTAATCGGTTTACTCGGTCCAAAATCTTTGCCTTCCGCTTCGAGGCGCACGCGGAAATAGGGAACACCGCGTTCATCCTGAAGCGCGTCGGCGGAGATATCGACGACTTTTCCCGCAAGACCACCATAGACTGAAAAATCATAGGCCGAGACTTTGACGACCGCTTTTTGACCGGGCCAAATATCGCCGCGATCACTCGGCGCAATCTTGGCTTCAACCGCGACGGCTGCGTCGGCGGGCACGATCTCGACCAAGGGTTCGCCCGATTTGACGACGCCGCCAACCGTTGTGACATGGAGTTTGTTCACAACGCCCTCAATGGGTGCGACGACTTCCGATCTCAGGCTACGATCCTTAAGGGCTGATATCGTTTCTTCGAGTTTTGCGATCTGTAACTCTGTTTCCGAGCGCTCTTTATCTGCGTCTGAGCGAAAGCGTGAACGGGCCTCCCCCATGCGTCGATTAATTTCGCTCATCGCCGCTTCATCGCGGGGAATTTCGTGAACGAGATCCGATAATTTCTGCTCGATCTGTTGAAGGGACCGTTCATTATCAATCATATCATTGGTCGAAAAGGCGCCAGCCGCCGCCAGTTTACGCAGATTGGTCACACGACGATTGACAAGTTCCCGTTCCGTAATCGTATTGGCCCAGCGTGATTTGGCTTCCGCGAGATCAAGCGATTTCTGTTTCAATTGATCCTCGAGAATTCCGATTTGTTCAGAAAGAGTTTGCCGACGGCCTGAAAAAACTTCTCGCTCTCGATCGACAATTTTCGGAATTTCTGCTTCAAGATCTTCAGGAAACTCGAAGGAGTCCGCGCCGCCCACTTCGGCGGTGAGTCGGATCATTTTGACGCGGCGCGCTTTGATTTCTAGTTCAGCCTGAGCCAATTCAGAACGTGAGAAACTATTATCAATCCGAAGAAGCGGCTCACCGCGCATAACGCGATCGCCTTCCCGCACAAGAATTTCCGTAACGATACCACCCTCAAAATGTTGAACAATCTGATTTTGGACTTGCGGTACAATGCGGCCCTGGCCTCGCGTGACCCGGTCGATCTCCGTTGTTGCCGCCCAACCTCCTAAGAAGAAAACCCCGAGCGTCATAATGATCACAAAACCATAAGTCGCACGCCCTGCGATCCGTGTTGTGTGCCGCGGATAAGGGAGATGGATTGTTCGATCTCGATTAACTTTTTTCGCCGGAGGTCGCGGAATTTCTACCATAGATTTTTATGCACCCCATGTTCAACCAGAGATATATGGATCACACGAATTTCAAAGTTTAAACTTAAACAGAAAGGGAAAAATTGAATCTTTCAAAGTGTCTCTATCTTCACATTTTATAGATATTACCTTGCGTAAATACGGTAGAAGTGTGAAGAAATATGAAATTCAAAGCGTTCGGAGCAGATATGTCCTTCATTTCGGCGAAAGAGACCGAGCGCGACGAGGCTGAGGCGCGTCCCTCTGCCGAAATTGTTGCGATTGCGCGCCCGTCCCGCGGATCAGCTCGGGCTTCGCCAGCCGAAGCTCCGGGGGCGCACGACGCCGACTCTGCATTTGAACCGTTTGACAGTCACATCCATGAAGTTCTTCCTGAAGTTACATCAGACGCACCGGTTCTGCCGCTGGCCGATGAACCACAGGATATCGATAATCCGCTGATCTTGATGAGAGTCTCTCCGGCGCGTGCGCTCGAATGGGTGGCTGCGGCGTGGTTTAATTACCAGCCCAAAGAGCGACAACTTCATGCCGGACCTCTGGCGCCCGAAACCGCGGAGATCATTGCTCACGGACTTGGCATTGCGCTCAAGGCCGAAACGCGGAACTTGTCGCGGCTTAAAACATCTCAGTTTCCGTGTATGGCCCTTGATCGAGAGGGCTATGCCTATCTGCTCCTTGGACGCGCGGGATCGGACCGACTTATTTGCCGTTCGGAGCAGGGTGACGAAAGGATTGATCGTCACGCCCTTAAACAGATTGTTTCAGGCACAATGTTTTTTTTGCAGCCTTTAGCTGCTGCAGAACATGGCGAAACATCATCGGATATTGATGCCGACGCTCCTGTTGACTCGATCATTCGGTTTCTTGCCTATGAAATGTTCAAGCGCCGACCTTGGACGCTTGCGCAATTGGCGTTGGCCGGTCTTGTCAGCAATGCTCTTCTTGTCCTTCTGCCAATTTTCACGATGGCGGTTTATGACCGCGTCATACCGCATCTCGCTTTTGATACGTTATGGGCCTTATCAATCGGAATGGGCTTGGCGCTTGCGGCAGACCTTGCGCTGCGCCATGTCAAGCTTCGCCTCATTGATTCTCTGGCGGCCGATATCAGCCACATCGCGCAGATCCGTTTCTTCCGTCACCTTGTTTTTGGCAATATGGTTGAACTGCCAAGAACAAGTGCGGCGGTAACACCAGCCATCCGCGATCTCGAGGGGTATTGCCAACTTATACCTTTGTCTTTCATTTCCCTCGCGATCGATCTTCCTTTCGTCATCATCACAACCATTCTTTTGGCGAGCATTGCCGGGTCAGTTGCCATTGTGCCGATTGCCGGCACGGTGATCATCGGATTGATTTTCATGGCCGCGCATTATGCAGGCCATTCGCATTTACAACCTCATCTTGGACATATGCGCGCTCAGTCCAATATGGTGACGGAGACGATTGAAGGCATTGAGACGGTAAAAACGTCAACTGCTGAAACACAAATCCTGAATCGCTGGGAGCGTTTGGCCGATTCAAGTGCTTTTGCAAGTCATGCCGCACGTCTCGCCCATGGCATGGCCCAACATTGGGCAAGCACGATCAGTCAAATGATGACGATTGGTGCTTTGATTCTAGGTGTTTATGAAATCAGCATTAATGCGATGACGGTGGGCGCTCTGTCTGCGTCGACCATGTTGATTGGACGGTTAATCGGGCCGATCATGCAGATGGCGGCACAGGTCCAGCGGCTGATTCAAGCCCGCAAAACACTTGAACCGATCAGAATGGTTTTCAATTCCGGCCTTGAACGCGCCGGTGACGGAGACATGGCGCTCTCTGTTGCGATTGAAGGCCAATTTGATTTTGTCGATGTGGGACACAAAAATAATGGCTCACAACTACCGAGCCTTTCAAACGTCACATTGAGCATTCGAGCGGGCGAGCGAGTTGGCATCATCGGTCGTATCGGTTGCGGTAAAAGCACTTTGCTTCGGTTAATGGTGCGCTTGCTAGAACCCTCAAGCGGCGCCATTCGTCTCGATGGGCGTGATTTAAGGCAAGCGTCACCCCGCGAATTGCGGCGTCGGTTCAGCTATGTGAGCCAAGACGCGACCTTGTTTGATGACACGTTGACGGCCAATCTCTTGTTGGGTCACGAAAAGCCTGATCCAAAAATAATCGAAGACGCTGTTACAATTTCGGGTGTCTCCAGCTTTGCCGGCCGCAGTCCTGAAGGCTACGGCATGCGCGTCGGTCCAAGCGGAGAGAGATTATCGGGCGGCGAACGGCAGGCCGTTGGCTTAGCGCGAGCCCTGATTGGCAATCCCACAATGCTGATCCTCGATGAGCCGACGGCGGCGATGGATAATACCACCGAACGTCAAGTCATTACGGGCCTCACAAAATGGCTCGGCAATCGAACTTTAATTGTCGCCACGCATCGCGCCGCGATGCTTGATCTCGTTGATCGCGTGATCCTCATGCATGAGGGAAAAATCATCGCCGATGGTCCGAAAGATCAAGTGCTCAAGAAGTTACAGACAGGATGATGATCGGCATGAGGCTGACTAAGATTTCATCGATACTTAACGCAAGGACCACATTTTTCTGATGGCACACGGTTCTGATGACGGAGAGACAAATTACTGGCCGGGCTTCGTTGATGCACTATCAACGATGACGATGATGCTCATCTTTTTGATGATGATCTTGAGTCTTGTTCTCGTCAGTGTGTCGCAGAATGTTACAAAGACCCAAGTTATTGCCATTGCCCGCGCTGCAAGAATAGATGTAAACGGCTCTCCCGCCTCCATCGAAGGTCTTACGGCACAAATTATTGCTGCATTATCACGCACCACGGATGCTGAAAAACCAAAGCCGCCTTATCCTTTAAAAACGGAGCAATTGGAAGAAAATCCGATTGAGCAAAGTGCACGAACCGCGTCTTCGGATCGCGCCAATCTGTCTGTCGATCAAGGGCAACGCGTGGTGCCAAAAGGTGAAACCGAAGCGTTGCAAATCCAAGCGGCGAAATCAGAGATTGTCGATGGCACCATGCCGCGTCTTGATTTGCCCCTTCAAGCCACGGCAGCGGCCGCTCTTGCCGACCGTGAAAAACTTCAGATTGATCCTGGTGAAAAGGCTTTTCGCAAAGGCGAATCGACTGATTTAAAACTTGAAGTCGCAAAATCACCGAGAGACGGTGAGCCACGTCCTTCGGCGCAGATACTCGTTGACACGGAGCAAGGCGTTGCGATTGCACAACAGCCCAATTTGGCTGTTGATCAAGGCAATCGTATTTTCAGCAAAGGTGAGTCAGATAGTATTCAATATAATCCTACCGCCTCGCCTAATTCTGAAAGAAAAGAAAATCCCGCCTCTGTTCCGGCCGACCCGGAAGCAAAAGGCTTTGTCGCCGAGCGACCGCAATTGGGCGTTAACAAAGGTGAAAAAACTGTCAGCGAAGGTCTGCCCGATCA
>JBJTCD010000026.1:0-96791 GCA_046091665.1 Hyphomicrobiales bacterium
ATCCGAGAGTTTTGCTTTTGCATGAACGGGGATTTTGACATATCCCTCTTCCATCATGTCGAACATTTCACGCGCGGCGCGCAATAGATCATTCCGCTTCGCGATATAGGTGAACAAAGTCGGGCGCGTCACGAAGAGCGATCCTTTTTGCGAAAGCAGATTGATATTGAATGCATCAATTTGGCCGGATGCGCTGCCATAGCTCACAAACATGCCAAGCGGAGATAAACAATCGAGTGACATCGGGAACGTGTCCTTGCCCACGCCGTCATAAACCACATGGCACTTTTCACCTTTGGTGATTGCAGCGACACGTTCGGCAAAATTTTCTGAGCGGTAATTGATGACGTGATGGCAGCCGCCCTTCTTCTTCGCGAGCTTCGCTTTCTCGTCAGATCCCACGGTTCCGATCACGGTCGCCCCGAGCGCATTGGCCCATTGTCCGAGGATGAGGCCAACCCCACCCGCTGCCGCGTGGTTGAGAATGATGTCACCCCGCTTCACACGATAAGTGCGACGAAGGAGGTAATGCGCTGTCAATCCTTTAAGCATCATCGCCGCTGCGGTCGCGTATGAGATGCCATCAGGAATGGGCACAAGAGCGGCCGCCGGCACATTGCGTTCTTCGGCATAGGATCCAAGCGTCGACACATAAGCGACGCGATCACCTCTCTTGAGGCCCTTTACGCCTTCACCTAAAGCGATGACCTGCCCTGCCCCTTCATTACCTGGCGTAAAAGGCAGTGAAGGCGCGGGATAAACACCTTTGCGGTAATACACATCGAGAAAATTTACACCAATCGCATGATGGCGGATGCGTACCTCACCGGGGCCAGGCGGCGGCAAAGTCACCTCCTCATAGGACATCACTTCCGGGCCGCCTTGGGTATGAATACGAATGGCCTTGGTCATGGGACTTGATCCTTATTTGATTGAATGGCGGACATTCTGAGTTGTGTTTCAGCCCGCTTCAAGCGAGACTTCGATTAAACAGAATATTAATGTAAATTCGATTTCTCTATTTAGGTCTTCGATGTCAATGCCAACCCGCCCGTCTGATTATCTGATCCCGAAAACCATCAGCGTTTTCAAAGAAGGTTATTCGTTGGATCGTCTGAAGCGCGACATTGTCTCTGGTCTTACCGTCGCGATGGTCGCCATTCCTCTGTCCATGGCAATTGCCAAGGCCTCAGGCGCTTCGCCAGACCGTGGGCTCGTGACAGCGATCATCGGCGGCTTTTTGATTTCACTTTTAGGTGGCAGCCGCTTTCAAATCGGTGGACCAGCAGGCGCCTTTATCGTCGTTGTCGCGTCAATCATCGAACGACAAGGTTATGACGGACTTTTGATAGCGACCCTCATGGCGGGCTTTGCCATGATCCTCTTTGGGGTGTTTAGGCTTGGATCTTATATAAAATATATTCCGCATCCGGTTCTTGTCGGTTTTACGGCCGGTATCGCTACGATTATTTTTTCTAGCCAAATCGTTGATCTCTTTGGGCTCACGCTTCAAGACCGTGAACCAGCTGCCCTTGTGCCGAAACTTACCGCAATCGTCCATGCATTGAATACAATTTCTCCAGCCGCAATATTCATTAGTGCATTTTCAGTGATTGTTATCTTGGTCTTGCGAAGACTCAAACCGCATTGGCCCGGATTTTTAATCGCCATTGGATTGGCATCTGTATTCAGTTTGATCATCACACCCTTCGGATTATCTGTTGAAACCATTGGCACAAGATTTGGCGGCATTCCCAATTCACTTCCCGCTCCGCAATTTCCAATCACATCGCCCGAAAGATTAATGTCTCTCATTCCTGATGCCGCCACCATCGCCTTTCTTGGTGCGATTGAATCACTTTTATCTGCGGTTGTTGCCGATGGCATGACGGGTCGCCGTCATCGCTCAAATATGGAACTGATTGCGCAAGGTGTAGCGAATATCGGCACGGCACTATTTGGCGGTATTTGTGCAACAGGCACAATTGCCCGCACTGCGACCAATGTGCGCGCGGGTGGAACGAGTCCTGTCGCAGGGATGACTCATTCACTGGTGCTTTTGTTGCTCATTCTTTTTGCTGCGCAGCTCGCTTCTTATATTCCGCTTGCGTCGCTCGGCGCGATTTTGGCAATTGTGTCGTGGAATATGGCTGAGCGGGCCGAGTTTATCTCAATTCTCAAGCGGTCATGGCCCGATGCAACAATTCTTCTTGCCACATTTATTCTCACAATCTTTCGCGATCTGACGGAAGGGATTGTGGTAGGAGTTATCCTCTCAGCTTTTATTTTCATGCACCGTATGGCGGAAGCCACGCGTGTGAATGGCGCTGACATGACCGATACAATGATCACCGATCCGGATACGATCACCTATCACATGGAAGGTCCGCTCTTCTTTGGTGTCGCCTCTGAGATTGCTGAAGTTTTAGATCGAATCAATGAAACCCCGAAGCGGTTTGTTCTCGATTGTTCTTCCGTTCCCCTTTTGGATATTACCGGCGCCCATTCCTTGAAAGCGATGGTTGATCACTTCCACAAACAGGGAACGGACGTTATTTTCAAAAATACGAATGAGCCAATGCGTGATGCCTTAAAACGCTTCGGCGTTCTTGATCACGGCGCGCGGATCGAAAGTTAAAGGATTACGGCGTTTCTCGTCGTAAGAGTCCGAGCGCCAAAAAATATACCGCAATAAAGCCGAGCACCCATTGGGTGATCGCATCGACCTTCATGTCTTCAATAATGGCGATCACAGCCGCCACCACCCACACGCCCAACAATGTCAATGTAAGCGGACGAAGCATCTTCACGCGGACAGGATGAACAAAGGTGAAATTAGAGGCTTGCGCGAGAGCGAGCAAAATAACAGCAATCGTTGTGGCACTCGCCGGAGGTTGGAACACCAAGATCAAAAAGACAACAAGATTCCAAACCGCCGGGAAACCTCGGAACCAATAGTCATTCGTCTTCATTGTGTTTGATGCGAAATATAGTGCTGCCGACAAAACAATGATCGCGCGTTGCAGCGCAAAAAGCAAATGCGGATAAAGCCCACTCATAAAAAGAATAACGGCCGGAACAAAAACATAAGTTACATAATCAACGACAAGATCGAGCACATCGCCTGATAGTTGCGGTGCATATTTTTGAACCGCCCAAGCGCGCGCAAAAGTACCGTCAATCCCGTCTACAAGAAGCGCGAGGCCAAGCCATGCGAAGGCCAAACCCATTTTTTGTTCAATGGCGGCGGTCAATGCAAGAAAGGCAATCGTGGCGCCTGAAGCTGTAAAGACATGAACCGCAAAGGCACGATAACGATGTGCGGCTTTCCCCTTAGGGTGCGACAATCCGTCAGATGAACCCGTCTCAGGGGCTGTCATGGTTGTTTTCTCCCGTCTAAGACTCGCAAAATGCGGTTAAGTCTCATATTTATCAAGAACTCAACGCGACACGCCGGCAAAATCTTGTAGAGCTCTTCAAGCCTGTTCTATGGTTTGCCGCCCCGAAGTCAAATCATGACCCCTTGGAATTCACTGAATGCCCGATTTTTTTGATTGTCTCATCGTCGGCACAGGCCCCGTCGGTATGGTTGCTGCCAGTGGATTGGCACAGTCCGGCAATTCAATCGGACTTATCGGTCCCGAACCTAATCTTTCTCGTGACGGAAGAACTGTAGCCATCCTCGATAAAGGTGTTCGTCTTCTTCAGTCGCTTGGCTTGTGGAACGAGATAGAAAAACAATCAGCACCGCTGACCGAGATGAGGATCATTGACGACACGGGTAGCCTTTTTCGCGCGCCGCCCGTGACGTTTCGGGCGCATGAATTGGGACTTGAAGCCTTTGGGCAGAATGTCGAACTCGCTGATCTTGTCACGCATTTTTCCAAGAGCCTGAGATCGCAAAAAGCAATTCACGTGATCGCGGACACAGTGCAGACTTTCAGACGGGGTAGCAACGGTCTGATTGAACTTGAACTTGCTACTGGCAAAAATATAAAGTGCAAAATCTTGATTGGTGCCGATGGAAAGAATTCAAAAGTTCGAGATTTTGCTGAGATCAAAACAAAAAAATGGGACTATCCTCAATCGGCACTAACAGCGCTCTTTTCACACGAGCTCGATCACGAAGATCGGTCAACCGAGTTTCATAAAAGATCCGGTCCCTTCACCCTTGTTCCGCTGAACGGCCAACGCTCAAGTCTCGTATGGATGATGCCAACAAAAGAGGCTGAGCGTATTTCAAAACAATCACCAGAATCATTTGCACGATTGGTTGAAAAGCAAGCCCATTCGCTTTTAGGTAAAATGACGCTAGAAAGTCAGATTGGTTTGATCCCGATGTCGGGTCTTTCAACCGATCACTACGCAAAAGATCAAATTGCCGTGATCGGTGAAGCCGCGCATGTCTTCCCGCCGATTGGTGCGCAAGGTTTGAATTTGGGATTGCGAGATATTGATGCGCTATTAAATTCTTTCACTCATGTTTTGAACGATGAAGCGCTACACAAATTTGATCGTGATCGTCGCCGCGATGTGAAAACGCGTACCATGGCGGTTGATCTTCTCAATCGCTCACTGCTCGCTGATTACATCCCCGTCGATTTTGCACGCGGTGCGGGCTTAATGGCCATTGCCAATATAAAACCGCTCAGACAATTTATCATGCGTCGCGGTGCCGGATTTTAAACACTAATGCCCGAACAGATTTAAGCGCACCGGTACCATATTCTGACTAATCATATAAAGAAGCGTTGTTACTGTGAAAACCGAAAGCGCTGTGCCGACAAGGATCGCACCAGATGCGCGTTGCACATAGACCTTATATTGATTGGCGATCACAAAGACGTTTAATGCCGGCGGCAAAGATGCCATCAGCACAGCGGTTAAAACCCATTCCGGATCAAAATCACCAACCGAAGATACAATAACCCAAGCTGCAAATGGATGAAGAATGAGTTTGATGAAGAGAAGAAAGGGCATCTCTTTCGGCACACCATCAAAGGGGCGTAAAGCAATTGTCACACCCATTGCAAAGAGCGCACATGGAGCCGCTGCATTTTTTAAAAATGTGAGCATTGTATCGATGACTTGCGGCGGCTCAAAACCGATCGCAGCCGCGAAAACCGCTGCGGCTGAAGCAATATTAAAGGGATGTGTAACCACGCGCTTGATTACAAAAAGCACTGTCTCTGTCCATTTTGGTGACTGGCCGGAACCGAGCGCCATCAACATGGGTACGGCAGAAAAATGCAGTGCGTTATCGAATACAAAAATGAGCGCGGTTGGAACGACCGCGTGTGGTCCAAGAGCAGCGATGGTCAAACCAGGACCCATATAGCCGATATTGGCATAGGCGCCGGCAACAGATTGTACCGCGGAGGCGCGGATATCCCCTTTGGTCGAAACCATTCCGACGAGAAATGAAAGCGCGAACATAAGACCCGTCGTGGCCGTTGTCGCGATGACAAAAGGCCAATTGGCAAGTTGCTCGAAAGGGGCAGCCGAGATGAGTTTAAAAAACAGGCCGGGCAAAGCGACATAAACAATGAAAAAATTCATCCATTGCAAACCCGCTTCGGGATAGCTGAGTTTCTTGCCGCAGATAAATCCTAAAAGGATCAATCCAAAGAAAGGCAAAGCGAGCGAGAGAACCTGAGACAAACGGGTGGCCTTAGAGCGAACTGGCACAGTGCGAGCGCGACATTTCATGAAGTGGTGATCATGGTCAATCGCCGCTTTGGCATAGCGAACCTGCCGAAAATGCGAAATTTTGTCCCGATTGACACTTTTGGGCCGTCGGGCTTATCCAAGGGACATGGAAAAGCGTAAGGCAAAATATGCCATCGGCGAAGTGGTCAAACATCGAATTTACCCGTTTCGCGGGGTAATTTTCGATGTTGATCCGTCATTTTCGAACACGGAAGAGTGGTACAACTCGATTCCGGAAGAAATACGCCCTTCGCGCGATCAGCCCTTCTACCACCTCTTTGCTGAGAATGCGGAGACGGAATATATTGCTTATGTGTCAGAGCAAAATCTTCTGCCTGACACTTCGCGCGAGCCGATCCGGCATCCGCAAATAAGAGATGTCTTCGATATCGATGACCGTGGCCGCTATAAAGCAAAAGCGCGCAGTCTGAATTGACCGCGCGCTTTCATACATTTCGGTTAGAAAATTCTTATTGCGCGGGCGCCTGCTGTTGTTGACCTTGAGCGGGAGCCGCTTGACCTTGCGCGGGCGCTTGCCCTTGTTGGCCCATCTTCTTACGCATTTCCTCTGCCTGGCGTTGCATCTCATCCTGCATTTTCTTCTGCTCCGCCGCCAAGACAGCGGGATCAATCGGCGGACCGTCAAAGACTTTTCCAAATGTCAAAAGCGGCACTTGGAAAACCACTTCGCGACCGAATTGATTTTGTACGCTCACCATGAGCGCCTGCCCTTTTTTAAACGCGGCGATCACGTCATCCTTAACCGGGACTTCTGCGAAACATCCATTCGGAAAACAGATCGCATATTTCCCCGGTTGTGATTGTCCTTGATCGACGATGAAGCGAACCCCTGGCGCGAGCATGAAACCCAAGGGCAAAAGAAAACGAACGGTCTTCTGTGGCTCGCCTTGCACATCATAAACGGCAACGGCAAGAACAGGCTGGTTTTGATCCGAAACGAAATCGCGGGTTGTGTAACAGACCTTCTTTTTTGCGGCCTGATCTTCACCGCAAATCTTGATCCAATCGGCCTGTGTCGGCTCAGGTTGAACCTGCACAATGGCGGGACCCTGTGGCGCGGGCTGGGCGGGCTGAGCCGGCGCGGGTTGAGCCGGTTGGGCTGGCTGAGCTGCTTGCGGCTTTTTGGGTTGGCTTTGCGCAAAAGCCTCGGGCTGATGAGCTGCCAGCATCAGTCCAATGCCAATGGAAGCCAAAGCCACTATTCTGGATATCAACATAGATCGGTTTCCACACGAAAGAGATTTGTTCTGTCCGCGAACGGACCGCGACTCACATCCGTAAGCCAACACACGGCCTGCTCATACTCGGAACAACGCGTCCTTGCCACGTAAAAATAGCGAGTTTTCGCAAGACTGGTTCGAATCGACGCTTTTTGCGAGATAAGTGCTCAGTTGCGTTTGGGGCTACCGGTATATTTATGCGTATATCCATTTTTCTCGGATTTCTGGGACTTCTCTTCGGCCTCTCGCCCGTGTTCGCGGCATCGCAGCATGGACTCGCCATGCATGGGCAGCCGGCGCTCTCGGCCGATTTTAAACACCTCCCTTATGCAAATCCGGATGCGCCAAAAGGCGGCCGCATCACTTATGGTGTGCTTGGTACGTTTGATACGTTAAACCCTTATGCGGTGAGGGGTGTAGCGGCCCAAGGGTTGACGCCCCCTCTCGGTCTCGTTGTGCAAAGTCTGATGATGCGCTCAGCCGATGAGCCCTTCACGCTTTATGGTTCCATCGCAGAAAGTATCGAAGTTCCTGATGACCGCTCCTCGGTCACATTTCGCATCAATCCAAAAGCCAAATTTTCCGATGGTCATCCGATCACGTCAGAGGACATCGCTTTTACGTGGGGTTTGCTGAAAGAAAAGGGCAAACCCAATATGCGCGCGTCTTATGGCAAAGTGCAAAAAATTGAGACGCCCGATTCCTCGACCATTCGCTTTGATCTATCAGGTGTAGGTGATCGCGAATTGCCTTTGATTTTGGGCTTGATGCCTGTTCTTGCCAAGCACGCGACTGACATTGAAAAATTCGAAGAGACAAGTTTAACGCCGCTTTTGGGTTCCGGTCCCTATCTCGTTTCCGAAGTGAAACCGGGAGAAAGCATTACTTATAAACGTAATCCCGATTTTTGGGGCAAGGAGCTGCCGATTAATCGCGGGCTTTATAATGTCGATGAATATAAATTCGATTATTATCGTGACGCGAATACGCTTTTTGAAGCGTTTAAAGGCGGCCTTTACGATATTCGTTCGGAAGATAACCCTACAAGATGGGTAACGGGTTATGATTTCCCGCGCATGACCGAACAAAAGGCCGTCAAAGACGCAATTCCCATGCGCACGCCAAAAGGTATGACGGCCTTAGCAATGAATACGCGAAAACCCGTCTTTGCCGATATCAGAACGCGTGAAGCGCTTTCATATCTCTTCGATTTTGAGTGGGTGAATAAATCGCTTTTTGAGGGTGTGTATAAACGAACCTCAAGTTTCTTCGAAGGCTCCGATCTTGCTTCAACAGGCGTCCCTGCTTCGGAAAAAGAAAAAGCCATT
Organism: Hyphomicrobiales bacterium; assembly: GCA_046091665.1. Taxonomy (GTDB): domain Bacteria; phylum Pseudomonadota; class Alphaproteobacteria; order Rhizobiales; family Beijerinckiaceae; genus CAIUPE01. The sequence continues at coordinate 8,279 of JBJTCD010000026.1, forward strand.
CTCGCGCCCTACCCTGACGCGGTTCGTGCAGACATTCTTGCAGGCTCCTGGCGGCCACCTGTGTCTGATGGCACAGGCCGCGATCGAAACAATGCAAAGAAAGCCTTTGATCTTCTCAAGGCCGCTGGGTGGAGTGTTGATAAAGGTTTACTCAAAAATCAAAATGGCGAGCCCTTTGCTTTTGAAGCCCTCGTTGTTACACGCGTACAAGAACGCTTAGCGCTCAACGTTTCTGAGTCACTACAAAAGCTCGGCATTCAAATGAATGTGCGCTATGTTGATGATGTTCAATATTGGCGTCGTGTTGCGACCTTTGATTTTGATATGATCCAATTCACCTGGGGGTCTTCACCCTCACCGGGGAATGAACAATCCAATCGCTGGGGAACGAAATCGAAAACCCGCGAAGGGTCGCTCAATTACCCCGGTGTTGATTCACCTGCGGTCGATGCTGCGATCGAGGCGCTGCTGGCCGCACGTGAACGGTCCGATTTTGTTGATGCGATTCGTGCTTTAGATCGTGTGTTGCTCTCAGGATTTTATGTCGTTCCCCTCTTTAATGCGCCCGATCAATGGATTGTCAGATCCTCAACTGTGAAGCGGCCTGAAACAACACCCCTCTTCGGTTTTGCGCCTGAGACACTCTGGCGCGTGGAGAATTAAGTGATGAGTGATCAAGACCCGGTGACGATTGATATTGTTTCCGATGTGGTTTGTCCCTGGTGCTATCTCGGCAAGAGCAACCTTGAAAGGGCACTTCAAGACTATGGAGACCCAGTCATCATCCGCTGGCATCCGTTTCAACTTGATCCGACGATCCCGCGCGAAGGTGTGGATCGCAAAACCTATATGGCCAAAAAATTTCCTGATCCCTCCTATCTTCAAAATGCGCATGAGCGGCTTGTGAGTTTAGGCAAAGCACAAGGATTGAAATTTGATTTTGAAGCCATTGAGAAATCACCTAACACACTTGATGCGCATCGTCTCATCCAATGGGCGGGTGAAAATGGGACACAAGATCAAATCGTCAACGCTCTCTTCAAAGCCTATTTCGAGCAAGGTCGCGATATTGGCGACCCTTCCGTTCTGATCGAAATCGCGATCGCTCATGGCTTTGTGAAAAGCGAGATTGAGAAAAAACTGATGGGCGATGACGATATCACTTCTGTTCGCGCCGAGATTGAAGAAGCGCAAAGGCTCGGTATTTCCGGGGTTCCCTTTTTCATCTTTAATCGGAAATTGGCAGCCTCCGGCGCTCAACCATCTGATCAACTTCTCGCCGCGATCAAACAGGCACAAGCCTGAATATGGATCAAACCGCACTCCATGATCACCGCTTAAAAGCGGCGCTCTCGATCTGTATGGCCATGATCATTGCGGTCAGTTGTGATGCCATCGTGAAACATTTAAGCGCGCATTATCCGATCCATCTCGTCAACACAATCCGCTTTGCTTTAACACTGCCATCAGGTCTTTTTCTCATTTATCGGCAACAAGCGGTCACGCGTCTTTTTTCCGATCAATATGGTGTTTTGATAACGCGCGGCGTGTTGATTGCACTTGGCAATCTCTTCTTCATGCTCGCCGCCGCAACGATACCGCTCGCCGATGGTGTCGCACTGTTCTTCACGATGCCTTTTTTCGTCGCGGGTCTTGTTCCCCTTTTGATTGGTGAACGCGTGCCGCTGATCCGGTGGATCACAATCATCATTGGTTTCGTCGGTGTGATCGTGATGACGAGACCCGGAACATCCATGTTTCAAAAGGAAGCGCTGCTCGCCATCCTCTGCGCTTTCTTTTACGGCATGGGACAAGTGTTGACACGGCGGCTTGATCCAACCCTTCCCACCGCTGTTACCGCATTGTGGCAAAGCAGCGTCTACACGATCTTCTATATGGTCCTCGCCCTTATCTTCGGATTTGGTCTTATCTCGCCTTCAGGTAATGCCAGTCTCGACTTTCTCACGCGCGGTTGGCTGATGCCTGAAATTTCTGATCTCGGGCTTATGCTTCTCGCGGGTCTTTTATCTTGTTTTCAAATTCCCTTTCAAGTTGCGGGCTATCGTTATGCTGAAAGTTCATTTGTCGCGCCCTTTGAATATACAGCGATGATCTGGGCCGTGTTTTACGGAATTCTGATTTTTGGCGATATACCCGATAGCGCGACGATTATCGGCGCGGTCATTGTCGCCGCTGCAGGGCTTGTGATGCTGCGATTTGATCGAAAAAAGATTTGATTATTTTTTCTTCGCCGCTGTTGGTTTTTCAATCAGCGCCACAAGGTCACGCAAAAGTGTTGTGACACCCTTCATGCGTTGATCTTCACCTTCAAAATCACCTGTAAACACGATGCGCATATCAGGGCGTACTTTCGCAAGTGAACCTTGCGCCGTGACATAGCGGATCAATTCCTCGGGACGCGCAAAGCGATTATCGCGGAATGAAATAATGATCCCGCGTGGCCCCGCTTCGACCTTTTCAACATTTGTTGCCAAGCAAAGCGCTTTGATGCCGACTATCGCGAGAAGCTGGCGCACCTCATGGGGAAGCGGACCAAATCGATCAGCCAATTCAACACCGAAAGCTTCGATATCAGCGTCCGTTTCAAGGCTGGAAAGCCGCTTATAAAGCTGCATGCGCAAAGTGAGATCGGGAACATAAGAGTCAGGGATCATCACAGGCGCACCAATCGCAATGGTGGGTGACCATGCGCCTCGTGTGAGATCTTCCTCTGTCACACCCGCCTTTAATTGCGCGACCGCTTCCTCAAGCATTTGCTGATAAAGTTCATAACCCACTTCTTTGATGTGACCGGATTGTTCATCGCCAAGAAGATTGCCTGCACCTCTAATATCAAGATCATGCGAAGCAAGTTCAAAACCGGCGCCCAAACGATCAAGTGATTGTAAAACTTTCAAGCGCCGTTCAGCTTGCTGCGTGAGCACACGATTGGCAGGAACGGTGAACAACGCGTATGCACGCGTTTTCCCGCGCCCCACGCGGCCACGAAGTTGATAAAGCGCCGCAAGGCCAAACATATCCGCGCGATGCACAATCAAAGTGTTCGCGCGCGGAATATCGAGACCTGATTCAACAATCGAAGTTGAAAGAAGAATGTCATAATTGCCGTCATAGAAAGCGGTCATCACGCTCTCGAGCTCGCCTGCGGGCATTTGCCCATGCGCAACGCCAATTTTGGCTTCGGGCACTTCGGTGATTAAGAAAGTCTTAACTTCATCGAGATCTTCAATACGCGGACACACATAGAAAGCCTGCCCGCCACGATAACGTTCACGCAATAAAGCTTCACGGATCATCAAGGGATCAAACGGCGTGATGAAGGTACGAACAGCTAAACGATCAACCGGTGGTGTCGCAATGATGGAGAGATCCCTCACGCCTGTAAGCGCCAATTGCAAGGTGCGCGGGATGGGTGTTGCGGTTAAGGTGAGAACATGAACTTCCGCGCGTAATTCTTTAAGGCGTTCTTTATGACCCACGCCAAAATGCTGTTCTTCATCAACAATGAGAAGGCCCAAATCTTTGAACTTGATGGCTTTACCAAGCAGCGCATGGGTGCCCACAACAATATCAACCGTGCCCGCTTCCAAACCCTCACGCGTTTCTTTTTGTTGTGCCGCAGGAATAAAGCGCGAGAGCTGCCGCACGATGACCGGTAAGCCCTGAAATCTTTCTGAGAAAGTTTTGAAATGCTGCCGCGCCAAGAGCGTTGTCGGTACTACGACGGCGACTTGTTTTCCGCTTAAGGCCGCAACATAGGCAGCGCGCAACGCCACTTCTGTTTTGCCAAAACCCACATCACCACACAAGAGTCGATCCATCGGACGTCCAGATCCGAGATCGTCAAGCACAGCATCGATCGAATTCAATTGATCTTCAGTTTCATCATAAGAAAAGCGGGCAGAAAACTCTTCATAAGAATTATGCGGTACGGATAATTTAGGCGCTTCCCGCATCAAACGCGCTGCAGCAATTTTAATGAGCGCATGCGCCATCTCGCGAATGCGGCTCTTGAGTTTTGCTTTCCGCGCTTGCCATCCGCCGCCGCCTAAGCGATCAAGCTGGACCTCTGTATCTTCCGATCCATAGCGCGAAAGAAGATCAAGATTTTCAACCGGCAAGAAAAGCTTATCGCCGCCCGCATAAAGAATTTCAACGCAATCATGCGGAGCGCCTGCGACATCAATTGTTTTCAAACTTGAAAACCGACCAATGCCATGATCAATGTGAACAACAAGATCGCCGGGATTAAGACTCGCCGCTTCAGCGATCACATCCTGCGCGCGGCGTGACTTCCGCGCTTTGCGGATCAACCGATCGCCTAAAATATCTTGTTCACCAATGACAACTAGACTATCGGTTTCAAAACCGCGCTCAAGTCCCCACACAGCGAGCGCAACCTGATTGGCTTTCAACGCAAGCGCATCGGAAAACCGCGCCGTTAAGATTATGGATTTCAAGCCATGATCCGCTAAGACATGGGAAAGTCTTTCGCGTGCACCTTCAGTCCATGTCGCAACGATGACGCGTTTTTTCTGCGCGAGTTTTTCATTGATAAAGACAACAACAGCGTCGAAGATATTTTTGCTTTCAGCGTCGTCTTGACCCTCTTGCTGCGCGCGTTCGGCTGAAAAATTTCGCCCTTGCCTGACGCCACAATCAAAAACGTCATCACGCATCTCTTGCGCAAAAGGCGTCATCCTGATCAAAGGTTGCCGCGCAAGATATGTTTTGAATTCTTGCGCTTCGAGATGAAGCCGCTGAGGCTCAAGCGGCTTATAGGGCATCAGCCCCGCTTGCGTCGTCGTTAACGCATCGCGCCGCGCTTCATAATGATCTTGGATCAGTGTGAGACGTTCATCCGCTGCCTCTTCGACAAGCGGATCAAGAAGCATCGGCACATCGGGTATATAATCAAAAATCGTATCAAGCCGCTCATGGAAAAGTGGAAGCCAATGTTCAAGCCCTGCCACGCGACGACCTTCACTAATGCCTTCATAAAGAAGGTCATCACGCCCCGGCGCACCGAAGGTTGCCACATAAGATTGACGAAATCTTTTGATCGTTTCTGTCGTCAATTGCACTTCGCTCATCGGCACGAGATCTAGCGCGCGCAATTGTCCCGTCGTTCTTTGTGTCTCAGCATCAAAACTTCTGATAGATTCGAGCGTATCACCGAAAAAATCAAGGCGCACCGGCAAAGGCATGCCCGGTGCAAAAAGATCGATGATCCCGCCGCGCACGGCATATTCGCCTGTTTCGCGCACGGTGGCCGTCTTCATGAATCCATTTGACTCAAGCCACAGCGCTAAGGCTTTCGTATCAACGCGATTACCAGGGGCTGCTGAAAAACTTTCCGACGCAATTTTAGAGCGCGCGGTCACGCGCTGCATCAAACCATTCGCGGTTAAGATCAATACACGGGCACGATCTTCACCGGTTTTTGATCGTGCCAAGCGTGAGAGAACCGTCATACGTCGCGCAACAATGCCGCCATGTGGCGACACGCGATCATAGGGTTGGCAATCCCAATTCGGAAAACTCAGCACATCGAGATCAGGAGCAAGGAAATTTAATGCGGCTTCCATCTGCGCTTGGCGCTGGCCATCGCGTGCCACAAACACAAGCGCCGCCGCATGATCGCCGCTCTCTTGTGCAAAGCGACGCGCGAGATCTGCAACAATCAATGCATCAAACCCATCGGGCGCAGACGACAAAGTCAAAGACTTTGACGCTTTTATCTTTCCAATAATCTGATCAAATAATTTTGACATCAAAAGAACAGATCAGAGATTAATCGGAGATGTGTGGTCGTGGAAATTTTTAAGCCGTCGAAACATCTCATGATCAAATTCCGATGGCACCGGCTTTGAGCCAACAATCCAGCTTAAGAGCTCTTGATCTTGATTTTCGCTCAACGCTTCAAAAAGATCCAACTCTTGGTCAGAGAATCCCAAAAGATGCGCATCGGCAAATTGCCCCATGAGCAAATCCATCTCGCGCATGCCGCGATGCCATGAGCGGAACAAAAGGCGTCGCCGACGAGAATCGAGATCAGCGCTTGAAAGCGTTGTTCCGCTCATGACTTCGTTCCCATTGAAAATGAGGTGCGCTGATAGGGCGCGAGATCACCTCGCGTCCATCCCGCTTTCGTTTCATCAATAAAATCATTAAGTCTTTGCGCGCTGATCGCTTCGCGTAAGCCCGCCATCACTGTCTGATAATAAGCAAGGTTAATACCGGTCAAAAGCATCATGCCGAGGATCTCCTCAGACTTCACGAGATGATGCAAATAAGCGCGGCTATAAATGCGCGCAGGCTCCCAGGAGCTCTCTTCATCAAGCGGACGAGGATCATCCGCATGGCGTGCATTTTTAAGATTGATCTTGCCGAAACGCGTAAAGGCCAAGCCATGACGCCCCGCGCGTGTGGGCATCACACAATCAAACATATCAACGCCGCGTCTCACACTTTCAACAATATCGTCAGGCGTACCAACGCCCATCAGATAGCGCGGCTTTTCTTGCGGCATCTGAGGTTCAACCGCCTCGATCATTTTGAGCATCACTTCTTGTGGTTCGCCAACCGCAAGACCGCCGATTGAATAGCCTTTGAGACTCATCGCTGCGAGTTGTTGTGCCGATCGCACGCGCAATGCGTCAATCGCGCCTCCTTGCACAATGCCAAACATGGCTTTTCCAGGTTGATTGCCAAATTTTATCGCGCACCGTTCAGCCCAGCGTAAGGAAAGCTCCATCGCCTTTTCCGTGTCACGATCCGAACAGGGAAGCTTCACACATTCATCAAGCTGCATTTGAATATCGGACCCGAGCAAGCCTTGAATCTCGATAGAACGTTCGGGCGTCAATTCATAAGATGACCCGTCAATATGCGAGCGGAAAGTCACACCCTGCTCGGTAATTTTTCTGAGCTTTGCAAGCGACATCACTTGAAAGCCGCCGGAGTCGGTTAAGATCGGATGCGGCCAATTCATCATGTGATGAAGTCCACCCAATTCATGAACGCGTTCGGCACCCGGACGCAACATCAAATGATAGACATTGCCAAGAACAATATCGGCACCCAATGCCCGCACTTCTTGCGGATGCATCGCTTTAACAGTCCCCGCCGTGCCCACAGGCAGAAAGGCAGGCGTGCGGATCCGTCCACGCGGTGTTGTCACAGCACCGGTCCGCGCCGTTCCATCGCGATGAGTGATTGAAAAAGAAAAATCGACTGGCGTGGTCACGGGTTAGACTTGCTGATCTTCGCGGAACAAGAGGCAGGCATCGCCATAAGAATAAAAGCGATAGCCCGTTTCAATCGCGTGTCTATACGCTTTCATAATCCTGTCCAGACCAGAAAAGGCAGAAACCAGCATCACGAGCGTTGAACGGGGCAAATGAAAATTGGTCAAAAGGACATCAACCGCCTTAAATCGATAGCCCGGGTTGATGAAAATCGACGTATCGCCGCGCCAAGGGCCAAACCATCCATCCTCGCTGACAGCAGACTCGAGAAGACGCAAGGTTGTCGTGCCAATCGCTACAATGCGCTTGCCCGCCCGCCGCGCTTCATTAAGCGCACTGGCCGTGTCTTCGCTGATTTCGCCCCATTCCGCATGCATTTTATGGTCAAGCGTATCTTCAACTTTTACAGGTAAAAAAGTTCCGGCGCCAACGTGCAGCGTCACGCGCGTGAGTGAAATTCCACGTTCCTTCAAGCGCTCGTTCAATGCGGGAGTGAAATGAAGTCCTGCGGTTGGTGCTGCCACCGCCCCAGCACGATCCGCAAAGATCGTCTGATAATCTTTATTATCTTGCTCATCTTCAGCACGCTTTGCAGCGATATAGGGCGGTAACGGCATTTCACCCAATTGTGCGATCAAGGCATCAAGTTCAGCGCCTGCGAGTGAGAAGCGCAAGAGCACTTCACCACCCTCGCCTTTCGCTTCCACATGAGCATCTAACAATGATGCCTTTTCACTTTGGTGAGTGACGTGAATGATTTCTTGCAAGTTCAATTTTTTTGCAGGGCGCACAAAAGCCAACCATTGATCGGGAGCTTCGCGCTTATGCAAAGTAACTTCGATTTTGGCTTTCGCCTCACCACGCATACGATATCCGGTGAGGCGCGCCGGGATTACCTTTGTGTCATTAACAACAACCACATCACCCGGCGACAGCAAGTTTGGAAGATCGCCAATATGATGATCCTCGAAGCCTTCGCTTTGCGACCGCACGACAAGGAGTCGCGCGGCCTCTCTTTGCTCAGCCGGACGAAGCGCAATGCGATCCGGCGGCAACTCGAAATCGAAGTCATCGACACGCATTGCCGTTAGACGCTTTCAAAAATCAGAGCGAGACAATGCTCGCTTTGGTGATGCTGTCGGGATCACGCACGGGCTCACCGCGCTTGATCTTGTCAACATTGTCCATGCCCTCGACCACTTGACCCCAGACAGTATATTGGCGGTCGAGAAAACGAGCATCATCGAAGCAGATGAAGAATTGCGAATTGGCGCTGTCAGGATTTGCCGCACGCGCCATGGAGCATGTGCCGCGCACATGTGGTTCGGGATTGAATTCCTGTTTCAAATTCGGATAGCTCGAACCACCGGTACCTGTGCCATGTGGGCATCCGGTTTGCGCCATAAATCCATCAATGACACGATGAAACACAATGCCATCATAAAAACCCTCTTCGGCGAGACGTTTGATATGAGCAACATGATTAGGCGCAAGATCGGGACGGAATTTTATCACCACTGTGCCCTTGGTCGTTTCAAGGAGGAGATGATCTTTGCCGGATTTCGTTTCCGATGATTTCGGCGCAGGCTTTTTCGCCGCTGTGTCTTTCTTTGCGCTTGCTGCTTTTGGTTTGGATGCCATAATTTATCAATCCTTATTTTACGTCAGCCATGACTTTCATGCTTACAATTTTATCGGATCCCTTGACCATGCCATTTTGAGTTTGATCGCCTTTTTTGATCTTATCAACTAATTCCATGCCCGATACAACTTCGCCGAAGACCGTATATTTATTGTTCAAAAAAGGCGCCGGTTGAAAGCAAATGAAAAATTGCGAATTGGCGGAATTCGGATCATTCGAACGCGCCATGCCTAAAGTGCCGCGGTTAAAAGGTTGCGGCGTAAATTCGGCAGACAAATTAGGAAGCTTTGATCCACCCGTACCAGTGCCCGTCGGGTCGCCCGTTTGCGCCATAAATCCGTCAATTACACGATGAAACACGATGCCATCGTAAAAACCTTGGCGAGCGAGCGTTTTGATTTGCTCAACATGTTTCGGCGCAAGATCAGGACGAAGCTTGATCACAACGCGGCCATCCTTCAATTCAAAATAGATCGTGTTTTGCGGATCAAGCGTTTCAGCATGAGCAAAAGAAACGCCAAAGAGCAAAGCAAAAGCCAGAAGAGCAGTACGGATCATAGGAAACCTTTTTATGAGTGATGAAGACTAAGTCATCACTAAAAATGATTAATGAGATTTGAATTTTTCAAGAAGTTTTGTCGCGACATTGGGCGGTACGAACTCACGGATCTCACCGCCCATTTTTGCGATTTGACGCACCAATGTGGCGGTGATGGGGCGGACCGAGGGAGACGCGGGAATAAAGACGGTATTGATTTTGGGCGCCATCACGCCATTCATGCCGGCCATTTGCATCTCATAATCGAAATCGCTGCCGTCACGAAGACCGCGAATGAGAAGCGTCGCTTCGGCGCGTTTGGCGGCTTCAACGGCAAGATCATCAAAAGTGACGACCGATAAAACCGTTCCTGCTGAGCGCGCAATCGAGTCACAGCTTTGAAGGATCATATCCTTGCGTTCATCAGCGGAAAACAAAGGTGTTTTACCCGGATGAATGCCGATGGCGATTGTCAAGTGATCGACCATCGCGCAGGCTTTCGCGATGACGTCGCTATGGCCAAGCGTTAAAGGATCAAATGAGCCTGCATAGAGTCCCTTGCGCATTTTCTGGGATGTCATCTCGTTCGATCCTTTCGGAAAAAACAATCTTTACGCATCATGCTCAGTTTGATCACTCGATCCGTCTGACGCGTCACTATCATCCATACCGTCATCGCTGATCCGTTCAACAGAGACAACACGTTCGCCGTCGGCGGTGTTAAACACGGTCACACCTTGTGTCGCGCGTCCCGCAATGCGAATGCCATCAACCGGGCACCGAATGAGCTGACCACCATCCGTCACAAGCATGATCTGATCAGACATCTCGACAGGGAATGAAGCAACAAGTTTGCCATTGCGTTCATTGACGGCCATGGCGACAATGCCTTTACCGCCACGACCCGTGACTCGATATTCATAAGCAAGGCTTCTTTTGCCATAACCTTGCTCGGAAATCGTCAAGATAACTTGTTCGCGCGCTGACAATTCCGCGTAACGCTCTTGTGAGATTGCAGCATCGCCCGAAAACTCTTCATCAATCGGGGTTTCATCTTGTGTGGCCTCGCCTGAAACCGCACGGCGCATCCGGATATAGGCCGAACGCTCCTCAGCCGTCGCATCAACATGGCGCAAGATTGCCATTGAAATCACATGATCATTCTTAGCGAGATTGATGCCGCGAACGCCGGTTGAATCACGCCCCTTAAAGACACGAACATCATCAACCGCAAAGCGGATCGATTGGCCTTCAGCCGTTGTGAGAAGCACATCATCATTCGCCGTGCAAATCTGCACATCGACGATCATGTCGCCTTCATCAAGCTTCATAGCAATTTTGCCGGCTTTGTTTACCTGCGTGAAATCGGATAATTTATTACGACGCACATTGCCATGCGCAGTCGCAAACATCACATCGAGCCGATCCCAATCTTCTTCATTCTCGGGAAGCGGCATGATCGTTGTGATGCGTTCACCCTCATCAAGCGGCAACATATTGATGAGCGCTTTACCGCGTGCATGCGGTGCGGCTTCGGGCAAGCGCCATACTTTTTCTTTGTAAGCCTGTCCTGCGGATGAGAAAAACAAAATCGGCGTGTGTGTTGAAGCCACAAAGAGCCGCGTGACAAAATCCTCATCACGCGTTTGCATACCCGACCGGCCTTTGCCGCCACGCTTCTGCGCACGATAAGTCGAGAGCGACACACGCTTGATGTAACCCGCATGCGAGACGGTCACGACCATATCCTGTCTCTGGATCAGGTCTTCATCTTCGACATCGGCATCCCATTCGACAAAGCCCGTCTTGCGCGGCGTCGCATAGGCCGATTTCACCTCGTTTAATTCATCCGAAATGATCGACATGATGCGTTCGCGTGAACGCAAAATATCAAGATAATCGGCAATCTCCGCAGCAATTTTATTAAGTTCATCGGCGATTTCATCACGACCAAGTGCGGTCAACCTTGCAAGGCGCAATTCAAGAATGGCGCGTGCTTGCGCGTCTGACAAACGATAGGTGCCCTCATACGAAACTTTGTGGCGTGGATCAGCGATCAATTCCACCAAAGCGGCGACATCTTGCGCGGGCCAATCACGCGCCATCATTGCTTCACGCGCGGCATTCGGATCCGGTGCGGTGCGAATGAGATGAATGATCTCATCAATATTCGCGACTGCGATCGCAAGACCAACCAAGACATGGGCGCGATCACGCGCTTTGCCGAGACGGAATTTCGTGCGGCGGCTTACAACCTCTTCGCGGAATTCGACAAAGGCGCGAATGAAATCGAGAAGTGTGAAGACTTCTGGACGACCGCCATTCAATGCGACCATGTTGCACCCGAAACTCGACTGCAATTGCGTGAAGCGCCAGAGCTGATTGAGCACGACATCACCAACTGCATCGCGTTTTAATTCGATGACGATGCGCATCCCGTCGCGATCCGATTCATCACGCAAATCGGAAATGCCTTCAACGCGTTTCTCGCGCACAAGCTCGGCAATCTTTTCGATCAACTGCGCTTTATTCACCTGATAGGGAATTTCGGTGATGATGATAGCTTCGCGACCCTGCTTGCCGCTTTCAATCGTCGCTTTCGCGCGCACGACGACTGAGCCGCGCCCCAGGTGATAGGCCGCGCGCACGCCACCACGACCAAGGATCGTTCCGCCTGTTGGAAAATCAGGACCGGGAACAATCTCGATCAAACGATCAATGCCAATTGCCGGATCAGCAATATATGCCAAACATGCATCGATCACTTCGCCCAAATTATGCGGCGGAATATTGGTGGCCATGCCGACCGCAATACCGCCCGCGCCATTGACGAGAAGATTGGGGAAACGCGCGGGAAGAACAACGGGCTCGCTTTCGGAGCCATCATAATTCGGCTGGAAATCAACGGTGTCTTCGTCAAGATCGGTGACGATGGACATGGCAGGTTGTGCAAGCCGCACTTCGGTGTAACGCATCGCGGCGGCCGGATCACCATCAACCGATCCGAAATTGCCCTGCCCGTCTATGAGCGGCAGACGCATGGAAAAATCCTGCGCCATACGCACAAGCGCATCATAGATCGATTGATCGCCATGCGGGTGATATTTACCGATCACATCGCCAACCACACGCGCTGATTTCCGATAAGGCTTATCGGGCGTGTAACCATTCTCAATCATCGAATAGAGAATGCGGCGATGAACGGGTTTCAACCCGTCACGCGCATCAGGAAGCGCACGCGAGACGATCACGCTCATCGCGTAATCGAGATAAGAGCGCTTCATCTCGTCGGTGATTGAAACCGGGCGAATGTCCTGCGGAGTCGGGACGGAGGGTGGAACTGAATTTTCGGACAAAATAAGGGCTCGCAAAGCGGAAATTTGAACCGCGAAACCGATCCGGAATCACGACGATTTTGTGTAACCGATTCCCGTCCCGCGACCTAACAAAAAACCGCGCTCTCCACTGGCAAAAATTTAAGTAGTTTCAATTACTTAATTCCGGTGATTTCATGTCATCCGCCAAAAACGACGCGATACATGATCCGGCCCGGAAAAAGCGTGAAAATGCCCGGAAGGACAAGCGCGGAAATGACCAGCGAGATCATCGCGATGGAATGCGCCTTCGCATGACCACGCCGTGCAGCGCGATAGGCGTAAGCGAGGCCAGCGAGATTGGCGATCGACAAAATGTGAAGCGGGCTAAACGGCCCAATCCAATGGATCGTTGAAATGAAAAATGACGATAAGGCGGTGAGCGCCATCGCGATCATCCAGACGCGTCCGACCCGACGATGCAAATCGCTCCCGCGTTCGAGGAGAAGCTGGATCAGCGTGAGCATGATCGTCAAACTCACAGCGACCACATGGAACTGGATCACGGGACCAGCGGCAAGCAAAGGGGCAAGCGTCATGAAACAATCCTTCCGGATGGCGCCAAGACGCTGAACAAATTTGGCGTCGCTAATATGCCTTAAGGGAAATCACAAACCAGGCGTAGTGTCACGAAGAACAAAGCGCCGAAAGGTTCGACCGAAATCACGTTCAATTAGAACGGAATATCGTCGTCGATATCGCCACCACGGCTCGAAACGGCGGCCGGACCGCCTGACGAACGGCCACCACCATACGAGACTGAACCGCCATCATCACCGCCACTTGCGCCGCCACCGCGACCATCAAGCAAGGTCATTTCTCCCCGATAACGCTGCAGCACGATTTCCGTGGTTGTGCGCTCTTGGCCGTTCTTGTCGGTATATTTCCGCGTCTGCAATTGTCCTTCGAGATAGAGCTTTGAGCCCTTCTTCACATATTGCTCGGCGACTTTGGCGAGGTTCTCGTTAAAGATCACCACATTGTGCCATTCAGTGCGCTCTTTGCGCTCACCAGTTGCCTTATCGCGCCAAGATTCCGTCGTCGCAAGCGAGAAATTGCACACGGGCTCGCCCGAATTTAAGCGACGGACTTCGGGATCACGCCCAACATTCCCAACCAAAATGACCTTGTTGACACTGCCCGACATCATCTGCTCCCGCTCTGTCTCGCGCTCAAAACCAATATACAACCCTAGCCGATGCTGAGCGGCAAAGGGCCCCAGCCAACATGGTTATCCACATCGTCACGCGTGAGTTCACGCAAAAATTCAATGGAAAATGGTACATGTTCCTGATATGTTCTCATCCAACACGAGGTTCATTCGTATGTCAACCAGAAAAGATGAGCCTCTTATGGCGCTCTCGCGAGGGAGCCTTTAGGTAGAGCGCATCACGGCAAGACGGGACAATGACATGGCCAAGCTCGACGACCTTTTTGACTCCGGTTCCGGACGGGACGCCCGTGTCATTTCCATTCGGGGCGCGCGCGAGCACAATCTCAAAAATGTCGATCTGACCATCCCGCGTGACCGGCTTGTCGTCTTCACAGGCCTTTCTGGTTCGGGCAAATCTTCGCTCGCTTTCGATACGATCTATGCCGAAGGCCAACGTCGTTATGTCGAGAGTCTCTCGGCTTATGCGCGCCAATTTCTTGAAATGATGCAAAAGCCGGATGTTGATCAGATCGATGGCTTGTCGCCAGCAATTTCGATTGAACAAAAAACAACATCGAAGAACCCGCGCTCAACGGTCGGCACGGTTACGGAAATTTATGATTACATGCGCCTGCTCTTCGCGCGTGTGGGTGTTCCCTATTCGCCCGCGACGGGTCTTCCAATTGAGAGCCAAACCGTACAACAAATGGTTGATCGTATTTTGGCACTGCCCGAGAAGACGCGCCTTTATTTGTTGGCGCCCGTTGTGCGTGGTCGCAAGGGTGAATATCGCAAAGAACTCGCCGAATTTCAGAAGCGCGGTTTTCAACGCGTAAAGATCGACGGGAAATTTTACGAGATTCCTGAAGCGCCACCGCTCGATAAGAAACTGAAACATGACATTGATGTCGTGGTTGATCGTATTGTCGTGCGTGAAGATATTGCGGCGCGTCTCGCTGAAAGCCTTGAGACAATTCTCGAGCTTGCAGACGGGATTGCGGTCGTCGAATTTGCCGATGAGAAAGAAGCGAAAGGCGAAGCCAAACGCGTGATCTTCTCGCGTAAATTCGCCTGCCCCGTTTCGGGCTTTACCATTCCGGAAATCGAGCCGCGTCTTTTCTCTTTCAATAATCCTTTTGGTGCTTGTCCGGTTTGCGATGGTTTGGGTCATGAGATGCGGATTGATCCTGATCTCGTTGTGCCAGATGAAAGCCTCACTTTGAAAGCGGGCGCAGTTGCGCCTTGGGCGAAATCCTCTTCGCCCTATTACACACAAACTTTGCAAGCACTCGGCAGTCATTTTGGATTTAAGCTCACGAGCAAATGGAGCGATCTTACCAAGAAAGCGCGCAATGCCATTCTTTTCGGGACGGACGAAGAAGAGGTCCGCTTTTCTTATGATGATGGGTCGCGCTCTTATACGGTAAGAAAACCTTTTGAAGGCGTTGTCAATAATCTTGAACGGCGTTGGAAAGAAACAGACAGTGATTGGGCGCGCGAGGAAATTGGACGCTTTATGTCTGAGACGCCCTGCTCGGCTTGTAATGGTCATCGTCTGAAGCCCGAAGCGCTTGCGGTTAAGATTGCGAAACATCACATCGCCGATGTCTCGAAATTCTCAGTTGCCGATGCGCATCGCTGGTTTGATGCGCTGCCCAAATCGCTCACCAAAAAACAAAATGAAATTGCGGGTCGAATTTTAAAAGAAATTCGCGAACGGCTTACATTTCTTGTCGATGTCGGTCTCGACTATCTCACCCTCTCGCGGAATTCAGGTTCGCTCTCGGGCGGTGAAAGCCAACGCATTCGTTTGGCTTCACAAATTGGTTCGGGTCTTTCTGGTGTTCTTTATGTTCTTGATGAGCCTTCAATCGGCCTTCATCAGCGTGACAATGAGAGACTGCTCGGCACACTCAAAAGATTACGCGATCTCGGCAACACGGTGATTGTTGTCGAGCATGATGAGGATGCCATTTTACAAGCCGATTGGGTTATCGATGTGGGCCCGGGTGCCGGTATTCACGGTGGCAAAATCGTCGCCGAAGGACGTCCGAAAGACATTCTCGATCATCCGAAATCTTTGACAGGAAAATATCTTAAAGGTGAGATGGGGGTGCCTACCCCCCCGCAACGTCGTAAGCCGCAAAAAGGCCGGATGCTGAAACTCATTGGCGCACGCGGCAATAATCTCAAAAATGTTACTGCTGAAATTCCGCTCGGAACTTTCACATGCATCACAGGTGTGTCGGGTGGTGGTAAATCCACTTTGATTATTGATACGCTTTATCGCGCGGTCGCGCGTCGTTTGAATGGCGCTTTTGAACAGCCTGCGCCTTTTGATCGGATCGAAGGGCTGGAACATCTCGATAAGGTGATCGATATTGATCAATCACCGATTGGTCGCACGCCACGTTCAAATCCGGCGACTTACACCGGTGCTTTCACACCCATCCGTGAATGGTATGCTGAATTGCCCGAGGCGAAAGCGCGTGGTTATCAACCGGGGCGTTTCTCTTTCAACGTCAAAGGCGGACGGTGTGAAGCCTGCCAAGGCGATGGAGTCATCAAGATCGAGATGCATTTTCTACCCGATGTCTATGTGACCTGCGATGTCTGCAAAGGGCGTCGCTATGATCGCGAGACTCTCGAAGTCAAATTCCGCGATAAATCCATCGCGGACCTTCTCGACATGACGGTTGAGGAAGCCGCCACGCTCTTTAAGGCGGTGCCCTCGATCCGCGAGAAAATGGAAACTCTGGCCCGGGTCGGGCTCGATTATATCAAAGTCGGCCAGCAGGCGACGACGCTTTCGGGCGGCGAAGCGCAGCGCGTGAAACTCTCCAAAGAACTCTCCCGCCGCGCAACCGGCCGGACGCTCTATATCCTCGATGAGCCGACAACGGGGCTCCATTTCCACGATGTGGCCAAGCTTTTGGAAGTCCTCCATGAGCTTGTGGATCAGGGAAATACGGTCATTGTCATCGAGCACAATCTCGAAGTGATCAAAACCGCCGACTGGATCATCGACATGGGTCCTGAGGGGGGCGATGGCGGTGGGGTAATTGTGGCTCAAGGTACGCCCGAAGACATTGTAAAGGGCAATAAGGGCCATACCGCGCGGTTTTTGGCTGAAATCATGTCCAGAAGACCGCCAAAATCGTCAAAAACTAAGCCAGGCTCAATTGCGGCGAAATAATGTCTTCTATGTGAAAAATAGATGGCATTAGGTCTTATTTAACTTAGATCACTCATATTTGCATAGCTGTCTTGCTATCTGACCGTCTGGTCAAGTGTGGTTGCCTGTCTTATGTGCAGTGCAACGAATTCAGAGAGGGCCCGTTTTGATCGTCAAAATGTGTGGCGCTCTGCTTGTCCGGAAACAAAGAGGTAAGACCAATGCTGACGATTTCGACTTTGAAGACACAACTCCGCCGTTGGGCCCGCGTTCGTAACACGATCCGCGAACTCTCGCAGTTGACCGACCGTGACCTTGCCGACCTCGGCATTTCACGCAGCGATATCCGCTTCATCGCAAAGAAGCACGCCGCTGCCCGATAAGCTATTTTTCGGACATCGTCTCCCCCTCCTATGACGATGTACCGACTATTCGGTTCTTAGGATTTCCCCTTTTTTCCGGAACCGAACGAGACGCCCGCCACCCCCTCCCGGCGGGCGTTTTCGTTTTTTTACGCCTGATCTTGTTCAAGCTTCGCGTGCCGACTATGGTCCGCGCCATGTCGATCAAACCCATTCACATTATCGGTGGTGGTCTTGCGGGCTCGGAAGCGGCTTGGCAGATCACGCGTAAAAAAATTCCCGTCATTCTTCATGAGATGCGGCCGCTGAAAAAAACGGATGCGCATCAAACCGACTCCCTCGCTGAACTCGTTTGTTCAAATTCATTTCGCTCTGATGATGCCAAAGCCAATGCTGTTGGATTGCTTCATGCAGAAATGCGCAAACTCAATTCGCTGATCATGGCATGCGCCGATAAAAACCAAGTGCCAGCCGGTGGTGCTTTGGCGGTTGATCGTGATGGATTTGCGAATGCTGTAACGGAAGCAATTTATAACGAGCCCTTAATTACGATTGAACGTGGCGAGGTGGATGCGGTTCCGCCGAAGGAGTGGGACAAGATTATCATCGCCACAGGGCCGCTTACATCTCCTGCGCTTGCCGATGCCATTCTCTCATTGACTGGCGAAAAGCAATTATCGTTCTTTGATGCGATCGCACCGATCATTCATAAAGAGACAATCGATTTTGATTTTGCGTGGTATCAAAGCCGTTACGATAAAGTCGGGCCGGGAGGCACGGGCGCCGATTACATCAATTGTCCACTCGATCGCGATCAGTATTTTTCGTTTGTCGACGCCTTGATCAAAGGCGAAAAAACTGAATTCAAAAACTTCGAAGGCGTTCCTTATTTCGATGGATGTTTACCCATTGAAGTGATGGCTGAACGGGGTTTGGAGACTCTTCGACATGGGCCGATGAAACCGGTGGGACTCACCAATCCGCATAATCCAACTTTAAAGCCTTATGGCATTGTTCAACTGCGTCAGGATAATGCGCTCGGTACGCTCTATAATATGGTGGGCTTTCAGACAAAACTTAAATATGCGGAACAAGTGCGCATCTTCAGAACCATCCCCGGATTAGCGCAGGCGGAATTTGCGCGATTGGGTGGTTTACATCGCAACACCTATTTGAATTCTCCGCGCGTTCTTGATGGAAGGCTTCGATTGAAAGCCGAACCACGTCTGCGCTTTGCGGGACAAATTACCGGTTGCGAAGGTTATGTCGAAAGCGCTGCCATGGGTCTGGCAGCAGGTCGTTTCACCGCCGCAGAACGTTTGGAAGAAACACTTCCAATGTTTCCGCCAACAACGAGTCTTGGTGCGCTCATCAATCATATCACCGGTGGTCACATCGAAACCATTGATGCCGGCCCACCAAGCTTTCAACCGATGAACATCAATTTTGGATTATTTCCAACGATTGCCGCGCCGACAAAAGATGAAACGGGCAAGCGTTTACGCGGAACCGAAAAATCAATCGCTCGCAAACATGCATTAACCGCACGCGCGGCTGTTGATCTAGATCAATGGATTAGAGCATTTTGTGATTAAGTGGTGGCCGGTTAATCACATAAAAATGCGACAAAACATAAAGATAGCGCGCTCGCTTAATGCGTTTTAAATTGAGACGCGCATCATCCGCCACAAGATACGCCATGAATCAGGTTCGGCTTGTTGCCGATTGAATCCTTTCTCAAAGCGCTCCAAAAATGGTTCCGCGATGACCAAAGGAAGATAGGCAGCAAGAAGCGGCTTTGGCACATCCGACAATAATGATCTTAGCTTTATAAGATGCTCTTGGGCGAGATTCACAATATCTGTTTTTGAGATTGTAAAAAGCTCTTCGCGCAAAATTTCAATCAATCCGAGCACCATACCTGCGTGACCTGCTGCGTCGCTGGTTGATGGTATACGGCCGTCATTTAATATAATTGACGCGAAATGGATCATTGCCGCGTGACACCGCCCGCAAAAAAGTTCGAGCGCGGCCTCATCGGGCGGTGATTGTGGGTCCGTATGAAGAAGCACAACGCGTGCATCAATCAGATCAATCAAGGGCTGCAACGGCAAAGAATAAGAAGTGGATGTGTTGATCAGAGCTTCGCCCACAGGATGCGATAGCAATTCCGCCGAGCGTTCGCCTATTAAACCATCAATCCACCACTGCATCCGGATTTCGCCAAGCGCTGGTTCAGACACAAGCGTCGGAATGCGTTTCACCTCAAGGGCGAAAGCATAAAGAGAAAGAAGCGCGTCGCGTTTGTCGGCGGGCGCAAAAAGAACAGACCAATAGAAATCGGGATTTTGCTCTTTAACAAAATCGGCGAGTGCGCGATTCATAGATCAAATCGCAATCAAAGCTGCGGCAACGCGCCGATGTTCCGCGACAAGCACGTTATAAGTGCGCGCAGCGGCGACTGTGGACATCATATCAAACTGAAATGAGAATTCTCGAAACCGCCAGAGAAGCGGCTCAGCCAAACGGATGATCTTCTCACCTGTTCCGATCAAAACAAAGTCGATGTTTTTTGCCTCAGCAAAAAGAGGATGAAAAGACGATGGTTTGATGTCTTCAATCGTTGTGATCGACCATGCATGAAAACCTGATGGCAAGATCAAAAGCGAACCGCGATGCGACATATCGGCAAAGCGAAATCCGCCCTCACCGACCGCATCGATTGCATAGCGCCCCGGAAGAAAGCCATGAGCCGGCGCGCTCATCGTACCGTCGATTGCGGAGCGTCTGCGGTTTCCGACGTCGCTTCTTGACCATCACCGCTAACACGAGCGCCCAGATAAATGAGCATTGGTGCCGCGATAAAGATCGATGAATAAGTCCCGATCACAACGCCAAAAATCATCGCCCAAGAAAAGCTCTTGATCACCGAGCCGCCAAAGAGCACGAGCGCTAAAAGTGCAAGAGATGTGGTGACGGATGTCATCACCGTTCTTGAGAGCGTCGAATTAATCGAAAGATCAAGAAGCTCGGCAATCGTCATTTTCTTGTTTTGGCGGATTAATTCGCGAATGCGGACAAACACAACGACCGTATCGTTCAAAGAATAACCGACAATCGTCAGGATCGCCGCAATCGATGTCATATTGAATTCGATCTGCGTGATCGCGAAAAATCCCATCGTCAGCACAAGGTCGTGCAAAGTGGCAATCACGGCGCCGACGGCAAATTGCCACTCAAAGCGGAACCATAAATAAATCAGCACGGCAATGATCGAGAGCACAACGC
The DNA here is from genome assembly GCA_046091665.1 of Hyphomicrobiales bacterium. Lineage (GTDB taxonomy): Bacteria > Pseudomonadota > Alphaproteobacteria > Rhizobiales > Beijerinckiaceae > CAIUPE01. The sequence continues at coordinate 29,082 of JBJTCD010000026.1, forward strand.
CCAAGATACCCGATTGCACCAATTCGCCGGAAACGCGGGGTCCCACCACCTCAACGCGACGGAATTCATAATCTTTGCCGAATGTTGCACGAACACGTTCAACAACTGCCTGCTGCCCTTTCTCGCCGCCGGGCTGCAACCCAAAGCGCAATGACACTTCACCCTGATTGCCGAATTCCTGAACTTCGACATCGCCCAAGTCCAATTCAGCGGCAGCTGTGCGCACAGAAGCGATATCCGCTTTGCCGGTAAGCGTTTTCATTTCAATGAGAGTGCCGCCGGTGAAGTCGATACCGAAATTCAAACCGATTGCAAAAAAAGCACCGACTGAAATCAGCGAGATCAGAGCGGAGAACGGAAAGCTTAAGCGTCGGAACGCCATAAAGCCGAAAGACGTATCATCAGGTATGATGCGAAGGAGTTTCATTCTGTCATCTCCCTCAGAACGGCAATTTCTGCGGACGCGCGCGTGTGTACCAAAGCGCGATCATCATACGTGTCATGGTCACGGCCGTCACAACGGTCGTGACAATGCCAAACACCATTGTCACCGCAAAGCCACGCACCGGACCAGAGCCCAAGAAGAACAAAATCGCAGCGGCGATAAACATTGTGACATTCGAGTCAATTATTGTGGCAAAAGCGCGCGTGAAGCCGGCATCCAGCGAAGCAATCATGCTGCGTCCTTGTCGCGCCTCCTCGCGAATGCGTTCATAGATCAACACATTGGAATCCACCGCCGTACCGATTGTCAGAACTATCCCTGCAATGCCGGGCAAAGTGAGCGTTGTGCCAATCAAGGACATCATCGCAAAAATCAACACAACATGGATGATCAGCGCGATATTTGCGAAGAAGCCAAAGAGACCGTAAGTCACAAACATAAAGGCGACCACTAGAACCGCCGCCACATAGGCCGCAATCTTTCCGGCATTGATTGAATCCTGTCCCAAGCCCGGACCAACCGTGCGCTCTTCAACAATCGTCAAAGGCGCTGGCAAGGCGCCGGCACGCAGAAGAATCGCTAGATTATTAGCGGCTTCAACTGTGAAGCGACCGGAGATCTGCCCCTGCCCGCCTGTGATTGCGGTTTGAATACGCGGAGCCGAGATGACTTTCTTATCAAGAACAATCGCAAGCGCCCGCCCAACCGATTCCGATGTCGCTGTTCCGAAACGTTGCGCACCACGAATATTAAATTTGAAATTGACGATCGGCTCACTGGTGCGTTGATCAAATCCCGGTTGCGCATCGATCAGATCTTCGCCCTGCACAATCACGCGTTTTTCAATCGGCAATGGTGGTTGATTGGCCTCCGTCTGGGGCAACATCTCAACATCAGGTGAATTGGAATTGCCTTCCGCCACCATGCGGAATTCAAGCTGCGCCGTTGTACCCAAAATATCTTTCAACCGTTTCGGATCTTGCAAACCCGGCACTTGAACGAGAATGCGGTCGATGCCCTGACGCTGGATATTTGGTTCCGTGGTGCCGAGCGCGTCGATACGGCGCCGCAAGACTTCAATGGCTTGATCAATCGCTTTGCGGATTTTTTCAGTGACACCTGCATCCGTAATTGAAAGCGTAACCAATCCGTCTTGATCCTCGATGAGTGTCATTGCCGCTTGACCGCCACCCCCCATGATTGAAGAGGTTGGCGTTACCAATTCGCGTAATTTGGGTACAACGCGTTTACGCTCTGCTTCATCCGTAATGCGTACCGAGACGCCGCGCGGCAAGAACGCAAGACCACCCGCAAGCGCAATCTTCTCATCACGCAAAATGCGCCGCATATCATCGCGCAACGTCGCGACCTGCGTTTTTAAAACAGCAGCGCTATCGACTTCCAAGAGCACATGCGATCCACCTTGCAGATCAAGCCCAAGCACAATCGCTTGATGCGGCATCAACCAGGACGGCAGAAAGCCCGGTGTGGCTTCACGGAGCGCCGTTCTCGTTTCGGGCAACATGAGGCTCGGCGCGGCATAAAGAAGGCCGGCAAGAACGAGCAGGAGAACAGCGGCGATTTTAGCGCGGGAATAACGAAGCATGATGAATGAGCGCCAGACCGATCAGGATTTCACGGGTTCGCCCTTGGACCGCACATCGGCAATCGAGGCGCGGGTGACGCGAACACGAACATTGTCGGCAATCTCCAGCTCGACTTCATTGTCATCGGTCACTTTCACCACTTTGCCAATTAGGCCACCGCTCATGACAATCTGATCACCCCGACGGACATTTTTGATCATTTCCTGATGCTCTTTCTGCCGCTTCTGCTGAGGGCGGATCATCAAGAAATACATGATCACAAAAATCAGGATGAAAGGGACAACCTGCATCAACATTTCAGATCCACCCATGGCGGACGCGGTCTGGGCATAAGCGGGCGTAATCACGTAGAAATACCTCCAGAAAATCCAAAAAAGAGAGCAAACGAGATCGCCCTCAAGAGTCGGGGCGGACTATAGCTTTTGGCCACCATATTGCAATCAAAAGCGGGTTGATTTGCGGATCTTGGTTTCCGGCTTGGCATGGACGCTCGGTGAAATCACCTGTATGCAACCAGATAGCCGTTTAGATCTTCTTTAGCCACATTTGCCATGACAACTCAATTACCGCCTGCGTCCGATCCCGTTCTTTACGAATTACGTCGAATTGCCGATGCTCTCGAACGCCTAAAGCCGCACACCGCGCCGAAAGTGGATTTTACGCGCACTGATGCTTTTGTCTGGCGTCCCGATACGGGACAGCTTGTCGCAGTCCCCAAGGTCAATAAAGTTGACATGCATCTCTTACGCGGGATCGACCGCGTTCGCGATCTCTTGAATGAAAATACCAATCGCTTCGCTCGTGGCTTGCCTGCCAATAACGCACTTCTATGGGGGGCGCGCGGAATGGGTAAATCCTCACTCGTGAAAGCCGCCCATGCCGAAGCCGCGCAACATGCGTTAAAGAACGGATCAGCACCCTTAAAGCTCGTCGAAATTCATCGTGAAGACATCGAAACGCTTCCCACTCTTATGGCGTTGATGCGCGGCGCTCCTTGTCGCTTCATCGTCTTTTGTGACGATCTTTCTTTTGATTCTAGTGATACTTCATACAAGTCCCTTAAAGCAGTACTTGAAGGGGGTATCGAAGGAAGACCTGAGAATGTGATCTTCTATGCAACGTCTAATCGCCGCCATCTACTGCCGCGTGATATGATGGAAAACGAAAAAGGAACGGCCATCAATCCTGGCGAAGCGATTGAAGAGAAGGTCTCGCTCTCCGATCGCTTTGGTTTATGGCTCGGCTTTCATAAATGCAGCCAAGATGAATATCTTGATATGGTGCGTGGCTATGCGCGCCATTTTGATCTTCCTATTGATCAACAAAGCCTTGAACATGAAAGCCTTGAATGGGCGACAACACGTGGCTCGCGCTCGGGTCGAACGGCCTATCAATATATTCAAGATCTCGCGGGTCGTTTGGGTGTGAAACTCGAACAATAAAAAAGCGGCCTGAAGGGCCGCCTTAATTTTTCAAGCGAGGCAATACTTCTCAATCTTCACTGAGGTGTTCAACCGGATCAACCGGGATTGACCCTTTGCGTAATTCAAAATGAAGTTGCGGTGCGGACACATCGCCCGATTGCCCAGAAAGAGCGATGATCTGACCACGCTTAATGACATCGCCACGCTTCACTTTAATTTCGCTGGCATTAGCATAAACAGAAACCCAACCATCGGAATGGCGCACCATCACGAGATTGCCAAAGCCTTTCACTTCATTGCCTGCATAGGCCACTGTTCCGGCCTCTGCCGCTTTGATGGGCGTGCCTTCAGGCACTGAAATATTAATACCCGTGCTCTTCACGCCGCCTTTATCACCAAAACTTTGGATGATGCGACCTTTGGCAGGCCAGCGGAAACCAACATTATTCACTTTCGTAGCGTCCGATGCATTAGCAGGATCGGTCGGTGCGGTTGAAGCCGGAGTTTCGAGCGCTGCTTGTTGTGTTGGAGCGGATTCGACTTTGGCTGGCGTTTTTGATTGCGCCAATTTTTTTATGTCGGTCTTTGGCGCTTCAGTGCTCACCGCGTCGGCGGGCGCATCGCTTTGCGTGGCTCCCGCAACAGCAGCTGTTTTTGTTTGCGGTGCCTTCATTTTTGCAGGTTGAACACCAGCGGCAACATGAACCGGAATGATCAGTTTAGAGCCGACTTTCGGCTTTGCATTTCCTTTCAAGCCATTCGCACTGCGGATCGCCTCTTCAGGAACACCATAACGATCTGACAAGATTTTGATTGTCTCGTCCTTTGCCAACGTGACTTCTGTGCCGCCCTCAGTGACCCATTTGCCACCATCGGGAGCCGACGCCACCGCTTTTGAGTTCACAACAGGCGAAGAGAGCGAAGCCACCTTCTGTGATGTGGCCGGTGTTTTCGCCACAACAGAGGATTGAGCGGATGCCGACGCATTGTTTGGAGCCGTCAATGGAGCGGAAGCGATCGGGCCGCTGCTTTGAACAATCTCATCTGTTGAGCCGACATCCGAAGCAGGGGTTAACCCGCTATTCTGGGATTTCGAAAGAGACCCGGTCGTCTTCGGATCAAAGCGGGCAGAGCCCGAAAAAGGATTGAGCTGCTCGGACATGCGAACAACATCTGTCCCACATGCCGACATAATAAGACAAAGTCCGCAGGTACTCAAAATGCGAAGCGCGGGCCTTGAACGCACGGTCGACCTCCCGATCATGACCACAAGACGACTCACAGATCGTCACGCTCCAATTCATCCTCTGTTTAGGTTAAAAACTTCTTTCTAAACTGCCGTGCAGTGAAGTTATTTTAAGGATCACAACGCTTCTGAAAGACCAGAAACGAGCATGGGCAGATCCAGTCGACCGAAATGATCGATCTCTAACACGCGGCCGGTAATCGCGCGCCGCCATCTTGTGATTTCCGAGACCTGCCCCACCCGAAGTACAGCCACGACCGATCCGCCCGGCGTTAATTGATCAATCAGATTCGCAGGTTCACTCTCAATCGCAGCATGGAGAATGATGCGGTCATAAGGCGCTTCTTCCGGATACCCGTGCGTTCCATCCGCATGCCACACCGCGATTGTGCCAAGGCTTGGCCGGGCGAGCCGTTTCTTTGCCGCATCAGCCAATAACCGATAGCGTTCCAGCGTTGTCACACTAAGAGCCAATCGTGCAATCAAGGCTGTCGCGTAACCAGAGCCCGTTCCGATCTCGAGCACACGATCACCGGGACCGGCATCAAGCGCTTTGATCATGCGCGCGAGTGACGACGGCGCGGCTTGTGTCTGACCACAAGATAGAGGCAACGCGATATCCTCGCCCGCCATGTCGCTGAAACGTTCATCTATATACTCTGCGCGCGGGATTTGTTCGAAAGCTTTCAAAAGCGCGTGATCAAATATGCCGCGCTCACGCAATTTGAGTTGAAAGGACATGAGGGCCTCGGCATCCGACATCCGTTTCGGCATCACTCATCCTTACAAAAACAAAATTGTACTAAAACAAACTCGCATAACGCGTGAGCGTCGGCTCATCGGTGAGATCAAGACGTAATGGCGTTACAGAAATACGCTTCGCCGCGATTGCTTCAAGGTCTGTACCGTGTCCCGGTTCAGATTTCCCGCGACCAAACGCGATCCAATAATAAGGATTGCCACGGCCATCGAGCCGCTCATCGATGCGCAATAATTCTTGCTGCCGCTGACCTTGTACAGCGACCGAAGTGCCTTGCACATCACGCGCCTTGCAATCAGGGAAATTGATGTTGACGAGCACATTTTTGGGAATGCCCTCTGCCAAAATCTTTTTGATCAAATCCGGCGCATGAGTTGCAGCGCATTCCCAAAGCGGTTGTGAACGGGTCTCGAAACCATAGCATTGCGACAAAGCAATCGAGGGCACGCCCAAGATTGTCCCTTCAATCGCGCCGGCAACGGTACCCGAATAAGTAACATCTTCTGCAACATTCTGCCCGCGATTGACGCCAGACAAAATGAGATCCGGCTTGCGATCCAAGACATGACGCAAACCCATAATCACACAATCTGTCGGCGTGCCACTCACGGCAAATTTCTGTTTTCCCGCTTGCCGCAAGCGCAATGGATCATTGAGAGATAGTGAATGCGCGACGCCCGATTGATCGGTCTCAGGCGCAATCACCCACACATCATCAGACAAACTGCGCGCAATCGCTTCACATATCTCTAAACCCGGCGCGTGAATTCCATCATCATTTGTAACAAGAATACGCATATCACGCCGCTTTCGAAATTGTCTTTAAGCCGCCCATATAAGGCAGCAAGGCTTCTGGGACTGTTACAGAACCATCGTCATTCTGATAGGTTTCAAGCACGGCGACCAACGCGCGCCCAACAGCAATGCCAGAACCATTCAATGTATGAACAAAACGATTACCTTTGCCATCGGGTGATTTCACACGCGCATTCATGCGGCGGGCTTGAAAGTCACCACAGACAGAACAACTCGAAATTTCACGATAAGCATTTTGCCCCGGAAGCCAGACTTCAATGTCAAAAGTCTTCTGTGACGCAAAACCCATATCGCCCGTACAGAGAGTGATAACACGATAAGCCAGTCCGAGTTTTTGTAAAACCTTCTCTGCAGACGCTGTCATGCGCTCATGTTCGGCGAGTGATGTTTCCGGTGTCGTGATCGAAACCAATTCAACTTTTGTGAATTGATGTTGCCGGATCATGCCACGCGTATCGCGACCAGCAGCCCCCGCCTCTGCACGAAAGCATGGAGTCAATGCGGTTAGACGCATCGGCAGCGAAGTTTCATCAACAATGCTTTCGCGCACAAGATTCGTGAGCGGAACTTCGGACGTGGGGATCAACCAATAATCCGGCGCCACACGAAACTGGTCATCGGCAAATTTCGGAAGTTGCGCCGTGCCAAACATCGTATGATCTTTAACAAGCAAAGGCGGATTGACTTCCGTGTATCCATTTTCGCTTGTGTGAAGATCAAGCATGAATTGCCCAAGAGCGCGTTCAAGCCGTGCGAGCTGACCTTTGTTAACGACAAAACGCGCGCCCGATAATTTTGCAGCCGTTTCAAAATCCATGAGACCCAGCGACTCACCGATTTCAAAATGTTGCTTTGGCGTAAACCCCATCATCGCTTCAGTGCGCGGCGTTCCGAATTTACGAATCTCGACATTGTCATGTTCGTCTTTGCCAATGGGCACTTCATCAAGCGGTGTGTTGGGGATCGCGGATAATTCACGATCAAGGTCTTCAACAAGCGCCTTCTCGCGCGCTTCAAGGGCTGCAAGACTGTCTTTCAATTGAGCCACTTCGGCTTTCAAAGCCTCGGCACGTGCTTGGTCTTTCGCCGCCATGGCTTGACCAATTTCCTTTGAAAGCGTGTTGCGTTTTTCTTGTGCCGTTTGTGACGCCGTAATCGCCGCACGGCACTCATCATCAAGGGCGATCAGACGCGCCGACAACGGCGCAGCGCCACGATTAATCAAACCTCGATCAAAGCGCTCCGCCTGTTCACGAATGAAGCGAATATCATACATTAAGTCATCGACCCCATTTTAGGACGAAAGAGAGATAATTTATTCCGATGCGCGCGCCGCATCAGCCTTTATTCTTTGCCGCTCAACCCACATTACCGCAAATATCGACAACTCATAAAGCGCAAGAGTTGGTATTGCGAGCGACATTTGTGAAATTACATCGGGCGGTGTGAGAACGGCGGCAATCACAAACACCAGAACTATCGCGTAACGACGTTTCTCTTTGAGAAAGGTTGAATCAATAACACCGGCTCGCGCGAGCAAGGTGAGTACCACCGGCAATTGAAACGTAATGCCGAACGCAAAAATCAAGGTCATTATAAGTGAGAGATATTCACTTACCTTTGGCAGCAATTCGATTGAAGCCTCACCCGTTAATCCAATTTGCTGCTGGCCAATCGAATAAGTCATCACAATTGGCATCGCGATAAAGAACACAACGGCAGCGCCAGTCAAAAACAAAACCGGTGTGGCAATCAGATAAGGCAAAAATGCATCGCGCTCGTTTTTATAAAGACCGGGGGCGACGAATTTATAGATCTGCGTCGCCACGATCGGGAACGAAAAAAACGATGCACCAAAAATCGCAATCTTGATTTGCGTGAAAAGATATTCGAGCGGAGCCGTGTAAATCAATTTGACTTGCGAAGCGTCGCCACCGGCCGCCATGACATAGGGAAAAACAAGAACATTATAAATATGTCGTGCGAAGAAAAAACAGCCAAAAAACATCACCAAAAAAGCAAGAAGCGATTTGATCAATCGCGACCGCAATTCGACGAGATGTTCAATCAGCGGCGCTTTCGATGCGTCAATATCTTCCGCGGTCATGCTGCGCCCGCTTGCGGTTTAGGCGCCGATGCGTCTTGAGTTGTATCACCAGCTTGTGCTTCACTCGCGGTGTCTTGCGGCGATAATAAGGTTACCGGTTCAGCTTCGGCAACCGCTTCAAGCGTAAGTGGTTGTTCGGCGTGAGCATCGCCCTCACCTACAGATTTGTTCTGTTCTTCAGACGTTGCTTCTGTCGCGATTGGCGGCGACATTGACCCGCTTCCGGTCATCGTCGTTGAAAAATCAGATTTGATGTCGGAGATCATTTTTTGCGCGTCAGCCATATCGGCTTCACGCATCGCCTCGTTAAACTGATTTTGAAAATCGCCCGCCATGCGACGGATACGGCTCACGGCCTGACCAACCGTGCGCAACAGACCCGGCAACTCTTTGGGACCAATCGCCACCAAGGCGACCACTCCGATCACCACGAGTTCGCCGGATCCGAAATCAAACATAGTCTTTCTCTGTCCATTTAGATGTCAGCGGAAGGTCGAGGATCCCTCCGCCTGACAGAGCGCGATCAACCCGCTTTGTGTTCGCTCGGTGCTTGTGCCGGAGCAGCCTGCCGCTGATCAGCCACCGGCTTTGACGGATCGGTCGGCTGAGCGGATGCGGTGGTGGCATCGTCTTCCGCCATACCCTTTTTGAAGGATTTGATGCCCTTGGCGACGTCGCCCATCAGTTCTGACACTTTTCCACGACCGAAGAGAAGCATCACGATGATGCCAACCACGATCCAATGCCAAATGCTTACGCTTCCCATTAAAGCCTCCTCGCCAGAACGGGTCCCGGCCGGAGCGGTTCCCTTGTGTAGGGTGAAATTAGGGTGCTCAGCCCATAAAAACAAGAACTACCTGATCGCAAAAGCCATTTTTCGGGCCTTTGTCTATCCCAGAGCTCTTAAGCGCCAGCGCGATCCTATTCGCCCGCCTCGGCTTCAAGCCGCTCTTCTTCTGCGCCAAGGCGCTCCTCAGAAATCGCAACGAAAAGATCTTCCTCGAGAGGATCTTCATCCGCCTGCAATTCGGCATTGTCCGAGGGTTCAGGGACGTTGAAATCGGCTGGCAAACGGCCATCGAAGAAGCCAGCGCCCTTCAATTCGGCCAAACCGGGCAATTCATTGATGGCTTGGAGGCCGAATTGATCAAGAAAGGCCTCGGTCGTGCCATAAGTGACGGGACGTCCGGGCGCTTTGCGGCGACCGCGTAGGCGCACCCAGCCCGTTTCAAGCAGCACATCCAATGTGCCTTTGCTCGTTGCGACACCGCGAATGTCTTCGATCTCAGCGCGTGTCACAGGCTGGTGATAGGCAACAATCGCCAAAGTCTCCATCGCGGCCCGCGACAATTTGCGCGGCTCGTGCTTTTCGCGAATGAGCAAATAGCCGAGATCTTCGGCCGTGCGCAGAACCCATTTGCCAGCGACATTTTTTAAATTGACCCCACGCGGCGCGAAATCAGCAGCCAGTTCAGCGAGGATCGCATCAATCTGAGCGTCCTTACCAAGATGAAACCGGAAATCTTCCTCAGCCAAAGGGCGTTCGGACGCGAATAAAAGCGCTTCCACGATACGCTTATCGCGGAAAAACACAGCATCGCGGGTGGCCATGCCGTCTTCAAATTCGGTATCTTCGGTGGGTAGCGAGGAGGAGGCCATTTCAATCATCATATCATCAATTTCTAGTCTGTCTTACTGGTTCTGCGTTATGTCGGGCTCTCAGATAGATCGGGGCGAAAGCGGCATCCTGACGCAATTCAGCCCGTCCCTCCTTCACAAGTTCGAGCGAAGCCGACAAAGCCGTCGCCCTCACAGTTCGTCTTTGCTCAGGTTCGGTAATAAAGGCAATCAGGTAATCATCGAGAACGGCCCAGTCCTTTGCGACGCCCACAAGCCGTTCAAGCGCTGAGCGGGCCTCATCCAAGGACCAAACCACCCGCTTTTGAAGCGAAATCTTCGAAAGAACCCGGGTTTGCCTTTGTTGTGCATAAGAATTCAAGAGATCATGTATCGACGCATCGAAGATCGGGATCTTGCGCATCGCGACCGGCTCCGGCTGGCCGCGACCGAACATATCGCGATCAAGTTGCGGCCGATCTTGAAGCATCCGGGCCAACCCGCGAAACGCTTCGAGGCGCTTAAGCTTGTTTGCAAGCGCAGCGGCGAGATCGGCAGCATCAGGCTCGGCACTCGATTCCGGCGCTGGCACCAAAAGCCGCGACTTTAAATAAGCGAGCCAGGCGGCCATCACGAGATAGTCCGCCGCCAATTCGAGACGCAAAGTGCGGGCACGCTCAATAAAAGCCAGATATTGCTCGACGAGTTTCAAGATCGAAATCTTGCTCAAATCGACCTTTTGCCGCCGCGCCAATTCAAGCAACAGATCGAGCGGGCCAGAAAACCCTTCTGTATCGATCAAAAGGACGGGATCAGTCGTTGCCCGATCTTCCTCAAAATCTGAACTGCCGAAAAACTCGGACTCGGACATAATTTACAGCGCTCGCAAGATGAATTACGCGCCGGACTCTGGTCCTGTTTTCAGGCAAGAGCAAGCGCAGCATCGAGTTTCACGGCTGCATCCACAGGATCGAAGGGCTCTGGTTCGGTTTTCAGCCAGGAAAATGCCCTTTCGATACGCTCGAGCGTCTTTCCGCCTAGGATCGGACTTACCGCCGCCACGCCTTCGGCTTCCGCGAGATCGCCATTACAATGAAGCGCAATATCGCCCCCGGCCGAAAAAAAGGCGGCTGCCCGCGATCTGAAATCTCCCTGAAGCGCTTCCATGGAGATGTCGTCTGACAGGAGAAGCCCGTCAAAACCGATCAAACCGCGAATGACGTCTTGAACGACTTTCTCCGATAAAGTCGCCGGAGCTTCCGGATCCACATGCGGAAAAAGAATATGAGCGGTCAGACCAACAGGGAGATCGGAAAGCGCACGAAAGGGCCTGAAATCACTTTCCATGAGTTCGGAGATCGGCACTTCGACTTTAGGCATTAATTTGTGGCTATCAACAATAGCCCGTCCATGCCCGGGCATATGTTTAATCGCCGGAAGAATTCCGCCCGCTAAAAGCCCTTCGGCAAAAGCGCGGCCCAAACGAATAACCGCTTCTGGATCTCTCGCAAAAGTTCGGTCGCCAATGGCGTCCGTCCGCCCCTCGAACCCAAGATCAAGAGTTGGTGCACAGTCGATTGTGATCCCCAATTCATGAAGATCAAATGCAATCAAACGGGCCCCGAGGCGGGCGAGGTCTACTGCCTTAGAAAGATCACCGCGAGCCGCCTCGAGATAGCGCTGCGCGGCAGGATAACGCCGCCAATGCGGCGGTCCGAGCCTTTGAACGCGCCCGCCTTCCTGATCGATCAAAACGGGTGCATCGGCGCGACCAACAACCTCTTTGAATTCTAAAATTAAGTCTTTAACTTGAGAGGGTTCTGAAACATTCCTCCTAAAAAGAATGAGTCCCCAAGGCGATGCCGATTTAAAGAACTCGCGCTCTTCGGCCGTCAAATGATGCCCGGAACATCCCGACACAAAGGCGCGGCAGGAAAGAGAGGAGTGAGACATCACGGCAATTCTAATTCCGCGCGATAAAACATTTGCCGCCAGCTGATGTTACGGCACCGCAAGCAACATTCGCCTCATCGCGCGTATAGCCCACAGCACGAACACGATAGACGGTTTTGCCATTGCTCTCTGCTTTGATCACGAGAACATCCCGCCCATCAATTTGTTCAGCAAAATCCGTCTTCACGCGTTTAGCGAGTCCGTTCGCATCCGCCTCAACTGCGGGTGCGCCAAATTGAACTGCATATTCGCCGGTCACAGGCGCGGCTCCCGTCTCCTGAACTGTCTCTGTCGATGCCGTGTTATCGGTCGCAGATTTCACGAGATCCGCGAGAGGATCGGCTTCCGCCGGCGTCTCGGAAACAAGATCCAAATCATTCGGCCTTGCGATGGGCAATGGAACGGCGGCGGGTTCGCCGACAAGCGGCGGCAATTCAGGCTTTGCTGGTTTAACCGGCTGCGCGGGTGGCGGCGTGTTTGACGCAACGACTACAGGCTCCACCTTTTGAATCGATGCCGCTGGCGCGGCAGGCGCAACATTTTTCGGCGGTTGCGCCACTTGCGGGGCTGTATCGACGCTCGGCTTTGCCGGTGCAATTTGTGGATCACCGACAATCGTGCCGTCGGGCCGAACAGTTACTGTTTTGACGGCCTTTGGATCGCCCATAGAGGGGACAATCGATTTCGTCGCTGGTGCGTCTTTGACAATCGCATTCACATCAACAGGCACTTCAGCCGTTGAGCGTTTCTTTACAGTCGCCGAATTCTCCGGCGTGTCTTTCGTAAAAAGTTCCGTACCGGCAGGTGAGGCTTCGGCCGTTTTATTGTCGGGAGCAATTTTTACCGGAGTCGAATCGGGTTTGATCACCGGAACTTGTTTTTGATCCGATTGCGGACCCAGACTTACTGCATACCGACCGGACTGAAAAAGATAAACCGCATAAACACCGATGGCGACCAAGATGATGATAATGAGCGCCCGAAGACCCGACCATGTTCTCCGCTTTTCTTTTTCAACGGCGGGAAATCGATCCGTGACCGGTGGACCGAAGCCGCGCGGTAACTCGCCAACGAGACCTGTATAGCCGCCGGGCGGCACGTCCTGACCGGGGGACGAAGAGGAGAATGACGACGGCCGTACATCGAAAGGCGGCGGTTGCGTCGATCCTGCCATTGGCGGCGCTGGTTCTGAACCGTAAAACGGAGGCGCATCACCTTGCCCACTTCCAAATGGTGGAGTTTGGCTCTGAATCATATCCCATGATGACTCGGTAACTGCTGGCGCGTCATAACGCGGTTCATCCGGAACGCTCGCCGCTGGCAGTATCCATGCGCCTGAACTTGTTTGTTGAGGAACACTTTGTTGAGAGCTTGCAGGACGCGCGCCAAATTGCCGTGTGAGTGCCGCTAAATCAGGGATCGCGGCAGTCTCGGCTTCAGTGCCCCGCAAAGACGGATCAGAAGCAGCCGCACGGATACGGCTGCGGGACGCTTCTCGCAGCTGGCGCTCAAGCTCCTCGAGGTTCACGGAACTGCGTCCGCGCCCATCATCCGTCATGAATAAGGTTCCGGCTCCACGCGCATTGATCGGCGGATACCCTGCCCGAACCGACTCAGCGCATTTCGTTTGGAGCCGAAACCCCTAAGACCGAAAGGCCAGACGCGAGAACAATTCGAACCGAATCGACCAGAGCGAGTCGCGCGATCGATAAATCTCTATCATTCTCAATGACAAAACGTAAGTCCGGATGATCTTTGCCGCGATTCCAAAGCGCATGAAAATCACTCGCAACCTCGTGAAGATAGAAAGCGATTCGGTGCGGCTCATGCGCTAAGGCGGCACTTTCAACAAGACGCGGATACTGCGCCAGACGATGCATGACGCCCCTCTCCGCTTCATCTGTTAACCGCGCAAGATCCGCGTGCTTCACATCTTCAGAGGTTGGATTGATAGAACCTTGTGCTTGGCGTGCGACCGAAGCACAACGTGCATGGGCATATTGAACATAAAAGACGGGATTGTCTTTTGATTGCTCGATCACTTTGCCAAGATCAAAATCCAAAGTTGCGTCATTTTTGCGATAAAGCATCATGAAGCGCACAGCATCACGACCAACTTCATCAACAACTTCGCGCAATGTAATGAAATCGCCGGAGCGTTTGCTCATCCGTACTTGTTCACCATTGCGCAAAAGGCGAACGAGCTGACAGATCTTGACGTCAAGATCTCCAAGTCCATCGGTTGCCGCTTTGACGGCCGACGTCATACGTTTGATGTAACCGCCATGATCCGCGCCCCACACATCAATCATGGTCTTAAAGCCACGTAGATATTTCGAGCGATGATAGGCAATATCCGCAGCGAAATAAGTGTAGCTGCCATCAGACTTCAAAAGCGGACGATCAACATCATCACCAAATTGTGTTGCACGGAACAATGTCTGTTCGCGATCTTCCCAATCCTCAACCGGCGCGCCTTTTGGTGGCGGCAATCGACCTTGAAAAACAAGATCACGAGACTTCAATTCGGTGATCAATGCAGCGATTTCATCCCGGTTGCCGCCTTGTGACAAAGAGCGCTCCGAGAAAAAAACATCATGCTTGATGGCAAGCGCAGCGAGATCTTCACGAATGCGGTCCATCATTGCGTCAATCGCCGCTTGGCGCACAATCGGAAGCCATTCATTTTCTGACTTCGTAAGCAGCGCGGAACCATGTTGTTTTGAAAGCGCTTGACCCACAGGTACAAGATAATCACCCGGGTAAAGGCCCTCGGGAATCGCGCCTATATGTTCGCCCAAGGCTTCACGATACCGAAGGAACGCCGAACGTGCGAGAATATCAACCTGTGCGCCCGCATCATTGATGTAATATTCACGCGTGACATCATAACCAGCAAAATCCAGCAAGCTTGCCAAAGCATCGCCAAAGACGGCGCCACGACCATGGCCGACATGCATCGGACCTGTTGGATTGGCCGACACGAATTCAACATTTACCTTTTCGCGATTGCCCTTGATGCTTCGACCATAGGCTTCGCGATCATTCAGAATGGACTTTAGCACGCCATGAAAGAGTGAAGCGTCCAAACGGAGATTGATGAACCCCGGCCCTGCGATGTCAACCGATGAAACGCCGTCAAGAGCTTGAAGACGCGGAACAAGTTTTTCAGCAAAGGCACGCGGCGGCATCGACGCGTCTTTGGCAAACACCATCGCCGCATTGGTCGCTAAATCGCCATGCGAAGGATCACGCGGCGGTTCCACCGTGATCCGCGCCGTATCAAGGTCCTTAGGCACTTCACCTGTTTGACCCAGCTCGGAAACGCAAGCGGCGATGCGGTTTTGGAAAAGTTCGAAAAGATTCATGAGAGAACGCGTTCTAATATGGGTTTCAAGCGAATGGCCACGGGCGCTATCGCAATTCGGGGGTTACGTCAAACAGGCGCCGGTGTTCATCAAGCGCAAAGCGGTCGGTCATTCCGGCGATGTAATCAGCTATCCGTCGCCGCGTTTGAAGTCGATTGCTCCCATCAAGTCCCTGCTGCCATTCCTTTGGTAGATGCGAGATGTCGGCAATATAGGCTTCAAAAAGATCACGAATAACTTGTTCGGCATCATTTCGGATCTTCATCACGGACGGGCTTCGGTACATCCGCGCGAAAAGAAATTTTTTGATCGCCCGATCCGCTTCACTTAATTCATCCGGAAAGCGAATGAGCGTCAATCCCGCTTTGCGGATGTCATCAACAGAAGCAGAGTGATAGGGTTTCAATATGTCTTGGCTCGAGCGAATGACGCCCTCGACAAAACGCGTGATCACACGACGTACCAATTCATGAATTCGTCTTGTTGTTTCAAGCTTTGGCCATTGCCGATCAATCTCATTTAAGATGGCCGCAATGAAGGGAATTTCACGCAGCTCATCGATCGCAAAAAGGCCTGCACGCAATCCGTCATCAATATCATGGGTGTTATAGGCGATATCATCAGACAGGGCCGCAACTTGCGCTTCAAGCCCGGCATGGTCCGAGATTGCCAAGGGGAATATTTTTTCAAAATCGAGTATATCTTGCGGGACGGTTTTCGATTTCGCATTAGGAAGAACCTCACCCTTTGCATGCGTCAAAGGACCATTATGCTTGACGAGACCTTCAAGCGTTTCCCAAGAAAGATTTAAGCCATCAAAATCCGGATAACGCCGCTCAAGTGACGTCACAACTTTCAAGGCCTGCGCATTGTGATCAAATCCACCATCATCGCGCAAACAATGAGCAAGCGCGTCTTCGCCCGTGTGACCAAAAGGCGGATGCCCGAGATCATGAGACAGCGCCAAAGCTTCAGCGAGATCTTCATCAAGTCCAAGAGCGCGTGAAATCGACCGCGCAATTTGCGCGACCTCAATCGTATGTGTGAGCCTTGTTCTGAAATGATCCCCCTCATGAAACACAAAGACTTGTGTCTTGTGCTTGAGGCGCCGAAATGCGGTCGAGTGGATGATCCGGTCACGATCACGCTGGAATTCGCTGCGGGTTGGGGACGACGCCTCGGCGAAAAGCCGACCGCGCGAACGGGCGGGATCCGTCGCATAAGCCGCACGCCAGCGATCAAACCGACCTTCCACCGTTCATCCTCCGGTTGAAACTCACCCGCCGAGCCCCTATTTTGAGGGCTCGAAGAGTCTTAGGATCAGAAACAGGCCCTTGGCTATGGATGCAAGCCCAAATACGAATTTTTCCGTCACCGAACGTGCTGCCAGACGCATAAAAGCGATTCTGGCGTCTGAGGCTGCGGAAGCAAAATTGCGCGTGAGCGTGAGCGGCGGCGGCTGCTCTGGCTTCCAATATGGCTTTGCGGTTGAGACCGCGGATGCAGAAGACGATATCCGCATCGAGCGCGACGGGGCCGTGGTTCTGATCGATCCGACCTCCCTGCCCTTCCTCGAAGGCTCGACCCTCGACTTTATCGATGACCTTATGGGCCAGAGTTTCCGCGTCGAGAACCCAAATGCCACTGCCTCCTGCGGCTGCGGTACGAGTTTTTCGATTGGCTGAAAATTAGGCATTGTTTTCGGATAAATTCGGCCCCAAACTCAATTTTTCCTTGTCGGTTTCTGGATTTTCGGTCACTCGATAGGAAAGACCGAATTGACGAAGGATAAGCCGACAATGGAAGCGCTGTTTATTGGCCAGACCTATATTGATGTGACCTTTCTGACGGATCATATCCCGACGGGTGACGATAAAACCGTGGCCAATAATTATGCCGTTTCGTTCGGTGGAAATGCCGTTACGGCCGCTTTCTGTTGCGCGAAACTTGGAGTGGTGCCGGATCTTTTGACATCACTTGCCGATGATTGGCTTGGCCGCATGTTTTTGGACATGGCGGCAAAATATCAAATTCCGGTACACGGCCGAAAGGTTAAAGAGAGCTCGCTCTCCTTCGTCATCCCGAACAATGGCAAGCGCGCGATCATTCGCTGCCGTGACGATGATTATCTCCACCCCTTCCCGACTTTGCGCCTCGATGGCATTCGCGCACTTCATCTTGACGGGCATCAAAGCGATGCCGCTCTTCATTATGCTAAGCTATGTCGGGAAAAAGGCGTGTTGGTTTCGCTCGATGGCGGTGGTCTTCGTTCAAACACGCATGAGCTTTTGAACTTCGTTGATGTTGCGGTGTGCGGTGAACGTCTCGCGGAACAACTTAATCTTGATGACAAAGGCCTGCTCGATTTGCTTAAATCAAAGGGGGTTAAAATCGGCGGTGTGACACGTGGCGAGCGCGGCATGCTCTGGTATGATGAAAGCGGAACAATCCGCACCCAACCGCCACTCAAAGTTCCTTCTGAAGTGATCATCGATACAAATGGCGCGGGCGATGTGTTCCACGGTGCCTATATGTATTCTTATCTCGCGCGGCCCGCCTTACCTTGGGAATCGCATTTTGAATTCGCGCGGGCAGCTTCGACACACAAGATTCAGAAATTAGGAAATGAAGCCGGTCTTCCCTCAATGAATGACATCACGGCGATCATGCAACATTTTCGCCCGGCGGCGTGAGGTCTATTGTGACGAGATTATATCGTTCAAATGAAATTGAATTTCGAGATCATCGGAAACAAATTGCATTTCACCGGATCTCCCTTTTATTCATTCTTTTAATATTATTCCCAAAGCTTGGACTCGCAGGAGAGAAGCTTAATTTTGACCGTCTTGAGTTTAAAACAGGCATTACAGTCGTCAAAGCCGACGGCGTTGAAATAGAAAACTCCTCCTTCTCCACGGACGCGTTAAAAACTATATTTTCTGATACCGCCCTAGGCGCACAGGCCGACGCGCTTTCAAAATTCGATG
This sequence comes from Hyphomicrobiales bacterium, assembly GCA_046091665.1. Classification (GTDB taxonomy): domain Bacteria; phylum Pseudomonadota; class Alphaproteobacteria; order Rhizobiales; family Beijerinckiaceae; genus CAIUPE01. The sequence goes on from JBJTCD010000026.1 coordinate 47,412, forward strand.
CCGACCGTATTTTTGTAAAATCCTTGCGTCAGGAACAAATCATCAATGGGCAAATTTCTGCATCCATTCTAAGCAATGTAACTTTGACGAGCATCAAATCCGGCGTTGCGGCGTCTTTGAAAGTTGATGCTGGAACTTTTGGATCTGGCGATGGTAATGACGCCCAAGCGGGCACCATCGGCGCCATCACGGCAAGCGAAATTGACCTCGGCCTCTTCATTGCCGGTGGAGCCACAAAAGCAGGAAATAAAAACGAATATCGGAAGGCTTATGGCGAAGCGGCGTTCAATTCAATTTCGATCTCGTCACCGACGGGGCCCGTATTGACGGTTGAACGCGCGAGTATGCGCGATTTCCGCATCAAAACATCCGAACAAGGTCTCTCCGGTATCGCCGAACGTATTTTGCGCCGCCAAACACAATCGCCCATGAGCGATGCCGATCTGAATGCGGTCATCCTCGATACGGTTGATATCTTGACGAGCTTTTCCATCGGCATGGTAGAAGTCTCACAGACCGTCTTGACGGATAAAAGGTCTGATGAAATTTCGAAGATCAACCGCATTGTCTATGAAAGCACCATCGATGGAAAACCTCAACATTTTCGCCTTGACGGCTTTGAAGGTCTCTATCCACTAAATCGCGTACGAATTGGAAGTCTCGAACAATCAGGGTTTTCTTTTCTTCCAGTCGTTGAGAGCGTGAAAAGCTTCGCTTCGAAACCAAATGCAAATTTTGCAGATGCTGATCCTATCGCCTTTGTTCCCGTCATCGGAAAATTTGAAATCCGCGATGTGACCATTGATACGAGCGGCGTCCCGCCTGTTCATGCCGGTTTGCGGTCCATGGTGCTAGCGGTAGAAAATCCGAATGGCGGTGTTCCGCGATCCGCCGAAGTTACATTTGACGGTCTCTTCGGCCCGATCCCCTCCGACAGCAACGAACCGGCAATCGATAATCTCATCGCACTTGGTTATCGCGATGTGAACTTATCCGGAACCTTGCGACTCGCGATTGATGAAAAAGCGAAGATGTTCAAAGCAGAAACGCTGCTCACCGGCGAAAATATGGGGACGGTCGGTGCAACCGCCAATCTCATCAATGTTCCTGTTGATCTCTTGATGCGCAATCCCACAGCCGCTCTGATCGCCTTTGCGGGCGCACGCATCAAAGACATGTCGGTGACGATTGAAAATCGTGGGTTGGCTGATCGCCTCATTGATCAAGATGCGATCAAGACAAAAAGATCTCCGCAAGATGTGCGAAAGAATTATGCCGCTGCGGCTTCTGCGAGTTTGCAGATCTATCTTGGCATGTCGCCAAATGCCAAAGCACTCACGCAATCGCTCGCGAAATTTATCGATAAGCCGACGCGTTTATCCATTACGGCAAAGGCAAAAAATCCCGATGGTGTCGCCCTCGCAGAAGGGGCAACGGCGGAAAATCCCGCGCAGGTGCTCGAAGCCTTTGATCTGATGATCTCACAAAACTAAGATCATACGAGTTTTAATTGCGGTGTATCCACCGCTTGCGCCTCAACAACCGCAAGCGCGGTCATGTTTACAACGCCACGCGCCGTGACTGATGTTGTGAGAATATGTGCCGGTTTCGCGGTTCCAATCAAAATAGGGCCAACAGGCAAGGCATCTGCGAGAACTTTGATCAATTGATAAGCAATATTGGCTGCATCGAGATTGGGCATGATCAAGACATTCGCATCGCCTGCAATATGACTATCGGGCAACCGCTTTGAGCGAAGCGTTTGAACAAGCGCGGTATCGGCTTGCATCTCGCCATCAACTTCAAGCTCGGGATCAATCTTGCGAATATAGTCCAACGCAATCCGCATTTTTTGTGCGGATTTTGCATCCGAGTCGCCAAAGTCTGAATGTGAGACAAGCGCAATCTTGGGCGTGATTCCAAAGCGTGACACATGATGAGCAGAAAGAATGGCGATGTCTGCAATATCTTCAGCGCTTGGTTCTTGCGTCACATGCGTATCGGCCAAAAAGAAATTGCCTTTGGATGTAATCATCAAGGTCATTGCGGAGAGATCACGTACACCTTCGCGCAAACCAATAATATCGCGAATGTTCCGAAGCTTCGAATGGAAGCGCCCTTCAAGTCCGGCAATCATCGCGTCCGCATCACCGCGCATCACAGCAACAGCCGCAATCACCGTTGAATTTGTTCTGACCAAAGTACGAGCCGCGTCAGGTGCGACACCCTTACGACCCACGCGCTCAATCAAAGTCGCAACATAATCACGATAACGCGGATCATCTTCTGGATTGATCACTTCGACATCACGACCCGGGCGGATCGACAACCCATAGCGCTGACACCGCGTTTCAATGACTGAAGGACGGCCGATCAATATCGGAACGGCAAAGCCTTCTTCTTTGGCAATTTGCGCGGCCCGCAACACGCGCTCATCTTCGCCATCCGCATAGATCACGCGCTTGGGTGCAGCTTTCGCTTGCTCGAATATCGGCTTCATGATGAAGCCAGAACGGAACACAAAGCCTGAGAGCTTTTCTTCGTAAGCCTTAAAATCAGTAATCGGACGCCGTGCTACACCCGACGCAATCGCCGCTTGTGCAACTGCGGGCGCGATGCGCAAAATCAAACGCGGATCAAAAGGTGATGGAATAAGAGACTCGGCACCAAAGGTTTTGACATCACCACCATATGCACGCGCAGCCACTTCCGACGGTGCTTCACGCGCGAGGCGTGCAATGGCTGCAACGGCTGCGAGTTTCATTTCCTCATTGATCGTTGTCGCGCCAACATCAAGCGCGCCACGGAAGATATAAGGAAAGCAGAGAACATTATTGACTTGGTTCGGATAATCGGAACGGCCTGTACACATCATGGCATCGGGGCGAACAGCGCGTGCATCTTCCGGCATGATTTCCGGATTAGGGTTGGCAAGCGCCAAAATCAACGGACGTTCCGCCATGCGCTTGACCATATCAGGTTTTAACACGCCACCAGCAGATAGGCCTAAAAACACATCAGCATTATCAATGACATCATTAAGCGTTCGCTTGTCAGTCTTTTGCGCAAAAACAGATTTCCAAGGGTCCATGAGTTTCTCGCGCCCCTCATAGACAACGCCTTCGAGATCCGTAACCCAAATATTTTCGCGCTTTGCGCCAAGTGAGACGAGAAGATTAAGGCAGGCAAGCGCCGCGGCGCCCGCACCTGAGGCGACGATTTTAATATCGGACAAACGCTTGTTCGAAAGATCAACCGCGTTCAATACGGCCGCACCGACAATGATCGCGGTGCCATGTTGATCATCATGAAAAACGGGGATCGCCATTTTCTCGCGAAGATGTTTCTCAATTTCAAAGCATTCCGGCGCTTTGATATCTTCGAGGTTTATTCCGCCGAAAGTCGGTTCAAGCGCGGCAACAACATCGACAAATCTTTTCGGATCATTCTCGGCGACTTCAATATCGAATACGTCGATACCGGCGAATTTTTTAAAGAGGACCGCCTTGCCTTCCATCACAGGTTTAGACTCAAGCGGACCGATATTGCCAAGGCCCAAAACGGCCGTGCCGTTTGAAATCACGGCAACGAGATTTTGCCGTGATGTGAGTTCCGCCGCGAGATCGGGATTTTCCGCAATCGCTTCGCACGGTGCGGCGACGCCCGGCGAATAAGCGAGCGCCAAGTCGCGCTGATTGCCGAGCGGTTTCGTCGCCTGAATTTCAAGTTTACCCGGCTTCGGCAGCCGGTGATAGACCATAGAACCGGCGCGCAGATCGTCTGATGCATTGGAAGATGACGCCATGATCTGCACTCCAAATTCTAAACGCTCTTACTTCTCCGGCGCATTCACACGCAGAGACAACTCACGCAATTGTTTCGGCGTGGCTTCAGCCGGTGCCCCCATCAACAAATCAAGCGCTTGTTGGTTCATCGGAAAGAGCGCGACTTCACGCAAATTCTGCGCGCCAACGAGCAACATCACGATACGGTCAACGCCCGCTGCCATGCCACCATGCGGCGGCGCGCCATATTGGAACGCGCGATACATGCCGCCGAATTTCTCGATCACGGTCTCTTCGCCATAGCCTGCAATTTCGAACGCCTTCACCATCGCATCCGGCTTGTGATTGCGGATACCGCCCGATGCGATTTCGAACCCGTTGCACGCGATGTCATATTGGAAGGCTTTGATCGTCAGCGGATCTTTTGTCGTCAACGCATCCATGCCGCCTTGTGGCATCGAGAACGGATTATGCGAGAAGTCGACCTTCTTGTCTTCCTCATTATATTCGAACATCGGGAAGTCGACGATCCAAGCAAGCTCATAGCGGTTCTCGTCGATGAGGTTCAAATCCTGCCCGACCTTGATGCGTGCAGCACCCGCAAACTTCACGAATTTGTCGGGGTCGCCCGCTGCGAAGAAGCACGCGTCACCCGCCTTCAATCCAAGTTGCGCGCGGATCGCTTCAGCCCGTTCCGGTCCGATATTATTCGCAATCGGTCCCGCCGCGCCTTCTTCGCCGTCACGCCAGAACATATAGCCGAGGCCCGGCTGGCCTTCGCCTTGCGCCCATGAATTCATACGATCGCAGAATGTGCGCTGTCCGCCATTCGGTGCAGGGATCGCCCAGACTTGGTTCTTCGCGTCTTCAAGAATGCGCGCGAAGACTTTGAAATTCGAGCCGCGGAAATGTTCCGACACATCAGCCATTTCGAGCGGCGCTTTCGTGTGCGGATTGATGATGCGCAGGTCCGGCTTGTCCGAACCATATTTCGCCATCGACGTTGCATAAGGAATGCGTGGCCATGGTGACGGCGTCACATGTTTGCCATTGCCGAATTCGCGGAAGATGCCGCCGATCACAGGCTCGACAGCGGCGAAAATATCTTCCTGCTCGACAAAGCTCATTTCCAAATCGAGCTGATAGAATTCACCGGGCAGACGATCCGCGCGCGGATCTTCATCGCGGAAGCATGGAGCGATCTGGAAATAGCGGTCAAAGCCCGCCATCATCAGAAGCTGCTTATATTGCTGCGGTGCTTGCGGCAGCGCGTAGAATTTGCCGGGATGAATGCGTGACGGCACGAGGAAGTCGCGCGCGCCTTCCGGCGATGACGCTGTCAAAATCGGCGTTGCGAATTCGTTGAAGCCCTGCGTCTTCATCTTCTGGCGCATCGCGTCGATCACTTTCACGCGCGTCATGATATTGTTGTGCAAAGTCTCGCGGCGCAAATCGAGGAAACGATAAGTGAGACGCGTTTCTTCGGGGAAGGGCTGATCGCCAAACACTTGCAGCGGCAATTCCTTCGCGGGACCGAGCACTTCGATTTCGGTTACATAAACTTCGATGAGGCCGGTTGGCATATCCTTGTTTTCGGTGCCGGCAGGACGCATGCGCGCTTTGCCATCCATGCGGACAACCCATTCGGAGCGCAGCGTTTCGGCGAGTTTGAAGGCCTTCGAATCCGGATCAACCACGCATTGCGTCATGCCGTAATGGTCGCGCAAATCGATAAAGAGCACGCCGCCATGGTCGCGGATGCGGTGGCACCAGCCCGAAAGACGAACCTCTTGGCCGACTTCGCTCTCCCGGAGCGCGCCACATGTGTGCGAACGATAGCGATGCATGAAACCCTCTTTTTATCCGGCGGCGCGGGAAATTTGACCCGGAAAACACATGCGCCGCCTGCCCTTGTCAAGAGAAAGCGGCTCTGGCAGGGAGTTTGCCGGAACTCATGTTATCACCCTAATTCCTCTTGGCTCTTGATTCGTAAATTTTGTTCATCCCCCCATGCCCTTAATCACCACGACCGCGGCGCTTGAAGCGGCCTGCCAAAGACTTGGCGCCCATGATTTTGTGACAATTGACACGGAATTCATGCGGGAAACGACATTTTTCCCGAAATTATGCCTCATCCAATTGGCAAGCGAGGCCGAGGATGTCCTGATCGATCCCTTGGCGCCTGATATTGATTTGACCTCCTTCTTTGCCCTCATGCGCAAGGAAAGCGTTGTCAAAGTGTTCCATTCCGGCCGCCAAGACATCGAAATTCTCTGGATTCTTGACCGCTGCATCCCGAAACCCTGTTTCGACACCCAAGTCGCCGCCATGGTCGCGGGCTATGGCGACAGTGTCGGCTATGAGCAGCTCGCCCATGATCTCGCCAAGGCCAAAATCGACAAATCATCGCGTTATACGGATTGGTCACAACGCCCCCTCTCCGACGCACAGCTCAACTACGCCCGCGCCGACGTCACCCATCTGCGCGTGATCTATCGGGCGCTTCTCGAAAAGCTCAGCGCGTCCGGACGTGAGCCTTGGCTTGCAGATGAGATGCGCATTCTCACGTCGCCTGAAACATATGATCTGAAGCCGGAAGACTCATGGCGTCGCTTGAGCGGTCGTATTCGTAAACCGCGCGATCTCGGTATCCTGATGGAGATCGCCGCATGGCGTGAACAAGAAGCGCGCAGTCGCAATGTGCCGCGCTCGCGCGTTTTAAAAGATGATGCCATCATCGATATTGCGACCTCTGCACCGCGCTCTGTGGAAGCGCTTGGAAAATTACGTTCAATTCCAAACGGCTTCGAACGCTCACGTACAGGCACTGAAATTCTTTCTCTCATTGAAAAAGGTCTGGCGCGCGATCCTTCTTCACTTCCCACAATCGAACGAGTGGAACGCAAGGCCTATAATCCTGCCGCTGTCGAATTGCTCAAAGTGCTTTTGCGCATGACATGCGACAAAGAAGGCGTGGCCGCAAAACTCATCGCCACTGTTGATGATCTTGAATCGATTGCGGCTGATGATCAGGCCGATGTTCCCGCTCTCAAAGGCTGGCGTTTTGAGATTTTTGGCCAGAAAGCCATTGATTTAAAACATGGCCGCCTCGGCCTCGCGGTTGATAAAGGCAAGGTGGTGTCGTTTGCGCGGTAATATCGGCGTTGCGCGAGATCCTTTATGTTCCCGTCATGACCGCCCTTGTGGCGGTCATCCAAGACTTAACAATTTTCATTCAGATTGCATAGCAAGTCGTGGATGGCCGGGCTAAACCCGGCCATGACGATCATATATCGTAACTGCGATTTTTGTTGTCTCGATTGCTTCGCTGACGATCGCAATGACGGCTATGGCGCACGCACCCTCGTCCTGATCTTCGCTGCCTCAAACCAAATGCGTTCCGTTTGTTCGGCGAGAGAATCAAAAATCTTCAATGTCTCAGCATCGAGTTGATCCGCGCCTTCTTGAGCCAGTTCTTCCATCAATACCAATGTCGATTGCGCATAGGCGCACAAGACATGCACACGAAAACGCAACGATAGCTCATCTGGAAAATCATCATAAGGCATGGTGCACCCCTTTTGGAGAATGACCCCAGCGTGAAACACGCTGGAGTCGGGGTGTTAACAAGCCACCATACGTTGGCCGCGACGCTTTTAGTCTCGCGACCTGAACATAACGCCGCCACCCCGACGTGTGAGCGTCAGGGCAGTTTGGTCACGGCAGATGCGCTGCCGCGTATGGTGGGGTTGTTATGCCCCGAGTCATGGTCCTGCATGACCTTAGGGAAGAATATCAGCCTCGCCCCAAAACGCAAATCACCCAACGCCTCATGCGCGGACTTTGTGTTCTAGGCATGAAAAGATGAGACGCGTTTAAGTTGCAGCATTGTATTTTATTCAAATGCAAAAGAAGCCGTCATTGCGAACGAATGTGAAGCAATCCAGTTGGAGTCAAAAAAAATGGCGCAATGGGAACACTGAGTCTTAATGACAACCATCAGCTGGATTGCTTCGCGTTCGTCACTCGAAAAGGTTCACTGGATCGTTTTGTTCGTTTTACGAACCGCTCTTCACCCCCACCCGTCAAACGCTTTGCGTTCGACACCCTCCCCTACAGGGGAGGGAGACACCCTACTCGACCACCAGCATCTCAGGTGTTCGACCTATAATGCGGGCCAAAGCTTTCAGTCGATTGAACACGCGCTCGCCAGCAAGCGGAGCAAGCTCTTTCGGAAATTCAAGTGTGAGCGTTTCTTTCGTACAGTAAAGCGGCGCATATTCGAGCACGCCGGGCATCGCCGCAGTGATAAGATAGGCTACACGCAACGCACCTCCCAAGATACGCGCGCGATCCAACATGCGGCTTGTCGCCAATTCACGAAGACGCGGGCTGATTTGATCATCCCCCAAACCCATATGCCGATAGGCCACTGCAAGCGCGAGATAAACGCGGCCTGGATGATCAACGCCGATAAAACTCGCATTCGCAATGATGTTCAAGGATTGCTCGCCACGATAATCAGGATGGGCCCGCCACCCGATATCGGCGAGAAGACAGGCAGCATGTCGCAAACGCTTCTCATCGGGCGTTTCTTCAAAATGCGTCGATTTCATAAATTGATCGGTCCAGCCGATGATTTCTTCACAATGCTGAGGCGACCGCGAACGTAAAATATTGAGATCATGCGCGGCGCGAATGAGCGGATCTTCTTTCAATTGTCTCTTTGATAGTCGCTCGAAAATCAAACCTTCACGCACGCCAAGTGCGGAAACAACAATATTTACCGGCGCGCATTTCTTGATCAATTCTTCGAGAACCAATGCGCCATAGGCAATCAAAGGGCGCCGCGCCGCCGAGACCGCTTCAATAGAATCAATCGTATCAGTCGAGACGCGTTCAACGAGAGCCGTAAAATCTTTCGCATCGCGAACCGGGATCACATAATTATGCATCACTTGCAGCGGATAACCACGCTGCTTCATGTGAAGCCGAGCAAGCGCGCGCCATGTACCACCGATGACGTAAATCGATTTTTCACGCGCTGATTTGAGTTGCGGAAGATCATCAAGCTGATCGCGAATGATCTTTTGCGCGCTTTTTAGATTTCCATCAGAAAGATCTTGCAGGGAAATGACACCAATCGGCAAAGTCACACCTTTGCCAAGAATTGACCCCTTCACGGAAATTAATTCGAGCGAGCCACCGCCCAAATCGGCAACCAATCCATCGGCTTTATGAATGCCATAGGCGACACCCAAAGCCGATAATTTCGCTTCTCGTTTTCCCGTCAAGAGTTGCGCCTTGACGCGCATGATGCGCGAACATTCTTTAAGAAACTCCGCGCCATTTTCGGCGTCGCGCGCCGCTGCCGTCGCAATCACCTGCACATCGGTAATTTTCATTATATCGCAAAGCACGCGATAGCGACGCAAAGCCTCATAGGCCTTATCCATCGCGTCTTCTGCGAGAAGGCCCGTGGCCATAACGCCGCGCCCGAGCCCGCAAAGCGCTTTCTCGTTAAAGATCGGCGTGGGCGAACGCGTCAAACCTTCATAGGCAACAAGGCGAACGGAATTCGATCCGATATCGACAATGGCCAAGGGCTTTCCGAGTTTTAATCGGCCCTGCGCGTTTTTAGGCATAAGTCCCATCCGCATTGATTCGCGCCGGATCATACGCAGTTCCGAAAAGATTTCACGCCTCAGCCGGTTTTTCTTTTGTGGAACCCCCGGCCTTATTTTTATTTTCGGACTTTTTCACAGCTTTACCGCGGCCCGAGAGGCTCGGATTGATCATAAAATATTGATGGGCATTTGAGGACGTGTCGATGGGGGCTTTCTCAATACGGGTCGAGGTGCCATCCGCATTAATCCGCCAGCTCTGTTCGTTGTCATTCAAATTCACAACCATGATCTGATTGAGAACTTGCTCGTGAACGGTTGGGTTCAATATGGGAATCAAAACCTCAACACGGCGGTCAAGATTACGCGGCATGAGATCGGCTGACGAAATATAGACTTTAGCTTTGCCATGCGGAAGGCCATGTCCATTTCCAAATGCATAAATACGGGTATGTTCCAAAAACCGGCCCACAATCGATTTTACACGAATCTTGTCTGAAAAGCCCGGTATACCCGGACGCAAGCAACAAATACCGCGCACGACAAGATCGATCTCGACGCCTACTTGGCTTGCTTCATAAAGTGCGTCAATGATTTGAGGATCAACCAAAGAATTACATTTGCACCAAATTGCGGCCGGCTTTCCCGCTTTGGCAAATTCGATTTCTTTAGCGATGTTTTCTAAAAGTGTTTTCTTAAGTGAAAAAGGCGAAGCTGAGAGACGTTCCAAATGCGTGGGCTCGGCATAACCTGTAATGAAATTAAAAATCCGCGCGACGTCACGCGCGATCGCCGGATCAGCGGTAAAGAAAGAAAGATCCGTGTAAACTTTCGCGGTGATCGGATGATAATTGCCCGTACCGAGATGGCAATATGTCGCCAATTGTCCCGCTTCACGGCGAATCACCATCGACAATTTAGCGTGTGTCTTCAATTCAATAAAGCCAAAGACAACCTGAACGCCTGCACGTTCAAGATCGCGCGCCCATCTGATATTGGCTTCCTCGTCAAAGCGCGCTTTCAACTCGACGAGCGCGGTGACGGATTTTCCGGCTTCAGCCGCCTCAGCCAGCGCCTTCACAATCGGGCTATCATTGGAAGTGCGATAGAGCGTTTGTTTGATCGCCACAACATTCGGGTCCCGCGCCGCTTGTTGCAAGAAATTCACAACAACATCGAAACTCTCGTAAGGATGATGAACGATGAGATCTTTCTCGCGGATCGCGGCAAAACAGTCGCCGCCATGATCGCGGATACGCTCAGGAAAGCGCGGATTATAGGGAACAAATTTCAAATCCGGACGATCAACGCCAACAAGTTGCGAAAGATCATTCAATGCAAGCATGCCGTCGATTTCAAAAACGGCATCAGGTGCCACTTGAAATTCTTCAACAACGAATTGGCGAATTTCGGAGGGCATACCGGCATCGACTTCAAGACGGATCACCGAGCCACGGCGACGTTGTTTCAGTGCAGTCTCGAAAAGGCGCACAAGATCTTCGGCCTCTTCTTCGATTTCAATATCGCTATCGCGAATAACGCGGAAAGCGCCAAGACCCTTGACCATATAGCCGGGAAATAGCCGACTGATAAATAGACCAATTGAATTCTCAAGCGAAATGAAACGAAGCGGCTTCGGCCCCTCCTCCTCGCTCGCCTCAACCGAAGGCAAGCGGATGAAACGATCAATCTTGCTTGGAATACGGATCAATGCATTAAGCGCACGTCCGTCACTCGCACGCGCAAGTGTCAAGGCAAGAGAGAACCCGAGATTGGGAATGAAAGGGAATGGATGTGCGGGATCAACGGCTAACGGAGTGAGAACGGGAAAAATTTGCTCAACGAAGTAAGTATCAAGCCAGCTGCGTTCGGCTTCACTCAAAGCATCACCATCAATGAGCGATACACCTGCTTCATTGAGCTTCACGCGTAACTCGCGCCAGCGCGCTTGTTGATCAGCACTGAGCTCAATGACCTCTTCACCAATGCGAGCCAATTGTTCGAGCGGACTCATGCCATCTTCGGACATTTCAGCGACATCGGATGTCACTTGGCCACGAAGCCCCGCAACACGCACCATAAAAAATTCATCAAGATTGGTTGCTGAAATTGAAAGAAAGCGAAGCTGTTCCAGAAGCGGATGACCAAGATTGGAAGATTCTTCGAGAACGCGCCGATTAAATTGCAACCATGACAATTCGCGATTGATGAAACGACGGGGCGATTTGGCAAGCGTCGCGGGCGTGCGCGGCCCTGTTGCCCGCGCCCGTGCCAAAACGGAACTTGCCTTCTTTGTATGAGGCATTACCTCTAACCCTCGTCTTTTACCCCTGAAGATATAGTCCTTTCAGGGAATTATGACGGTCATTTGACACGAAAGCGATGCGCGAGGGCAAGCTATGCTTGTGTGCAGGGTTAATGCGGACGTTTCAGGACGGGATTTTGTCGGAAGGATCGCTCTCAGGCGCGCGGAAAAGATCAAGCGCCAAACCGCGATTGACCCGTCGTCCTTGGGCGAGCGCCTCTTGATCAAGCCGCTCAACCGCGCGGCGCGCCGAGGCAATGGAGCGATCAATCCGGTTCGTGAGTGTACCGATCAAAGCCGTATCAACCACCAATTGCCGATCAACGAAAAACTTAACAAGCACCGCCTGCAACAGAGCTTCATCCGGCTGATTAATCGCAACTGATGGCGCGAGCCTTAAACGCGAAAGAAGATCTGGTGTTTGCAAGCCCCATAAATCGGGTGCCTTCCGTGCGGTGATCAGAATAAAACTGCGTTTTTCCCGTGACGCGTTCAAGAGATGAAACAAAGCGTGTTCATCAACACCGCGATCCGCGTCCTCAATGACCAAGGCGCCATTTGAGACAAGATGCGGCACGCGATCCATTGTGATCTCAGCGGCATTGATCGTCCATGCCCGCGCACGCTCAGCCCAGATCGCTGCGAGATGGGATTTGCCGCTCGCTTCAGGACCAATCACAATCACGACGGGATCAGGCCATTCCGGCCAAGCCTCAATCCGATTGAACGCCATCTCATTGCTGGGACTTACGAGAAAATCCTCAGCCTCCAACCGCTCTGCGACCGGTAGGTCGAGCGGGATCTGGCGGGGTTTTCCATTCATCGAGACGCATCCGCGAAGTGATTAAGCCATTGGATGACATAAACGAGCATGGAGGCGGCCGTTAGACCCGCAACCAAATAGCCCCCGTAATGCACAAGGCCCGAGGGGAACAAATCAAAGGCTTTGACGGAGAGAACCATGCCGCCAAAGGCAATTTGACCGACCGTATTCACTTTCGAGAGGAACACGGGCTTCATCGCCAAGGGGGAACCCAAAAGCCAGGCCAGAATGATACCGCCAACAATCATCACGTCGCGGGTTACAACCATAATGGTCAGCCAGCCGGGGATTTGCCCGACAAGCGCCAAAGTCACGAAAATCGAAACGAGCAATGCCTTATCGGCGAGAGGATCTAGATAGGCACCCAATTCCGTCCGCATATCGAAATGGCGGGCGATCAACCCATCAACGGCATCCGAGATCCCGGCAAGGAGAAAGCCGTAAAGCGCAAGGTCCCAGTCACCATCGAGAATGAGGGCAACGATGAGCGGGACAAGAAAAAGGCGCAGGATCGAGATCAGATTGGGCAACATTCTCTCACCTATGCACGGATTTCGATGTGAATGCGATGTGGTAATCGCGCATCCGGCTTGCAAGCCTCTCTCGACCGGCGTAACCCGACTGCGAGCCACCAAGGAAAGCTGCGCTTTATGGCAAATTCTTCCTCAAAGGGCCTGACTTACGCCCAATCCGGCGTCGATATCGATGCTGGCAATGCCATGGTCGAGGACATTAAACCGCATGTCCGCGCGACCCGTCGCCCGGGTGCAGATGCCGAGATCGGCGGTTTCGGGGGTCTGTTTGATCTCAAAGCTGCGGGCTTCAAAGACCCGATTTTGGTTGCCGCAAATGATGGCGTGGGCACGAAAGTCAAAATCGCGATAGATACTGGTTTACATGACACAATCGGCATCGATCTTGTCGCGATGTGCGTGAATGATCTCATCGTTCAAGGCGCGGAACCGCTCTTCTTTCTCGATTATTACGCAACAGGAAAACTCGATCCCAAAGCGGGCGCGGCCATCGTCAAAGGCATCGCGCACGGTTGTGTTGAGTCCGGCTGCGCTTTGATTGGTGGCGAGACGGCAGAAATGCCGGGCCTCTACGCGAAAGGCGATTATGATCTCGCGGGCTTTGCCGTGGGTGCCGCCGAGCGCGGCCACCTTCTTCCCCAAAACAATATTGGCCCCGGGGATGTCATTCTCGGGTTGCGGTCTTCGGGCGTTCATTCGAACGGGTTTTCGCTTGTCCGTCGGATCGTCGAGGCATCGGGTCTGACTTATGAGGCACCCGCGCCGTTCGCGTCCGGCAAAACCCTCGGCGCGGCCCTTTTGGAGCCGACACGCCTCTATGTAAAGCCGCTTCTGGCGGCACTCAAAGCCACATCCGGCATCAAGGCTTTGGCGCATATCACGGGCGGCGGATGTCCAGACACTATCCCGCGCGTTCTGCCCGATCAGGTGGGCGCCGAACTCGATCTTGACGCCCTTCCCGTTCTGCCGGTGTTTCAGTGGCTCGCTCGTACGGGCGGCGTGGCTGATGAAGAAATGCTTCGGACGTTCAATTGCGGGATCGGGATGATTGTCGTGTGCGCGGAAGCGGATCAGGCGGCCGTCTCAAAGGCACTTCAGGATCAGGGCGAAGACCCCGTGGTGTTCGGACGTCTCATTCCGGATGATGGCCACGGCCCGCGCGTCCGCTATCGCGGCAAAGCCGGCTTCTGATCATGGCTCGGCGACGTACGGCCATTCTGATTTCAGGGCGCGGGACCAATATGGCGGCTCTCATTGCGGCCGCTCGCAACCCCTCATATCCGGCCGAAATTGCCCTCGTCATCTCGAATATTCCGAGCGCGAAAGGCTTGGAAATCGCTGAGGCGGCGGGGATCAAAACCATTGCCATTCCACACAAAGATTATTCAGATAAATCAAAGTTTGAAGAAAGAATACTTCAAGCATTAAATGAAGCTAAGATTGAACTGATTTGTCTGGCCGGTTTCATGCGCGTGTTGTCCGCGTCGTTCATTTCCCATTTTGAAGGCCAGATACTCAACATCCACCCCTCCTTGCTCCCCGCCTATCGCGGACTCGATACACACAAAAGAGCGCTTGCCGATGGTGTGAAAGAGCATGGCTGCACAGTGCACCTTGTGGTTCCGGAACTCGACGCCGGACCCATCATCGCACAAGCGAAAGTGCCAGTGATCGAGGGCGACACGGAAGAGACGCTGAGCGCCCGCGTGCTTGCGGCAGAGAACCGTCTCTACCCGGAGGCGCTTGCAACGGTGGCTCAAACGCTCGCGCCCCTTTGACCTCGCGGACCGGGCCCGCTATAGAGCCCCCACTTCATTACAAGTATAAGGATGACCACTATGGCGCTTGAGCGCACTTTTTCGATTTTGAAGCCCGACGCAACCGCCCGCAATCTGACCGGTGCCGTCAATACCGTCATTGAGAAGGCGGGTCTGCGGATTGTGGCGCAAAAGCGTATTCACATGACGCGCGAACAGGCCGGCACATTCTATGCCGTGCACAAGGAACGTCCCTTCTTCGGTGAGCTCGTCGACTTCATGACCTCGGGTCCGGTGGTCGTGCAGGTGCTCGAAGGCGAAGGCGCGATTGCGAAATATCGCGAAGTCATGGGCGCGACCAATCCGGCCAATGCTGCTGACGGCACGATCCGCAAGCTCTTTGCCAAGTCGGTTGGTGAAAACACCGTCCACGGCTCGGACGCTCCGGAAACGGCGAAGATCGAAATCGCGCAGTTCTTCTCGGGCAACGAGATTGTTGGGTAATGGCCTATTCGCATCGCGATTTCTTTTTTCGCCTTATATGCGATTGATGATTTTTCCTCCCCCTGCAGGGGGAGTTGTTCGCGCAGCAACCGGAGGGGGGTAAGGAGTGGTTCTTGCGAAGCAAGAACGAAAAGCGCCAGTGACGCTTTTCAAATGACGAACGCCCGAAGCGCAAGCGAAGGGCTAACAATAGAGATGGTGCGGGGCTCCGCGCGTTCATCGCTCAAAACGATCCACTGGATCGTTTTGTTCGTTTTACGAACCGCTCTTCACCCCCACCCGTCAAACGCTTTGCGTTCGACACCCTCCCCTACAGGGGAGGGAAAAAATTTATCAACGGCGGTCCAAAAGGCCGCCGTTTTTCTTTGCGGATTTGATCCGAATCCGGCTTCGCACTAATCTCGAGGCCATGAACGATAGCTCCACCATCACCCGCAAACATTCCGTCTGTCCGCATGATTGCCCTTCGGCCTGCGCGCTCGAAGTGGAAGTGCTCGACGGCAATCGCATCGGCCGAGTCTATGGATCGAAAGAGCAAACTTACACTGCCGGCGTGATCTGCGCGAAGGTCGCGCGTTATGCCGAGCGCAATCATCATCCGGATCGACTGCTCTATCCGATGAAGCGCATCGGCAAGAAAGGCGAAGGCCGTTTCACACGCATCTCGTGGGACGAAGCGCTAGATGAAATCGGCGCGCGCTTCAATGCGATTGAAGCCGAATACGGACCCGAAGCGATTTGGCCTTACCACTATGCCGGCACGATGGGCCTTGTGCAGCGTGACGGCATCAAACGACTGACCAACACAAAAAACTATTCGCAATTTTACGGCACGATTTGCATCAATCTCGCTTGGCCCGGCTTTATCGCGGGCACGGGCAAACTCATGGGCCCCGATCCGCGTGAAATGACGAAGTCCGATTGCGTTGTGATCTGGGGAACGAATGCGGTCGCGACACAAGTCAATGTAATGACCCACGCGGTGCAAGCGCGCAAAACGCGTGGCGCTAAAATTGTTGCGATCGATGTTTATCGCACGGCGACACTCGAACAAGCCGATTTGCCGATTGTTTTAAAGCCCGGCACCGATGGCGCGCTCGCTTGCGCGGTGATGCATATCCTCTTCCGCGATAATCTTGCCGATTGGGATTATCTCGAAAAACACACAGATCATCCGCATGAACTCGCTGCACATCTAAAAACCAAAACGCCGGAATGGGCGTCAGCAATCACCGGCGTTCCGGTTGCGACGATTGAAGAGTTTGCCAAGCTCGTCGGAATGCGCAAGAAAACATTCTTCCGGCTAGGCTATGGCTTCTCACGCCAACGGAATGGCGCGGTGAATATGCATGCCGCTTCCTCCATCGCCGCTGTGACGGGCGCATGGCAATATGAAGGCGGCGGCGCGTTTCATAATAATGGCGCGATCTATCATTGGCGCAAAAACCTGATTGAAGGCTCTGAAAAAATGAGCGGCAAATCGCGGTGGCTTGATCAGTCTCGCATTGGCGCAGTTCTGACCAATCAAGCCGACGCGCTAAATGGTGGTGGTTCTGTGCGCGCACTTCTCGTGCAAAGCACAAATCCCGTTTCGGTTGCACCTGAACAAGATAAAGTGATCAAGGGCTTTGAGCGCGACGATCTCTTCACCGTCGTGCATGAGCAGTTCATGACGGATACCGCGCGTTATGCCGATATTCTTTTGCCAGCAACCATGTTCACGGAACATGACGACATCTATCAAGGCGGCGGTCATCAATATATTGGCTTTGGTCCGAAACTCATTGACTCTCCCGGCGAATGCAAAACCAATCATTTCGTGCTTTGTGAAATTGCAAAGCGCGTTGGCGCAACTCATCAAGCCTTCACAATGAGCGAGCGCGAAATAATTGATTGGACGCTACAACAATCGGGATGGGGCGCTCTTAGAGATTTGGAAGACGAACATTTTATCGACGCGCAACCACCTTTTGAGGAGGCGCATTTCATCAACGGGTTTCACTGGCCGGATAAAAAATTCCGTTTTAAACCCGAATGGTCGCGTGTTCCCTTTGCAGGCGGAAAACCGATGGGACCTTGGGCCAATATGCCAGAATTTCCCGATCACTGGAATGTGATTGAAGAAGCAAATGACACCTACCCATTCCGCCTCGCAACCAGTCCGGCACGCAATTATCTCAACTCAACTTTCACCGAGACAAAGACATCGCGTGAACGTGAGGGTGAGCCCAGCGTAATGATTCATCCGGATGATGCGAAAGCCTATGGCCTATCGGATGGCGCTTATGTGAAGCTCTCTAATCAACGTGGTGAAACGACATTAAAGGCAAGATATTTCGATGGTGTTGTGCGCGGTGTGCTCATTGCTGAATCGATTTGGCCGAATACCGCTTACAAAGATGGAAGAGGCATTAACCGTTTGACCGGCGCTGATGCGCCAGCCCCTTTCGGTGGAGCCGCTTTTCATGATAACCGCTTAGCAATCTCGCCTCTCTAATCATGCGGCCCTCAATCTTAAATCCGCTTTTTGCGCCTGTCCGCTCGCTCTCGGGGATCGGACCCAAGCTTGCGCCGCTCTTTGATCGGTTGCTGGCACCACAAGGCCAAGAAGCGCGTTTGATTGATGTGCTCTTGCATCTTCCCCACAGCGCGATTGATCGTCGGCTAAATGCCAATCTCGGTGAAGCTGTTGCCGGTGGAACCGGAACTTACGAAGTGCGCGTGCTTGCCCATAAGCCCTCGCCGCCAGGCCGCGCCCGCGTGCCCTATCGCGTTATGACAGAAGACGATACAGATGAGCTCACCCTCATTTTCTTCAGTGCCCAACGCGCGCGCATCGAAGCGATGCTACCCGTTGGAGGTATTCGATTTGTTTCCGGAAAAATCGACATCTTCGACAATAAAAAACAAATGGTTCATCCGAATCGTGTGCTTGCTGCGGAAGCCTATGCGAAGCTTCCCCCATTTGAGCCCGTTTATGGGTTGACAGCGGGCCTCTATCCGCGCGTCTTACAAAAAGCTTCACAAGCGGCATTACCGAAAATTCCAACGCTAGAGGAATGGAGCGATCCACTTCTAATCACGCGTGAGAAGTGGCCCTCATTTACAGACGCGCTAAGAAACCTTCATAGTCCGAAATCAAAAGATGAATTGGCGCCCGAAGCCTTAAGCCGTGTGCGTCTTGCTTATGATGAACTCTTTGCCGGACAAGTGGCCCTTCTTCTGATGCGCGAGCGCATGAAAAAGGAAGCGGGCACTTCGCGTTTGGGTGATGGTCAGCTTGTTGATGCGGCGCTCGCTGCCCTTCCCTTTTCTCTCACTTCCGCGCAACAAGCTGCGCTGCAAGACATCAAAAAAGATCTTGCCGCGCCGGAGCGCATGTTAAGATTATTGCAAGGGGATGTGGGCTCAGGGAAAACCATTGTAGCGTTTCTGGCGATGCTGATGGCGGCAGAATCCGGATGGCAATCCGCTTTGATGGCACCAACCGAAATTCTCGCGCGACAACATTATGAACGACTAAAACCTTTTGCAGACGCTATCGGACTCTCGATTGTTCTTTTGACAGGAAGGGAGAAAGGTGCGGCTCGCACGCAAGCGCTAACCGGTCTTGCTGAGGGAACCACCACACTTGCCATAGGAACACATGCGCTTTTTCAAGAGTCCGTCGAATTCAAAAAGCTTGGGTTGGCTGTAATCGACGAGCAGCATCGCTTCGGCGTGCATCAAAGATTGGCGCTCGCGCATAAAGGTGAAGCGGTTGATATGCTTGTGATGACAGCAACACCGATTCCGCGCACGCTTGTTCTCACTTATTTCGGCGATATGGATGTTTCTCTCATTCGGGAAAAACCTGCGGGACGTAAACCGATCGATACACGCGCGTTGCCGCTCGAGCGGATTGATGAAATTGTCGAGAGCCTCAAACGCCCTTTAAAGGAAGGACGTCGTATCTATTGGGTCTGTCCGCTTGTTGATGAATCCGAAGATCTTGATCTCGCTGCCGTTGAAGACCGCGCGGACACTTTACGAAAAATCTATGGTGATGCGGTCGGCCTTGTTCATGGAAAAATGAAGGGCGCGGATAAGGACCGCGCAATGGCAGATTTTGCTTCCGGAAAAACAAAAATTCTTGTCGCAACCACGGTGATCGAAGTTGGCGTCGACGTGCCCGAAGCCTCAATCATGATCATCGAACATGCCGAGCGTTTTGGTCTTGCGCAGCTTCATCAATTGCGTGGTCGCGTCGGACGTGGCGCCGAGCGCTCCTCTTGTGTGTTGCTTTATGGACCGCTTGGTGAAATTGGCCGCGCGCGCATTGATACGATGCGCAAGACAGAAGATGGTTTTGAAATTGCCGAAGAAGATTTGAAACTGCGCGGTGAAGGGGATGTTTTAGGCACACGCCAATCCGGAATGCCCGGTTTTCGATTGGCCGTACCATCAAAGCACAGTGCCCTACTTTCAATGGCACGCGATGATGCCAAAGCCATACTTGCCAAAGACCCGAAGCTGCAAAGCCCTCGAGGCCAGGCCGTGCGCACTTTGCTTTATCTTTTTGAGCGCGATGAAGCGATCAGGCTTGTGGGAGCGGGCTAGCCGGGTTTGCAATTTTTACAGGCGCTGATGCAGCACTTGGTTGAATGAGTCCTGCTGACATGATGAGCTTCGCACCTTCATCAATCGAGAGCGTTAAATCGATCACGTCTTTACGCTTCACATAAACGAAAAAGCCAGTCGTTGGATTGGGCGTGCACGGCAAAAATACCGACACATATTCATCAGCCCCCGGAAGAGCAGACCGAATTTCACCTTCTGGCGCGGTTGATAAAAACACCAACGACCAAAGCCCTTTGCCCGGATACTCAATCAAACCAACTTTGCGAAAACTCGTTCCTTGTTGCGAAAAGATCGTTTCAAAAACTTGTTTCACACCTTTATAAAGACCGCGTACGACAGGCATGCGGCCCAAAAGTGTTTCGCCAAAACCAATGAGCCAGCGTCCGACAAGATTGGCAGTTAAAAATCCAAGCAGTGTTAGACTCACAAAGGCGATGATGAGACCGAGGCCTGGCACATTGTAAGGCACCATCCATTCGGGAAAGAGGCCTGAGGGAATGAGTGGCTTGAACCAAGAATCGATGAGACCAATGATCCAGGTTGTGATATAAACCGTTACCGCGAGCGGGCCGGCCACAATGATGCCGGTGAGAAAATAACCGCGCAATTTCTGACCTATCGTCGCACGCGGAGTCGCTGTCTGATCAAAGGGACCAGACTCAAGCGGATTTTGCGAGGGCGAATGCGAGCTCATTAAAAAAATCTAGCGCGCTTCCGCGCTAAACGAAAGGGGTTCATTCCACCGTGACCGATTTTGCCAAATTGCGAGGTTGATCCACGTCTTTACCCAGTGCCACCGCCGCGTGATAAGCGAGCAATTGCACCGGAACGGAATAGACGATTGGTGCAAATCGCGGATTCATTTTTGGGAGTTCAATTCCGGCAAGCGGTTTCAAGCCCGCTTCATGAAGTCCTTCACGATCAGAAATAAGAATGATCCGCCCGCCGCGCGCGGCGACTTCCTGCATATTCGAAACCGTCTTCTCATAAAGCGCGTCATGCGGCGCAATGACGATGACGGGCAAGGTTTCATCAATCAAAGCGATGGGGCCGTGTTTCAATTCACCTGCCGCATAGGCTTCGGCATGAATATAGGAAATTTCTTTAAGCTTTAACGCGCCCTCTAGCGCCAATGGATAGCTCGTACCGCGACCGAGATAGAGCACATCTTTGGCTTTCGCCATATCATGTGCGACATGTTCGATATGGTTTTCGCTCTTGAGAGCCTCAACCATCAAAGCGGGAACCGCAACGAGATCGCTTACCAGCGCTTGTTCATCCGCTTCAGAAAGCGTGCCACGCGCGCGCCCTGCGGCAAGCGCAAGACAAGCAAGCGCCGTCAATTGACAGGTGAAGGCCTTTGTTGACGCGACACCAATTTCAGGACCGGCGAGCGTCGGAATCACCACATCGCTTTCGCGCGCGATGGAAGAGGTGGGCACATTGACAACTGAAAGAATAAATTGGCCTTGCGCCTTTGCATAACGAAGACCTGCGAGCGTATCAGCCGTTTCACCCGATTGAGAAATAAAGATTGCTAATCCGCCATCAAGCAAAGGCGCTTCACGATAGCGGAACTCAGAGGCAACATCGACTTCAACCGGAAGACGCGCAACTTGCTCAAACCAGTATTTGGCAACATGACCTGCATAGCTTGCTGTGCCGCATGCCGTAATGGTGATGCGCGAGAGTTTGTTCCAATCAAACGGAAGTTTTACAGGCAGATGCACACGACCCGCATTCATATCAATATAATGCGCGAGTGTACGGCCAACGACTTCAGGTTGCTCGGCAATTTCTTTCGCCATGAAATGGCGATGATTGCCCTTATCAACGAGGAAGGCCCCTGCGCCACTCTTCTGCTTCGCGCGTTTGACGATCGTATTTGTGCGATCATGAATTGTGACGCCGTCGCGCGTAAGCACAACCCAATCGCCTTCTTCAAGATAGGTCACAGTGTCGGTAAAAGGCGCGAGTGCTAACGCATCGGAGCCCAAATACATTTCACCTTCCCCATTACCAACCGCCAAAGGCGCGCCTTGTCGCGCACCAATCAACAAATTGTCATGACCAGAAAAAACAAATCCCAACGCAAAAGCGCCTTTTAACCGGGGCAGTATTTCTGCAATCGCTTTTGTTGGATCATTACTTTTTTGCAAGGCGCGATCAACAAGATGAAGAACGGCTTCGGTATCCGTTTCGCTTGAAAATTTAACACCGTCTTTTTCAAGCTCCGCACGCAATTCACGAAAATTTTCGATGATGCCATTGTGTACGACCGCGACACGCTCAGTCGCATGCGGATGAGCATTATCTTCTGTCGGCCTTCCATGCGTCGCCCAACGCGTATGACCAATCGCAATATGGCCAAAGAGCGGATTGGCATTCAATTTTGCAGCAAGATTTTTCAGTTTTCCTTCTGCGCGCAAACGCTCGATCCGGCCATCGCTTGAAAGCGACGCTACGCCTGAGGAATCATAGCCGCGATATTCAAGCCGCTTCAGTGCTTCAATCGCCTGCGCTGCCGCAGGTTCATTTGAAATTATACCAACAATGCCGCACATAGTGAATCAAAATCCTGATTTTTACCACCGCTCTCATAGCGAAGCGTTGCATTCATTCCAAAACACATTGGGTTTCAATTTGTGACGACGTGCCACGCACGATTGAAACCCTTGTGGTAGCTCTATTCCTTGGCTTTCTTTTTGGCCTCGCTTGCCGCGCGGAAGCTTGCGCCCCATCTATCTTTGGACATCTGCTTGCCGCGCGCGACCGCCAATTGGTCGGGTGCCACATCTTTGGTAATCACCGAGCCCGAACCGACATAAGCACCCTCACCAATTTTAATCGGCGCAACGAGTGAAGAATTCGCGCCAATGAACGCGCCGACACCAATCGTCGTTTTATATTTGAAGAAACCATCATAATTACAGGTGATTGTGCCGGCACCGATATTGGCTTCCGCGCCGACATCAGCATCACCGATATAACTCAAATGGCTGACTTTCGCGCCGGCACCGATATTCGCTTTTTTCAATTCAACGAAATTACCGATTTTTGCCGCCGCGCCGACATGCGAACCGGGCCGCGTGCGCGCAAAAGGACCAAGGGAGGCATTTGGCTCAACGACTGTATCTTCAAGATGACTGAAAGCGTGAATGACCACATGATCGGCCACTTTCACACGCGGTCCAAAATAAACATAGGGCTCAATTTCAACATCACGACCAAGCATTGTATCGAAGCTGAAATGAACCGTTTCAGGCGCTTGCAACGTCGCGCCATTCAGCAATGCTTTGCGACGTAAGCGATCCTGCATGAGTGATTCAGCTTTTGCGAGTTGAACGCGATCATTGACGCCCATCACTTCATCTTCAGGCGCCAATGCATAGCTCGTCGAAAGATCGCGGTTGCATGCGATGCCGACAATATCAGTCAAATAAAATTCTTTCTGCGCGTTGTTTTGATCAACCGCATCAAGGAGCGAAAGCGCCAAGGCGCCATCAATCGCCATCAAACCAGAATTGCACATGCGGATCGCGCGCTCGGCCTCCGTTGCATCCTTATGTTCGCGGATGGCGTATAATCTTTGCCCGTTGGTAACAAGCCGCCCATAGCCTGTGGGATCGGCCGCTCCAAAGCCAAGCGCAACCACCGCATTGCCCGCTTCCAATCGTTTCCGCATGGCGATCAAAGTTGCGGTCTCAATCAACGGCGTATCAGCGAAGAGAACCAACACTTCATGATACCCGCGCGCCAATGCTTCACGAGCGGCGAGAACGGCATGGGCGGTGCCCAACCGCTCCCGCTGCACGAAGAGCGACGCATTCGGCGCGTGTGCGCGGGCTTCAGCCTCGACATCGGGGCGATCCGGCCCGAAGACGACCGCAATATCGGAAATCCCCGCCTCTTGGACGGATGCCAGAACATGGCCGAGCATGGAACGTCCGGCAATTTCATGGAGCACTTTGGGGCGGGAAGACTTCATTCTCGTGCCTTCGCCAGCGGCCAGAACAACCGCAAGGCACCGCCGCTCAGATCCCTTAACTTGCATCTATCCGACTGTCCTTCCTGCCGATCCGCCGATTCCCTCGGCAACGACCCCATTTCTCTAGTGGAAATCAATGAACACAATATGAGTGAGCATGATTTAAGACCCTGATGCGGCGGTTTCGCCTATTGACCGGCTCTCCCCCACGCTTTAGGCAGGGCACGCGTTAAGAGCGCGTAGCTCAGCCGGTAGAGCAACTGACTTTTAATCAGTAGGTCCCGGGTTCGAATCCCGGCGCGCTCACCACCCCGCCCCTTACCGGCAAAGGCGGGATTTCAGTGAAGATTACCGCCCGTTTTGGAGCGAGGAGCCCAAATGGTGTCCCGCTCGCCCTCTTCGCTCGTCTCGGCGCCCTCAGCCGCTGCCAAAGCTTCCGCCTCCGAAACGCCTGTACGCACGGCCTGTCCGGTCGCCGCCAGAACATCCAAAGCGTCCGCAGGATGGCTCGTATACCCAACAATATAGCCGAGTTCGGCCATCAAACGGGCTGCGAGATCGGTGCCCGATACGCCGGCCGCCTCGGAAAGTGAGGGAATGATGTCATTGGCGAGCGTCTCGACAAGCTGCTCAATGCGGTCAGACTCCGCCTCCTCCAGATCCTTAAGGGCCACTTCGATGACGGTGGAAGCCATAGGCGAATCTCCTGAAGACGACTCATGAAACCACGAAAACCGGAAAACAAGAAATCAGGCGAACAATGAAAGTCTCATGACACCCGAAATCTCGGGCGACTCTCTATCGACTGCCGCTTGAGATGGGTCAAGGAAAAGCGGCACGCCGCCTGTTAGCCTTTATCATCGTCGCCGCCCCCAGGCGACCTGCTGTCATCACCCTTGAAATCCCCAAGCCCACAGGAGCATTCTCATGCGGTCTTTGATTCCCTCTTTCTGGTCTAACAATCACAGCCCCTCTTTCGATCCCTTCCAATCGCTGCGTCGCGATATGCAGGACTTGTTCGGCGTGATCGAACGGCGTTTGCCTACAGGCGAGACGAATGGCTCTTTTATTACAATGCCCTCGATCGACCTTGCCGAGACAAAAGACATGATCGAAATCACGGCGGAATTGCCGGGCGTGACCGATAAAGACATTTCCGTATCACTTGAAGGAAATCGCCTAATCCTCAGTGGTGAAAAGAAAAAAGAAGCCGAACAAAAAGGCAAAGATTACTATATGAGCGAACGGAGCTTCGGCGCCTTTAGCCGCAGCATTCCGCTCGATTTTGAGCCAGATTCAAACGCGATTGACGCGAAATTTGATCATGGCGTTTTGAAAATCCTGATCAAAAAGCCTGCCGAGATCCGCACAAAATCGAAAGAGATCCCGGTCAAGAGCGGAAACTGAGTGGTTCCCCTCTCCACTTTATGCGATGACCCCGACACGATGTGACTTCTTGTCGGGGCGCTTATGACGAAACACTCGATCCCAGCGGTGATCCTTGTCGGTGGCAAGGGCACGCGCATGGGCGGCGTCGAGAAGCCGCTTCTGAAACTCGCGGGCCGGAGCTTGCTTGATCACATCATCGAGAGGCTTCGTCCGCAGGTCAGCGCAATTGCGCTCGCAACCCCTCAGGACGGTTTAGCCTATTCGGAATTCGGCTTAACGCGTTTGCCGGATGACGCCTCCGGCCTAGGGCCGCTCACGGGCTTAAGCTCTGCGTTGAGATGGGCGAAAGAGCAGCATCCTACCGCGAGCCATGTCGCGCTCGTACCCGGTGATACGCCCTTTTTGCCCCATAATTTGATCGAGAGATTGGCAGACAAAGTTCAATCAAAATCGTTGTGCGTCTTCGCACAATCAAAAGAACAAATTCATTATTCTATAGGGCTTTGGCCCCTCTCATCTCATGCAGCACTTCAAACATATACTGCACAATCAGAGGATCGATCCTTGCGCGGATTGGCGCGTCAGATTGGTTTTCATTCTGTTGAATGGAGCGAAGATGATGATCCGTTTTTCAACATCAACACGCCGGAAGAGCTCACACACGCCGAGACACGCTATGCGCGCTTTGATCCGCGTTGAGGCTCTCAAGCACCTCTGAAACAGGCGCGGCATGGGCGATAACAAAAGCGGCGATCGAGTCCACATCGGCAAGGTCAAGTGAAACCCGCTCTTTGATGCGTTCCGGTTGATCACTCGCCACAGCAAGGATCCGCTCATCACTTGGATAGAGATGGTCTTTGCCGTTCTGTGAGCGATGAATTTCGATTTTCGGATATGCGGCCGATTTAAAACCTTCAACGATCACGAAATCGACGGGCGTCATCAGTGACAGGAGACGCTTAAGATCAGGCTCGGCATCACCGCGCAATTCATGCATCAAAGCGAAACGTTCGCCAGACACGATCAGCACTTCCTTCGCCCCCGCCTCGCGATGCGCATGGGAATCCTTGCCGGGATGATCAATATCGAAGCGGTGATGCGCGTGTTTGACGGTCGAGACGGAATGCCCCCGCGCGACCAATGCGGGCAGAAGCCGCTTGATCAATGTCGTCTTACCCGCCCCGCTCCAGCCCGCCAGCCCGATAATCTTCATCTTTACCCCGCAGCACCCGCTCACGCCCCCGCTTTGACGCCCCCACCGCAATTTGTCAAAACACTCCGCATGAAGGCCCGCCCGCTCGATCTCAAAGGGTTGAAATGCCCATTGCCCGCGCTACGCCTGCGCAAGGCGCTCGCGAGCTTGGAGAAAGGCACGCGGCTTTATGTCACCGTGACGGATCCTATGGCCGTAATCGACATTCCCCATGCGCTTAACGAAACAGGTGATCGACTGATCGAAGAGACACGTAATGATGAGGTGATTGCTTTTCTCATCGAGAAAGCCTGAACCCTAAGGGAGTTGGTCATGCCCCGTTTCGCGTTTCGCCTCTGCCTCTTAGCGCTTTTGATGTTCGCAAGCGCCACGACATTCGTGCCGCGCGCCCATGCGGATGCAGCAAGTGAAATTCAATCCGTGATCAGCGACCAATTAAAAGCTTTCAATGAAGATGACACGCAACGCGCCTATTCCCACGCCGCCGATGTGATCAAACAAATTTTTCCGTCTTCGCAAATTTTCATGGAGATGGTGAAGACAGGCTATCCGCCCGTCTATCGTGCGAAAGACTGGAGCTTTAACGATCCCACGCCGCTTGAAAATGGCTATTCGCAAATCGTGCGATTGACTGATCAACAAGGCCGAATGTGGTCAGCACTCTACACACTCGAACGTGATGGCACGGGTGAATGGAAGATTACCGGATGTAGGTTGTTGAAGAGTGAGGGGATGGTGTAACCTCCGTCATTGCGCGTTTTTACACCTTCAACCGTCATTGCGAGCGAATGCACTCTCTTCACCGTCATGGCAGGCCTTGTGCCTGCCATCCACGACTTAATAGGTAAAGCGACATTTCTTAATCAAGACGTGGATGGCCGGGCTAAACCCGGCCATGACGGAATAAGGTCCAAGCTACCACGCGCAATGACGATTAAGGAGTCTCACCTTCGCAATGACGGTTTATGAGTGCGCCAAATCCGCGCCCATCACACGTCGTTCGATATCGGGAAGTAAAGCCTCGGTTTCATTCACTGACTCGTGCAATAAATCTGAGATCAGCGATGCCGTCTCGAGAACCGAATAATCCATAGCATCATGAAAGCGCGCTTCGTTCCTGAGCCAAACCATCATGCAGTTTAATTCAAGCGTGAAACGCTGCAGACTCTCTTTAAGCGACTGTGGTGGTTTGAAATCATATTGCGGCATTTCCATTCCCCTTATTTTCGAAATGAAAACGACTCCAACGCGAGCGCGCTGGAGTCGGGGTGTTAGAAAGCCACGTGAACATGGCCGCAGCGCTTTTAGCTTTGCAGCCTGAACATAACGCCGCCACCCCGACGTCTGAAACGTCAGGGCAGTTTGGTTTCGGCAGATGCACTGCCGGTTCACGTGGGTTTTCTACGCCCCAAGTCATGATGTGCATGACCTTAGGGAAGATTATCAGCCCCGCACCAAAACGCAAATCGCCCGACGCCTTCGCGCGGACTCTGTGTTCTAGGCATGAGAGGATGAAGGGCCGTGAAGGTGGATGGGAGAGTTTTAGTAAAATGCAAAGCACTTATAGCTGTCATGACCGCCCTTGGGGCGGTCATCCACGACTTGCGATCATATAGGATCTTAGTGATCAAGACGTGGATGGCAGGCACAAGGCCTGCCATGACAGAAAAAATGGAGCAAACGCTCGCGATGACAATTTATTTAGCCAACCGCGACAATGCTTCCGAAAGCTTCGCTTGCCTTTCCGCGAATTCCGCGCGGCGCTCGTGTTGCTCTTCGACGATCTCTTCCGGCGCGCGTGCCATGAAATCGGCATTGCCAAGCTTCGCATCGATCTTCGCCATTTCCGACGCGATCTTCTCAAGCTCTTTCTTCAAGCGCGCTTGCTCGGCAGCAATGTCGATAATGCCTGCGAGCGGCAGAGCGGCCACCTCACCACGGATCACCATCTGCGCCGACTGCGCGGGCGGCTGATCAGCGAAGGAAATATCGGAGAGGCGTGCAAGGCGCTTCAGCATATCATTCCAGCGCGTCGCACGATCCCGCGTCGCTGCGGACGCGCCAACCAACACCAACGGAATCTGCGTGCTCGCAGGAACGTTGATTTCATTCCGTGCCGAGCGGATTTCAGTGACGAGATCAACAAGCCAACCGATCTCGGCTTCCGCATCCGGTGCCTCAAGGCCTGCGAGTGACGGCCAGTCGGTCAATGCGAGAATGCCTTCGCGCTTCGGACCTTCAGCACCTTTGATCGCCCAGAGTTCTTCCGTGAGATACGGCATGAACGGATGCAGAATTTTCAAAATGCCGTCGAGCACATAAGCGATGCTTGCGCGCGTCTCGGCCTTCGCTGCTTCATCCGCGCCATTAAACACCGGCTTTGCGAGTTCGAGATACCAGTCGCAATAGACATTCCATGTGAAGCGATAGGCCACATTCGCCGCGTCATTGAAGCGATAGGTCTCAATAGCCTTTGTAATGTCGGCTGTTGCTGTTGCGAGTTCGCCAATCGCCCATTTGTTGAGTGAGAGCTTCACCGCTTTCGGATCAAAGCCAGCGACACGCGCGCAGCCATTCATCTCGGCAAAGCGTGCGGCATTCCAGAGCTTCGTTGCGAAATTGCGATAGCCTTCGATGCGCTGCGTCGAGAGCTTGATGTCACGACCCTGCGCCGCCATTGCCGACAATGTGAAGCGCAAGGCATCGGCACCGTATGTGTCGATCAAATCGAGCGGGTCAATCACATTGCCCTTCGACTTCGACATTTTCGCGCCCTTCTCGTCGCGGACGAGCGCATGAATATAAACCGTGTGAAACGGCTCTTTTTTCATGAAGTGATCGCCCATCATCATCATGCGCGCGACCCAGAAGAAAATAATGTCGAAGCCCGTCACCAACACATCGGTCGGATAATAGCGTGCGAGTTCCGGCGTCTCGTCCGGCCAGCCAAGCGTCGAGAACGGCCAGAGCGCGGACGAGAACCACGTGTCGAGCACGTCTTCGTCGCGCGTCAATGCGGTCTTCGCGCCGTAATGTTTCTCGGCCTCCGCGCGTGCATCATTCTCGTTCGACGCAACAAACACTTTTCCATCCGGTCCGTACCACGCCGGAAGCTGATGGCCCCACCAGAGCTGACGCGACACGCACCATGGCTCGATATTCTCCAACCATTGATAATAGGTCTTCGTCCAATTCTCCGGCACGAATTTCGTCCGCCCTGCCCGCACGCTGTCGAGTGCGTCTTTGGCAAGCGTCTTCGCATCCACATACCATTGATCGGTCAAGTAAGGTTCAATCGCCGAATTCGAGCGATCGCCATGCGGTACCTGGCTCGCATAGGGCTCGACCTTTGCGAGATAGCCCGCATCATGCATCATCGCGACGACGCGCTTGCGCGCTTCATAACGATCAAGACCATCGAGCGCTTTCACATCAACGGAAAGCGTGGAAACATCCGGCGTAAACGTCTCATTGCCTTTGATGAAAATTTTTGCCTGCCTTGTCAGCACATTCACCGCAGCGATATTATGCCGCTTGCCGACTTCGAAATCGTTGAAGTCATGCGCCGGCGTAATCTTCACCGCGCCCGTGCCTTTTTCGGGATCAGCATAATCATCACCCACAACTGGCACGCGACGGCCGACAAGCGGCAGAATGATATGTTTGCCGATGAGATGTTTTAATTTTTCATTTTCGGGATGAATGGCTATAGCCGTATCACCCAACATCGTTTCCGGCCGTGTCGTTGCAATCGGTACGAATGTATTCGGATCTTCCGGATTATATGTCGCGCCTTCGACCGGATAATCGAAATAATAGAGATGCCCGTGCGGATCTTTCGACAAAGCCTTTGCCAATGCATCTGCATTGAACGGCGCTTCATCACCGCGCGTGAATTTGAACGAGCCCTTCTTTTCAATCTGCACAACTTCCAAATCGGAAATCGCCGATTCAAAATGCGGATCCCAATTCACGAGGCGCTTGTCTTTGTAGATGAGCTTTTTGTTGTAGAGCTCGACGAAAACCTTCGTCACCGCGCGCACCATCTGATCGTCTGGCGCGCCGTTCTTGCCCATGGTGAAGCGTTCACGCGACCAGTCGCATGACGCGCCGAGGCGCTTCAACTGATTGATGATGAGACCGCCGGATTCTTCTTTCCATGACCACACGCGTTTCAGGAACGCATCGCGACCCATATCGCGGCGCGACGGCTCTTTGCGTTCGGCTAGCTGACGCTCGACGACCATCTGCGTCGCAATGCCCGCATGGTCCGTGCCCGGTTGCCAGAGGACATCGCGGCCGCGCATGCGCTCGAAGCGGCAAAGAATATCCTGCAGCGTATTGTTGAGCGCGTGGCCCATATGGAGCGAGCCCGTCACATTCGGTGGCGGAATGACAATCGTATAAGGCTTCGCCACTTTGCGCTCGGGACGGCCGGCTTTGAACGCGCCTTCCTTTTCCCACACATCGCGAATGCGCGTTTCCACTGCCGCCGGATCGAACCGATTGTCCATCATGAAAAGATCATCCCGGCCGGAATCGGCCCCAAAAACGCTAAATGAAGGCGCTAGAAAGCGGAGCGTAAGCGCCCTGTCAACTTTGCGAAGCGGAATAGGCTCGAACGCTCAGCGCTCGCGGGAAATCTTTTCGATTTCCGCCTTAACAAGGCGTTCCACGATACCGGGCAAATTGGCATCAAGCCATTTTGCGAGAACCGGCTGAAGTGCGGCTTCAACCAAAGATCGCAATACCGCGTCCGTCGTTTCAGGCTTCGGCTGCGGCGGTGCTACGGGGGTCTGTCGCAAAGCTTCCAAAGCGGAGGCAATAGAATTTTGAACATTCGGAGAGAGCGACAAGGTCTTTTCCGGCACGACAGGAGCCTCGACTGGTGCGGGCGCCGGACGCGCGCGCTGCTCGGGAAGAGCCGCTTCGACAGCGCTGCGCATCCGCGCGGCCAATTCTGTCACGACCGCAACGGGATCATTGATGATATTCTGGGCTTCTGGCTTCAATCCACTCGTATCAGCCCGATCATCGACAGCCCCAAGCGGGCTCAAAAGCGCGGCTTCCTTCTGGGCATGAAATGCCACCTGATCGGCTAAATCATAGACATCTGCCGCAGGCGCGGCCTCGTCCGTGGATGGACGCCCTGCCCCCCCTTCAAGGTCGTCAGAAATGATCTTCCGAATGGAGGCGAGAATATCCTCCATGGTCGGCTCTTGATTACGGGCAGTTGCGACAGACATCATATTCCCTCTTTGAGGGCGGACATTAAAACGCTCGGAGGGGAAACGGCAAGATGAAACCGACGCCGATTTGACGAGAAAATGCCCGTTCAGACCGGGTTATACGCAGCTATTCTGCTGAAAGATCCGTGCCCGTCGCGCGCGATTTGCTCGCGTCATAATGTTTTTTAGGATCATAGGACGCAACTTTCAGACCCAAACGCGCGGCAGAGAGGCGGCCGACGCTCGCAAGCACCTGATAAGACGCGACAACACGGTCATGTTGCGCGGAAACAAGATTGACTTGCGCGCCCAACAGATTTTGGCTCGAGATCAAAACGTCAAGCGTTGTGCGTTGGCCGACTTTTGCTTCTTCACGCACGCCATTCAATGCGATTTCAGCCGCGGCAATTTGCGCTTTTGCCGATTTCAAACGCGCATTGGCCGTTTCATACTGGCTCCAAGCGCCCGCGATTGCAGAGCGCACGGCAAAGCGCGCGCTATCGGCTTCCAATTGCCGTTGGCCAAGCGTTTCTTTCGCCGAGCGTACACGGGCACTCACTTCGCCCGCTTCGTAAAGCGGAACTGAGAGCACACCCAAAAGCTTGGCATCACTCACATCATCATTTGCCGCTTTATAATCCCAGTTCCGTGAGACTGATCCCTGCAAATCCACGCTGGGCTTCAATTCGCCTTCGGTTGCCTTCACCGAAGCTTCCGCAACGTCCACCGCATGCCGCGCCGCTTGGACTTGTGGGTGAGATGACTCACCTGCCGCGAGAGCCTCTTTCAAACTACCCGGCAGACCCTTTGAAACGGGTTCGGCATCGGCAAGATCAACAGGCTCAGCGCCGACAACCTGACCATAGGCTGCACGGCTCACCGCGAGATTGGTTTCCGCAGTTGAAAATTCAGCTTCCGCTGCGGCAAGTTGCGCTTCAACCTGAGCCACATCGGTGCGAGTGACTTCACCAACCTGAAAACGATCTTGCGTCTGGCGTAGCTGCTCTTTCAGAACACCAATATTGGCTGTACGCAAACGAACAACGGCTTCGTCACGCACAACATTCATATATTGGGTCGCAGCATTCAAAAGAATGCTCTGTTCGGCTTGACGCAACCCGGCTTGCGCAGCAAGGACGCCCGCCTCAGCAGCATTAATCTGATTGGCCGTACGGTCACCATTATAAAGATTTTGGGTAACTGTGAGCGACAATCCGCGCGGCGTCAAATTGGCTTCCGAACCATTATAGACGTTGTTATTTTTCCCTCCCTGAGCCTGCGCTGTCACGCGCGGCAGATAGCCTGATTTCGCACGCGGCACCTGTTCGTCAGTCGCGCGCACACTCGCTCTTTGAGCATTCAAATCAGCATTATTCGCATAAGCGCGCGCAAGAGCTGATTCGATTGTTTCCGCATTCGCCGACCCTATGGAGAGGGTCAGGGCGAGGATCGCCACAGAGGTGAAAAGCGGGCGAGAGGAAATCATGATGATACTGCCAGATTGAAACGTCGGATATGGTTAATAACCTGCATATAGGAGAGTCGCCCCTTACCCCGCAAGGAAGCGGTGGGTAAAAACAACCGAGTTATGCAGTTTCACATGGAAAGCAACGCAACAGGTCTAACAAACCTAAGCGACAAACACTCGACTAAGCCTTACGGACCCGAATTTATGGAGGCCTCGCCCGGAATCGAACCGGGGTACAAGGATTTGCAGTCCTCTGCGTAACCACTCCGCCACGAGGCCCCGTGTCGGTGAATGCCGGACAGATACAGACACTCCGCGCGCCCGGTCAATCAGTTTGACGCTAAAACTGGAATTTAAATCGGTTTGTTATCTGTTTTTACCATTTCAAGCACTGAGATCGGGAAAAGGGGTCGATTCCACTTGCGTCCTAGGTCCGGTCTGATGTATCGGCTCCCCTCAGGTGATCCTCGATAGCTCAGCTGGTAGAGCGTTCGACTGTTAATCGAATGGTCGCAGGTTCGAGTCCTGCTCGAGGAGCCACCCTTATTTTCTCCTAAAACTTGGTCGATTTGCCATAGAAGTGCCCTTTTCGGTCCTTCTTTTGGGCTAATGCAATCCGAATTCCGCCTCAGACCGTAAAAACTACAAATATTGAGAGTTTAGATCCGGTTATGAGTGACGCCGCCCTCCTCCTCTTTCGCGACGATCTCCGCCTGACCGACAACCCGGCGCTTCTTGCCGCGGTTGCGTCAAAAAAGCCCTTGGTCCTCGCTTATATTCTCGACGAAAAGCCCGGCGGCGGCCGTGCGCTTGGCGGCGCCTCTGAATGGTGGCTACATCACAGTCTTTCCTCACTCGCGCATGACATTGAAAAGCGCGGCGGCGTGCTTCATCTCTTCAAAGGCACACCATCAAAAATCATCGACAAACTTGTGACGGAACATTCGATCAGCACGATCTTCTGGAACCGCCGTTATCACCCTTTGCAGGTGGAAGCTGATAAAACACTGAAGTCGCATTACGAAGCCAAGGGGCTCGCGGTCAAAAGTTTCAACGGCGCTCTCTTGCGAGAGCCATGGGATGTGAAATCAAAAACTGGCAATCCGATGAAAGTCTTTACGCCCTATTGGCGGGCATCTCGACTTGATCATGATATCGCGATGGCGGAACCAGCACCGAAGAAACTCGTGTCACTCGATGTGAAAAAGATCAACGGCGCTGTTTCCCTAAAAGACTTGAATTTACTGCCGCAAAAACCGGATTGGTCCTCTGGCCTCAAAGCTGAATGGACACCGGGCGAAGCGGGCGCGATCAAGAGACTCAATGAGTTTCTTGAGACTGGCTTCAAGGGCTACGCTGAAGATCGCAATCGGCCTGATCGCCTTTCAACTTCACGTCTTTCGCCCCATTTACGCTTTGGTGAAATATCGATCAAACAAGTGTGGCATGCTGCAGACCTCGCGCTCTCAACTCGTAAAAGTCACGCCTCATCGGAAGATTTGCGCGTGTTCCAATCCGAATTGGGGTGGCGTGAATTTGCACATCATCTTTTGTTTCACGAACCGGATTTAACCCGCACCAATGTTCAACGAAGCTTCGATCGTTTCCCCTGGCGACGTGATGAAGAGCTATTTAAAGCCTGGTCGCGCGGCGAAACGGGTTACCCCATCGTTGATGCGGGGATGCGTGAATTGTGGCAAACGGGTTTCATGCATAATCGCGTGCGCATGATCACCGCCTCATTTCTCGTCAAACATTTGTTGATCGATTGGCGGCGTGGCGAAGACTGGTTTTGGGACACGCTTGTTGATGCGGATGTCGCCAATAATCCCGCAAGCTGGCAATGGGTTGCTGGATCCGGCGCGGATGCTGCGCCTTATTTCCGCATTTTTAATCCGATGTTACAGGGTGAGAAATTTGACCCGAACGGCGATTATGTACGCAAATTCGTGCCCGAATTGAAAAAACTTCCCGCGCGCATCATCCATGCGCCATGGACGGCCAAACCTCTTGAACTTGAAGCTGCGGGTGTAATTCTCGGCAAAACCTATCCAAAACCGATTGTTGATCATGATGCAGCGCGAATTCGTGCTTTAGATGCATATAAATCCTTGAAGGAATCAGCTTAAAGCCCATGATGAAGCCATTACGCATACAAAGCGGGGATAAAATGCGGCTAGCCGTTATCGGCACCGGGATTGCAGGAAATGCGGCGGCCTATGCGCTCTCCACCTGCACATCGCATGAGATCACAGTTTTTGATAAAGACGCGCGCGCTGGCGGTCATTCGGCAACAGTCGATATTGATTATGACGGCAAGACGCTCTCTGTAGACACGGGCTTCATTGTTTATAATGAAGTGAATTATCCGCTCCTTACATCTCTGTTTGATCATCTCGGTGTTGAGACCGAATTCTCCGATATGAGCTTTTCACTCTCGGCAAATCATGGTCGCTTTGAGTGGTGTGGACGCGCAAAAAATCCCGTTGGTGGTTTATTCGCGCAAAGGTCAAATTTGTTTTCGCCCGGTTATCTTAAAATGTTGTTCGAAATCTTGCGCTTTAATCGAACGGCTTTATCAGATTTAAAAGATAATCGTCTTGATGATGTGTCGCTCGGCGATTATCTCTTGCGTCATCGCTTCTCGCAAAAATTCCGCAATGATTATTTATTGCCAATGGGCGCCGCGATCTGGTCCATGTCCACGCAAGCGATGTTGAATTTTCCGGCGCGAACCTTCATCGCCTTTTTTAACAATCATCATCTTCTCGGATTTGTGGCCCCTGAATGGAGAACCGTTCGCGGAGGGAGCCGGATTTACGTCCAAAAAATGATAGCGACCTTTAAAGATCGTTTGCGATTGGGTATTGGCGTCAAAGACGTTGAACGTCACGCTGAATCCGTTCAACTGTCCTTGTCCGATGGCACAAAAGAAACATTCGACGGTGTGATCTTCGCCTCACATACAGATGAAACACTGTCTATGCTGGGAGAAAATGCGACTGCGGAAGAGCGTGCGGTGCTCGGCGCAATCCCCTATAAGCCGAACAAAGTCTATCTTCATCGCGATCAGCGCTTCATGCCAAAACGCAAACGCGCATGGGCCGCGTGGAATGTTCTCCAAGGCAAAGGTCTCTCCGATGATCTTTGCGTCACCTATTGGATGAATAAACTTCAAAACCTCGATTCCGACCGGCCCGTTTTCGTGACATTAAATCCCCAGACCCCTCCGGCCGATGAAAGCGTTTTCGGCGTATACACTTATGATCATCCGCAATTTGATGCTGCTGCCATTGAAGCGCAGCCAAAGCTTGGGCGCTTGCAGGGGAAAAACCGGAGTTGGTTTGCGGGCGCTTGGACGCGATATGGTTTTCATGAAGATGGTTTGATGTCAGGACTTGATGTCGCGGCCCATTTCGGAGCCCTGCCGGACTGGGCGATGCGCCCGCGTCTTGCAACGGCTGCCGAATGAAGACGAACATTAATCAAAAACTCAACGCTTTCGAATTCGGCCCGGTCTCGTTTTATCGCGGGCCGGTCATGCATCAACGCATGAGGCCGGTCAGCCATCGTTTTTCCTATTCCGTCTTCTCGCTTCTTATTGATCTTGACGCGCTCGATCAGATCGATCGCCAAAGCCCCTTTTTCTCGGTCAATAAATTCAATCTGATGAGCGTTTACGAGCGCGATCATGGTCCTCGCGATGGTTCATCTCTGGCCACTTACGCCCGACAGCTTTTCAAGGAAGCAGGCCTTCACCTCGAGGGCGGTCGCATCCGCCTCCTCTGCTATCCGAGAATTCTTGGCTATGTGTTTGATCCGCTGAGTGTCTATTTCGCTTATGATGATCGGGATCAGCTCGTGGGACTTCTCTATGAGGTCCGCAACACTTTTGGCGAGCATCACACTTATGTAGCCCCCTTAAAGCCGGGCGAGCAAACCGAAGCCGGCATCCGCCAAGAGAGCGCCAAGCGCTTTTTTGTTTCACCCTTCAATCCGGTTGAAATGGCTTATCGCTTCCGCATTCATCCGCCCGATGAGACCATCGGCGTCCGGATCCTGGTCACCGAGCAGGAGCAACCGGTTATGGCAGCGAGTTTTCATGGGAGTTTTTTACCCTTTTCGACCCGTTCCCTGCTTCAGCTCTGCTTGACGATCCCGTTTCTCACCCTCAAAATCATTGGTGGAATTCACATTGAGGCGCTCAGGCTTTGGATGAAAGGTCTGCGTCTGCGCGCGCGTCCTGCGCCACCTGCGCCCTCAAGCGTGATCAGTGACAAATAGGAACGGCCCCATACCGGCTTGTTCTTGATACGGGAATGGGAATGCCATGCTTGATACAGCCAATCATGTCGCTCCGGCGGTGAAAGTGACGCGCGAAACTTTGGAAAGCGTTTTGACGACGCTGCCCTTCATCGCGCGCCAAGCTGTGAAACTTGCGAGCCGGATTGAATATGGCTCCCTCACACTCCGCTTGCCTGATCGTCGTAGCTTTGTATTCAAAGGCGCTCATAAAGGCCCAGATGCGGAGATGATCATCCATGATTATGCTTTCGCAAAACGGATGATGACGGGTGGCGATATTGGTGTCGCTGAATCCTTCTTACGTGGTGAATGGGAAGCGAAAGACCTCACGGTGTTTCTGCAACTCTTTGCCGCTAATCACCATTTGATTTCTATGATGCTCGAAGGCCGCCCCTTTATTCGCTATTGGCAATTATTCCGTCATTGGCTCAATCGTAATACTAAGGCCGGATCGAAGCGAAACATTCATGCCCATTATGATTTAGGCAATGCGTTTTACACGCAATGGCTTGATCCGACGATGACCTATTCGTCAGCCCTGTTTGAAACGCCCGAGAAAGATTTGCAAAGCGGGCAAACGGCAAAATATGCGGCTCTCGCACGTGAAACAAAAATTGGAAGCAATGACTCCGTTTTGGAAATCGGATGCGGTTGGGGTGGGTTTGCTGAATTTGCCGCTAAAGAAATCGGATGCCGTGTCACCGGACTCACGATTTCCCAAGAGCAATTCGACTATGCGAAGAAGCGCATTTTCAATGCGGGGCTTAATGAAAAAGTCGAAATCAAATTGCAAGATTATCGCGATGAACGCGGGCTCTATAATCGTATCGCCTCAATCGAAATGTTTGAAGCGGTGGGTGAACAATTCTGGCCTGTCTATTTCAACACGCTTTCCGAACGTTTGAAAGATGGTGGCAAAGCCGGTTTGCAAGTCATCACGATTCAAGATCGATTCTTCGAGACTTATCGTCGCGAGATGGATTTCATTCGTCGCTATATTTTTCCGGGCGGAATGCTCCCTTCACCCGGCATTATGAAACAGCTTGGTGAACGCGTCGGCATGATGATTCAGCACGAGCGCATTTTCGGCGTAGATTATGCCGATACGCTTGCGCAATGGCGTGATCGCTTCCGCGCCGCTTGGCCTGATTTGATGCCGCTCGGTTTTGATGAACGTTTCCGCAGAATGTGGGAATATTATTTGGCTTATTGCGAAGCCGGATTCCGCACAGGCAATATCGACGTCCGCCAAATCATCTATTCGAAATGATTAGCGCTTTGGCGGATATCCCGTCGATTTGCGAATGAGCGAGAAATAAGTCTCATAAGGCAAGAGACGCAAAAATTTCAAAATGCGCGATAATTGCCAGGGGAATGTGATTTCAAAACCAGCGCGTTCAAAGCCATCACAAATCACGCGTGAGGCGTCATCAAGTTCCATCAAGAAGGGCATCGGGTGATCATTTTTATCGGTCAATGGCGTTTTCACAAAACCCGGATTGACGACTTGAAGTGTGATCCCCAGCGCATCGGTTTCAATCTTCAAACTCTCAGCCATCACGATCAATGCCGCTTTTGATGACGAATATGCAGCGGCACGCGGCAACCCGATATAACCGGCCACGGAGGCATTGATCGCGATTTGTCCACGTCCGCGCGCAGTCATGCGATCAAACATCACTTCAAGACCATTGATGACGCCGCCGACATTCACATCAAAAATTTTCTTGAAGGATGTTGCATCGAAAGGATGCGCGCGCATGGGCCAATAAATACCCGCGTTCAAAAAGACCAAGACGATCGGCCCCTCTGACGCTTCAACCTCATCTATGACTTGTTTTTGTAGGGCTGCATCGGTCACATCAACTGTGCGCGCAATGATGCTGCCTTTTAGAGACGATGCGTCACTGACAAGCGTATCGAGCGCGTCTTTAGAACGTGCGGTTGCAAGGACACGAAAACCACGCCGCGCCAATTCAAGTGCGGTTCCACGACCGATGCCGGAGCTCGCGCCTGTCACCCACGCAAGCCCGTCCTCAGGCCGCGCGCGGTAAAGCCCGCTCATATCAATGACCTGAAAAACGTTGCAAGAAACGCCCGATGAAACCGGTCAACCGCACGGGTGCATCGGTCACAGCAAAACAAATACAATCACCATCATCATCGGCGCGCGGACGATGATCAACATCGCCATCGGCAATCGCGATATCACCACGACCATAATGACCGAATTTATCCGAAAACGCGCCTTTGAGAACAAGCGTCACTTCCGAACCCTCATGGGTGTGCGCGGGCATACGACGTCCGGAGCGGATCCAAAGAAGCGACGCCTCCGTCTCGGTATCCTTATCGGAAATACGGAATTCTTTGAGCCCCGGAAGCACGCTACGCCATTTCACGTCGTCCAACTCACGGCCGACAAAGGCGTGAAGCGCATCCGGCATGACCGTATTCTTGCGCTTGAGCATCACTGGAACCGGACGGTCCCCAATGGCGAATACACGATCAAGAAAGGCTTGACGATTGGCGACATCAACCGGCACCTCATCTTCAAGGGCGCGGGCATGAGCCGCTTCTAGCGTCGAGACGAATGAACGATTATCCGGCTTCATTTCAAGATGGGCCGCCACCAAACTATGGAGCGCGGGATTTAAATGACCCGCCGCATAATCGGCCAAAAGGGCGTTTAACGCACCTTCCCGCTCAGAACTAAACCCATTCATAGCCAAAACCCGGTTCTCTGCTTAAAAATTACCGGATTTACGAAGAAAGAAAAAGAGCGGATCACGCCTTTTTTCTTTTTTTGACAACGCAATTTGTCGCAGGAAATTGACACGTCCCCGAACATAATTTCGAGAGATTGCGGCTTTCCCTCAACGTCACTATCTATCAATTTGAGACGCGCCCCGCCCAGCCAATCTTACCCCCGAGACCCCATGGCCATTGCCCAAACTCTCCTCGAAACCATCGGAAATACGCCCCTCATCCGCCTGAAACGGGCTTCCGATGAAACAGGGTGCACCATTCTTGGTAAAGCCGAGTTTATGAATCCGGGTGGGTCGGTCAAGGATCGCGCCGCTTTGGGCATCATTTCAGATGCAATGACACGCGGCACGCTAAAGCCAGGCGGCACAATCGTCGAAGGAACGGCCGGGAATACAGGCATCGGCCTGACGCTGGTCGGCAATGCGCTCGGCCTCAAAACAGTGATCGTGATTCCCGAAACGCAATCGGAAGAAAAGAAATCGACGCTCAGACAGATGGGAGCGACTTTGATAGAAGTCCCCGCTGTGCCCTATGCGAACCCCAATAATTATGTGAAGCTCTCAGGCCGCTTGGCAGAGAAACTCGCTGCATCTGAAAAAGGCGGCGCGATCTGGGCCAATCAATTCGACAATGTCGCCAATCGCGAAGTCCATCAAAGGACAACGGCTCAGGAAATCTATGACCAGACCGATGGCAAAGTGGATGGCTTTATTTGCGCGGTTGGTACCGGCGGAACACTTGCGGGCACGGGCCTCGGTCTTAAAGCCCTAAACCCCAAAATCAAAATCGGCCTCGCCGATCCGATGGGCGCCGCACTCTATAATTTCTATACGCATGGCGAATTGAAATCTGAGGGTTCCTCCATCATCGAAGGCATTGGCCAGGGCCGCATCACGAAAAATCTTGAAGGCGCTCCGATCGATGTCGCGTTTCAAATTCCTGACGACGAAGCGATCCCGGTCGTCTTTAAGTTGCAGGAACAAGAAGGTCTCTCGCTTGGCGGTTCTTCAGGCGTGAATATCGCAGGTGCGATCCGCTTGGCGAAACATCTCGGCCCCGGCCACACAATCGTAACGATACTTTGCGACGGCATGAGCCGCTACGCCTCCAAAATGCTGAACCCTGAATTTTTGCGTTCCAAGAATCTTCCTGTTCCGGCATGGTTGACTAATCAATCTTCCATCAAGCCGGATTTCTTATAACATGCCGACCGAATTACTGTTCCGCGACGACGCCTATTTAAAATCATGCGAAGCGACCATTGTCGCGGTCAATGAGCGTAACGGGATCATTCTTGATCGCACCGTGTTTTACGCGACAGGCGGCGGACAGCCTGGTGATATCGGAACCATCACGCATTCAAATGGTGCGGTAACAAAAATCGCAACAACGGTTTATGGCGAAGACAAATCGCAAGTGGTGCATGTGCCTCAAGAAGACGACGCGCTCCCGAAAATCGGCGAGAAAGTCTTGGCAGCCATCGATTGGGACATTCGGCTGAAACGCATGCGCATTCATACAGCGCTGCATGTGCTAACAACGGTGCTGCCCTATCCTGTAACGGGCGGTTCAATCGGTGATGGCGATGGGCGTCTTGATTTTGATATTCCAGACGCTGGCCAAGACAAAGACGAGATCACAGCTGAACTCATGCGTCGCATTTCACAAAATGCTGACGTGACTTATCGCTGGATTGCTGACGAAGAATTGGAAGCCAATCCCTCGCTCGTCAAAACCATGTCGGTGAAACCACCCATGGGTACGGGTCGTGTTCGCCTTGTTGATATTGCAGGACTTGATCTGCAACCCTGCGGTGGAACGCATGTGAAGAACACCAGCGAGATTGGCGCGGTCGCAGTGACGGCGATCGAGAAAAAAGGCAAGATCAATCGTCGCGTGCGCATCGCCCTTGTTTAAGGAGACTTCACAATGACCGCTTCTCCTTTTGTTTCAACCGAATGGCTCGCTGCACATTTGAATGATGCCGATGTCGCCATCATCGATGCGAGCTGGTATCTGCCTACGATGAATCGTGATGGCAAAAAAGAATTTGCGGAAGGCCATATTCCAAATGCGCAATATTTCGATATCGACGCGGTGGCGGATAAATCAACAAATCTCCCACATATGTTGCCGAGCGCAGATGAATTTTCGCACATCGTCGGAGTCATGGGCATTTCGGATAAGGACCATATTATTGTCTATGACGGCGCGGGTTTGTTTGCGGCTGCGCGCGTGTGGTGGACTTTCAAAGTCATGGGCGCCGCGCATGTTTCACTTCTTGAAGGCGGCGCGCCACAATGGAAAGCCGAGGGCCGCGCTTGGACGAATGCACCCGCTCAACGAGCGGTAAAACAATTCAACGCAAAATTTGACGCTGCCGCAGTGGCCGATCTCGCCACGATCAAGTCCTGTTTGCAGAATAAATCCGCGCAGATTGTTGACGCACGTCCAGCGGAT
Source organism: Hyphomicrobiales bacterium (assembly GCA_046091665.1). Taxonomy (GTDB): domain Bacteria; phylum Pseudomonadota; class Alphaproteobacteria; order Rhizobiales; family Beijerinckiaceae; genus CAIUPE01. Next base: position 90,180 of record JBJTCD010000026.1, read on the forward strand.
CGATTCAAAGGCGATGCGCCCGAGCCACGTCCCGGTTTGAAATCCGGTCACATGCCCGGAAGTTTCAATGTGCCGTTCGGCGAAGTGGTGAAAAATGGCGCCCTTGTTGACAGCGCTTCATTACAAAACGCATTCACGAATGCGGGTGTTGATCTCACAAAACCCGTCATCACAAGCTGCGGTTCAGGCGTCTCGGCCGCGATCCTCGCGCTCGCCCTTGAAACATTGGGCACGCCTGCTCAAGCTCTTTATGACGGCTCATGGGCCGAATGGGGCGGACGCGACGAGTGCGACGTGGTGAAGAGGTAGATAGGGATTAGGGTGTAGGGTGTAATTTCATCCTCATCCTGAGCCGTAATTTGTTTTCCTCCCCCTGCATGGAGAGGTGTTCGCGGAGCGAACGGAGGGGGGTGAGAAATGGTTCTTGCGCGAGCCAAGAACGAAAAGCACCAGTGACGCTTTTCGAATGACGAACGCCCGAAGCGCAAGCGAAGGGCTAACAATAGAGATGGTCCGGCGCTCCGCGCGCTCATCGCTCAAAACGATCCACCGGATCGTTTTGTTCGTTTCACGAACCGCTATTCACCCCCACCTGTCAAACGCTTCGCGTTTTCCACCCTCCCCTACAGGGGAGGGAAACTTATTCGCATATGTTTCATCCTCATCCTGAGCCGCCGCGTAGCGGCGTGTCGAAGGACTTAAAAAAAACCACGTTGTTCGACACGCGCTTTCGGCGCGGCTAACCATGATGACGATTAAGCTACTCACCAAATATCAATGCAAAATCTGACTCAAGAAGAGTTTCGTCCGCTCATGTTGCGGATTCTTGAAGAATTCATCCGGCACATTGGCTTCAACAATTTGTCCTTGATCCATGAAGATCACGCGATTGGCGACTTGGCGCGCAAAGCCCATCTCATGGGTCACGCAAATCATCGTCATCCCGTCTTCTGCGAGTGACACCATTGTATCGAGCACTTCTTTGACCATTTCCGGATCAAGCGCTGATGTTGGTTCATCAAACAGCATGATTTTGGGTGACATGCAGAGCGAACGCGCAATCGCCACGCGCTGTTGCTGACCGCCGGATAACTGACCCGGATATTTGAGCGCTTGCTCGGGAATCTTGACGCGCTTCAAATAATGAATCGCGATGTCTTCGGCTTCCTTCTTCGGAAGCTTCTTCACCCAAATCGGCGCGAGGGTCAGATTTTCAAGAATGGTCAAATGCGGAAAGAGATTGAAATGTTGGAACACCATGCCGACATCGCGGCGGATTTCATCGATCTTTTTCACGTCCGCGGTAAGTTCGGTCCCATCAACAATGATCGATCCCTTTTGATGCTCTTCCAAACGATTGATGCAGCGGATCAAAGTCGACTTGCCTGAACCGGACGGTCCGCACACAACCACACGTTCACCACGTTTGATCGTCAAATCAATATCGCGCAAAACATGAAAGGCCCCGAACCATTTGTTCATGCCTTTGATTTCGATCGCATTCTCATGCGTCAATTTTCCGGGTTTCAGATTGAGGGACGCCTCGGCTGCCATAATCAGAACTCCCTAATGTCGATGATCGGTGGCCAAACGCTTTTCGACAGACATCGAATAGCGCGCCATTCCGTAGCAGAGAATGAAATAGACGATTGCGGCAAAGAGATAGCCCGCGAAAGGCATTTGCGACAATCGCCACACCGGATTGTTAAGCGCCGCTTCAATCACTTTGAGGAAGTCAAAGATATTGACGATGGCGACAAGCGTTGTGTCTTTCAAAAGACCGATGAAATTATTCACGATCCCCGGAATAACAATTTTGAGCGCTTGTGGCAGAATGATCTTCACCATCATTTGCCAATAGCTTAACCCCAAAGCTTGAGCGGCCTCATATTGACCGCGCGGGATCGCTTGCAATCCGCCACGCACAGTTTCTGCCATATAGGCCGAGAAGAAGAGCGCGACGCCCACAAGCACGCGCAACAGCGGATCCGGACGCCAACCTTCAGGCACAAAGAGCGGGAACATCACATTCGCCATGAAGAGAACTGTGATGAGCGGAACGCCACGAATGAATTCAATCATCACAACACTCGCCGTGCGTGCGACCGGCATGCGCGAACGACGACCAAGCGCCAGTAAAATCCCCACCGGAACCGAGATCACGATGCCCACCGTGCCGATTACGATAGAGACGAGAAAACCGCCCCAGAAATGGGTTTGCACAACCGGCAGACCCAATGAGGGAGAGCCATGCAGAAGAATAAATCCAACGATCGGAAAGATGATGAAGAAATAAATCATCGCCCAATCTTTGCGCGGGATGCTCGGTGCGAGGAGCCAAACAAGGCCTATGGCTTCAAGCACAAAAAACAATTCCGGACGCCAGCGTAATTGCTCGGGATATTGTCCGAAAATGAAATAACCCCAATGCGCATTCACAAAACCCCAACAGACGCCGACGGTTTGGCCCAGTACTTCGGGATTACAATCTTTGCTGCTGTTAGCGGTCCACACAGCATCGATGATCAAGCGATCAATCATTCCCGGAATGATTTGAAAGAGACCATAGAGAATGAGAAGCGTGAGAATTGTGTTGAACACGGATGAGAAAAGATTTTCACGCGCCCAGTGAACAATACCCGATGTGCGCATCGGGGGCGGCAAAGCATCGCTAAACTGCGAGCGGACAAATTTTAATTCCGTCGAACCACTCATGTCAGCGCTCCACCAGTGCCACGCGGCGGTTAAACCAATTCATGAAGGCGGACGTCAAAAGACTGAGCGTCAAATAGACAAGCATGGTCACAGACACCATTTCGACTGCCTGCCCTGTTTGATTGAGAACTGTTCCGGTAAACACATTGACAAGATCGGGATACCCAATCGAAACACCCAAAGACGAGTTTTTGGTCAGGCTCAGATATTCACTATTGAGCAAAGGAATGATCACGCGTAGTGCCTGTGGCATAATCACCAGGCGAATGGTCTGCCCGTGACTGAGGCCCAAAGCTTGCGCGGCTTCCGTCTGTCCTTTGGAAATGGCAACGATACCCGCGCGCACATTTTCCGCGATAAAGGCCGCGGTATAGGTTGTTAAGCCAATCACCATCGAAACGAATTCAGGAGGAAGCGTCATGCCGCCTGAGGCGTTAAATCGTCCTTGCACCGGCACGTCGAAGCTCAAAGGTGATCCGGAAAGAAAAAAGACAATTAACGGCACACCGATGATCATGCTGGTTGAAAACAATCCCGCATTTGGTCGCTTGCCCGTCCGCGCCTGAACGCGCCGCGCCCACCAGAAAAGAACGGCGCCCAAAATCACGGTGCTTACAAACGCAATAAGGGGATAGATAAAGGCTTCCGCGAAAATCGGCTTCGGCATCAAAAGCCCGCGCGTATTCAATAGAATATCCGCCGGCAATTTTATGGATTCACGCGGCTCGGGCAAAAGGCCCAAAACGCCGCGATACCAGAAATAGAGGATGAGCAGCAACGGCACGTTACGAAAGATTTCAACATAGACCATCGCCAATTTGGCAACGAGCCAGTTTTTCGACAACCGCAATATCCCAACAATCACACCGAGAATGGTCGCAAAAAAGATACTGACAAGCGACACAAGCATCGTGTTCAGAAGCCCCACCCAAAAGGCGCGGCCGTAAGAGGATGCAGCACTATAAGAAATCAATGTCTGGCTGATATCAAAACCGGCTTCGACATCCCAGAACGCAAAACCTTGTGCGATATTGCGCTTCTTTAAATTGCTAACCGTATTGTCATACGCAAACCAAAAGAGCGCGACGATCGCTGCCAAAAGCAAAAATTGAAAAAACAGGCTGCGGAGTCTGGGGTCGTTGTAAAATACGACCTTCGAGTCTGACGGACGCCCCTCAACGCCGACACTCATATTTCATACCGCCTGATTTTAAGGAGTGAAAATAAATCCGGCGGGACCCTGAAGTCCCGCCGGTGTTTTAGATTAGCGGATCGGCGGTGCGTATTGCAGGCCACCCTTCGACCAGAGCGCGTTCGACGAACGAGCGAGCTGGATCGGTGTGTTGGGGCCAACATTACGTTCGAAGATTTCTTCGTAATTACCGACGCCCTTCAGAATCTGAACAACCCAAGCATTCGACAGGCCGAGTGACTCGCCGAACTTACCTTCGGTGCCAAGAACGCGCTTGATTTCCGGATTGTCGGATTTCAGCTGCTCATCAACATTCTTTGATGTGATGCCGAGTTCTTCGGTTGTGACCAGTGCATAATGCACCCACTTCACGAGGTTCAACCACTGGTCATCACCCTGACGAACGACGGGGCCGAGCGGCTCCTTCGAAATCACTTCTGGAAGAATGATGTGATCATCAGGCTTCGCCATCGAGAGACGGTCAGCAGCAAGACCCGAACGGTCAGTCGTATAGCTGTCGCAACGGCCTGAGTCATAAGCCTTCAACGCTTCTTCCGAAGTACCGAATGTGACAACCTTATATTCCATCTTGTTGGAACGGAAATAATCGGCGAGGTTCAATTCGGTCGTTGTGCCTTGTTGCACGCAGATCGATGCGCCGTTCAATTCCTTGGCAGACTTCACATTGAGCTTCTTGTTCACCATGAAGCCCTGACCATCATAGAAGTTCACGCCAGCCCAGATGATGCCGAGCGTTGATTCACGCGACATGGTCCAGGTCGAGTTGCGGATCAACACATCGACTTCGCCGGAAGCCAGTGCGGTGAACCGATCCTTCGATGAAAGCGGAACAAACTTGACTTTGGTCGGGTCATTGAAAATCGCCGCTGCGATTGCACGGCAATAATCAACGTCAAGACCGGTCCAGTTACCCTTCTGATCCGGCACACCGAAACCGGCTGTTCCCGGGTTCGAGCCGCAGACGAGTTGTCCCTTGGCCTTCACATTATCGAGCGTGCCGGCAGACGCTGCAGACACAAGGCCGACACTGGCAGCAGCCACAATGGCCGCAGCGATCAGTTTCTTCATTTAGTCCTCCAGAGTTTTGAGCGCGCCACACGCGCTGCCCAATCCATGCCCCTCAGGCATAGCAGACATTAAATTTTGAACTGGAGGGTCAGGTCAAGGAAAATACGCACCCCCCACAAAAAATTCATGACAAAATCTTGACCGTAAGAACAAAATACCTGCCCTATGCCCAAAATTTGGAAGAAAAGGCCCCGCCATGAAAGACAAAATGACGCAAGAAGCGTTTTCGCGCCTCGCCGACCGCACCAAGCTCGTCTATGCGGGACGTGACCCGTCAGAGCAACATGGCTTCATCAACACGCCCATTTACCGTGGCTCAACCGTTCTGTCGCCAACGATGGAAGTCCTGCTCAATCGAACAGGACGCTATATTTATGGCACTCAAGGAACGCCAACGAGCGACGCGCTCGAAATGGCATGGACCGAAATTGCCAAAGCCGCCGGAACAGTCTGTGTTCCTTCCGGATTGGCTGCAGTTTCCGTTGCACTGCTCTCCTGTTTGAAAGCGGGCGATCATCTTCTTGTTACTGATAGCGTGTATCGGCCCACGCGTGTTTTTTGCAACGGTTTACTGAAACGATTTGGCGTCGAGACAACTTATTTCGATCCAATGATCGGCGAAGACATCGCTTCGCTTTTTAAGCCGAATACAAAAGCAGTTTTCACAGAAGCTCCCGGCTCGCAAAGCTTTGAAGTGCAAGATGTGCCAGGCATCGCACGCGTCGCGCATGATCGCGGTGCGGTTGTGTTGATGGACAACACATGGGCAACGCCCTTCTTTTTCTCACCGCATGAAAAAGGTGTCGATCTCGCCATTGAAGCGGGCACAAAATATCTCTCAGGCCATTCGGATATTTTGCTTGGTCTCGTATCGGCGAATGAACGCACATGGAAAAATTTGCGTGACACTTATGATGCGATGGCGATTTGCGCGGGGCCCGAAGACATGTTCCTCGCACTTCGTGGAATGCGCACGATGTTGTTGCGCCTCAAAGAACAAGAACGCGCCGCACTTGAAATGGCGCATTGGTTGAAAGCGCAACCAGAAGTTGCAAAAATTCTTCATCCTGCGTTTGAAGACTGTCCCGGCCATGAAATCTGGAAACGTGATTTTTCAGGCTCATCTGGACTTTTCTCGATCATTCTGAAGCCCGCCTCACAAAATGCCGTTGCAGCCATGCTTGATGGGTTGGCGCTCTTCGGCATGGGCTATTCGTGGGGTGGCTTTGAGAGCCTCATTGTTCCGTTTGATTGCGCGACCTATCGCACGGCGACGAAATGGAATCCGGGCGGTCCGGCGCTGCGTATCCAAATTGGTCTTGAGGACACAAAGGATCTAAAGGCCGATCTTGAGGCGGGCTTTGCCCGCCTTCGCGCCGCGCATAACGCCTAAGGCACCATCCAGCGTGCTTCAATTTTATTGCTCGCAAATCGATAAGACGCGCGGCGGTTGCCTGCGGCGCCAAGCCATAAGAGATCCATGTCTTCGATCGTCAAAATGACGGCCGCGAAATGAGCGCGACCCTTTTCGCTATCCTCTCTGACTCGCGGCAAAGAAAATTCGTCGTGTGCGCCGAGAGGATGTCCGGGCCGCGGGTCAACAGCATAACAAAGCT